>JBILQJ010000030.1:0-20131 GCA_044373325.1 Burkholderiales bacterium
CGAAATTGGTAGACGCACTGGATTTAGGTTCCAGCGCCGCAAGGTGTGAGAGTTCGAGTCTCTCCTTCCGCACCAATAAAAAAATTTCCTTGCCACTTAAGGAAATGTCAATATAAAAAAAGCTACGTTGAAAAACGTGGCTTTTTTCTTTGGGTCACTGCTTGAGTTACTTTTTTGAAAGAAGGAAAAAATAAAATGACTATGGAAGTTACGCCTGTTTTTACCCGCATGAAACGATTGCTTGGGTTGTTATTTCATGTTTTGGCTGGTCTTAGAATGATTGCCTTGCAATACCCCAAAAAAAACTGGGAAGAGCAGGCGCTTTTAATGCAAGCTTGGTCGCTCAAATTATTAGCCATTTTAAATATAGATTTGGTTAAAAGTGGCCATGCACCTGAAACATTGACCCCAAAAAATACGCTGGTGGTCGGTAACCACATTGCTTGGTTGGACATTATGTTGATTAACAGCACGAGCGTTTGTTCTTTTGTGGGGATGCAAGAAATTCGGCGCTGGCCTGTGGTGGGTTGGTTGGTGGCCAACGCTGGCACCATTTTTATTGATAGAAAAAATCGCCGTGACTCGTTGCGTGTCAATTCGGCTTTAAGCCAAGAGCTGGCCTCGGGCAAAAGTATCGCTTTTTTTCCTGAGGCACAAACCACTTTAGGTGTGAGTGTTTACCCCTTTAAAGCGGCTTTGTTTGAGCCAATTTTGATGTCTCAAGGTCAGGTTTTGCCTTTTTATATTAAATATACTCATGCGGGGCAATATACCGCCAAGCCCAGTTTTTCTGGCGATGTGTCTTTTTTTGGCTCTCTTTTTAATATTTTAAGCGTCCCAAATTTACAGGCCGAAATTGGCTATATTCCCCCTTTTCAAGCGTTGCCCTGTCAGTTTGAAAACCGTTTTGAATTGGCTAATTTTACGCAAAAATTGATTGCTGAAGCGTCGGGTTTGCCCATATTACCCCCAGAGCAAGCGCCTAAGCGTCACAATCGCGTGGCTTAAGTTGTCACTTGTGGCCAACCTTTTTTCTATTTTCGTTTTGAAAAATAAGGGAAAAAGGTTGGCCGCAACACAAATTGACTAATTCACCTTCTTTTTTATCGAGGCCACAAATCATGACTTTACATTCGTATGTTGAGATGTTGAATAAGCGTTATCAATTGGGCAACGCCACCGAACACACGTATCGCGGCGATTTGCAACACTTGCTTGAGGCGCTGGTGCCAGATGTGGCCGTGACCAACGAGCCCAAGCGCCAAGCTTGTGGTGCGCCCGATTATATTTTGACGCGCAAAGACATTCCGATTGGTTTTATTGAGGCCAAAGACATCGGCGATAAAGATTTATTTGGGGCAAAAAAACTGGGCAATAAAGAACAATTTGACCGTTATAAAGCCGCCTTAAGCAATTTAATTTTTACAGATTATATACATTTTCACTTTTACCGAGACGGTGAACTGATTGCAGACATTGCGGTGGCCGACCTTCAAGGCGACAAAATTGTGGCTTTGCCTGACAATTTTGCGCAATTTACCGATTTGATGCGTGCGTTTTGTTTTAAAAAAGGTGAAATCAAAAGCTCTAAAAAATTGGCCGAAATGATGGCAGGTAAAGCGCGCTTGTTGTCTGACGTGATAGAAAAAGCGCTCAATCATGACGAAACCGACAACGAAGACAGCTCCTTAAAAAAACAACTCACCGCGTTTAAGAAAATCCTAATTCACGACATCACGCCTCATGGCTTTGCCGATGTGTACGCGCAAACCATTGCCTATGGCTTGTTTGCGGCGCGGTTGCATGATACTGATTTGGCGACGTTTACGCGATCGGAAGCGGCCGAATTAATTCCCAAATCCAATCCTTTTTTGCGTAAATTATTTGGTTACATTGCGGGGCCAGACTTGGACGACCGCATGAAATGGATAGTCGATGATTTGGTGGAGATTTTTTTGGCGTGTGATATTAAAGCGCTGTTAAAAAATTATGGGAAATCTACGCAAACCGAAGCGCCGATTATTCATTTTTACGAAACTTTTTTGAGTGAATACGACCCAAAACTGCGCAAAGCGCGGGGCGTTTGGTACACGCCTGCGCCCGTGGTCGATTTTATGGTGCGCGCTGTTGATGACCTTTTAAAAAGTGAGTTTGATTTGCCGCAGGGTTTGGCTGACAGCAGTAAAATGCTCCGTAAAATCAAAGTTCAAGATAAGCTGGTCGAAAAAGAGCTCCACACGGTTCAAATTCTCGACCCTGCCACAGGCACGGGCACATTTTTGGCGCAAGTCATTAAACACGTGCAACTAAGTTTCAAAGGCCAAGAAGGCATTTGGTCTTCGTATGTCGAAACGGATTTGTTGCCGCGTTTAAATGGCTTTGAATTGTTGATGGCCAGTTACGCCATGGCGCATTTGCAGTTGGATTTGCTGTTGTCCGACTTGGGTTACACGCCCAGCGCGGCCAAAAAAAACCAGCGCTTACGTGTGTATTTGACCAATAGTTTAGAAGAAAGCCACCCCGACGCAGACACTTTGTTTGCAGAGTGGTTGAGTACTGAAGCCAACGAGGCCAATCACATCAAGCGCGATGCGCCCGTGATGTGCGTCATCGGCAATCCGCCTTACAGTGGTATTTCGTCTAACAATGGCGCTTGGATTGCGAAATTAATTGATGATTATAAATACGTTGATGGCGTTCATTTTAATGAGAAAAAACATTGGCTGAATGACGATTACGTCAAGTTTTTGCGTTACGGCCAACATTTTATCGAGAAAAATGGCAGTGGCATTTTGGCGTTTATTAATCCGCATGGGTTTTTAGACAACCCGACTTTTAGGGGGATGCGTTGGCACTTGCTCAAAACTTACGACAAAATTTATACGATAGATTTGCACGGCAACGCCAAAAAGAAAGAAACCGCGCCCGATGGCGGCGTGGATCAAAATGTGTTTGACATTATGCAAGGCGTATCGATTAATCTTTTTGTGAAAACAGGCAAAAAAGCCGCCAACGAATTAGGCCAAGTTTTTCATTACGATTTGTATGGCAAACGTGCCGTTAAATATGATTTTTTGTTGAATAATTCTTTAAAAAAAATTGATTTTAAACGCTTAAAACCCAATAGCCCAAATTTCTTTTTTGTCCCCAAAAATGAGGAAGGCAGAAAAAAATACGAATCAGGATTTTCGGTGAGTGAATTATTTCCATTAAATAATACAGGGATTGTGACGGGTATCGATAGATTGGCTATTTTCAAATCAAAACAAGACCTTAAATATACAGTCGAACGTATTTTAAGTTCGCCAAATCCTTATTCAGACTATCAAATTAAAGATTCAAGACGGACAAGTAAAGAAGGGCGCGTGGCTGATTTAAAAAATGCTTATGCAAAAGGAATAATACCCATTCATTACCGCCCGTTTGATGTTCAATATACTTTGCCATTTGAAAAAAATGAATTTTGGATAAATTCTCCAAGAAATGAAGTCATGCAGCATTTTCTAAAAGGCGACAATGTTGGACTTGTTATTGCAAGACAGTGCGTTGGAGATTGGCAATATGTTTTTTGTACTAAAACAATAAATGAATTTAACTTAACAGGAACAGCAGGTAGGTTTGGTTCAGGAAATACTTTCCCGCTTTACCTTTACCCAACTGATAAAACGAAAGATTTACTCGAAGAAGGCGAAGCGCGCAAACCCAATTTAGACGAAAAAATTCTCAAGAAAATGGCCAAGTCGCTTAAATTGACATTTACGCCAGAATCGCCCGAACAAGCCGATGCGGCCAACGTTTTTGCGCCGATTGATGTGTTGGATTATAGTTATGCGGTGTTGCATTCGCCCACGTATCGTGCCAACTACAAAGAATTTCTCAAAATTGATTTTCCGCGCGTGCCGTATCCAAAAGACGCGGCGACATTTTGGGACTTGGTCAAATTGGGCGGCCAACTTCGCGCCATCCATTTATTAGAAAGCGCCGAGGTCAAACAATACATCACGCAATATCCGCAAAGTGGCGATAATTTGGTGACTAAAATCGACTACAAAGACGGCAAAGTCAGCATCAACGACACGCAATATTTTGACAAAGTGCCGTCTGTGGCGTGGAACTTTTTTATTGGCGGTTATCAACCTGCCCAAAAATGGCTCAAAGACCGCAAAGGCCGCACGCTCGCGGTTGAAGACATTTTGCATTATCAACAAATCATTGTGGCTCTGAACGAAACCGCGCGGATTATGGGAGAAATAGACAAAATCGCCATTGAGTAAGCTGTAAAACCTTGTGGCCAACCTTTTCCTCTAAAAAAGAGTAAAAAAGGTTGGCCACAAGCCTTTGAATGAGGTTTAATGTTGTTTTTTTGCTTTTTACTAAAAATCGTTAAGGGGAAATCTGTGAAATATCTTTCTACTCGCGGCAATACGCCGCCATTGTCTTTTTCTGATTGCATTTTAATGGGTTTGGCGCCCGATGGCGGTTTGATTTTGCCTGAAACTTATCCCGTCATAGACAAGGCCACGTTGGCCAAATGGCGCGATTTATCTTACGCCGATTTGGCGTTTGAAATTTTGAGTTTGTACGCCACCGATATTCCAGCCGAAGACTTAAAAGCCTTGACGCACAAAACGTACACCGCCGAAGTGTACGGCAGCGCCGACATTACGCCACTCAAAACCCTAAAAGAAGGCATCCATTTATTGGCCTTATCCAACGGCCCGACTTTGGCGTTTAAAGACATGGCGATGCAGTTTTTGGGCAATTTATTTGAATACATTTTGGCCAAAAAAGGCCAAAAATTGACCATTTTGGGGGCAACCTCGGGCGATACAGGCTCGGCGGCTGAATATGCTTTACGCGGCAAAGCCAATATTGAGGTGTTTATGTTGAGCCCAGCAGGGAAAATGAGTGCTTTTCAACGCGCCCAAATGTACAGTTTGCAAGATGAAAATATTCACAATATTGCGATAGAAGGCTTTTTTGATGATTGCCAAGACATCGTCAAAGCCGTGCAAAATGATGCCCTTTTCAAAGAAAAACATCGCATCAGCACGGTCAATTCGATTAATTGGGCGCGTATCGTGGCGCAAGTCGTGTATTACTTTAAAGGCTATTTTAACGCGACACAAAGCAATGACGAACAAGTGAGTTTTTGCGTCCCATCGGGTAATTTTGGGAACGTGTGCGCAGGACATATTGCGCGTTCTATGGGTTTGCCAATTGCGCGTTTGGTGGTGGCCACCAATGAAAATGACGTGTTGCATGACTTTTTCTCTTTGGGGCAATATCAACCCCGCACGTCCGCACAAACGCAAGTGACTTCCAGCCCGTCTATGGACATTTCCAAAGCCTCCAATTTTGAGCGCTTTGCTTTTGATTTGACGGGGCGCAATCCAGAAGTCGTTCGTCAATTGTGGGGCGAAGTGGATCAAGGGCGCGGCTTTGATTTGGCGCATTTAAAAAGCTTGGTACAAACTCAATACGGCTTTGTTTCGGGACGTTCTACACATCAAGATCGGTTGGCCACCATACGCAGCGTGGCGTTGAGTGATGACTTGCTCATCGATCCGCACACCGCCGATGGCCTAAAAGTCGCACGTGAACAGCGTCAAGACAAGGAAATCATGATTTGTTTAGAAACGGCTTTGCCTGAAAAATTTGCCGAAATGATGACCGAGGCTTTGGGTTATGAACCACCAAAACCCGACATATTGCAGGCTTTAGAGCGATTGCCCCAGCGGTATGTGAGTTTTGAAGCCGACGCTTTGACCGTAAAACACTACATAGAAAAATCATTAAAAGACATTTAAAAGTATTGCAAGGTTGGCCACAACGTTGCGGCCAACCTTTTCGATTGATTTCCCTAAAAAAGTGAAAGCGAGTTGACGATGTCTAACGCCCATCCAGAGTTCAATGCCGCGCCAAGTTGGTACGCGGCTTTGTTTACCAAAAAAATGGCCATCTGTTTTTGTATCGGTTTCAGTTCGGGTTTGCCGATTTTTATTTTTCCTTTGTTAAGCGTGTGGTTGCTAGAGGGCGGTGTGAGCATCGCCAAACTCGGCGGCTTAACGTTAATGACCTTTCCGTATGTTTTTAAGGTGCTTTGGTCGCCGCTTTTGGATCGTTACGCCATACAAAAACTCGGTAGACGGCGAACATGGATGATAGCCAGCCAATTGTTGTGCTTGGCTTTGATTGCCTCGTTTGGCTTGTTTTTTCCGCTACAGCCCAACGATGTTTTTGCCTCTTGGTCTTTTGCTGGACAACTTCATGAAGTGACGCAACTGGAGTGTATTATCTTGTTGGGCACGGCTTTGGCGGTGGCTTCGGCCACGCAAGACATTGCCATTGATGCGTATCGCCGCGAAATTTTAACGGATAAAGAACAAGGTTTGGGCGTGAGTTGGCACGTTAATGCCTACCGCTTGGCGGGCTTGGTGCCTGGGTCGTTGGCTTTAATTTTGACGCAAAGCATGGCTTGGCCTGCGGTGTTTGGCGTAGTGGCTTTGTTTATGCTACCGGGGTTGATATTGAGCGCGGTGGTGAGCGAACCCAGCAGTCAAACGTCCGCCCCCAAAAGTTTAAGTGATGCCATCAGTCAACCTTTTTTAGAATTTGTTCGGCGCGAAGGGGTGCAGTCGGCGCTTTGGGTGTTGGCTTTTATTTTGTTTTATAAATTAGGGGACGGCATGGCGACGGCTTTGTCTTCTGTTTTTTATAAAGAAATGGGCTTTGGTAACGAAGATTTAGGCACGGTTGTTAAATTAGCCAGCCTAATCCCGATGATAGTCGGCGGTTTATTGGGGGGCTTATGGATGAATCGCTTGGGCGTGAATCGGGCGCTATGGATTTTTGGCTTGGTGCAATTGGGCTCGATTTTAGGCTTTGCTTGGTTGGCTTATTTAGGGCCTTTTGAGCAAATCCATGCTCACGAACGCCTGTTATTGGGCGGCGTGGTGGCTTTTGAATACTTTGGCGTGGGCTTAGGAACGGTTGCCTCGCTGGCCTTTATTGCGCGTGCCACCAGCCCCATTTATGCGGCGGTGCAATTTTCGTTATTCACCAGTTTGGCGGCCATACCCAGCAAAATTTTAGGCGCCAGCACAGGTTGGTTGGTCGAACAATTGGGCTGGGTGAATTTTTTCTACTTGTGCACCGTTTTGGCCGTGCCAGGTATGTTGATTTTGCTGAAAGTTGCGCCTTGGCAGTCTGAAAAATAGGCGCATCGCTTTTTATTGACTACGGGTCATTTTCCCAACAAAGCCAAACTTGGCTTTGTTTTTGTTTCAAGTAGATTTCTTTTTAACTGGTATACGATGAACGCGACTAACCCACCAATCAGCCCCAAAACTTGGTACGCCGAGCGCTTAACCCAAGCAGGTTTTATGAAAGATGAAGCCCAAGCCCAAGCGATAGAGCAACTCGACAGTTTATGGCACGCTTTAATCCACTTCAAAAAGCAGCGCAATCGCTTTTTGGGGCGCAGTTTTCGTCAACCCGCCCCGCCGAAAGGCTTGTATTTATGGGGCGGTGTCGGGCGGGGCAAAAGCTTATTGATGGACGCTTTTTATGAAACAGTGCCTTATCAGCGCAAACGGCGCCAGCATTTTCATGTTTTTATGAATGAAGTGCATCAACGCTTAAAATGCGTGGCAGGGCAGGCCGATCCTTTGATGGTGTTGGCTCATCAATTGTCCAAAGAGGTACGTTTGTTATGTTTTGATGAATTTCATGTCAGCCAAATTGCCGATGCCATGATTTTGGGGCGCTTGATGCCCGCTTTGTTGGCACAAGGCGTGGTTTTGGTCATGACATCCAATTATGAACCCGACAGACTTTATCCTGACGGCTTGCATCGCGCGAGTTTTTTGCCTGCCATTGCCCAATTAAAAGCGCATTTGCAGGTGTTGAATGTCGATGGCGGACACGATTATCGGTTGCGCGAACTCACACGCGAAGCCTTGTATTTAATGCCCGCCGATGCCGAAGCGCTCGAAAAAATGCGCACCAGATTTGAAACTTTACAAGGCGCAACGCCCGAATTGGCGCATGACATTACAATTTTGGGACGTACTTTGCCCTTGCGTCGTCACGCGGCAGGCTTGATTTGGTTTGATTTTGAGGTCTTGTGTCGCGGCGCACGAGCGCAAACCGATTATTTGTGTCTGGCGCAACAATATCACACTGTCTTTTTATCAGGCGTGCCGCAGTTGCAAGCCACCGATGCCAACGAGGCTCGCCGCTTAACATGGTTGGTGGATGTTTTTTATGATCACCGCGTGAAGTTGGTGATGAGTGCCGATGTGGACGTGGATCAACTGTATTTACAAGGCACGCAAGCCAGCGAATTTTTCCGCACCGCCAGCCGTTTGACAGAAATGCAATCGGCCGAGTATTTGGCCGAAGCACATTTGACCGATGTGCGTTAATTGATTGCAAAAAAGCCTTGCGGCCAACCTTTTGCGAGTATTTTTTCACACGAATTATGATTGTTAGGTTGACTAAAAAAGTTATTACTGTGCTTTGAAGTCATTTTAAAATTGGCGTTTTTTTTTTTAAGGAAAAAAGATGTTTTTAGCAAAATGGTCACATTTGTTGCATAAATGGTTGGGTTTAATTATTGGCCTTCAGGTATTCTTTTGGGTTTTGGGTGGGTTGATTTTTGTCACTATTCCTTTTCAAGGTATTATTAAAGGTGGTGACTATGTACACAAAATAGAGGCAAACTTTGAAAAACGTGCGCTTTATCCGATTAGTCAGATTGATGAAAAAGGAGAAATGAGGTCGATAATTACCGTTAATATTTCAGGCCAGCCCATGTATAAAATGACAGATGCTTTAGGAGGTCAGCGTATTTTTAATGCATTAAATGGCTCTGTCATGCCTAAGCCTTCTGAAAAAGAAATTCTGGCGCATGCAAAATTTCTTTATAAAGGTAGCGGCCATATAAAATCCATCCAACTTTTAACTCAACCTCAAGCGAAGCGTCTATTAATTGTTGATGAGCTGTATGGTAAAACGGGGCTGTGGCAAGTGAGTTATGATGATGCTTTAAAATCACGTTTATATTTTGATGTGGTAACAGGCGAATTTCATCGTTTTAGGAATGATGCGTGGGTGTTATACGATTTGTTTTGGAGACTTCATGTTATGGACTATGAAAATGGAGAAAATTTCGATCACTGGCTGATTAAAATTGCAGCTGGCCTCTCATTTTTTCTGATATTTTCAGGTATTATTCTATTGTTTTATAGTCGGTTCTTAAAAAAACTAAGGCCAGTATCTTATTATTTGAAACGTTTAATAAAAGTTAAAACCTAGGTCTTAAACGAATCTACTTCAACGATATATTAAACTTGCGGCCAACCTTTTTACGTGAAAAATACGCAAAAAGGTTGGCCGCAAGTGGATTTCAATACAACTTTAGTTACTCAATTAAGAACGAGATAACAAGGCCGCCGCCGCTTTTAGGGCTTCGGCTTTATCGGTTTTTTCCCACGTAAATTCAGGCTCTTCACGCCCAAAGTGGCCGTAAGCAGCGGTTTTGCTATAGATGGGGCGCAGTAAATCTAACATTTGCACGATGCCTTTGGGGCGTAAATCAAAGTGAGATTTAACCAAACCCACGATTTGCTCATCGCTAAAATTGCTAGAACCAAAGGTGTCTATCGAAATGGAAGTTGGTTCAGCCACGCCAATGGCGTAAGAAATTTGTACTTGGCACTGTTTGGCTAAACCCGCCGCAACGATGTTTTTGGCGACATAGCGCGTGGCGTAAGCCGCAGAACGGTCAACTTTTGACGGATCTTTGCCTGAAAAAGCACCGCCGCCATGCGGCGCAGCGCCACCGTAAGTATCAACGATGATTTTACGACCCGTTAAACCGCAATCTCCCATAGGGCCGCCAATAATAAATCGTCCCGTTGGGTTAATGAGGTATTTCGTTTCTTCCGTGAGCATATCAGCAGGCAATACAGGTTTGATGATGTGTTCTATGACCGCGGCACATAAGGCTTCGTGCGAAATGTCGGCGGTGTGTTGCGTGGACAAAACGACGGTGTCTATGCGGACGGGGCGACCCGTTTCTTTGTCGTAAACAACGGTCAATTGGGCTTTTGCATCGGGGCGTAACCAAGGCAGGCGGCCATCTTTGCGCAAATCGGCTTGGCGTTGAACCAAGCGATGCGCGTAATAAATCGGGAAGGGCATCAACGTTGGCGTTTCGTCACAGGCGTAACCAAACATCAAACCTTGATCGCCTGCGCCTTGATTTAAATCTAAGCCTTGGCCTTCATTCACGCCAGCGGCAATGTCGGGTGATTGTTTGTCATAAGCCACCAAAACCGCACAGCCGCGATGATCAAAGCCCAATTCTGAATCATCGTAACCAATGCGGCGTATGGTTTCGCGGGCGATTTTAATGTAATCGACATTGGCCGTGGTGGTGATTTCACCCGCCAAGACGACCAAACCCGTGTTGACTAAGGTTTCGGCCGCCACGCGGGCATAAGGATCTTGCTCAAAAATGGCATCTAAAATGGCATCAGAAATTTGATCGGCAACTTTGTCTGGGTGACCTTCAGACACTGATTCGGAGGTAAACAGATATTCGCTCATGAGTAACTTTCAATAAAAATGGCCTTAAACGCAAAAGGTGCATTAGGGGAATTAGTGGTAAAATTGGTTTTTTGTGGCGAAAATAACAATTAACGAGAAAGTGAAGGTGGATAATGCTCTCTTCTTTGGTTTATGGTTTGATTTGGTGTTTTGCGCGGTTGCCTTTGCGCCTATTGCAGGGTTTGGGCGCTTTGGGTGGCCGCATCGCTTATGCGGTTTCGCCACGATTTAAAGGGCAGATTTTAGCGAATTTACAAAAAACGCCATTCTACTCGAATCAAGCAGACTTGGAAAGTTTGGCCCAACAAGCCGCCCAAGAAACAGGGAAGGGCTTGTTAGAAATGTGCATTGCGTGGAGTCGCTCTAATTCGCACATTGCCAATTTGGTGTCTGATTGTGAAGGTTGGCCGCAGGTTGAGGCAGCCTTGGCCGCAGAGCAAGGCTTGTTATTTATTACGCCGCATTTGGGCAATTTTGACATTGCTGGGCGTTACGTGAGTCAGCGCCTGCCTTGCCCGACCACCGCCATGTTCAAACCGCCCAAATTGGCTTTTTTAGAACCCATCATGCAGCGCGGACGCATTCGGGGCAAAGGCCATACCGCGCCAGCCACGGCCGCTGGCGTGCGCTTGATGATGAAAGCCTTGATGCGCGGTCAGGCCACGGTGATTTTGCCCGATCAGGTGCCGTCTGATAAAGGTGAAGGCGTTTGGGTGGATTTTTATGACAGCCCTGCGTATACCATGACTTTGGTGTCGCGGTTGGCACAAATGAAAAAAGTGACCCCGTTTTTGTTTTTTGCCGAACGCTTGCCGCGTGGACTAGGCTTTAAGGTACATATTTTGCCGTTAAGCTACACCCCGACAGGCGACTCAACCGCCGATGCCTTGCAATTAAATCAGGCCATAGAAGGGTTGATTGCGCAAGCGCCAACGCAATACTTGTGGGCTTATAATCGATACAAATGCCCACGAGGCGTTCAGTCCCCTGTCTCGTAACATTATTTTTGAGGCTTAGCCTTTGTTTTTATATTTTTTTATGATTGAAGGGTAAGAAAAAAATGTCTATGTTGATTTTATTATCGCCTGCGAAAGCGCTCAACGCCGAGCCTTTATTTGTTGCCGAAGCAACTCAGCCCAATTTAATGTCCGATACGCAAGCTTTAATGACGGTTTTGAAAAAACAATCGACTCAAGATTTAGCGAAGTTGATGCATCTTTCGACCGCTTTGGCCGAATTAAATTGGGCAAGGTTTCAAGCTTTTAGCGTGCCATTTACCCCACAAAATGCCAAAGCTGCGGCCTATCTTTTTAATGGCGATGTCTACGAAGGGCTGGACATACAGACTTTGCCAGCCCAATCGGTGGATTGGTTGCAAACACATTTGCGTATTTTGTCGGGTTTGTACGGCGTATTGCGCCCACTCGATTTGATACAAGCGTATCGATTGGAAATGGGCACGGCCTTGGTGACATCGCGTGGGCGGCACTTGTATGATTTTTGGGGAGACAAAGTCACCGATTTACTCAACGTCCATTTGCAAGAACAGCAAATAAGAAGTGTCGTCAATTTGGCTTCGACCGAGTATTTTCGAGTGGTTCAAGAAAAAAGGTTGGCCGCAACCGTCATTACGCCTGTTTTTCAAGATTACAGTCATGGTAACTTTAAAATCATCAGTTTTTATGCAAAAAAAGCACGTGGACACATGGCGCGTTGGGCGGCCGAGCAACAATTGTCAGATATCAATGAGTTGAAAAACTACTGCGAACAAGGCTATCAATTTGATGAAGAAGTCTCGACTGACAAAAAATGGGTCTTTCGGCGCTGCCTAGGGTCTTCAGAATGACGGCACACGAAAGACCGAAAACAATGCCAGAGCCGTCTTAAGTAATTGAATTTTCTTAACCTCTTTATTCTTGTGGTTTTGTAGCATCAATTTCGTTGGACGTGCATCGCTGTTTTTTATTGGCTGTTTATCGAATAATTGTTTAATTTTCCGCCTGAATTGGGGTAAAATTGAGCCTTATTTTTATTTTAATGTTTGAGATTAAGGGATTTTCTTATGAGTGAACAACCTGAAAACCTATCGCGCCGTCGTTTCCTCACCCTTGCGACGGGTGCGGCAGGCGGTGTCGCCGCTTTAGGCGTAGGTGTACCGTTTTTTATGAGCTGGCTGCCATCAGAACGAGCTAAAGCCAATGGCGCACCAACTTTGGTCGATGTGAGTAAGTTAGAAGCGGGGCAGCAAATGACCACGACTTGGCGAGGTAAACCAATTTGGGTTGTTTCTCGCACCAAAGAACAACTGGCCAACTTGAAAAAAGTTGAGGCCAACTTAGTGGATCCCAATTCCGAGTCACCAGAACAACCTGAAAATTGCAAAAATGCAACGCGTTCCATCAAGCCCGAATTTTTAGTGGCGGTTGGCATTTGTACACATTTAGGGTGTTCTCCAAACTATCGTCCAGATGTTGCCCCTGCGGATTTGGGACCCGATTGGCTGGGTGGGTTTTTCTGTCCGTGCCACGGTTCTAAATTTGACTTGGCTGCTCGTGTTTTTAAAGGCGTGCCTGCGCCAAAAAATATCGAGATTCCTCCTTATCAATTTCTTTCCGATAGTCAAATCCAAATCGGAGAATAACCAAGGGTTAAGCATATGAACACTGAAAAAACAGCGGGACAAAAGCTGATGGCGTGGATAGACGCGCGCGTCCCTCTTACGGCTTTAATAGAACACAGTGCCACAAAATATTACGCACCAAAAAACTTTAATTTCTGGTACTTTTTTGGCTCGTTGGCTTTGTTGGTTTTGGTCATTCAAATTGTGACGGGCATTTTCCTTACGATGAATTACAAGCCAGATGCCTCGTTGAATGCGGCAGGCTTGCCGGTTGCTTTTGACGCGGTTGAATACATTATGCGTGACGTGAGCGGTGGCTCTATTTTGCGCTATATGCACTCAACGGGCGCGTCTATGTTCTTTGTGGTGGTTTATTTGCATATGTTCCGAGGCTTGGTTTACGGCTCTTACAAACAACCTCGAGAATTGATTTGGATTTTTGGCATGATGATCTTTTTGTGCCTGATGGCCGAAGCCTTTATGGGATATTTGTTGCCGTGGGGACAAATGTCGTATTGGGGCGCTGCCGTTATTGTCAATTTGTTTGGTTCGTTGCCTGTCATCGGCCCTGATTTGACGATTTTTATTCGTGGTGATTACGTGGTCTCTGATGCTGTGCTGAACCGCTTTTTTGCTTTGCATGTGATTGCGATTCCTTTGATTTTGTTGGGTTTGGTGGCCGCACATTTGGTGGCTTTGCATGAAGTGGGTTCAAATAATCCTGATGGTGTTGAAGTCAACGACCATAAAGATGCTTCGGGCAAACCAATTGATGGGATTGCTTTTCACCCTTACTACACCGTCAAAGACATATTAGGCGTGGTCATATTCTTGATTGCGTTTACTGCGATTGTGTTTTTTGCCCCAGAAGGCGGTGGTTACTTCTTGGAAAAGCCCAATTTTGAAGCGGCCAACCCTATGAAAACGCCTTTGCATATTGCGCCCGTTTGGTACTTCACACCCTATTACGCAATTTTGAGAGCCATTCCTTCTTTCTTTAGTACCCAAGTTTGGGGGGTTATCGGCATGGGTGGTGCCGTTGTTTCGTTAGCATTTTTGCCGTGGTTAGATCGCTCGCCAGTGAAATCAATACGTTATCGCGGCACGCGCTTTACTGTGGCGTTGGTGTTATTTTTGATTAGTATCATCTGTTTAGGGGTTTTAGGAACGTTGGCAGCCAACACGACCAGAACCTTAATTGCGCAGGTGTTGTCTTTTGTTTATTTTGGCTTTTTATTTTTAATGCCTTTGTATACCCCTTTAGACAGTAAACCAAACACGCATCAAGTTGGCAGAAACCGTGTGATTGTTCTGTTGCTGTTACTAACTTCTGTGGTTAGTACGTATTATTTGGTTTATACCAATGCGGCTCAAAGTTTTATTTACCTCAATAATGTGGTGGTTGCTGCTTGGGCTTTGTTTTGTGGCGCTTTGGTCTTTTTCACACCTTGGAATACGCGCTTAGATGCAGAAAAAATTCCTGAACGGGTGACTGAAAATACGCCGCGTCGTCAAATGATGTTTTGGGTGTATTGGGCGATTGTGCTTGTAGGCGTATATGCTTTTTATCACTACGTTTAAGGAGTCATTTATGTTGAAAAATTTAGTGGTTTGTAGCCTATTGAGTTTGGCCAGTTTGGTTTCTTTGTCTGTGCAGGCAAGCACCGAAGTCCATTTAGATAAAGCGCCGATTAACATTCGAGATGCTGAAAGTGTGCAGCGCGGCGCTCAAATCTTTGTGAGCAATTGTTTGTCCTGTCATAGCGCAAGCATGATGCGTTACAATCGATTGCTAGATACGGGCTTAAACGAAAGTCAAATTAAAAAATATTTTATGCCTAAAGTCATGAAAGACGGTCAACTGGTTGAAGCCGACAATATCAATGGCAAAATGACGATAGCGCTTAAGCCAGAAGATGCCGCGAAGTGGCTAGGCGTTGCACCTCCTGATTTGACTTTGGTTGCACGGGTGCGCGGGGCAGATTGGCTTTACACGTATTTTCGCAGTTTTTATCGCGATGAAAAAAGTGCAACAGGTTGGAATAATCTGATTTTTGATAAAGTGGCCATGCCTCATGTCTTGTCTTCTTTGCAAGGCGTACAAGTCCTAGAAACCCTGCCCGCCGAAACCGCTGGCCATGCTGACAAAAAAGAACTTCGATTGGCAACACCTGGTTCTTTGACCATAAAAACGAAAGAGGGACTTTTGGATAATCAGGTGTTTGATAAACAAATGGCTGATTTGACGAATTATCTGGTTTTTATGGGTGATCCAGGCTTGGTTGAGCGCCAAAAAATAGGTTATTGGGTACTTTTATTTTTACTTTTGATTATGTTACCTTTGTCCTATTTCTTGAAAAAAGAATATTGGCGTGACATACATTAAGTAAACAGCGAAGCTGGCTAAAAAAACAGCACAACTCTCTTGCGTAGAGTTGTGCTGTTTTTTGTTGATTAGCCCGCCGATAAAGTAGGGGCATCGTGAAGAGCTTGCGGCCAACCTTGTGTGCTTTTTTCTAATGGAGATTAACCCCACAAGGTTAATTTAATCATTGGGTTGCATTCCTGAATACGGGCTAAAAACTGGCTAAAAGGAAGGTCTAATTGCGCCTCTAGTTGACGAGCATGTGATTCTAGCGCAAGCCAGTCGGTATGAATTGGTGCGGATTTTAAAGCAATAACGGCGGCATTGCCATGAGTAATGGTCGGTAATTCTATGACCCGTCCTTGAAAATGAGAAGAAAGCCGCGCAATAAACGTTGGGTAACGCTTATCATCTTGCCACCAATTGGTGACAAAAATGCCATTTGGATTGAGTGCAGTATGGCAATCTTCAAAAAAAATGTCTTGAACCAAATCATCAATGATTTGTTCGCCATCAAAGCCATCTACCAAAATGGTGTCCAAAGAGTGACGAAAGACTCGAATATACTCGGCACCATCGGCTTCTATGATTTTAAAGTGCGAGTTTTCGCGCGGCAGGCAAAATAACTGGCGGGCCACGGTAATGACTTGCGGGTTAATTTCTACGACAGTTTGCATGGTGTTCGGTAAGTTTTTTGCAATCCAGCGGACAAAAGCCCCACCCCCCAAACCAATTTGCAGTAAATTTGTCGGCGGCGTTTGAAACAATAAAAATCCCATCATAACTTGGCTATATTGCAAGACCAACTGACTTGGGTTTTCTATATCCATAGAACTTTGGATGGTATCCGAGCCTAAATGCAAGGAGCGAATACCGTCCATTTCTGAAATTTCAACTTCAGGCAAAAAATCTTGATGTTGACGAACCCGACGACGGCGAAAAGGATGGTGCACAGGCAAAGGCTTTCTGTAGTTAGAATGAGAAATGACTAGGATTTAAAATCGGCTTAACTAGGATGATAGACTCGATCAGTGGAGAACGACCATCTGATTGTGTAGAAATGACAGGATTTGACCAAGTCGAATCACACTTATTTTATCACATTTCGAAAAAAGGATAGGCGTTACGTGTCAGTTTCATATGTGTTTTTAGCGGTTGATTTTTAGCGGTTAATTTGGCTAAAACCATTTGTTTATCATTTGGTTATGCCTGTTTTTTTGCACAAACGCATACAGGCCAAAAATATTATTTACTTGCTTTTTGTCTCACTTATATGGTATAAATACCCTTTCACAAACGAATTTCTTTAGCGGAGTTAAATATTATGGCACGAGTTTGCATCGTAACGGGCAAGCGTCCTATGGTGGGAAACAATGTTTCTCACGCAAACAATAAAACTAAACGTCGCTTTCTTCCAAACCTGCAATCTCGTCGGTTTTGGGTAGAAAGTGAAAATCGTTGGGTACGCTTGCGTCTCTCTAACGCGGCATTACGCACGATTGATAAAGTCGGTATTGATACGATTTTGGCTGACTTGCGCGCACGTGGCGAAATCTAATTTTTAAAAATACTCTATTTTTAAATTTTGGTATTAATGTCTTAACATTCAAGGATACAAATCATGCGTGATAAAATCAAACTAGAATCATCTGCTGGTACAGGTCATTTTTATACGACAACTAAAAATAAACGTACCATGCCCGGTAAATTGGAAATCAAAAAATTTGATCCAACCATCCGTAAACATGTCATTTATAAAGAAACAAAATTGAAATAATTGGTTTCTTTGTTATAAAATGGCCATGCTTTCTTTTTATGAAAGTGTGGCCATTTTTAAATTGTCTGTTTGCTTTTTTGAGAGTCTTTTATTGTGTTGAAAAAAAATTCTATTATCGGTGTGTTGTTTTTGAGTGCCTCTTTGTCGGTGCAGGCTTTTGATTTAATGGAGGCCTTGTTGGCCGCACAACAGCATGATGCCAAATATGCGGCGGCAGGGTCGGCTAATCTGGCAGGGCAAGAGGCCGCCCAACAAGGTTGGGCTGCTATTTTGCCTAAAGTGAGTTTGAACGCCGCTTACAGCCAACAAGAAGGCGTAGAGCCAAGACAAAGCAATACCAATGTGGGAAGATACGGAGTTGGCTTGACCCAGCCTTTATTTGATATTGGGGCTTACACAAATTTTAAAAAAGGGCAATTGGGGACTCGTTTGGCCGATATTGTTTATAGCCGCGAGCAGCAACAATTTATTTTTAGCGTAAGCGAAGCTTATTTTAAGGTTTTGTTGGCTGACAATACGTTGGCCACAACGTTGGCCGCAAAAAAAGCTTATGAACGAGAGTTGGCGTTTGCTAAAGATGCCTTTGATGCTGGCACGGCGACGATAGTCGATACTTATGAAGCGCAATCAGGGTTTGATAGTGCGGTCGCCAAACAAATTAGTGGTGAAAATCAGTTGGCGGTGGCCAAAAATGAATTGCAACAATTGACAGGACTCAATCCAGATGAGATTACGGGTTTGCAACAAGAAGTCCCCTTAACTAATCCCGAACCGAATGATGTGCAAGTTTGGATAGCGCGCGCTTGGCAAAATAGCCCTGTTGTGGCCAACTATGCACTTCAATTGGCAGCCGCAGAACAAGATACCTTGGCGGCAAAAGGGCAGTTTTTACCAACGATTGCGGCAACAGGGAATTATGATGCTTCGCGTTCGGAAGACAGAAATGTCAGCGCGAACGGCATTAATGATACTCGAGGCAATTCGATTGGTGTGACCTTATCCATGCCACTTTTTGCGGGCGGTGGCATTCGTTCGGGCTTAAGGGAGGCCTTGGCCAAAGAGGAGCAAGCCAAGTTTTTGTTAGAGGCCAGTCGAAGAGAGGCGCAAATACAAGTAACGGCTGCCTTTTTGGCCATGACAAATGGAGGGGCTTTGGTTAAAGCCAATCAACGTTTGGTTCAGTCGGCCAAAAGTAAATTGGAAGCAACGACTTTGGGGCGAGATGTTGGCGTGAGAACCAGTTTAGATTTGTTGAATGCTGAACGCGGTTATTATGAAGCGAAACAAGCTTTAGCCGATACCATTTATGTGTACTTAAAAGCGAAACTCAATTTATATCAACAAGTTGGTGGCTTAGACAAAACTGTATTGCAAGAGATGAATGCTTATTTCATCAAACCCGCGACACTGAAAAAATAATCAGGCTAGGAAAAAGTATGTATCAAATAGAAAAAACTGTTTTGGTCTTTCATTCAGCAGAAGCCATGTTTCATTTGGTTAATGACATTAAGCAGTACCCCAGTTTTTTACCGTGGTGCCAATCAGCTGACATAGTTAGCCAAGAAGACAGTGTTTTGGTAGCGACATTGGGTTTAAGTTTTTTGGGTATAACTCAAAGTTTTACCACCAAAAATACCAATGAAGTTGGCCGCTCAATTCATTTTGAGTTGGTCTCTGGTTTTTTTAAGCAGCTCGATGGCTATTGGTTATTTACGCCGTTGGGCGAAGATGGCTGTAAAGTTCAATTTAAACAAACGTATTCTTTTAATAACGGATTATTAGAAAAAACGATAGTGCCAGTTTTTTCTAAAATTGCCGACAATTTGGTCGATGCCTTTGTTAAAGAAGCCGACAAAAGAGCGCAAGCCAATACCAAGGCAGATTTAATTCAAAAGTGAGTCTACATAATGCCCAATCGCCCCAAAATTACAGTGGAAGTTTGTTATGCTCTGCCACGCAAACAAGTAATCGTCAAATTAGACGTATCGCCTGATACAACCGCCTCAGAGGCCGTCACTTTAGCGAATCTCGCCAGTCATTTTCCCGATGGTACTTTTCCTGAACCCCCTTGGACTTTGGGTGTGTTTGCGAAAGAAGTCAGTGCCGACACCGTTTTACGCGCTGGCGATCGTGTGGAGGTTTACCGTCCTTTGCTGGCCGATCCTAAAGAAGTGAGACGATTACGAGCCGAAGCAGGGAAAGTCATGAGCAAGGGCGGTGGCGAAGTTTGAATCGGCGCATTCAAGGCCGAATCAACTAGGTTTTAATGTCTTTGCCTATGAAAAATCCGAGATAAAACATTGCGGCCAACCTTGGTTAAAAAAAGGTTGGCCGCAATGTTTTTTGATGCCATCAAATGATAAGATAAAGAGACTCTCTTTAATCGATTAACTTAACAAAAAAGGAAAAACACGATGAAGTTGATTTTTGCAGGAACCCCTATTTTTGCAGCCCAAGCGTTGCAAGCCCTGATAGAAGCAGGACACGACATTTGTATGGTTTTAACACAGCCAGATCGGCCAGCAGGGCGCGGCATGAAATTGCGTGCCTCGGCGGTGAAAGAGCTGGCCTTGACGCACCAACTGCGCGTAGAGCAACCTCTGAATTTTAAAAGCCCAGAGGCACAAGCTTTGGTGGCCGATTGCGAGGCCGACATGATGGTTGTTGCGGCTTATGGCTTGATTTTACCCCAGTGCGTCCTCGATTTGCCTAGGTTGGGTTGTTTAAATATACACGCATCGTTATTGCCCAG
>JBILQJ010000031.1:0-20011 GCA_044373325.1 Burkholderiales bacterium
CTATTTTTAAGTCAGCCCAAGGTAACTTGGCGGGATCGCGTTCGCTAAAATACAAAATCGGTTTGCCATCAATGATGATGTGCTTATCGTCGGTGCTGACTTCGTGAGGAAAGCGGCCGTGTACTGTGTCATAGCGCGTTAAATACGCATTGTCTTCGGTTGTCCCTGCGGCGTTGTTTATGGCCACAATCACCAGTTCTTCAGTTTGATTTTGTTCGTAAATGGCTCTTAAAACTTGACGGCCAATACGGCCATAACCATTAATGGCAACACGAATACTCATGATAAATCCTTTTTAAGTGGGTAAAGTTGAACAGCGGCGAAATTCAAAATAACATAAAAAACTGGCTCAAGTCAGCCTGTTTAAAGCCGAAACATTTTAACATAAGTCTAAACTTATTTGAGATTGGACTTGGGTAACCAGTTTTCTTGTTGAGCTTTTTCTACAAAAGCCTTGGCCACCGTGTTTGCCCAGACTTCTCCTTTTTTGCTGGTATTCCCTTCTTGTGTCACCGACCAAATGAGTTTTCCTTGTTTGTCAAACAGTTGGCTTTCTATGATGGGCGTTTCGTACACATCGTTATAAACGCTACGCCCGATAGGAACGTTGACTCCCCAACCTAAGCCCCGAGAGCCTCCGCCTATCATAAACCCAGGCGAATAACCGCTGGTTTGGCGCACATCAATCCGAACAAGATGGCTGTACAAAATGGCATCGTAAGGTTTTTTTTGCACAAGGTTGGCCGCAATGGTTGGGCCTTCGCCAACAGGTGATGGGTGGGCGTTGTAAGTAATTTCTGCGTTGATTTGTTTGGCTTTTAAGCTTGCAATCAAGGTATCTTCAAACGTGCGGCGCGTGGTTTCGTCATTGAACGAACCCACAACGGCAATGCTCGAAAAGGTTTGTGGCGCAAGATTGGGTTGCTGCCACGTTTCTAAAACTTTATTGGCACAGCCAGTTAAAAGCAAAAGGGGCAAACTGGCCAGAAAAATTCGGTTTTTTACCGTGTGACGATCAATGGTTAAGGGTTGAAATAATAACAGGGCTTGCATAAAAAATCCTTGTGGTGTGTTGAAAATAAGCCTATTCTATTTTAGGCGCAATTAAAGAGATAACAAGATGCGCCCCCTAAATAAGTTTTAATGGGTTAGGTTAATGGTTTTTATCTTTCATTTTTAAAAGGATTTTTTTATGAACATCAAACAATTATTGGGCTTGGCTATTATGGCGACAAGCACTTTGGTTTTGGCCGATGCGGCTGCAGACATTGACGCTCGCCAAAAAGCTTTTAAAGGCTTTAAAAAAGAAATGGGCATTATGAGTAAAGCAGTGAAAGCGGCGGATTTTGATGCGGCTGAATTTTTGGCCGCCGCGACGCGTTTAGACAGTGCCTCGAATACACCTTGGGTGCATTTTACGGCTGGCTCTAACGGCGGTGATACTGAAGCCAAACCTGCCGTTTGGAGCCAACCTGCCGAATTTAAAAAAGCTGCGGATAATTTTAAAGCCGAAGTGGCAAAATTAAAAATGGTGGCTGCAACGAATAATTTAGACCAAATTCGTGCGCAATTGGGTGCAACAGGTGCAACCTGCAAAGCGTGTCACGATAGTTTTAAACAATAATTTGCGTTTTTTGATGACAGTTACTCGACCAATTCTGGCGAGAATTTGCCTCTAAGGTTGGCCGCAATGCTATAATGCGGCCAACTTTTTTGGGAACAAAAATATTATGTCGCCTTTTCTTATGCCCTGTATGTTGGTTTTACTCTTGATGTTAAGCGCGTGTGAAACCGAGCATGAAACGCCAGCTCGTCAAAGAGCGCAAGCTTTTAAAAGCATGTTAAGAGAATACGAAGCTTTGGGTTTGGTGGTCAGGGACGTTAAGCCTTATGAGGCAATCGCGTTTGCCCAATTGGCCACGACTTACAATACATCGGCACAAACGCCCTTTTTACATTTTACTGTACCCGATTTAGAACAGACAGGGCGCAGTAAACCTGAAGTTTGGACGCAAGCCGCGCGGTTTAATCAAGCCCGTGATGCTTATTTGGCGGAAGTGGCGACGTTTGCAGAACTGGCTCAAGGCGGTGACTTTTCGACCATAAAAGCCCGTTACCAGACCATAGGCCAGCATTGCAAAAGTTGCCACGATGTTTTTCGTTATCCTAATTAATTCTTTATTTTTTATAGTGAAATGATGATACCTTTTTATTCTTTAAGTTTGTTAAAACAAAAACGTATGCCCAGCCATTCAAACAACAAGGGCGTGACTTTGCTTGAATTGATGATTGTGGTGCTTGTTATTACCATTCTTGCCATGTTTATCGTGCCTTCCTTTGCTGGTTTTTTCGCAAAAAGCCGCGTGTCGTCAACGGCAGATCAATTGTATAGCGACTTGCAATTTGCCAAAGCAGAATCGTTACGCCGCAGCAGTCAAATCGCCGTCATACAACAAGACGGCGGCTGGGAAAAAGGCTGGTGTGTCGCCACGGGTTTTCAAAATGGTCAAACCTGTAAGGATATTGCGGACACCAATATTTTGCTGAATAAAGTGGGTGCAGAAGCTAAAGTTGAAGTTTTTCATCCTTGTGATTCGTCAAGAAAAGTGCCTCAATTGGTTTTTTGGAACGGCTATGTTTTTGAACAAAATGACATTTTCAATGCTAATCCTGTTACAGAGGTGGATCGCCGCAAAGTCCCAGCGACGGTTCCACCCGTTACTCGAGGATTGCGCGTGACTTCTGGCTCGGATTCAACCTTGGCACAGCGCTTGTTGTTGGTTAGGCCGTCTGCTTTATTGATTGGCAATGCCGCTCCGAACGAAACGGTCACTTGTCCATCGCCTTGAGCTTGGTCTCTGGTTGCGGCCGACGGTTCATTCTGTCGGTTTTTCTTTTATTCAACGCGAAGTCACTTGGGTCTTTTTATGATACAAACGGATAATTTGGTTGGCGGCGTACCCGATCGCTTAATCGCATCAGCCCCGATTTCTAAACAAGAAGAAACTCAAGAGCGGGCTTTACGCCCCAAGTTATTAGATGAATATGTTGGCCAACACAAGGCGCGCAGCCAATTAGAAATTTTTATTGAGGCGGCCAAACGGCGTGGTGAAGCCTTGGATCATGTGTTGTTGTTTGGGCCTCCAGGCTTGGGTAAAACCACTTTGGCGCACATCATTGCGCGGGAAGTTGGGGTAAATTTACGCTCAACTTCGGGGCCTGTTTTGGAACGCGCGGGTGATTTGGCCGCTTTGCTGACCAATTTGGAGCCACACGACGTACTTTTTATTGATGAAATACATCGTTTGTCACCTGTGGTGGAAGAGATTTTGTATCCTGCTTTAGAAGATTATCAAATTGACATCATGATAGGCGAGGGCCCTGCGGCGCGGTCAGTTAAAATCGATTTGCCGCCGTTTACTTTGGTGGGTGCAACCACCCGCGCGGGGATGTTGACCAATCCTTTGCTGGATCGATTTGGCATCGTGGCGCGCTTAGAATTTTACAATACAGACGAGTTGGCTTTAATCGTGCAGCGTTCGGCAGGTTTGTTGGGCGTTGAGTTGGCGGACAGTGGCGCGTTGGAAATTGCGCGGCGCTCTAGGGGTACGCCACGCATCGCCAATCGATTGTTACGCCGTGTGCGTGATTACGCCGAAGTCAAAGCCGATGGCGTGGTAAGCGCCGATGTGGCGGATGCAGCCTTACAAATGTTAGATGTGGATAGCGCGGGTTTGGACGTGATGGATAGAAAAGTGTTGCTGGCTATTTTAGAAAAATTTTCGGGCGGCCCCGTGGGTTTGGATAACATTGCGGCGGCCATCGGTGAGTCTTCTGATACGATAGAAGACGTGATTGAACCGTATTTGATACAACAAGGCTATATTCAGCGCACTTCTCGGGGGCGCATCGCCACGCCATTGGCGTATGCTCATTTTGACTTAAGCTGTCCCGCTGTTCGTTAACGGACTCCGTGCATAAGTTTGCAAACCCTTGCGGCCAACCTTTTTGTGGAAAAAGGTTGGCCGCAAGGGGTTTTTATGGTTTAAGTAAGGTTTGTTGTTGCGCTTGGTCTTAAGTGGCAGGTTAATTTGATATCATCGCCGATTTTTTGATGGTCGATGATGGCCCAGTTATTGTTGGGCAGTTGGGTTAAACCCAATGCGCCAAATAAACCTTGCGCATCCGATCCCAATATTTTTGGGGCAAGATACAACTGAATTTCGTCTATGCAGTCGTTCAGCAACAAAGCCTGACTTAAACTGCTGCCGGCTTCCACCATTAAATGGTTGATGTCCAATTTCCCCAATTTTAGCATGAGCGTTTTTAAGTCGACATGACAACTCACGTTAAGGGTTTCCTTGTGCGCCCCCTCGTGCACTTCCTCGTATAAAGGCAACACCCAAACCGTGACACCTCGCGCCAAATAAGCCGCGTGCCGCGCCGTGTCGGCTAGGGTCGTGACCAAAATCACGCGGGCATTGGGTTCGTACACAGCGGCATCGGCAGGCGTGCGCAGCAACCCATCCACCACGATGCGCGTGGGTTGGCGGATAAGTGGGGGGTGGCGCACGGTTAAGCGCGCATTATCGGCCAAAATGGTGCCACTGCCTGTTAAAATGGCGCAAGATTGGGCGCGTAAGTGTTGCACATCTGCCCGCGCGGTGGCGCTGGTTATCCATTGGCTGACCCCATTTTGCAAAGCGGTACGGCCATCTAAACTGGCGGCGGCTTTCAAGGTGACCCAAGGGCGACCTCGCGTTACACGCGATAAAAACCCTCGGTTTAGGGCTGCCGCTTCGGCTTGGCATAAGCCCACTTCCACTTGGATGCCTGCGGCTTTTAGTTTGCTGATGCCTTTGCCTGCAACCGCCGTGTAAGGGTCACCGAGGGCAACCAATACCCGCGCCACACCAGCCTCAATTAAGGCATCGGCGCAGGGCGGTGTGCGGCCAAAATGGGCGCAAGGTTCTAACGTCACGTAAACCGTTGCGCCTTTTAAGGAAATGTTGTTTGCTTTGGCCATAGAAATGGCGAGCGCTTCGGCATGGCCGAGGCCTGTTTTTTCATGAAAACCGTGCGCAACGGCCAAATTTTTTTGTGTGATGACGCAACCCACTCTAGGGTTGGGATGTGCGGTATACAAGCCTTGCGCTGCCAAAAACAGCGCGTGGCGCATCCAATGTAAATCGATGTCGGCTTGCGTGGCCAGCAGGGGAAAAGCAGGGTAGTCGGTCAGAGCAGTCACAATAAAAATTCCATAAAAAGTAGCGAAAGGGAGAAAAACGTGGGCAAAAAAGCGAATAGCCAGCCACAGCGCGATGTGGCTTTTTTGGCAGGGTTAAAACAACTGGGCACACGTCATCTTTGGGCGTATTTCAAAGTGGGCGACGTGTTGTTGGTGATATTGGCTTTGGGTTTGAGTGGGGCGTTGGCCTCTCGATATTGGTTGAATACGGCGGCCGTTGCGGTAGAAATTCGCCACCAAGGCGTGGTGGTGGCCACCCTCAATTTACAGCACAATCAAGAAAAAATCATCTGGGGCAAATTGGGGGAAACTCGCATTGAAATATTGGCAGGCAAAGTCCGCATCAAAAGCGACCCCAGTCCGCGTCAATATTGCGTCAAACAAGGCTGGTTGAGCAAACAAGGCCAAGTCGCTTTGTGCTTGCCCAGCCAAGTGAGCGTCACCATCGTTGGCGAACAATCCAAGCTAGACAGCATGAGTTTTTAAGGGGTCTATTTTGCTTGGATAGCGTTGATTTGATGAGCGTTGATTGATGGCTTGCGGCCAACCTTTTTCCGTGGTTTTTCGGTTAAAAGGTTGGCCGCAAGTGTTTGTGTTGCTTGTGTGTTAGTTGACCAGTACGCCGCTGCTAAAAGGTTTGCTGGATAGCGGTTCGCTGGCGCTGTTGTTCATGAGTTCATCGATGTTGTCCTCTTCTTGTTCCCATCGTTTGATGACTTTGTCGCGCACGCTTAAACTGCCGTTATTGAGTTTGAGTTGAGTTTTTAGCTGTGCGCCTTGTTGATCGATGTAACCTTTGTTGACCCAAGCGCTGACCAAACTGTCCAACATACTGATGAAAGTTTTATCAATTTCAGTCCAATCGGTTTCATCTTGGGCGCTGCTGTCTACGCTGGCTGCCGCGTGAATTTGAGCCAAAATCAAATTTTGTATCATGAGTTTTGGGACATTGACATCGAGTTGTATCGCTATTTTTTGCAACAAGGCACTGTCGTTGAGCAAGTCTGCCTCGGTTAATGGTTGGAGTGTGAACTGGCCTGAAATGTCCACCAGTCCATTGGGGGTGGTTAAGCTTAATTGCTTAAGCGTGATGTTGGGTTGATGGCTTAAAACTGGCCAGCCTTGTTTTTTGATGGTTTGTAGAAAGGCCACGTTCGGGTTTGGGTTGCTGGCTTCTTGTACCAAATTCTCTAGTGACTGACTTAAGGTCATCAGTCCTTGTGCGTGCAAGTGGTCTATGGCCACATCAATTTTAAAAGGCCCATAAGGTGTTGAACCATAAAGAAAACGATCAAAAGACAACACGCCATTGCCTGACAAATACCCTTCTGCAATGCGGCTGTCGGCTTGATATTGCACGTTGTTGACGCTGAGACTTGAGGGCAAAATTTGCCCTGTGGGATTAATGAAATTGCCCAGTTTAATTTGCGTCATGACCTCAATTAAATCGTTGAGTTTGAGATTGTAGGCAATTTTGTCTTGCCAATTGAACGTCATATTGGCCAATTGACTGTGGGTTTTGCCAACATACAAACCGCTGGCATCGCGTTTTTTTTCGGTGTGAAATTGCGCGTCTTTAAAAGAAAATCCCCCTTTGTCTTTGACCGATAAAATCAAGCTGGGTAAACGTAAGTTGCTGATGTATTCATTAAAATGACGTTTGTATTCTATGCTGGCATCCAAACCTGCCCAATCTAAGGTCACGCCAGCCAAGGTTTCTTTGTAATTAAAAGCGGGTACGGTAAAGGTTAAGCGTCCGCCACCCCCAAACCCAAGCGTATTTTCTATGCTTAACGGGGTTTTGTCACCAAAAAAGGCTGATAAGGTTTTTTGGGTTTCTGGCGCGTACTCAAACACCGTGCGCACGTGAGCGCGGGCGATGCGCCGCAATTGTGGGGCAGGGCCATGGCTGATTTCGTTGGTGTAACGGATAGAATGCTGGCTTAAGGCTTGTAAGAAATCAGGCAAGACTTTGAGGGTATTGTCTAATTTGGTGCGATCAATTTCCAGTTCTACCGTTTGAGTGGCGCTAAACACGCCGCGTTCGTAACTTTGCGATTTGATGACGATAAAGGGCAAGGTTTTTAAACTGTCGAGTTGTTCTTCCAAGACTTCTTGGGTTTTAACGCCCATCCAATAAGACGCGATGCTGTACAAAAAACAAAAAGCCATCAAAGAAAAAAGGACAGTTTTTAAGGTGTAACGACGAATTTTTTTTAACACAATGAAAATCCTAGCAAGGGGAAAGTGAATGGCGGATGAAAGAAAACCCAAAAAATAGCTTAAGTGCCCTAATTTTAACGTAAATTGTGGTTTAAAGGTTGGCCGCATGCCCGTTTGGGCTGGTGTATCGCTCTAATAACGTTTCTTGTGCCGACACGCCTGTAAGTTTTGGGGTTTGGTAATGCCCATCAGCGTTGAGCGCCCAAGCTTGCGCGGCTTGGGTTAAATAGAGGATAAGGCCTTCTTCATACAAGCGTTTTTTATTTTTAGGCTCTAAAATTGGCACACAAACTTCAACTCGTCTATGCAAATTGCGCCCCATCCAATCGGCGCTGGCCAAATACAAATTCTCTTGGCCTGCGTTGTAAAAATAATAAATCCGCGAGTGTTCTAAAAAGCGGCCAACGTGCGCCACCACGCGTATGTTGTCGGACACGCCCGCTTGTTGGGGGCGTATGGCGCACGCGCCACGCACGATTAAGTCAATTTTCACACCAGCTTGCCCCGCAACAATCAGCGCTTCTATCAGCGTAGGATCAAGCAAAGCATTGACTTTGATGATGAGATGCGCGCGTTGCCCGAGTTTGGCGTGTTGTGTTTCTTGGCGTATGCCAGCCAATAAAAAAGCTTCTAACGTAAACGGGCTGTGTTGTAACACTTGTAAAGTCGCAGCCTTGCCAACGCCTGTCATTTGCATAAACAGGGCATTGACATCTTGGGCGATGGCTTTGTTGGCCGTCATCAACCCCCAATCGGTATAAAATTGAGCGGTTTTGGGGTGATAATTGCCTGTGCCGATGTGGACATAATGCTGCAACTGATTGCCTTCTCGGCGCATGATAATCAGCATCTTGGCGTGGACTTTGTAACCGTGTATGCCGTACACCACATGAGCGCCGACCTCTTCGAGCGCAGCCGCCCAACCCATGTTGGCCTCTTCGTCAAACCGAGCCATGAGTTCGACAACCACGGTAACTTGTTTGCCTGCTTTGGCCGCAGCGATGAGCGCAGTCATCAAAACAGAGTCGGTGCCTGTGCGGTAAACCGTCATTTTTATGGCCACCACCGCCGCATCGTTGGCCGCAGCATGAAGCAAATCAATCACGGGCTGAAAGCTTTGATAAGGGTGATGCAATAAAATATCGCCTGCTAAAATGGCGCTAAACAGGTCGGTTGGTTTGGTTAATTCGGGCGCGAGCGCTGGCGTAAAGGGCAAAAACCGCAAATCTGGGCGCTGTATGTGTTCGGGGACTTCGGCCAAACGTGCCAAGTTGACGGGACCATCGACTCGATATACATCGGTGTCGATTAAGTCAAAACGCTCACACAAAAAGCTCACCAAGTCATTGGGGCAATCGCGAGCGACTTCTAAACGCACCGCCAGCCCATAATGGCGCTGGTGCAATTCGGCTTGCAAATGCGTACGCCGATTTTTTACGTCATCTTCTTCGTCTAACACCAGCGCGCTGTTGCGGGTGACGCGAAATTGGTAACACCCAGTTACCGTCATACCAGCAAACAAAGCATCGATGTGCCCATGCAAAATGGAAGACAAAAAGACAAAACAGTGCAAACCTTCAGGGCAAAGCTCTGGCGGCAAGGCCAAAAAGCGGGGTAGATGGCGTGGGGCTTGCACGATGGCCACTTTGGTTTTGCGCCCAAACGCATCTGCGCCCGTGAGCGACACAATAAAATGCAACGATTTGTTTAAAACCGCAGGAAAGGGTTGCGAAGGATCGAGGCCAACGGGGGTAATAATGGGTAAAATTTCTTGTTCAAATTGGGTTTTAACCCAAGCTTTTTGGGCTTCAGTCCATTCATTGCGCCGCAAAAAAGCAAGGCCTTGTTGGCGCAAATTGGGCAAAATATGGTCATTCAGCAATTGATATTGTGCGGCGATGAGTTCATGCGCACGCGGGGTCACTTGCGCCAAAGTTTCGGCTGGCGTTAGGCCGTCATTTAAGCGTTTATTGGGTTGGGTGAGGGCTTTGTTTTTGAGCCAAGCCACTCGAATTTCAAAAAATTCGTCTAAATTAGAAGACACGATACACAAATATTTGAGCCGTTCGAGCAGCGGCACGTTGGGGTGTTCGGCCTGAGCCAAAACCCTTTGATTAAAGGCCAAAAGACTGATTTCTCGGTTTAACAAGGCAACGTTGGGCATCATGTTGGGTTGGTCTTTCGGTAAAAGTCAATGTCAATCAGTGGTTAAATGGGCGAGGTTGGCCGCAGATTAGTCTTCGGGTTCTTTGGGTTGGCGGCGAACTTGCATGCGTTTCATCAGCGTTTGCATCAATTGTTTTTCTTCATCGGACAGCAGGCTTAGGCCTTTTTTGCTTAAGCGCTCAAAAATTTCGTCATCGATTTTGCCCAGCAAGGCGGTAAAGCCTTCAACGGCGGCTTTTTTGTCATCGGGTTTCAGCTCTTCAAAAATCCCATCTTGTTGATTGGCGCTTTGTAAGGCTTGAAATAAAACGGCTTCATGCTGGCTGTTTCTAAACGTTTCCATTAAAACGGCGCTGCTTAAACTCGGCGTTTTTTCAGCTTCATAGCGGCTTTGTATGTGTTCAACTAAGGCCGCCAAGGAGGCCATTTCGGCAGAAAAAACTTGGCTGTCGGGAATGCGCACGGTTAAAGACAACTCGGGATTTAAGAGTATCCATTGTATCAATTTTCGTACTTTTGTCACCGTTTTTGGGGCGTGACTTTGGGGCGGTAAGTGGTATTTTTTTGCGCGAGCTGGCGCGGTTTTGGCTTGTGTTTCGCCTGATAAATATTGTAATTCGGCCAGTTCGACTTCGGCCAATTGCGCCACTCTTTTTTTTATCAATAAGCCCAAAGTGGGGGCTTTGATTTTGGCCAATAAAGGCAAAGCACGGCTGACAAATTGGGCACGGCCTTCGGCTTGGTGCAAATCAAGGTGGCGCGAGAGTTCAGTCACAAAAAACGTAGACAATGGCAAGGCTTCTTTTTGTATCAGCGTTTCTAAATGTGCGGCGCCAAATGCGCGCACAAAACTGTCGGGGTCATGTTCTTCGGGTAAAAATAAAAAGTTGAGCGTTTTACCATCCACCAATTGCGTCAAGCTGTTTTCTAGGGCTTTCCATGCGGCCTTTTTGCCCGCTTTGTCGCCGTCAAAACAAAATGTGATTGTATCGGCGTGGCGCAATAATTTTTTGATGTGTTCTTCGCTGGTGGCTGTGCCCAGCGTCGCGACGGCGTAGCCTATGCCGTGTTGCGCTAAGGCAACCACGTCGATATAGCCTTCAACCACCAGCACTTGATTGCTGTCGCGTATGGCTTGTTTGCCTTCAAATAGACCGTACAATTCGCGGTTTTTTTCAAACAATGGCGTTTCGGGTGAGTTTAAATATTTGGCTTTGCTGGCGCTAGCCTGACCTGTTTCGGATGGCAATACGCGGCCACCAAAGCCAATAATCAAGCCGCGTGGATTGCGGATAGGGAACATAATTCGTCCCCGAAAGCGATCGTAGCGCTTACCGCTGTCGGCTTGAAAAATCACCAAACCCGCTTCCACAAGGTTGGCCGCATCGTAATCGCTAAAGACGGTTTTTAAACTGTCCCAGTGTTCGGGCGCGTAGCCCACGTCATATTGCGCGGCAATTTTGCCAGTCAGGCCGCGCCCTTTTAAATAATCGATGGCTGGCGTTGCGAGGCGCAATTGAGCTTTGTAAAAGTCATTGGCGCGGTTTAACGCGTCTTCAAGTGACACTTTTTTTTCATGAGCCGCTCGCGCGACTTCTGGGTTGCTTTTGACCGATTGCGGCACAGACAAGCCCACCGAATCAGCCAAGGTTTGTACGGCATCCACAAACCCCAAACCGTGATACGCCATGACGAAGCCCACGGCGGAGCCACTCGCACCGCAACCAAAACAATGATAAAACTGTTTATTAGGGCTGACGGTAAAAGAAGGCGATTTTTCTTTGTGAAAAGGGCAGCAAGCCAAATAGTTTGCGCCCGCTTTTTTGAGCGGCACAACACGATCGATGACATCGACGATATCCACTCGATCCAATAAGGTTTCTACAAAGGCATTGGGTATCATGGGCGGTTTTTCTTGGATTTTTTGACCAAAAACAGGTAAAAGGTTGGCCGAAAGGCTAAGGCAAAGCTGACCTTAAAAAACAGGCAGCCTTCCTTTGAACATCAAGAATAGGCCGCCTTGGTGAGCGATGCAGAGCATCAATTACGCTTTTTTTGCCACTTTTTGTGCTTGATTGGTGTAAACGATGGTGGGTTGGGCTTGCCCTAAAATAACCGCCTCGGTCACAACGACTTTTTCGACCGCTTCCAAAGAAGGCAGTTCGTACATGACATCGATTAAGGCACGTTCTAAAATAGAGCGTAGCCCCCGTGCGCCGACTTTGCGCAAGACGGCTTGTTTGGCAATTTCGCGCAAGGCGGCAGATTCGACTTCTAGCGCCACGCCATCCATGTCAAACAAGGTTTGATATTGTTTGACCAGTGCATTTTTGGGTTCAGTCAGAATCGACACCAAAGTGGCTTCGTCCAACTCTTCCAAATGTGTGACCACCGGCAAACGGCCTATCAATTCGGGTATCAAGCCAAAACGCACCAAATCGTCTGGTTCAACGTCTTTAAACAAAGCCGATAAAGAACGCGCGTTGTCTTTGGAGTGGATGGGCGCACCAAAACCAATGCCACCTTTTTCGGATCGCGCGCGAATGACTTTTTCTAGGCCATCAAAAGCACCGCCGCAAATAAACAAAATGTTGCTGGTGTCGACTTGTATGAATTCTTGCGTGGGGTTTTTGCGCCCGCCTTGAGGTGGCACCGACGCCACCGTGCCTTCGATGAGCTTGAGCAAAGCTTGTTGCACGCCTTCGCCCGACACGTCGCGCGTGATGGAGGTGTTTTCTGATTTGCGCGAAATTTTGTCGATTTCGTCCAAATAAATGATGCCACGTTGCGCTTTTTCGATATTAAAATCACATTTTTGTAGTAATTTCAAAATGATGTGTTCGACATCTTCGCCCACGTAACCTGCTTCGGTGAGCGTGGTGGCATCAGCAATCACAAAAGGCACGTCCATTAAGCGAGCCAACGTTTGCGCCAATAAGGTTTTGCCCGACCCCGTGGGGCCGATTAATAAAATATTGCTTTTGGATAATTCAACGTCGTTGAGTTTGCTGTCTAAAGCGTTGAGTCGTTTGTAATGATTGTAAACCGCCACGGCCAAGGTTTTTTTGGCTGCGTCTTGCCCCATAATGTATTGATCCATTTTGAGGCGCATGGATTGCGGCGTTGGGAGTTTGAGTGACGCGTCAGGGTTGTGTTCTGTGTCTGTCGTGCCCAGTTCCTCATCTAAAATGCCGTGACAATCGGCGACACATTGTTCGCAAATATAACCTTCTTTGCCTGCAATCAGACGCTTAACCTGATGCTTTTTTAAACCACAAAAAGAGCAATGCGGTTCACTTTCTGTTTTCGTCACCATGGGTGCGTGTCCTTCTGTATTAACAAGGTAGGGAATTAAAGTGCGGCTGCGACGGTTGCCACATCGGCGCGACTGGCCAAAATTTTGTCGACCAAACCATAAGCCAAGGCTTCTTCTGCCGACATAAAATTGTCGCGTTCGGTATCTGCGGCCAACCTTTTTACGGTTTGTCCTGCGTGCATGGCCAATAACTCATTCATTTTGGCTTTGATTTTTAACAATTCACGGGTGTGAATTTCTATGTCTGTGGCTTGACCGCTGATGCCATGTCCGCCAATTAAGGGCTGATGGATCATGACGCGGCTGTTGGGTAAGGTGTAGCGTTTGCCTTTGGTGCCTGCGGCCAACAAAAAAGCGCCCATGCTGGCTGCTTGGCCTATGCAAAGTGTTGAAACATCAGGCTTGATGAAATTCATGGTGTCATAAATAGACATGCCTGCTGTAATCGAACCGCCGGGCGAATTGATGTACAAATAAATGTCTTTGTCTGGATTTTCAGATTCTAAAAACAGCAATTGCGCCACCACCAAATTGGCGGAGTCATCGGTGACTGGTCCTACCATAAAAATAATGCGTTCTTTTAATAAGCGAGAATAAATGTCGTAAGCGCGTTCACCTCGCCCACTTTGTTCAACAACCATAGGCACTAAACCGAGATTTTCTGGCATTTTATTGGCGTACATAAAGGCAACCTTTTTATAAAAAATGTGAGGAGGAAAAAAGAGACTACTCGAGGGTAAATCGAATGAACATGAAGAACAAAGATTTATGAAAACAGGGCTTATGCAAAAACACCTTATGCTGACGGATTAAAGACAGACAGAAGGTGTTTGTGTTGGACTCAAGCCTTAATGGCGCTTCAAACCCACAGCCTGAAAACAGGAAGGGCAGCGATTTGAGGTTTGGGTTTAGGCTTGACCCATGACTTCATTAAACGTTAATGATTTTTTAGTCACTTGAGCTTTTGATAACACAAAGGCAACGACGTTATCTTCTAAAACCATAGACGTTGGGCCTTCTAGGCGTTCTGATTTTTCGTAATACCAATGTATCATTTCGCTTGGATCTTCATAGCTTTCGGCGAATTCTTCTATCATGGCGCGGACTTGCTCTGGCGTGGCTTCCAGTTTGTTGGCGCTGACCAATTCACTTAAAATTAAGCCCAAAGATACGCGGCGAGTGGCTTGTTCGGTGAAAATATCAACCGTCAAAGGAAATTCGCTGGCTTTCATGCCGCGAGACACAAAATCTTGTTTGGCTTGATCAAGCAAGCGACCTGCTTCTAAAGCCACCAAGGCCGTTGGCACTTGGATGGGCGTGATGGCCAAAATCGCGTCCATTACTTTTTCTTTGGTTAAGCTGGTTAAACGGCGCTTGACTTCGCGATTCACGTTTTTGGCGATTTCTTGCTTCATTTTAACCACGTCGCCATCGACGATGCCTAATGATTTGGCAAATTCAGCATCTAATTCGGGCAATTTGCCTTCAGACACGTTTAAAACAGTAATGGCAAATTGCGCCGTTTTTCCAGCGACAGCCGCGCCGTGGTAATCTTCAGGGAAATTAACGGTGACTTCAGTGGTTTCGCCTTCTTTGAGGCCAGTCACGCCCGCTTCAAATTCGGGCAACATTTGGCCTTGGCCAATAATAAAAGGCACGTTGTCAGCTGAACCGCCTTCAAACGTTGCGCCGTCAATTTGGCCAACAAAAGATACGATGATGCGATCGCCTGTTTTGGCCGCGTTGGTGGTGTGGTGGTAAGCGGTGCGTTGGCTACGTAACACGGTCAAAGTTTGTTCCACTTCGGCATCGCCGCAGTCGGTCACAGGTTGTTCTACCGCCAAAGTCGATAAATCGCCAATGACAATTTCAGGAAAGACTTCAAACGTGGCGTTAAAGGTGAATTGCCCTGCGGTTTCGGGTGAGGGTGTCACGCCTTCAAAGCTGGGATTGCCAGCCACGCGGATTTTTTGTTGGCCTGCGGCATGGTAAAAGCTGTTAAATACCGCGTCATTTAAGACTTCCTGATTGGCTTGGTAGCCGTATTGAGCGGCCACAATTTTTAAAGGCGCTTTACCAGGGCGGAAGCCTTGGACTTTGACTTTACGAGCAATCATCGCCAATTTTTGTTCGGTTCTGGCGTTGATTTCAGCCATAGGAATGCTGATGGTCATGCGGCGAAATAAGCCGTCTAGAGTTTCTACTTGAGATTGCATAAAAAGAGCCCTTAGATAAGTTAAAGTTTGGTGTTGTAAAAATAAGAAAGCCGATAAATCGACAGATAAAATAAAATGTCGCGCATTGTAACACGCCTTAATCACAGCAACAACCGCACCGCGCCGCCTCGCATGGGGCTTGTTTTTTATAAAATTTTTGGGTGATGCTTCATTGTTTGTCGTTTAAAGGTACAATTGCGGCTAGATAGCGCTGGGATGCGACCTTTATAAACGGGCGCGTGAGGTTGGATTTTGACTGGTAATTTGTTGATAAATAAAAGGGAGTTAGCCATGAAAGTACTTGTTTTAGGGGCAGGCGTGATTGGGGTTTCGACGGCTTGGTATTTAAGTCAACAAGGGTTTGAGGTGACGGTCATCGACCGTCAAGCAGGCGTGGCCGAAGAAACCAGCTTTGCCAACGCGGGGCAAATTTCGGCAGGTTACGCCACGCCTTGGGCGGCACCTGGCATACCATTGAAAGCCATTAAATGGCTGTTTGAGCGCCATGCGCCTTTGTCCATCACGCCCGATATGAGCGCTTTTCAGGTGTCTTGGATTGCACAAATGCTGGCCAATTGCACGCCGCGCGCGTATCACGTTAACAAAGAACGCATGATGCGGTTGGCCGAATACAGCCGCGACACTTTGCGCGTGTTGCGCCAAGAAACAGGCTTGACTTACGAAGACCGACAAGCAGGCACCTTGCAATTATTCCGTTCGGCCGAGCAAGTGGACAAAGCGGCCAGCGATGTCAGCGTGCTGGAAGAATGCGGCGTGGCGCATCAATTATTAGATGCGGCGGGTTGCGTGGCGGTTGAGCCAGCCTTGTTGGGTGCTTTTGACAAAGTGGCGGGCGGTTTGCATTTGCCCAATGACGAAACAGGCGATTGTTATTTATACACAAAAAGGTTGGCCGCACTGTGCGAGGCCAAGGGCGTGCGATTTGTATTTAATCAAACGGTGGATAATATTGTGGTTGAAAACGGCCAAGTTCGCGCGGTGCATTGCGGCGAAGCCGTGTTTGAGGCCGATGCGTTTGTCATGGCGATGGGCAGTTTTTCGCGCGAGTGGGCGTTGACCTTGGGTTTGTCGTTGCCTGTTTATCCTGTGAAAGGCTATTCGTTGACCGTGCCGTTAATCAGCGAGGCCGATGCGCCCGTTTCCACCATTTTAGATGAAACCTACAAAGTCGCCGTGACGCGTTTTGACCAGCGCATCCGCGTGGGTGGCATGGCCGAATTGCATGGTTACGATCACGCCTTAAACTTGCGCCGCCGCGACACTTTAGAACTGGTTTTGCACGATTTGTTTCCCAAAGGCGGCGATGTGGCACAAGCCACATTTTGGTCGGGCTTGCGCCCCATGACGCCTGACAGTACCCCGATTTTAGGCGCAACGGCGCTGAAAAATTTGTGGCTGAATACAGGACACGGCACCTTGGGCTGGACGATGGCGGCAGGGTCGGGCAAAGTGCTGGCCGATTTGGTGGCGGGCAACACGCCAGACATCAGCATGGAAGGCTTGTCTTTGGATCGATACGATTAACTTTGTAGACTCAACCCGAAAGGAGCGGCAAATGGTAGCAACACAAGTAAAGTTTAAAAGTGATACGGCTTTTTTGGTCATCGATGTACAAAATGATTTTTTGGCGGGTGGCGCGTTGGCGGTGGCTGATGGCAATGCGGTTGTGCCTGTGATTAACGGGTTGGCGCAGCAGTTTGAACACGTCATTTTGACGCAAGATTGGCACCCAAAAAATCACCGTTCGTTTGCCAGTCAACACGCCGATGTGCCACCGTTTGGCGAGTTTTTGGCCGATTATGGCCGTCAAACGGTTTGGCCTGATCATTGCGTGCAAGGCAGTTTTGGGGCGGAATTGGCCGTCGATTTGGCCGTGCCGCACGCGCGGTTGATTGTGCGCAAAGGCTTAAATCCAGCCGTGGACAGTTATTCGGCGTTTGTGGAAGCAGACGGAAAAACGCGCACGGGCTTGGCGGCGTATTTGCGCGATTTGGGCATACAAAAAGTGGTTTTGGCGGGGTTGGCCACTGATTTTTGCGTATGCTGGACGGCGTTAGATGCGGTAAAAGCAGGCTTCGAATGCGTGGTGATACAAGACGCGTGCCGCGCCATTGATGTGGATGGTTCGTTGGCCGACGCGTTGTCACGCATGAAAACCGCAGGCGTGGCGGTGATGACCGCAGAACAAGCGCTGGCTTTGCGCTAAAAAACTTTGCGGCCAACCTCTACCGTGTTTTTTCACGTTAACAGGTTGGCCGCAAGGGGGACTTCATAACACACTGATATCATCAAAAAGCCACGGTTTTTTTGGGCATTACCCCACAAACTGACTTGCAAAAATCATCATACAACCAACCGCAATACCTATTTTTATGATTATATTTTGTTGATAACGGAAATACGCACTTCGAATACGAGTCATATCTTTTTTATCGTTAAAATATGCCTCATCAAATTCATTTCCTGTCTTAATAAAAACCTTACATTTATCAACATCATTTTTGTCATAACGGCCAGAATAAATAAGCCAATACTTAGCAGATCCAATAATTAACAACGCACCCCATGTAAATATATCTTTATTCAACTGCTTACCTTCTCCCACAAAAGGACTCATAAAAAACATAATCAAACCAATAACAATAGCTATTTTTATAATTATGTTTTGTTGATAACGGGAATAAGCAATACGAATACGGAGCGCTTCTTCTTGGGTCTCAAAATATGCCTCATCAAATATTTTTCTAGTTTTAATATACTCTTTGCATTTATCAACATCATTTTTGTGATAACGTCCAGAATAGATAAAAGAATAAGCAATAGCAGCTACAACCAAACCAACTCCCCACTGCAACATATCGTTGTTCAATTCCACACTCCTACCTTTAAAAAATAAAAAATATTTTTAATTCAAAATTAAATCCCAACCCACAACGCCTTAACCGTTAAAAATCACGCCAAAAACATCATGAAATGCAAGTTTAACTTAAACCACAGCCAAAACCAAAATTAAACTTTACATTTATATCAAAAAAACAGTGCGGCCAACCTTTTTCCTGAATTTTCAACACGAAATCAAGGAAAAAGGTTGGCCGCAAGGTTTGGGTTTTAAGATTGAAACAAATTTAAGCGCACGACACCACGCGATAAGGCTGAAACAATTGCCCAGCCGCATCAAAATCGGCCAAACCCATAAAGACTTCGGTGGCGCTGTCGTTTAAAACCCCGTAAACGCGCACGCGGATTGCATCGGGCAAATCTGCAAAGTCGGCCGTTGGGGCAGGCACGGCTTGGCCTTGCAAAAATTTCAACGCCGTTTTGGTGGGCAATTGTATGCGTGGCAAATGACTTAACAGCGCATCCACAGGCAACAAAGCAGCTTTCAGTTGGTCGGGCGTAAAATCTTGGAGTTGCTCGAACGTGAGCGCTTGCGCCAATTCAAACCCCGCCGTTTTTGTGCGGCGCAAGCCCGATAAAAAAGCGCCGCAACCCAGCGTTTCGCCCAAATCGGTGGCCAAGGTGCGGATGTAAGTGCCTTTGCTGCACAATACGTCCACTTCCGCTTCGACCCCGTCAAACGACAACAACACCAATTCGTAAAATACCACGTCCCGCGCCGCGCGAGGAATGTCTATACCCAAACGCGCGTATTCATACAAAGGCCGCCCTTCGTGCTTTAAGGCCGAATACATGGGTGGCACTTGCGTTTGCGCCCCCAAAAAGCCAGCCAACGCCGTGCGCAAAGTGGCTTCGTCAAACGTCACGGGGCGTTCGCTCACAATGTCGCCTTCTAAATCGCCCGTGGTGCGCACCACGCCAAAGTGAATTTTGGCGCGATAGGCTTTGTCCGCATCCAGTAAATAACCAGAAAACTTGGTGGCTTCGCCAAAACAAACGGGCAACAAGCCCGAAGCCAACGGATCTAATATACCCGTGTGGCCTGCTTTTTTGGCTTGGTAAACGCGCCGCGCTTGCTGTAAAGCGGTGTTGCTTGAGATGCCGTAAGCTTTGTCCAATAACAATACGCCATGAATGTCCAATTTGGGCAATTTAGGCCGCGTGGCTTGTGCTTGATTACGCGTTGCTGTCATCGGCCGCATCACTTTCGTTTTCAACACTTTCGTCTTCAAAATTTTCGCGAATTTTGGCATCATCCGCGCGCACTTTGGCCAATACACCGTCCATGTGCAGGCCGCGTTCTAAGGACTCATCATATTCAAAATGCAGTTGCGGCACGCTGTACAGTTTGAGGCGTTTGCCCAAATGACTGCGCAACAAACCAGACACGGCCTGCAAAGCCGCCGCCGCCGCTGCTTTGTCTTGCGTGGGCATGACGGTGTAAAACAATTTGGCGTGCGAATAATCACGCGTCACTTCGACTTGCGTCAAGGTCACCCAAGCCGTCCGTGGGTCACGCACTTCGTTGCGTAACAAATCCGCAACGTCTTTTTGAATTTGATCTGCCACTCGATCCGAGCGTTTAAAGCCTTTTTTCGCTGCCATTTTCTCTTCCTTTTTAGCTAATTCTAAATGCACGTAACACTCAATTTTTAACCAACCCAGCGCCAAGGTTGGCCACAGTCCTCTATTTTAGGGAAGCCCGATTATAGCCTAAGTCACCCTCGCTCACCCAAACAAATCCTTTTTATCGCTAATAAAAGGCTTGCCTAGTTCGCGCGTTTTTGTCATGATAGTGTAGTGGTCAAGTAAATTCGGACACTATTTTAGGGTGTTTTCAGCAAGCGCTGGCGGCAACCCGTTATTAGCCGCATGAGGCCTGTCGTGGTTGTAGTGAGTCATTAAATAAAAGCCCACATCCAC
>JBILQJ010000032.1:0-19544 GCA_044373325.1 Burkholderiales bacterium
CAAGTAATTTAATTGGTTACAGCGTGTGGATTTTAGCATCATAAAAAGACAAATGAAAAAAACCTGTGGCCAACCTTTTTACCCGAAAAACCTGCGGAAAAGGTTGGCCGCAAGGTTTTTTATATGAAAAAATGATGGCATTCGCCACATGAAAAATTTAGCATCACTTAACGCAATCCACGGTTCTACTACACGAGCCAAATGGACATCTTGTGTTATTGCCGCCAACATTTCAGGTAATGGCACGAGGCGTTCTAAAATTTCATGGCGTTCAGAGCCACCACTGAGTGCGAATAGGCAATTCATATCATGGTGATAATGAAACGTTGCATTTGCGTAATCATCCGTGACGGCGGCCAATGGAATCGCAAAAAATTGATCGTTTGTTGTGTGCCACAACCATGCGCAATCAGCCAAACCAAAATTATCACCAATAATATCTAAAAGTACCCAGCCATCGGGTAAAAGTTTAGGATGAATATGTTGTTGATAGCGACATTTGTCAAAATTTGGTTGCATTCCTTTAAGTGAGCGTTGCCATACTTTTTCGGTATCCAAATCAACGACATTTAAAGTAAAACCTTGATTATTGCAAACAGATACTAAAAATCCTTTTTTAGAAGAGGGTAGGCCTGCGCAATCAGAAAGATGACAAACATCGCCTTTAATTTCGGTTTTATGTGATGAAATATAATCGGAATTTCGCGTTCGAAAACGGGTGTCAAAAGCCGAAATAATTTTGGTATATTCATCTTGTTGATCTCCTGATTGATTCGTAAGATTACGTGGTAAATGAAACGACTCTTCTGGTTGATAACCAGATACCTCCAATAGGGAAGATTTTGGCAATCGTATCTTCAAGTTACAAATAATACGCTTGGCCTTCTGTCCCCATTTGTGCCCTGTTTGCAGCAGTAATTCGGCATCGACTTCATAAGGCTCATTTTCTTCGTCCTCTTCTTCATCTGTATGCCTGTCTTTGTACAAAACTCCATACAAACTAACAAGCGGTTCGACATCACTTTGTAACAATAAAAAAACAGATTCATCGTTGCCTGCGTCTATATTATATAAGGCATAACCATGATGTGAGAGCTCTTGACCTAAAGCAGCAGAGCCCTCTTCAATTGGTAGCGGACTGTACATATTCGCTACTTCTTCTAACGAAGGTTCAAATAAAATATCAATGTCAGGATAAGTTTCTTGTAATGCCCATAGTGCCGTGGGTGCAAGTTCTTTCCAGTCTATTGGTACGCTAAAAATGTATGCCATGCTAATCTCCTAAGTCTGTTTTTATAAGAAAAATCAAGTAATGATATTTTGAAAAACGCATGTTAACACCAAACTTTATTTTGCTCATTTTTTGCGCGGAAAATAGTCTGATTTAAAGCTTTGCGGCCAACCTTTTTACCCTAAAAACAAGGGAAAAAGGTTGGCCGCAAGGGGTTAGATTTTAAATTCCTTACATTATTGTTGGATAAAGTGCCTCGTGATGTTGACGGCATTGAGGGTTGAGGCGAGGGCGCGGAGCTGCGCCACGGTGACCCAATCGGGTTGGGCTTGTGGCGAGATGAAATCCACTTCAATTTGATGATTGATGTAATGCAATTGGATTTGTATGTGTGGATACAGTGACAAGTTCAACGCCGTTTCTATGTCCAGTCGCGTCAATAAAAGCTGTGGTTCTAGCGACTGGGTTTTGTGCTCTATATCGACATGAACCGTGATGTGCGTGACTTGTTCGTGTTCGGCTAATACGCGTTCTTCAGCCAGTTCTCCAATAAAATGGCCTTCTGAAACAGAAAGATAGGGCGCAACGCACAAATGCACTTCCACCATCACATAATCGCCAGAAATGCGCGTGCGCAAATCATGCACGTGATGTGCGCCATTGGTTGTGGCCAACGTTTTGAAGATGGCTTCGGTTTCGGTGTCGTTTAAGCCATGATCGGTGAGCGCATTAAAAGCACTGACACAAAAACCATAACCCGCATGAGCTATCATCAAACCGACGATCAAAGAGGCCAAGGGATCGGCCAGCGGCCAGCCCAAAAGGTTGGCCGCAATACCAACGGCCACAACCAAAGAAGAGGCGGCATCGGCTCGGGCATGATAAGCGTTAGCCAACAACATAGACGATTTTAAACGCGTGGCCACGGCTTTTAAATAGCGGAACAAGGCTTCTTTGGCCACTAAAGTCAACAAAGCCACCAACAAAGCCACGGGGTGTACGGTGGCAATTAGACTGGGGTTGAGCAGTTTTTGCCCTGCAGCCCAAATCAAGCCCAAGCCCACGCTGATTAAAATAGCGCCCAACGCAAAAGAGGCCGCATTTTCAAAGCGGGCGTGACCAAAAGGGTGTTCTTTGTCGGCGGGCGCATGGCTGTGTTTGGCGGCAAATAACACGATGGCATCGGCAAAAATGTCGGATAAGGTATGCAAACCATCGGAAATTAACGCGCCAGAACGGGCAAAAAATCCAACGATGATTTGCAAAATGGCCAAGATGACATTAACAGCAACGCTCACCCAAACGCTTTGTTTTGCAGTGTGATTTTTCATGGTATTCAAAGGCCTAGGCCAATTGCCTCCGTGGTTTTTTGTTGGTTTTATAACTGAAATAAGCGCTCTAATTCGAGTGCGACCGAGTCTTCTTCTGCGCGGCCTAAACGAGGTAAATGCGGTAAAGCGCGGTCTAATTGTGTGCTGGTTGGTGTCATCACATACCCTTTTTCCACCAAAGTCAGCATTTCTATGTCGTTTTCACCGTCCCCAAAAGCCACGCAATCTTTGGGGCTAAGTGATAATTTATTCAGTAAAAATTCGATGGCTTGGCCTTTGGAAACCCCAGCCGCCATGACTTCCAAAAATTCGGGGTGAGAAAAAACAATGTAAAGTTGCTGAACAGGTTGATTGAATTTGGCCTGTAATTTGGCTTGTAATTGCAACAAATCGGCGTGTTTGCCGTGATACAAGGCTTTGATAACACCTTCGCCCGAGTGCGCGGCGGTGTCCACAATGTCGTATTTAAAGGCGCTGTCTTGATCGTGCATTAATTCAAAATCAGGATATTCTTCGGTGGTTTTCCAGCCGTCATCGTCATAATAAGTCGTCAATAAGCCTTCAGACCAAGGTTTTTGCATGAGTTCTTTGGCCAAAACAGGCGGAAGGTTGGCCGCATACAATAAATTGCCTTCAGGATCGTGTATGCGCGCGCCATTGGCGGTAATTAAATACACAGGGCCGTCGATGCTGCGGCGCAAATGCTGCGCATCTAAAAAATGGCGACCCGTGGCAAACGTCAACGTGACACCCTGTTTGGATAATTGCGTTAAAGTCTGGGCGGTTTTTTGAGACAAGCGGTGTTCGGCATTTAATAAAGTACCATCTAAATCGGTTGCCATGAAACGGTAAGTGTTCATAAAGTCTCCTTTTTTATGTGTGAGTTAGAGTAGATTTGCATAGACAACTCTTTTAATAGGCTTGTCTAGTCAGATTTGAGGGTGTATTGTACGCAACTTAAGGCTGGCTTTCGCGATTATCTGTTGCGCTGATGGTTATTTTTTAGTCTTTTAAACTCACATAAATTGCCTAGGAGGCTATTATGATTTCTTCTTTTTTCTCTTTTTTGCAAAAAATCGGTAAGGCTTTGATGTTGCCTGTCGCGGTTTTACCTGTGGCAGGTTTGTTGTTGGGGGTTGGCGCTTCTTTGTTTAACGACCCCAGTTTAAGCGCTGATGCGCATCCGTATATTCATTTAATCGCCAGCTTGATGAAAAACAGTGGTGATGCCGTTTTTGGGAATTTACCCTTGATTTTTGCCATCGGCGTGGCGCTGGGTTTGGCTAAAAATGATGGCGTGGCTGCGATTGCTGCCACCGTTGGTTATTATATTGTGACCGCCACGCTGGACGTCATGGCCGCATTCAATGGCATCGTTCCTTTGCATGAAGGCATGAAAGCCATTAATACTGGGGTTTTGGGTGGTATTTTAGTCGGCATTTTGGCCGCGTCTATGTTTAATCGGTTTTATCGCATTGAACTGCCTGAATATTTCTCTTTTTTTGCAGGCAAGCGTTTTGTACCCATTTCGACGGGCATCATGGCCATCTTCTTGGGCGTGATTTTGTCTGTGGTTTGGCCACCCATACAAGACCAAATTAATCACTTTTCGCAATGGGCGGCCAACTCCAGCCCGCGCACGGCGGCAACGGTTTATGGCATCATTGAACGCTTGTTGATTCCTTTTGGTTTGCATCACATTTGGAACGTGCCTTTCTTTTTTGAAATTGGCAATTTTGCCGATCCTTCTAATGGGCAAATGGTGCATGGCGATATTAATCGTTTCTTTGCTGGCGATAAAACGGCAGGCATTTTATCAGGCGCATTTTTCTTTAAAATGTTTGGTTTGCCTGCGGCTGGCATTGCCATTTGGCATACGGCGCGCCCTGAAAACCGCGTAAAAGTCGGCGGCATTATGATTTCAGCCGCGCTGACCTCTTTTTTAACAGGCATTACCGAGCCGTTAGAGTTTTCGTTTATGTTTGTTGCGCCTTTGTTGTACGTCATACACGCCTTTTTGGCGGGCAGCGCTCAATTTGTGGCCAATACGTTTGATATGCACATGGGCTTCACCTTTTCGCAAGGGGCGATTGATTTTGTGTTGTTTAATTTGCTCGGCAAAAATGCGCAAAATGCAGGCTTATTGTTCATTTTAGGCCCGATTTATGCGGTGATTTATTATGCCATTTTCCGTTTTTTGATTATCAAGATGAATTTTAAAACGCCAGGGCGTGAAGATGATCTTGAAGTGCTTACTGTTCAAACCAAAGTGTCGAGTGACCAAAGTGCTCAAATTCAAAACACACAAGCACAAGCGCAAGTTTCCTCTTCGGGTGAATTGTCTTTTGCTGAAAACATCATTTTGGCTTTTGGTGGCAAGGAAAATATTTTAAATTTAGATGCTTGCATCACTCGACTTCGGGTGGAGTTGGCGGATAAAAGCAAAATGAATCAAGCGCAATTAAAAGCCTTGGGTGCAGCGGGTGTAATGGTGGTTGGCAACAATGCGCAGGCAGTGTTTGGCCCTCGCTCAAGTAATATTATGGAAGAAATGCGTCCTTACTTGTAAAAATTTATCCCTCTTTTGCGAACTAGTTTTTGATTGGGCAGCCAAAAGAGGGATTTTTTCGGCAGAGTATTTTTATCAAACAAAATTGTTAACCATTTTTTTAGGATACCGTTCATGATGCGCAAAAAACTCACTTTAGCGATACTTGCAGGCTTGTCTTTAATGGCTTGCAGCCCTCAACAATCTTCGAAAGAAGAAACAAAAAATAACGCCAGCGCCGAAACAAACGAAGCGGGTGCGGCGGTGGTCAAAATTGGTTTTGTTGCGCCGCTCACGGGCGTGCAAGCCAATTATGGGCAAGAATACAAAAACGGCGTGACTTTGGCCATAGAAGATGAAAATGCCAGCAAACCCATGATTAATGGGCACGCGGTGACGTTTGAATTGGTGGTGGAAGACGATCAGGCCGACCCCAAATCAGCCACTCAAGTGGCACAAAGTTTGGTCGACAAAAAAGTCAGTGGCGTGATAGGGCATTTTAATTCAGGTACGTCAATTCCAGCTTCTTTGGTGTATAACGACGCCAAATTGCCCAATATCGCCATGGCGACATCGCCCGTTTACACCAGTTTGGGTTACGCGGTGAATTTTCGTTCTATGACTTCAGACACGCAACAAGGCTCGGTTATGGGCGCTTATGTGGTGAAAAAATTGGGCGCAAAAAAAATCGTGATTATCGATGACAGAACGGCTTACGGCCAAGGGTTGTCGGACGAATTTGAAAAAGCGGTTCAATTGGCAGGCGGCAGCATTTTAAAAAGGGAATTTACCACCGATAAAGCGTCTGACTTTTCAGCCATTTTAAGCGGCATTAAAGCCTTGAGCCCCGAAGTTGTTTTTTATGGTGGCACAGATGCGCAGTCAGCACCCATGGTTAAGCAAATGGAACGCTTGGGTTTGAAGGTTCAATTTATTTCGGGTGAAATGAGCAAAACGTCGCATTTTATTAAAACAGCAGGTTCTGCCGCCGAAGGCGTGATGGTTTCTTTGGCTGGCGTGCCGCTAGAAAAAATGCCCAAAGGCGCAGATTATAAAGCGCGTTATGAAGCCCGTTTTAAAATGCCCGTTGAAGTGTATTCGCCTTATGGTTACGATGCCACGCGCGTGATGATAGCGGCCATGAAAAAAGCCAATTCCAGCGATGCCGCAAAATATTTGCCCCTGTTGGCGGCTATAGAATACAAAGAGGGCGTGACTTCAAGCAATTGGGCTTACGATGCCAAAGGCGATTTAAAATCGGGTGGCGTAACGGTTTATAAAGTTACTAAAGGCGAATGGATGCCCGTAGAAACCATAGAATAAAAGGCGTTGGTTTTGTTTGAGGATTTGTTTTGAAGCGTTGCGTTGCGGCCAACCTTTTTTCTGATTTAATAGGAAAAAGGTTGGCCGCAACGTGATGGCTTTGTTTTAGGGTACAAATTAAGGAAAAATGATGCCTGAATTACCAGAAGTTGAAACGGTCAAACTGGGTTTGCGCCCTCATTTATTGGGGCAAACGATACGCCAAGTGCGCTGCGTTCAGCCCCAATTGCGTTACCCTGTGCCTGACGACTTAAGCGCCCAGTTGCAAGGCTTAACGGTGAAGGCTATCGAGCGCCGCGCCAAATATTTATTGGTGAGTTTGTCTGATAAAACGGGACAAACACCGCGCGATTTGGTGTTAGCGTTTCATTTGGGCATGACGGGTCATTTGCGGGTTTTGCCCACACAAACGCCTTTAAGCAAACACGATCATGTGCAATTTGAGTTAGACAATGGACAAGAGTTGCGTTATTACGACGTGCGCCGCTTTGGTTTTATTTTATTATTTGCGGCTAACCTTCCACCTGATTTTTTGCAAAAATTGGGTGTAGAACCGCTTGATGCCGCATTTAATGCCGAATTTTGGCAAAAAACACTCCAAAACAAAAAAATACCCATCAAAGTAGCCTTGATGAATGCGGCTTTGGTGGTGGGCGTAGGTAATATTTATGCCAATGAATCTTTGTTTTATGCAAAAATATCGCCTTTGCGGGCGGCTGGCAGTTTAAGCCCAGCGGAAGTGGCGCGTTTGGTGTTAGAAGTCAAAGCCATTTTGCACCGCGCCATACAGGCTGGCGGCAGCACCCTAAAAGATTTTGTGAATGCTGACGGCAATCGAGGCTATTTTCAACAAAGTTATGCCGTTTATGGCCGAAAAGGGCAGGCCTGCAAAGTTTGTGGGCAGGGTATTGTGGCGGTGGTTCAGGCACAAAGGCGGACTTTTTATTGTCCAGTTTGTCAATCTTAGTTAAATTTTTTGTTCAATCATTTTTTACTTTAGGAGAATTAAAATGACGTTAAACGGCTACGCTCAAAAAGGGCTGTTGTCTGCCTTGCTTGCAGGAAGTTTTTTTTTAGCGGGTTGTGGCGATAAAGCCGCGACGCCAACCCCAGCCAGCGCCAGCGCACCCGTTGCCGCCGCTGTGACTGAAAAGGTGTATAAAATTGGTTCTGAAGCCTCGTTTGCGCCCTTTGAATCGGTCGATAATCAAGGTAAAGTCATCGGATTTGATGTGGATTTGATGAATGCGATTGCAGAAAAAGGCGGCTTTAAAGTTGAATTTAAAAACACACCTTGGGAAGGCATCTTCGCTTCTTTAGAGCAAGGCGACATCGATATGGTCGTGTCAGCGGTGACTATTACCGATGAACGCAAAGTCACGATGGATTTTTCCGATCCTTATTTTGAAGCCAGACAACAAATAGCCGTTTTGGACACGAACACCAGCGTTAAAACAGTGGCCGATTTGACAAACAAAAAAGTGGCCGTACAAACGGGTTCAACGGGCGACACGGTGGCCAAAAAAGCCATGGGCAATACCAACGCGTCCATTAAACGGTTTGAGTCCTTGGTTGCCGCCATGCAAGAATTGGGCGCAGGGGGCGTGGATGCGGTCATCGGCGACAATGCTGTCATTGCGTTTTATATTAAAAATAATCCTGGCCAAAAATTGCGCATGATAGAAGACAAAACAGCTGAGGCCGAGTTTTATGGTTTTGCCCTGAAAAAAGGCACGCACCCAGAGTTGTTGGCTAAACTCAACGAAGGTCTAAAAGCCATTAAGGCCGATGGTACTTATGCCAAAATCGAAGCCAAATATTTTGCAGTTAAATAAACGTTTTTTGCTTTAAAAACCTCGCGGCCAACCTTTTTCCTGATGTATTTAGGATAAAAGGTTGGCCGCAAATTGTTACAAAACAAGAATAAAGTCGTTAGTCATTTTGGCTTAACATACGACTTAGTATACTATTTTTTCTGAAAAAATGATGATGGGAAGCGGCTGTCACGTGTGCTAAAACCCAAAAAGCCAGCAAAAAACAAGAGACTCGATGAATTTGAAAGAAAAAATCGGTAATCTCTATGGATTGTATGAGATGAGGAATTGAAATTAAAAAGAAAAATTTAAAAGAATGACTCATCATTAACACACCGCTAAGCAACACAAAAAATATTAAAAAATAACCGATTTCGTGCATGATTTCTGCGATTTGGTGCTGAAATTTTGGAATGCTTTCGATGGGATTTGGCGTTATCCGAAAAAACTTCCAAACCCATCGAATGATTAATACGGGAATTAAAATAACCGAAAGAGAAATATTTAAGGTTGCAAAAAAATAATGTGCTTTAGGGTATTCATCTATCATTAAATGTAATGCATACCCAACAATTAGAGCATAAATAATAATCGCCGCCATAAACCAATGTAAAAATCTTGTTATAAAATCATAGTTGATATTTTTGTGACTCACTGATAAACCCTTTTGGTTAATTTTAATTAAAAAAATATTTTATCATGTTTAATTAATTTAAATAGTTAAATAATATTTATAAATATTAAAATATTATTGTTGTTTTAAATATAAAAAAATGCAGCCAACCTTGTCCTGATGTTTTAGGGTAAAAGATTGGCCGCAATGGGTTTGTTAATCAACAGAAATTGTATAAATTAAAGCGCTGCCCAAACTTGCAAAGCTTGGCGAGTTGCGGCCACATCGTGAACACGCACAATATTTGCGCCATTTTGTACGGCAATTAACGCGGCGGCAACGCTTGCACCCAAGCGTTGACTGGGTTCGGGTTCGTTGCATAAAGCGCCCAGCATGGATTTGCGCGACAAACCTGCCAACATGGGCATTTCGGGGCAAATGTCGGCCAAATGGCGCAATAAATCGAGGTTGTGCGCCAGCGTTTTGCCAAAGCCAAAGCCCACATCCACGCATAAACGGTGTTGCGCGATGCCCGCGTGCAAACAAGCCGTGACGCGCTGGTTTAAATAGTTGGCCACTTCTGTCACCACATTGGCGTACTGTGGCGCGGTTTGCATGGTCACTGGGTTGCCTTTTTTGTGCATCAAACACACGCCCACCGAACTTTGGGCAATGAGCGCCATCGCAGAGTCATCTTCCAAAGCTGAAATATCGTTGACTAAATCGAGGTCGGTTTCGGCCAAAACGCGCTGCATAACAGCCGCTTTTTGTGTATCCAAAGACAGCGGTACGCCGTGGCTGGACAAGGCTTTTAAAATGGGCAACACACGGGCGCATTCTTCGTCGGCAGGCACGGCGGTGGCGCCAGGACGAGTCGATTCACCGCCAATGTCCAAAATATCCGCACCAGCAAGCAACATGGCTTCGGCTTGAGCGATGGCGCTGTTTAGGCTTGCGTAACGCCCACCATCAGAAAAAGAATCGGGCGTGATGTTGAGTACGCCCATAATCAAAGGCCGATTAAAGTTTAAAATGTGGCGGCCTGCGTGTAAAATTTTCATAAAATCGCGTGCTTTCTGTTCAGTTATCTGTCCGCCGCAAAGACGGCTCGTGTTATGATGATTTTTGTTTGTTTTTTAATTGTTAAGCCATTAATCAAAGAGGATTTTAGCATGTATCGCCATCTTTTCCCTGTGGTAGATGACGAAACCGTGATGCAAGCTTTGGCCAGACGCTTGTCTCGCCAAGGGTTGCAGGCCAAAACAGATGAGCGAGGCTTGGTGTTTGGCGAGTTTGTGTGGCAAAAACAAGCGCCGCATTTGTGGCGCGTGCGCCATCAAAAATCGCTGATGTGGCCTGCGAGCGAGGCGTGTGACGTGATTTTAATTTGGCACCCGTTGGGCGAATTGTACGGTTGGCGTTTGTTGGTGGGCGGAGACGATGAGCCAGCGGCCGTGTTGGCCGTGTTCAATGCCTTAGCCCCACAAACAGGCGCTTATTTAAAATTGGGCGACTTGGCCAGCGTGGCATTTTGTGCCGATTTAATCCAGCAATGTGGCGTGGCTTTTGAGATTTTAACGGCCCAATGCGAAGCGACACTGAAGCAAAATGCGCAGGCTTTTTCTGCCGAAAAGTTGGCCGATTTGCGGGCCTGTATACAAGTCAATACCCATTTATTACTGGCTTTGCAGCGGGATGCTCGGGCTTATTTGCAAACCAGTTATGCCAAACAACCGCTTGATTTTGATGCCAAATGCCAGCACGCCGCGAAATCTACCACACCAAACTTGGCGCAACATTTGGCACAATTTTTATTGTCCATTCCTGTGCCCACGTTGGGTGAGCTGAGTTAATCTCGTTTTGCGCCACAAACCAAGCTTGCGGCCAACCTTTTTGCGTGATTTTCACGTTCAAAGGTTGGCCGCAAGGGCTTAAAACACACTCTAAAAGATTGTTTAAGCAAACGTTGCGTGGATTCAAACTTGGGCAAAAAAGTCCTATGCTATAATGGCGCAGCTTGTTCATTTAACCACTTAAAAATAGAGACGAAATTTCATGATAAATCCGACCTTAACCCCAATCACGGATGCCGACAACGAAGCGCATCGTTGCGGTTTTATTGCCATTGTTGGCCGTCCCAATGTGGGAAAATCCACGTTAATGAATCATTTAATCGGCCAAAAAGTCAGCATCACGTCTAAAAAAGCCCAAACCACGCGCCACCGTGTGACGGGCATACACACCACGGCGGCGGCGCAATACATTTTTGTGGACACGCCGGGCTTCCAATTGCATCACGGCGGCGCGTTAAACGAAACCTTAAATAAAAGCGTAAAAGAAACCTTGGGCGATGTGGATTGCGTCTTTTTTGTGGTGGAGGCTTTGCGTTACACTGACGCAGACAAAACCGTTGCACGCTTGTTGCCCAAAAATACGCCCGTGATTTTGGTGATTAATAAAGGCGATAAAGTGGCCGACAAATATCGCCTACAAGATTTTATTGCCAGCATGCAAAGCGAATTTGACTTTGCAGGCGTGGAAGTCGTCAGCGCCAAACACGGCCAACGGTTAAGCGATTTAATGGAAAGCACGTTGGCGCATTTGCCAGAAAGCGTGCCTTTGTACCCTGAAGACATGGTGACCGACAAAACCACCCAATTCATGTTGACCGAAATTGTGCGCGAAAAACTATTCCGCTATTTGGGCGAAGAGTTGCCGTACTCCATGAACGTGGAAATTGAGTTGTTTGAAGAAACGCCAACCTTAATCAGCGTACACGCGGTGGTGTTGATAGACAAAGAATCTCAAAAAGGCATCGTCATCGGCAGCGGCGGCGAGCGCTTGAAAAAGATTTCAACCGAAGCGCGCTTGGACATGGAAAAGCAATTGGACAGCAAAGTCTTTTTAAAAGTTTGGGTCAAAGTCAAAACAGGCTGGGCCGATGACGTGCGCTTTTTGAAAGATTTTGGCTTAAAATAAAAAGGAAAAATCATGGCTAATGCCATTTTTAAAGGCATTTTAAAACAATTGAACGGCAAAAAAAGCGCAAGTGAGTTGGCCGATCAAGCCCAAGGCGAGCGAGTTTTGGCGCAAGTCAAGCACTTGCTGGCGGCTAAATCGTTGCTTAAAATATTGCCGCCCAAGGTCATGTTGGCGAGCCAATTCATGCAAGATTATTATGCAGGGCGTTATCGAGCGGTCAGCAAAACCTTTGTGATGAGCGTATTGGCGGCCTTTGTTTACTTGATTTCGCCTGTGGATTTTTTGCCAGATTTTTTCCCTTTAATCGGTTTTTCAGATGATGCGGCGGTGTTTTTGTTTGTCTTTAAAAAGTTTAAGCGAGAATTAGCCGACTATCAAACTTGGCGCAATCTGTCAGATAAAAAACGATTTTAAGCGTTTTGGTTTCACGTGACACCTTGTGATGTTTTGATGTTGTAAACCCTTGCGGCCAACCTTTTATTCTGTTTTTCAGGTAAAAGGTTGGCCGCAAGGGTTTAGGCATATCGGTTAACACTTGAATTTATAAACCGAGTTGATTTCACCTTTTTGGCTATGAATTAATGTCGTTAGCCTTTTTTGTTGCCAGGTAAATGCTCGCTAAAATCTACCGTCATGTTTACTATAATTTCTTTGCCTTGGGTTATTGGATTGGATGTAAAGAAACAATTGACATACTTTTTTGCCCAAACGTAAGATTCTGGTGTTCCCTTGTAAAGGGTGCATTGGAATTTACTACTGCGGCTTTCTAAAATATTTTTCCTCATAGTTTCAATTTTCTCAAGCTCGGCCTCGTAAATCTTAACAGGGATATTTTTTGCCATAATTCTGGTTTGATTGGGCTGTTTGCGCATGATGCCGAGTGGCATTAAAACAGGTATTCCCTCCGTCGGTTTCGGCAGTGCATCCGAAAAGTTTTCTGTGCTGACCAATAAAAGGCCGTAACCATCAATTTCCAGCGTGTCATAGGTGTTGACAAGTTTGTCCGCAAGTGGGATACCCTCGTCCAAAAGACGTCTTGCTTTTTCTTCTGCTACAATTTTTACAGTTCTTTCAAACAAAGAAGTCATGATAATTCCTTAAATAAAATAGTTGATTAAAATAATGTTAACAACTTAAATTGCGGTTAACGAGTCCATAATACCAACCTTTAAAACGTCTATTTTTTGGTTTTTCCTAAAAACCGCTGAAGGACTAACTTTTATCCTAAAAATTAGGGAAAAAATTAGTCCTTCAGCGGTTTAATTGGTAAAAATAGACTATTTACAAACCCAATTGATCCCACATTTTGGTGACGGCGGCTTCGGTGGCGGCATCCATTTTTATGACGCGCCCCCATTCGCGTTGGGTTTCGCCTTGGATTTTGTTGGTGGCATCCAAGCCCATTTTGCCGCCCAAGCCCGAGACGGGACTGGCAAAATCCAAATAATCGATGGGCGTATTTTCAATTAACACCGTGTCGCGCACGGGATCCATGCGCGTGGTAATCGCCCAAATCACTTGCTGCCAATCGCGGCAATTGATGTCTTCGTCCACCACGATAATAAATTTGGTGTACATGAATTGGCGCAAATAACTCCAAGTCCCCATCATGACGCGTTTGGCGTGGCCTGCGTATTGTTTTTTGATTGAAATCACGGCCATGCGATAACTGCAGCCTTCGGGCGGCAGATAAAAATCCACAATTTCAGGGAACTGTTTTTGCAAAATTGGCACGAACACTTCATTGAGCGCCAAACCCAAAATAGCAGGTTCATCAGGCGGTTGGCCTGTGTAGGTGCTGTGATAAATCGGATTTTCACGTAGGGTGATGCGGTCTATCGTTAACACGGGAAAGCGATCTTGCTCGTTGTAATAGCCCGTGTGATCACCGTAAGGGCCTTCTATGGCGGTGTCGTTGGGGTGGATGTGGCCTTCTAAAATGATTTCGGCATGGGCTGGCACTTGCAAATCACTGCCTAGGCATTTGACTAACTCGGTGCGATGGCCGCGCAATAAGCCTGCAAATTGGTATTCGGACAAACTGTCAGGCACAGGCGTGACAGCGCCCAAAATGGTGGCAGGATCGCAACCCAACACCACGGCCACGGGATAAGGTTTATCAGGGTTTTGGGCGCAGAACTCGCGATAATCCAGCGCGCCACCTCGGTGCGCCAACCAGCGCATGATGACGCGATTTTTGGCGATGACTTGTTGGCGGTAGATGCCTAAATTTTGGCGTTTTTTGTGCGGCCCGCGCGTGACGGTCAACCCCCAAGTAATCAGCGGTGCAACGTCTTCAGGCCAACAATGTTGAATGGGCAAACGACTCAAATCCACGTCGTCGCCTTCCCAAACGATGGTTTGGCACGGGGCTTTGCTAACCACTTTGGGCGTCATATCAAACAATTTTTTGATTAAGGGCGCGGCGTTGATTAAATCTTTAAAACCTTTGGGTGGCTCGGGTTCTTTTAAATAAGCCAGCGTTTGCCCGATGCCGCGCAACGCGCTGACCTCGTTTGCCCCCATGCCCATGGCCACGCGTTCGGGCGTGCCAAACAAATTGGCCAACACGGGATAATCGTAGCGCCGCCCTGTTTTATCCACCACGTTTTCAAACAACAAAGCGGGCCCCGCCGCGCGTAACACACGGTCGGCAATGGCCGTCATTTCTAAATGAGCCGACACGGGGTGGCTGATGCGCTTGAGCTTGCCTTGCGCTTCCAGTTGCGCCATAAAGTCGCGGATGTCTTTGTATTTCATGAGTCTGTCCTTAGCGATTTTTGGCTTTGCGGCCAACATTTTTCCTAAAAAAGTGGAAAAAGGTTGGCCGCAAGCCTTTTTTGGGTTGAATTTACATGGCTTCCAAAACGTCGATGCCCAATAAAGACAAGCCTGTTTTTAGGGTGTTGGCGGTGAGTTCGGTCAAGGCCAAACGGCTGGCGCGCACGTCGGCGGCGATGTCGTCTTTTAAAATGGGGCAAGCTTCGTAATAGCGCGAAAACAAGGTCGCTACGTGATACAAATAACTGGTCAAATAATGCGGATAAGCGCTGTCGGCGATAGAAATCAACACGTCATTGAGTTGCAACAAGGCCACGCCCAAAGCCATTTCGGCGGGTTCGGTCAAGGCTAAGTGTTGCACATTCACGCTGTTTTTTTCTTGTTCGCTGAGTTTGCGCAACACGCTTTGCGTGCGGGCGTAAGCGTATTGCAAATAGGGCGCGGTATTGCCTTCAAACGACAACATACTGTCCCAATTAAAAATGTAATCGCTTAAACGGTTTTTAGACAAATCGGCGTATTTGACTGCGCCCATGCCCACCACTTGGGCGATGCGGCGCTTGTCGGCTTCTGATTTTTCGGGACTACGGCGCTCAATTTCTTGATACGCGCGGCTTTCGGCCTCGGTCAACAAATCGGCCAATTTGACCGTGCCGCCATCGCGCGTTTTAAAAGGCGTGCCATCTTCGCCCATCATCACGCCAAAGCCCACGTGTTCAAGCTGCATCGTGTCAGGCGCAAATTGAGCTTGTTTGGCTATGTGAAACAGTTGAACAAAATGTTGGGATTGGCGGGCATCGACCACATAAATGACTTTGTCGAGTTGCAAGCTTTTGCGATAACGTATCGCACCCAAATCGGTGGTGGTGTACAAAAATCCGCCATCTTTTTTTTGCACAATCACGCCCATGGGTTCGTCATCTTTGGTGCGAAATTGTTCTAAATACACGACTTTTGCGCCGTCGCTGTCTTGCGCCAAACCTGCGGCCTCGAGTTCTTGCACGATGATTTTTAAATCGGCATTGTAAGCCGATTCGCCTCTGACCGCCGCGCGTGTCAAACCCACGTTCAAACGGCGATAAGTGGCTTCGCAATGCGTCATAGAAACGTCAACAAATTGTCGCCAATACGCCAAAATCTCGGCATCACCGCTTTGCAAACGCACGACCAAAGCGCGCGCGCGTTCAGCAAAGTCTTCCGATTCGTCAAACCGCAATTTGGCCTGACGATAAAAGTGTTCCAAATCGCTTAAAGCGATGTCGGTTTGTCCTGCTTTTTCGGTTTCTAGCAAGTACGCAATCAACATGCCAAATTGCGTTCCCCAATCGCCAACATGGTTGCACAGTGTGACTTTGTGCCCCATAAAGCCCAAAATTTTGGCCAGCGCATCGCCAATAATGGTGGAACGCAAATGCCCAACGTGCATTTCTTTGGCCAAATTGGGCGAAGAATATTCCACCATGATGTGTTTGGGTTCGGCGGTTTGACAGCCCAACTGTGGGTCGGCGGCATTTTTTTTGAGCTGTTCAGCCACGAACAGCGGGTTAAGATGCACATTAATAAATCCAGGGCCAGCAATTTCCAGGTGGCGGACGATGCCCAAAGTTTGCAAAGGGCTTAAGTGCGCCAAAACGTTTTCGGCCAAAGCGCGTGGATTGGTTTTTAAGGCCTTGGCCGCGCCCATGCACCCATTGATTTGATAATCACCAAATTCGGGTTTGCTGGCTAATTGAACCACGGGCGGCGCATCGGGCGCACCCGCCAAGGTAAACGCTGTTTTGGCGTGCGTTTGTAGCAATTGAAGTAAAGACATGGTTAGCTTTCTCAAATTAAATAAAAAATAAGCGCTGATTTTAACACGATTTTCTGGCGTATCGTTGCGCCGCCATATTCTGTCTTGCTGCTTAAAAATCGTTGCGGCCAACCTTTTTCTATTAAAAAACCCCAGAAAAAGGTTGGCCGCAACCGTTTGAATCTATCATCAACCATTAAGAAAACAAGCGCAAAGCCACTGTGCTGCCGGCTTCGATGCGTTGATCGCGCATTAAATCGTACAAGTCTGTCAAATGATCGCGCAGGCGGCTGATACGTTCTATGGTTAACAACACGCCGTTGTCATCGACCAAATTGCCGTGATGCCCTTCTATTAAAGAAAAAGCCAATCCAACCGCACGGTCAAATTCGACCAAGCCATGTTTGATGCGTGGCACGTCTAACAAGAAGGTAATGGCCATTACGGTTTGGTGAGGCAATTGCGCCGCAATAAAAGGCGAATTGTCGCTGTGGATGACAGAAAAACCAACCTCACCTTGGGTGTTGTGAGCGTAAAAAGCGCCATCTTGGGCGAGGGTAAGATTGTGCATCAATAAAATTTCAGTCAGTTTTGTGGCGGCCAAAGGCGATTCGAAGACCAGATTTAAGCCGATTAAGCCATCTACTTTTTCATGAAACTCGGCCAAACGCTTGGCTTGATCCAACTTGTTTTCCACATCAGGGAAACGAATTTGAGCTTGCTGGCTCAGAGCAAAGGCTTCCACTTGGTCGTTAAAGTCAATTAAATCCGCTCGTGTGATAACGCCATTGGCGTCAACGAGTTGTAAACCAACGTTGATTTGTTGGTAAGGTTTTGAGGAATTGGGCGCAATCTCTTCCCATAAACCATGAGCATCTTTCCCTACCATGGCGATAAACTTGTTGGCCGATAAAGACGGGAATGCACTTAGTTGTTTGGGGTATTCAAAAGCCAAGGCAATGACGTAATCGATGACTTCATTTAAAGGCAGGCTTCGTTTAGGCATGGGTGAAAACAACTCGTCGGGTTTTGCCGGTGAGTCAGGCTTAATATCTGCTGCGCTGGTTATTGGTTTTGGAGTTTGTTGAAGGCCATCGCGAACTTGGTTTGCTTTGGCTGTCAGCAAAGCGTCTTCGTTGAGTCCAAAGCTGCTGTTGATGCGCGCTTTGATTCTGCGCTCTTGCCAAGTATTAAAAGCAATCACGCCTAAAATACACAAAATACCCAACAGCACAATAATGATTTTTAGATCCATCATTTCCGTTATCCTAAAATATGAAAAGTATTCTGAAAAAAGGAGCAAATTATAACATATAATAGGCCCATTTATTTTTTGGGCGCTGGAGGGCGGGAGTATGCAAAACTATCTTGAATTAATCAAAAAAATCCAAACCGAAGGCGTGGACAAATCCGATCGAACGGGCACAGGCACACGTTCGATCTTTGGTTATCAAATGCGCTTTGATTTAGCAAAAGGTTTTCCGTTGGTGACCACTAAAAAATGCCACCTAAAATCCATTGTGCATGAGTTGCTGTGGTTTTTATCGGGCGATACCAATATTGCGTATCTAAAAAGACACGGTGTTAAAATTTGGGACGAATGGGCTGATGCAAACGGCGATTTGGGTTTTGTTTATGGTTATCAATGGCGTAGCTGGCCAGGCAAAAGCGGCCACGGCATCGACCAAATCAGCGCGGTCATCGACAGCATTAAAAACAACCCAGATTCGCGCCGCCACATCGTCTCTGCTTGGAACCCTGCATTGATAGATGAAATGGCTTTGCCGCCGTGTCATGCGCTGTTTCAGTTTTATGTGGCCAACGGCAAACTGTCTTGCCAGCTTTACCAGCGTTCGGCGGATGTGTTTTTGGGCGTGCCGTTTAATATCGCTTCCTATGCTTTGTTGACCATGATGGTGGCGCAAGTATGCGATTTAGAAGTGGGCGAATTTATCCACACCTTTGGTGATGCGCATTTATATAATAATCACCAAGCACAGGTCAAAGAGCAATTAAGCCGCGAACCTAGGTCTTTGCCTATCATGAAATTGAACAAATCAGTTAAAGACATTTTTGCCTTCCAATACGAAGATTTTACGCTGGAAGGTTACGACCCTCACCCAGCCATTAAAGGACAGGTTTCGGTATGAATGCCACAAAACTCACGCTGATTGCCGCAATGGCGAAAAATAGAATCATCGGCCTAAACGGCAAAATGCCTTGGCATTGCCCCGAAGATTTACAACATTTTAAAAGCCTGACTTTGGGTAAAACCATCATCATGGGGCGGAAAACGTTTGACTCTTTGGGGCGGTTATTGCCTCAGCGCAAACACATCGTCCTAAGCAGACAAACCAATTGGCAGCATGAAGGCGTGACGGTTGTGGCCAACCTGTTAGATGCTATCGCGCTCTGCAAAGCCGACAATCAAGAGGTATTTGTGATTGGCGGCGGCCAAATTTATCAACAAGCCTTAGCGCTGGCCGATACTTTACAACTCACTTTTATCGACCTTGAGGTCGCTGGCGATACAGTCTTTCCAGAATGGTCAGCACAAGACTGGCAAGAAACACAGCGCACAGAACACGTGGGCGACAATGGCTTAAAATACGCGTTTGTGACGTTTGAGCGAGCTTAAGAGGCATTGTGTTTATCTCTAATACTCTTGCGGCCAACCTTTTAACCCTATTTTTCGGGAAAAAAGGTTGGCCGCAGGTTTTTGGGTTAGTGTTTAGAATGACATTGACGAGGTTGCAGAAACTTTTAGGCCGCTTTTTTTAGTGATTTTGAAATTTTTTCTAACTTTTTTTGGATTGTTTTTCGGGTAGATTTTGGCTTGTTTTGTTTGGGTTTTTATGGGATTTTTGGTGGTTTTTTGGTTGGGTTTTTAGTCAGGCTGGCAAAATAGGGGTTGACGGTTTAGTGGGGAGTGCGTATATTTCGCCCTCTCGACGCAGCAAGACGACGCGGTTGGTTAGAGAAGCAAGCGGTAGTTTGGTTTGATTTCTTTAAAGTAAACAAGCAGTTGAAAGTTGTGTTTGAACTGATCTTTAACAATACGAATAATCGATAAGTGTGAGTGTTGTGCGTAACAGCCAACATTTGCACTGTAAGATAAAATAGATTTAA
>JBILQJ010000072.1:0-4633 GCA_044373325.1 Burkholderiales bacterium
ACTGCGTCATGGCGGCGGTGATACTGTGGCCGAGTCCTTGGGCGGTCAATTATTGCTACGCTATGAAACCAAGTTGAGCAAAAAACAGTTGCTGAATATTGTGGAAGAGATGGCCATTTCTTCAGGGCTCACTGTTCCGCGAGTTTATTTGATAGAAGCCGAAGGGATTAATGCCTTTGCTGCGGGCTGGACGATTTCTGATGCGGTCATTGGCGTCACCAGCGGTTGCATGAATGCGTTAACGCGCGAGGAAATGCAAGGCGTGATTGCCCATGAATTCAGTCATATTTTGAATGGTGATATGCGCTTGAATATGCATTTAATGGCGGCGGTGCATGGCATTTCTTTTTTTGCGGAGTGGGGTAATACCATGAAGTTGGCCGCATTGTCTAAAAAACCAGCAGAAAAGGCGGTACTGCTTTTTGCTGGATTCTTGATATTTATCATCGGGTCGGTGGGCTTGCTTTTTGCCAAAATCATACAAGCGTCGATTTCTCGGCAGCGCGAATTTTTAGCCGACGCTTCAGCCGTGCAATTTACGCGCAATTCTGATGGCATTGTGGGCGCATTACAAAAAATTGAACGTAGCGCGGCGGGTTCTAGCGTGCAACATCGATATGCGGCTCGAGCCAGTCATTTGTTTTTTGGGGACATTGATTTAAAAAAACAGTCTTTGTTGGCGACGCATCCCAGTATCTCCGAGCGAATTGCAAGAATAAAAGGGGTTCGTTTTGCCCCTAATGAACGACCAAAATCGCCGCTAAGCGCAGAGTCCAAACCCCAATTACAGGCAACTTTTTTATCTGATCAATTGATTCATTCTGTTAGTTCGATGAAGTTGTCTACCCAAATGGCGCCGCGCTTGTTGGTGATTTCATTGGAAGAACAGTGTCGAGATGCGGCTGGTGCCTTGGCTGTTTTGTATTCTATATTGTTGCCTGTCGAAGCCAAAAAAAGAGCCGCTTTGCGGCAATATGTTGTGCAACAGAGCGAGCCTGCCATAGCGCAAATTTTGCATAAAATCGATGCGGATTTGTTGCAGTTGAGTCGTCCGCAATGTTTTAGATTATTATCTCGAGCCTTGCCTACGTTAAAAATGTTAAGTCAAAATCAAGCCGCCAGTGCGTTAAAAATGGGGCAAGTTTTGGTAGAAGTCGATGGGCAAATGTGCTTTTTTGAATTGTGCATTTGGCAATTAGCCAAAAAAGGTTTGCGCATTGCTCGCTCAACCCGCCAACCGCATTTGTTGATGGGAGAAGCTGCAAGTAGGATATTTGGTTTATTTGCGTGTTTGTCGCGCACGCCGATTCCTGCTTATGAACAGGCTGTTGCCGCCGCCGACATACACGCGTGTTTGCCGACCAATCCCACTTTGATTGGAGATTTAAAAACAATGGATGTGGTTTTTGATGTTTTGGAACTGTCCAGTTTTGAGCTTAAGCAAAAATTATTGCAGGGCTGTGTTGCGGCTGTTTTAGCCGATGGCAATATCAGCGAAGACGAAAGCGTTTTATTGCAAGTCTTTTGTTTGTCTATGGACGTGCCTTTGCCTCCGATGCAAGTTTTTTGATTGTGATTTATTGTCAAAAACCTGTTTTGTGGCCAACCTTTTGAATTTAAAATACGCAAGGAAATACGATTAGATGAAATTTTTCGACCATCAAAGACAAGCAAAAAAAGAAACTATCAAATTGTTAAGTGTATTTTTTTTAACGTCAGTTGGATTAAGTCTTTTAATGACTTTTATTTTTATTTTTTTATACAATTTATTTTTGTTTTTATTTAAAGGTGGCGAGTATATAATTTTTATAGTTGTTATTAATTCATATAATTACATATTATTATTTTCTACCATAATAATGATATTGTTTTTTGTGAGCACCAACCATTTAGGAAAATTGCGTCGAGGAGGTGGCGCTTTTGTCGCAAATTGGTTGAATGCCCAATTATTAAGCACTTCGACTGTGAGTAATGAAAAAAAAGCACAAATAAATCGACTTGTAGAAGAGATGGCCATTGCTTCTGGTGTTGCTGTCCCGCCGATTTATTTGTTGCATAAAAAGGGCATTAATGCTTTTTCTGCGGGTTGGTCTTCTTCTGACGCGGTGATAGGAGTGACTGTCGATTTCATAGAAAAATTGACTTATCATGAAATGCAGGGTGTGATTGCACACAAGTTCAGTTATATTTTAAATGGCGATATCCGCTTAAATTTGCGGTTAATGTCCGCGCTGTACGGGCTGTCTTTTTTTAATCTTGTGGGAGAAAAACTACTGGTTTTTACTTTGCTGCCAAATATTAATTTTTCTTCTAAAAAAGGTGCTATCGATTATGAAGCCGAGGATAGAAAAAATGGCAATTCAATGACACTGTCGATTCTTATTTGGCTCTTTTTGGGCGGATTTTTAATTTGTCTAAGCGGTTTAGTGATTTTTATTATTGGTGGATTGGGTTTAATTGTTGCGAATCAACTTCAATTGTCGATTTCTCAACAACGTCAATTTTTGGCGGATGCATCGGCGGTTCAATTTACACGAAATCCAGAGGGCATCGTGGGTGCTTTGCGAAAAATTGCATCGTATGATTTACCTTTTACAGTGGTTGAACGCCAAGCCAGTCATTTGTTTTTTTGTTCTTTTGATGCTGCTTTTAAATCGGAACAAATGAAGTTGTTTTTAATTGAACGTATTCAAAGAATTAAAGGACGTGATTTTAAAGTTGAAATCATCCCTAGACCTTACGTCAGTAAAGTCCATGCCCCTTTGCCTAAAAAGCCAACATTACCCAAAAAGGCAGCATCACAAGCACATCAATTGATGGATACGATAGGTTCTATGGCCTTGCCTGCCCAAGAGGTATCGATCATTTTTCCGCAGATTCTAGAGGAACAATGTCATGATTTGGCAGGCGCGTTGGCCATTTTGTATGCCACGTTATTGCCCATAGACCCCAAAAAAAGAGAGACTTTGGGTTTGCATTTTAGTCAAAAAATAGACCCAGCCGTTGCGCAAATATTGGCCAAAATTGATGCGACTGTTTTGCAGTTGAGTCGTGCGCAATCGTTTGCATTGATGTGTAAAACTTTGCCTACCTTAAAAAGGTTAAGTCAAAATCAAGCGGCCAACGTTTTACAACTGGTTCAATTTTTAATTGAAGCAGATAATAATATGAGTTTGTTTGAATTATGCCTTTGGCAATTGGCTAAAAAAGGCTTGAGGGAAAAGCCAGCCGAACCCTCTTCAAAAATGCCTATGCCAATTGCAGCCAGCATGGTCATGGGCGTATTTGCCTATTTATCCCCATTACCTTCTTTTGCTTATAAAAAAGCATGTGCTGCTGCCAAAATAGAAGGATGTCCTGCTTCTAATCCTGTGCAGAGTTCTCGTAATCATAAAGAAATGGATGCCATTTTCGATACCTTGGCACAGGCCAGTTTTGGCATTAAAGAAAAAATACTGACAGGTTGTGTGGCCACTGTTTTAGCAGATGGCAATATCAGCGAAGATGAAAGCGTTTTGTTGCAAGCGTTTTGTTTGGCGATGGACGTGCCTTTGCCACCGATGCAGGCTATTTGATTTCTGTTTTTTGTGCCCAAAACCCTGCGGCCAACCTTTTTCCCCGAAATCAGGAAAAAAGGTTGGCCGCAAAGATTTTTGGCTAGATTTAGGCTTCAGACTCGGTCTCGCTGGCCACCGGTAAGGATGCAAAAGCCAACACCGCAGGCAGCAGCAACTCGGCAAGTTCGGCAAAATCAGCTTCTTGTAGCGGATGTCGACCTCTAAAAATAACCCGATTGGCGAACTTGTGTTTTTCGGGCTGCGCTGCGCTGTTATGTTGTTTTTTATCCCATTTGGCACGCGCAGCGCTCAAAGCGTTGGCGTGAGCTTGCTCATCAGGCAAGCCTTTGCGTTGATTTGTGCTGAATTGGCTGGCATAAGCCCAGCTGGATTTTGGGAAAAAAGGCAATGGCATCGTCTGGCCGCGTTGGTGATGTTGAACCCACCTTTGTAGCTCGGCTTCTGCTTCGACGACGGACAGTTCTGGCAGAGTTAAACCGTGAATTTTTACGCCCTTATTGCAGAGATAAAACAGATGCGTCAGCGGCGCAACGCCTTTAGGACGGCTGGCGCATAACAGCAAATGTTCCAGCCAATATTGAATTTTTTCCGTGTCCCAAAGCTCGTGCAAGCTCACCCTGAAACGGCCTTCTGGGCGTAAATTTTCCCAAGTGTGGGTGAGGCTGATGTCGCCAAAGCTTAAGGTGATGGCCTCGTTTGGTAGGGCTGGCGTGTGCGTCCAGTCGGGCAAATTGGCAGCAAAGTGTTGTAAAAGTTGCTGTTCGGTTTCGGCCCAATGGCGGCCTATGGCGGCGGGTGGCAACAAGCCTGTGGCCAATAAACTGGCCGAACCAAACGCCGTGTTGGTGAGGATTTGCTGATCTAAATCGATTTTATCCAGCAGATTGGGGGCATCCATCGGAGGCAAAGGGTTTAAATCCGCAGGTTGGTTGAGTGTGCTGATTTTGAGTTTGCGCAGCCAAAAAGGTGCCCCATTGCACCAAAAATGCTTGAAGTCTTCAAAAGGCACAACGTTGGCCACAAACGTTGCGGACAGCGTTGTTGTTTGCGCTGTT
>JBILQJ010000001.1:0-161723 GCA_044373325.1 Burkholderiales bacterium
CCGCTTGTTTCAAAATCTGCGTGATTTGGCTTTCGCTGTATTTGCTGGTTTTCATGTAAAACTCCTTTTGGGTTTATTGTAAAGGGTTCTACTTTTCAATGCTTCGGTTTTGTGGGGGTATTACCGTTAGAGCAAGCCCAAAGCCTTTTTTTGTGCTTGTATCAGGGTTTGTATGCCCGATTTTGCCAGTGATAACATTTGGTTAAGTTCGTCTTGGTTAAACGGCTGTCCTTCCGCTGTTCCTTGAACTTCAATAAAAGCGCCCGCCTCGGTCATCACCACATTCATGTCAGTATCACAAGCGCTGTCTTCTAGGTAATCTAAATCCAAAACGGCGGTTGAACCCAATAAACCCACCGAAACGGCGGCCACAAAAGCCTGTATGGGATTTTTTTCGATGATTCCTTCATCCAAAAGGGTTTGAATGGCATCGTGTAAAGCCACAAAAGCGCCTGTGATGCTGGCGGTTCGTGTGCCACCATCAGCTTGTATGACATCGCAATCGATGACAATTTGGCGCTCGCCTAAAGCTTCTAAGTCGATAACGGCACGTAAGCTGCGCCCAATCAAGCGCTGAATTTCTTGCGTGCGCCCACTTTGTTTACCGCTGGCGGCTTCGCGACGCATACGGCTGTTGGTTGAACGGGGCAGCATGCCATATTCTGCCGTGACCCAGCCTTGGCCTTTTCCCTTTAAAAAAGGGGGTACGTTGGGTTCTATGGTTGCGGTGCACAAAACTTTGGTGTCACCAAAAGTCACCAAAACCGAGCCTTCGGCGTGTTTGGTGTAAGCACGAGTGAGGCTAATTTGGCGTAAAGCATCGGTTGGACGGTTGTCGTGTCGCAGGGTCATGGTTGGGCTTTCATGGTGTATCGGTCTAGGGGAGGGTTGGATAGGTCACGCCAACGAACGAAAAGATTGATTAGAGGTCTTGGCCACAGGCGACTTGGCAGAAAATGGCCTTTTTGAGAAAGCGGTTACCTTTTTACTTTTACTAACTCATTTTGAGCAGCCAAGTCTTAATCTTGGTCATCATAGATTTTAGGTTATTATTCTGAATGGCCGTTGATGGGGTATTTTCACTATTTTGTTTGAGTAAATGATGTAAGTTTTCTGTGTAGCTGGATTTTTGTTGAGGGTTTAGATTCAGACCATCTTGCAAGGTGACTTGATTGTGAATCAAATCACCCACTAAAGAGGCATAGCGTTGTTTTAGACTCGCTTGCGGGTTGAGATAACTGTCGTTATTGCCTGCTTTCATATTCATTTCTTCTTGCAGATATTTAACCCTTGCCCTTAATTCGCTGTCTAAAATGGCTTGATTGATGTCTACTTCATTCCCTAAATTTGCTGTATCAACAAATCCTTCAATCAAGGGATAGTTTTCATGATTATTGAGTCTGGTAAAAACAATCGCCGTCAGGTTGTCTCCCCCTTTACCTGCTCTGATATTTGCCTCACGTAACCCTATCGTCAAGGCGTGTTGTATGGTTTGTGGGTTGCTACAAATAAAGCACATTTCGTTATTGTTTAGATTAGACCACAGGCCATCGCTGCATAATAAAACCGACATGGTTGGAAAAAATGGCATAGGGCGAGTGTGTTCGACCATGAATTTCTCCGTCACCCCCAAGCAATTAAAAATTTGATTGCGTTTGGGGTGGGTGGAAATTTGTGAAGGGTCTAAGCTTCCTGCGTCTATGAGTTGCTGAACCACCGAATGGTCTTTTGTTTTATAAAGAAGGTTTTTTTTATCAAATAGATACAGTCGAGAATCACCAGCAAAAGCCGCTTGAATTTGATCGTTTTGAATGATTGCTGCAATAACGGTTGTGCCCGGTACACGTTCATAATTACGCATTTTAGCCATTTTTAAAATGCGTTCGTGGCCAATCTTTAAGCTTCTTTCTAAAAAATCGCTCACGTTATTAATTTTAGGTTGGGCTTCGCGTTGAAATTCTTGGGCGATGGCATTGAGAACCACTTGTGCCGCCAGTTCACTGTTGGGGATGCTGCCCATGCCATCTGCAATCAGTAACAAGATCGATTCTTTGGTCATTAAAACCAAAGATCGATCTTGGTTATATTGTCGGCCGCCTTCTCGTGTCTGTTGAGTGAATATTAACTTCATTTTTTAGGACCCTTGGAAAACCATCCCTTAAAAGTTTGAATCAGATCATGGAGTAGGGTAGTCGAGCCTGTGACTTTTGGCGCGGAATATCGGCCAGCCAAAAGAATTTCTATCTCTTTTGCGTTGATAGGGCGTTTTGAAATATCGATGGACAAGCAACGCTCAACCAATGCAATCAACTCGGGAGAATAAAGATGCCCAATCTTTTTAGACAATTTTAAATCCGTGGAGGGGAGCAATCCTGTCGTTTCTTTTTTGAGTCTCATTAAAGCCGAGGGGGGAATCCCAGCACCCATAGCCACGTGTAAAGTGGCTCCAAAAGCGTAAATGTCTGTCCAAATGCCCACATTTCCTTGTTTATCGGTTTGCTCGGGGGCAGAAAATCCTGGGGTGAAGGTTTGGGTTGCGGTGTGCAAGTCACTGATAAAACGACTGGCTCCAAAATCAAATAACATACCACCACCTTTTTTGCGTAAATAAATATTACTGGGCTTTAAATCTAAGTGGACGATACTTTTTTCGTGTATTGCGCTCAATCCTGCCGCCACTTGGGCGAACAAAACCCGTAGGTCGGCTTCAGGAATGGCATGCTTGGGGGCTTTTCGTAAGTAAGTTTCTAGCGTCTCGCCGATGGAGTATTCCATGACCATGTAGACGGTTTTATTGGCTCTGAAAAAATTAGAAACAGAAACCACAGAAGGGTGGTTGATGGTTCTTAAAATACGACCTTCTTCAAAAAAAAGTTGTAAGCCCATTTGGTAAATGTTTTCATGTTTTGGATCTAACAAAACGACTTGTTTCTCAGCGTAACGTTTTACTAATTCATGTGGAAAATATTCTTTGATGACGTGTTTCTTACCGTGTTCGTCTCTAGCCAAATATACAATACTGAACCCGCCTTCGGCCAATTGTCGTTCTAATGTGTATTCTGCGAGTTGATAACCCTGTCTTAAAGCACTTGTGTTTGTATTCATTGTTTTTTTTACCTAATTAAAGCTGAAAAGTGTGTTAACCCATTTTAAGGAGGCACGATAATCTACTAAAGGGCGTTATTATCGCTTATTTTTAAGATAAAATGATTGTAAATTGATATTTTTTTATTTTGGTTTGTTGGGTGTATCCGTTTTGCTGAAGCAAAACATAAAATAAAAAAATGGCTTGATGTCTTGTATAATCGCCAAAAAATACGGCATGGCATATAGGAAGGTTAGCTCATTAAAATGATTTATAAAGAAAAACAACAAAAAAAAGTTTTATTGGCCATAACAGGCGGTATAGCGGCTTATAAAGCGGCTGAATTGACACGCTTATTAAAAAAACAAGGCTACAGCGTTCAGGTGGTGATGAGTGCTTCGGCCACTCAATTTATTACGCCTTTAACGTTTGAGGCTTTGTCGGGCTTGCCCGTTTATACGCAAAATAGCACCGAGTTAAGTTCGATGACGCACATCGAATTGACGCGCCAAGCCGATGTGTTGTTGATTGCACCTGCCACCGCCAACTGTTTGGCTAAAATCACTCATGGGATAGCCGATGATTTTATTAGCACGTTGGCATCTGCGCGGCGTTGTCCTTTGATTGTTGCGCCCGCCATGAATGTAGAAATGTGGCAAAATCCAGCCAATCAACGTAATGTCGCACAGTTAAGTGCCGATGGGGTCATTTTTTTTGGTCCAGCCTCGGGCGAGCAAGCTTGCGGTGAAGTGGGCGAAGGGCGTTTGCTTGAGCCTGAAGCCATTGTCGAGGCCTTAGGAGCTTTTTTTACGCCCAAAATACTGGCCAACCAAAGAATTTTAATGACCGTTGGCGCGACTTACGAAGCGATTGATTCGGTGCGCGGCATTACCAATCGGAGCTCGGGGGCGATGGGCCATGCTTTGGCAAGGGCTTGTCGAGCCGCTGGCGCAACGGTGACTTTGATTTCAGGCATTACTCGTTTGCCTGCGCCATCGGGTTTGGCGGTGATTTCGGCCACCAGCGCCCAAACCATGTTGGAGGCTGTCTTGCACCAAGTGGGGGCGTGCGATGTTTTTATTAGCGTGGCCGCCGTGTCGGATTACAGCGTGGTTAATGCTTCGGAACATAAACTCAAAAAAGAAAAAGGTCTGCCCACATTGGTGTTTTCTGAAACGCAAGACATTTTGGCCACGGTGGCGAGTTTGCCTGCTGCACCTTTTTGCGTGGGCTTTTCGGCGGAAAGTGACAATCTAGTCGAGTTTGCCGAAGCCAAACGGGTCAGAAAAAAATTGCCTTTGATGGTCGCCAATTTGGCGCAAGTGGCCATGGATACAGAAGTCAATCAAGTGACTTTATTAAGCGATAAAGGCGCTCAAGCTTTACCTTTAATGAGTAAAGCAGACACCGCGCTGGCCATTGTTGCCGCCATGGCGAGTCTGCTGCATGAAGGAAAAAAGCTGGACTGATTTGTTAGACTTTGCGGCCAACCTTTTCCCTTAAAAAAAGGTTGGCCGCAAGCCAAAAATAGTCACTTCTCTGCTTGTAATATGTTTTTTATGAAATAATTCCTTTGATAGGATATGCTTTATGTCTAAATCCAAACGCTTTTTTGTGCTAAAAAATACTGTGTTGATGGCATTAACTTTGTTGGCGGCTTGCGCGGTTGAAACTGACCCCAAAGCGCCTTTAGAGTTTGTGCCGTCCGAAAACTTTGGATTGAGCGCCGCGCCTCAACCCGCCGCGTCTTGGCAGACGGTGGCGCATCCTGTTTTACGGCAGCTATTTTCTTTGGCGGTGGTGCAAAGTCCTGATTTATCGTTGGCTCAAGCTCAAGTGCGTGCGGCTCAAGCGGGCTTGATACTGACTTCTAGCAATGAAAATCTCTCGGGTATTGCCCATGCCGAATTACAGCGCCAACGCTTTTCAGAAGTGGGTTTGTTGCCGCCACCGATTGCAGGAACTTGGGTGGATTTGGGGGGGATTGGATTGGATGCCACTTATCAATTTGATTTTTGGCATGGCTTGCAAGCGCAAACAGCGGCGGCGGAAGCGCAAAGCTTGGCCGCAAAATGGGAAGCGCAAGATGTGGCGGCTTGGTTGGCCAGCGCCATTACCGCGCAGTATTTGGCTTTGTGTTTGGCCGATGACATACAAAAAATTGCCGTATTAGATACCGAGTTAAGCGCTCGATTATTGCAACAAACCAACGTTAAACATCGCGCAGGTTTGGTGAGTGTGGACGATGTGCATCAAGCCGAATGGACTTGGGCTGAAGCCAAAAAAATCCAGCTTGAATCCGAAGAGCAAGTGACGACTTTGCGCCAAAATTTGGCGGTGCTGGTTGGCGAAGCGCCTCAATTTGGGGCGAGTATTGCGATTGTGCCTGTGGACACTTTGCCGCCTCTGCCCAAGGCTCTGGAACTCAATGAACTCGGGAATCGGGCGGACATTCAGGCTGCTAAACACCGCGCGACTGCGGCCGCCCAAGACGTAAAAGCCGCGCGCGCGCGGTTTTATCCCAATATTTCTTTGTCTGGATCGGTGGGTTTGTCTAGCATAGAATTGTCTAAATTGTTGGATGCGGGTTCTTGGGTGGCCACGGTGGTACCTGCCATTTCTTTGCCGATTTTTTCGCAAACGGCTTTAAATGCCCAGTTAAGTGGCCAACAAGCGGCTTACGATGCGGCGGTTGCTGTGTATAACAAAACGGTCATACACGCCGCCAGCGAGGCCAGCCTTGCTGTGACTCGCTTGAACAACGCCAAACAAGAGCAGGCGCTGATACAGGATCAAGCCAGTCGAGCCAGCGCCTTGGCTCATACCGCTGAAGCGCGTTATAAAGCAGGGTTGAGTGACGCGAGCAGTTATCAACTGGCTAAACGTCGCGCTTTGCAACAACAAATGCGCTTAGCCATGGTGAAAACTGATGTGTTGCTTGCGCACACTCAATTGCTGCGCCATTTGGGTGCAACGCTAAATTGAAGGCGAGTAGCCCTTTTGACCGATTTGTTAATTATTCTATTTGAAAGTTGCTAAACAATGAGCACAACAGAAACTGATTTACCTAAAGCCGAACAAGAAATTGCTTCTGCGCAAGCGACTCAAGCCACTGGAACGGCGCAATCTCCTAAAAAAACAGCCAAAAAAATCATGCGTGTTTTAAGTATTTTTGCCTTGATGGGGGCGTTGAGTTTGGTGTATTGGTTCTTTTTTGTGCGTGGGCTGGAATACACCGATGATGCTTATGTTGCTGGGCATCAAGTGGCGGTGAATGCTCAATCGTCAGGCACAGTCAGCGCCATTCTGGTGGAAGACACCCAACGCGTGAAGGCGGGCCAACTCATTGCACGTTTGGACGACACCGATGCGCAACTCCTTTTCATCAAAGCGCAAGCCGATTTAGCTCAAGCCGTTCGTAGTGCGAATCAAGGGGCGGTGAGTTTGTCGCGTCATCAATCTCAAATTAAGTTGCGTCAAATTGAACTCAATCGCGCCCAAGAAGATTATCAACGACGGTTAATGGCGCAACAAATGGGGGCAATTTCGGTAGAAGAAGTGCAGCACGCTAAACAAACGTTGGCCGCAGCACGTGCGGCGGTAGACTTGGCAGGGCAAGATTTTAAAGTGACCGAAAGCGCCGTTTTGTCGCCCGATGTGATGAAAAATCCAGCCGTATTACGCGCCATGTTGGCTTTGCAAGAAGCATATTTGAATTTGAAACGCACCGAAATTATTGCGCCTGTTGACGGACAAGTAGCCAAACGTGCCGTTCAATTAGGGTCGCGCGTCGCGGCTGGAACGCCCGTTGTGACGCTTATTCAACTGGACACTCTGTGGGTGGATGCCAATTTTAAAGAAACCCAATTGGCCAAGTTACGTTTGGGGCAACCCGTTACTTTAACTGCCGATATGTATGGTGGTGACGTGGTTTATCAGGGCAAGGTGTTGGGCATTTCGGCAGGTTCTGGCAGCGCCTTTTCGTTATTGCAAGCCCAAAATGCCACGGGAAATTGGGTGAAGGTCGTGCAACGTTTTCCTGTGCGCATCGGCCTTGATGCAAAAGAACTGGCTGAATCGCCACTGCGCCTTGGTTTGTCCATGCACGCCACGGTAGACGTGAGTAATGCGTCAGGCAGCAGTTTGGCCGAAGTGGGCAAACTCAATGCCCCGCAAGAAACCAGCGTATACAAACACAGCACCGAAGAATTGAGCCGTTTAATTCATGAAATTGTTGCGGCCAACGTCGGTAAAAAATCCACGCCGGTGCCCCTTCAATTAAAGGCTAAACCATGATGCGCGAACCGCTTGCTCCTGCTGCCCGTATTGGGGTGACCTTGGCTTTGGCCATTGCGGTGTTTATGGAAATTTTGGATTCCACGATTGCCAACGTGGCCATTCCACACATTGCAGGTTCTTTGGCGGCTTCGGCTAGCCAAGGCACTTGGGTGATTACGGCTTATGGCATAGGCACGGCCATTTCTATACCCTTGACGGGTTGGTTAGCGCGTCGTTTAGGCGAAGTCAAATTGTTCATTTTGTCGGTATTGGGCTTTGTGGTGGGGTCGGTTTTGTGTGGTTTGTCTAGTAATTTAGAAATGCTGGTGGCTTTTCGCTTGTTGCAAGGCTTATTGGGTGGCCCTATGGTGACTTTGTCGCAAAGCTTGTTGTTGTCCAATTATCCGCCCGACAAAAAACACATTGCCATGGCCATTTGGGGAATGAGCATCATTTTAGCGCCTGTTTGTGGGCCTATTTTAGGTGGTTTTATTGTGGACAGCTGGGATTGGCGCTGGGTGTTTTACATCAACATTCCTGTGGGATTTGGGTCGGCTTGGTTTACTTGGCACTATTTAAAAGACCGTGAAACCGAACGCCAACCCGATTTGCCGATTGATGCGGTTGGCTTGATTTTATTGATTGTGGGCGTGGGCTCGTTGCAGTTTGTGCTGGATCACGGGCGGCAAGTGGATTGGTTTGCGGCCACTGAAATTGTGGTTTGCAGTATAGTCGCCTTGATGACGCTGACGTGTTTTGTGATTTGGGAAAAAGGCCAGCGTTATCCTGTGGTGGATTTGACTTTATTTCGCCATCGTAATTTTCGGGCTGGGATTTTGGTCTCTTGTGGCGGTTTCAGTTTGTTTTTTGGGGGCGTGGTGTTGTTGCCTTTGTTGATGCAAACCCAAATGGGTTACACCGCCTTTCAATCGGGCTTGGCCACCGCGCCCATCGGCATATTTCCCTTTTTACTGGCACCTGTGGTGGCGTATTTAACGACCAAAATCGATTTGCGTTGGATATTAACCTTCAGTTTTTGCGTTTTTTCCGCTTGTTTTTTTTGGCGCACACAATTTTATTTTGACATGGATTTTGCGTCCATCGTGTGGCCACAATTTGTGCAAGGCTTGGCTTTAGCGACTTTTTTTATGCCTGCGACCATGATGTGTTTGTCGGGTATCCCCAACAATGAAATGGCCAACGCGGGTAGCTTGTCTAATTTTATCCGCACCATTTTTGGTTCGATGAGCGTGTCGTTGACCACCACTTTGTGGAGTAATCGCGAGGCCGTGCATCACAGCCATTTGGCCGAGTCCATCGAACTGGCCAACCCAGCCATGCAAACTTACGTCAACCAAACAGGGGCTTTGGGTGTGTCTAAAGAGGTCAGTTTGGCCATGATTAACTACGACATCATGCGGCAAAGTTATTTTATTGCGGCCAATGAAATTTTCTTTTTGTTTGGCTTTTTATTTTTGGGATTGATTGCGGCGATTTGGTATGCGCGTCCGCCTTTTGCCAGCGGTTCGGCTGGGGGCGGCCATTAAAAATAGGCGATGTTTGAATAAAAGCTTGAATAAAAGCGAGAAAAAAGGCGTTTGAGTTTTCTGAAAAAAGAAACACTCAAGCGCCTTGTTTTGGTTTTGTATGAAGATAAAGCGGTTAATTCAAAAAAGTGCGCGCGCCTTGGTAGCGCGGTAAAAAATAGCTGTTGTCCATGCTTTCGGCACGGATGACGCTGTTGGTTCTGGGTGCGTGGATGAATTGGCGGTTGCCGATGTAAATCCCCATGTGCGAATAGGATTTGCCCGTGGTGTTAAAAAAGACCAAATCTCCCGGTTGTAATTGCCCATCGCTAATGGGTTTGCCTGCGGCGGCCATTTGCGCGGCGGTGCGTGGCAAAGTCATGCCCAAGGCATTTTGATAAATGTAGTTGACCATGCCGCTGCAATCAAAGCCCATATCAGGATTGTTGCCGCCGTAAGTGTAATCCAGCCCGATTAAACTCATGCTGTAAATCATGATTTCTTTGTTTTTTTCGCTGACGGTAATGTTAGATAATTGAATTTTTTGCGGCTTGCTGGTTTTTTTGTGAGCCATTTTAGAGGGTTGGGTTGTCCCGCAAGCGGCTAATAACAAAACCAGTCCCAAACTGAGCAACTTTTGGCGCATGGCATTCCTTTCAAATAAAAATAAAGCCCTCATAAAAAGGTTGGCCGCAGAGCCTTATTGGGGATTGCGGCCAACCTTTTTCATGTACATTCAAAGGTTTTAACCTTGTTCTCTAAGCTTATTCTTTAAGCTTGTTTGCTTTCTAAAACTTCCCAGCGCGTCATTTTTTCTAAGATGAGGGCATCAATCTCACTCAAGCGATTGCTGATGATAACGGCTTTTTCTGGCGCGTTAACGTACAAACTGCCATCGGACAACTCGGCGGTTAAGGCCGCTTGCTCTTGTTCTAATTGTTGCAGCGCTTCGGGCAAGGCAGCCAACTCTCGGCTTTCGTTGTAATTGAGTTTATTGGCTTTTTCGGAGGGCTTTTTGGTGTTAGTGCTGGCCGCAGGGGCGCTGGATTTTGGCGCTGTTTTGTTGGTCGAGGTCGCCAATTCGGCCATGCGTTTTTTTGTATTTTGCCAATCTTCGTAACCGCCTGCGTATTCTTGCCAAACGCCATTTTGTTCTGAAACGATGACTTGCGTCACGACGTTATCGATAAACGTTCGGTCGTGGCTGACCAAAAACACTGTGCCTGTATACGCATCCAGCAGGCCTTCCAACAGTTCTAGCGTGTCGATGTCCAAATCATTGGTCGGCTCGTCTAGCACCAAAATATTGGCTTCTTTTGAAAATAAACGCGCCAACAACAGGCGATTGCGTTCGCCGCCTGACAACGATTTGACTGGGCTGCGCGAGCGTTCGGCGGCAAACAAAAAGTCTTCTAAATAGCTGATGACGTGTTTTTGTTGGCCGTTGATGGTGATGAAATCGGCGCCAGGGCTGATAACGTCCATTAAGCTCATTTCGTCATCGAGCGCGGTGCGGAATTGGTCAAAATAAGCGATGCTTTGTTTGGTGCCTTGCTCGACTGTGCCTGTGTCGGGTTGCAATTCGCCCAAAATCATTTTTAATAAGGTGGTTTTGCCTGCGCCGTTTTCGCCGATTAAGCCGATTTTGTCGCCGCGCATGATGCGACTGGTGAAATCGTTGATTAAAGTGCGGCCATTGTAGCCTTTGCTCACGTTGGTGAGTTCGGCTACCAATTTGCCCGATTTGTCACCTGCCGATAATTGGAAATTGACTTGTCCCATGCGTTCACGGCGTTCGGCGCGTTGTGAGCGCAGTTCTTCTAAACGCTTGACGCGCCCCATGTTGCGCTTTAAACGGGCTTTCACGCCACGGCGTATCCAAACCTCTTCCTGTGCTTTGGCTTTATCAAACACGCGATTTTGTTCGTCTTCTATGGCCAATTCTTCAATTTTCTTGGCTTGATAGCTGGCAAAAGAACCCACGTAATTATTGAGCTGGCCACGGTCTAATTCGATGATGCGATTGCAAACATTGTCCAAAAACCGTCGGTCGTGGGTAATCAACAACACGCTGCCTTGAAAACTGCCAATTAAACTTTCTAGCCATTCGATGGCGTTCACGTCCAAATGGTTGGTTGGTTCGTCCAAAATCAACACATCGGGCGTCGAAGCCAAAGCTCGCGCCAAGGCCACGCGTTTTTTCCAACCGCCTGACAGTTCGTTGATTTTTTTGTGTTCGTCCAGCCCCAAATGCGTGAGCGTGGTTTGTATCATTTGATCAAAGCCCCAGCCATCGGCCGCTTCTATGGCTTGTTGTGCTGCGCTCATTGCGTCCATTGCGGCCTCATCGCTGGCATCTAAAGTCAGCGCGTGTATTGCATCGTGATAGGCTTTGAGGGCATTTTTTATGTCGCCCAAGCCTTCGGCCACGGCTTCAAAAACGGTGTGGTCGCCATCAAAAACAGGTTCTTGCGGCACATAAGCCAATTTGATGCCGTCTTGATAAACGATGCGGCCATTGTCGAGTTTGTGCACGCCTGCAATGGCTTTTAACAAAGAAGACTTGCCTGCGCCGTTGCGGCCTATGAGTCCGACGACTTCTTTGTTGTCCAAACTAAAGGAAACTTTGTCTAATAAAGCAACGTGGCCAAAGGCCAGTTGAGCATTTTGTACGGTAAGTAAAGGCATGATGATTATTCTAAGGTGAAGTAAATTTTTTAAGGAGGCGCATTATACCTTATTCTGACGCGATATTTTCAGGCAATGGTATCGTGCCTGTTTGGGGCGTATTTGTAGAAAAAGGTTGGCCGCAAGGCTTTGGTGGCTTACAATGCGTGCCAATTTATTGGGTTTTTGGCGGACGGCACGCCAGCCCATGACGGTCTGAAAAATCAACAGAAAAAGGATATTTTATGGCAGGCAACACGATAGGGCAGTTGTTTACATTAACTTCATTTGGCGAAAGTCACGGCGTGGGCATAGGCGGCATCATAGACGGCTGTCCGCCCAATTTGCCTTTGTGCGCCGCCGATTTGCAAGCCGAACTCGACCGCCGTCGCCCCGGTACCAGCCGTCACGTCACTCAACGCCGAGAAACCGATGAAGTCGAAATTTTGTCAGGCGTGTATGAGGGCAAAACCACAGGCACGCCGATAGGCTTTTTGATACGCAACATCGATCAGCGCAGCAAAGATTATGGCAACATAGCCGACAGTTTTCGCCCTGGCCATGCCGATTACACTTACAGTCATAAATATGGCGTGCGCGACCCAAGAGGCGGCGGCCGTTCCTCTGCCCGAGAAACCGCCGTTCGAGTGGCGGCGGGCGCGGTGGCTAAAAAATGGTTATTGGCCGAATATGGCGTGGTCATTCGGGCGAGTTTGACTCAATTGGGCGACAAAGTCGTTGCGTTTGAAGGCTGGGAACACGTTAATAACAACCCTTTTTTTGCGGCCAACCTTGGCCAAATTGGCGAGCTGGAAGCTTACATGGACAGCGTCCGCAAAAGCCAAGATTCGGTGGGCGCAAAAATTCATATTGAGGCCAAAGGCGTGCCTGTGGGCTGGGGCGAACCCGTTTACGACCGATTAGATGCCGATTTGGCACATGCCATGATGAGCATCAATGCCGTGAAAGGCGTAGAAATTGGCGCAGGATTTGCCAGTATCGCCCAGCGCGGCAGCGTGCACAGTGATGAATTATCGCCCACAGGCTTTTTGAGCAACCATGCTGGCGGCATTTTGGGCGGTCTTTCATCGGGTCAAACCATCAGCGTCACCATCGCCGTTAAACCCACGTCGTCGATTAGCCAAGCGCGTCACACCATCAACCAACACGGCGAAGCCGTAGAATTGGCCACGCACGGCCGTCACGATCCTTGCGTGGGCATACGTGGCGTGCCTGTTGCCGAAGCCATGATGGCGCTGGTGTTAATGGATCACGCGATGCGTCATCGGGCGCAAAATGCCAATGTTGTGAGCAACATTCCCGACATTGCCGCCATTGCTCGGGTTTTGCAAGGGAAATCATAATGGACGCGTCTGAAGAACGGTTGATTGAACTGGAAATCAAACTGGCTTTGCAAGAAAACACCTTGGACGTGTTGAGCGACATCATCGCCAAACAAGGCCAGCAATTAGAACTCATGCAACAACAATTGCGCTATTTGTATCAACAGCAACAAGGCGGTTCTGCTGATGCACCTGCCGCCAGCTTGTTAGACGACAAACCACCGCATTATTGAATTGGGTTGAAGTTGTGATTAAAAAGCATCAAGGCCATCATTTGAATATTCAAACGTTGGCCTTGATTTTTTGATTTTAAAGCGTTTTAATCAATTCGCGTATGCCCGTCCATAACACTTGTATGCCCACGCACAGCAAAATAAAAGCGGTCAACCGTGTAAAAACCATCGTGCCCGTTTTGCCCAAATAGGTGAGCAACCGATCGGCGTACAAATAACATAAATACACCATCAAACTGGCCAAAACCGAGGCGATGCCTGCGGCCAATGCGTTAATGCTCCACATGGCCGCGCTGCTTTGGCCCGTGATTTCGGTGCTGGCACCCAGCGTAATGGCGATAGAAATCGCACCGGGCCCCACCGTAAAAGGAAAAGTTAAGGGATAAAAAGCCCTTTGTTTGAGTAATTCCTTGTTCATTTCTTGATGAGTTTCGTTGGTGTCGCTTGTGTGGTCGTGCTGCGCTTCGTTAAGCAAGCGCCAAGCGGTGATGCTGATTAATAGCCCGCCGCTGACTCTGACTACGCTCATGTCTATGCCAAAAATTGACAAAACATAGCCCCCAAAAAAAAGACTGCCTATCAACAAAGCAAAACTGTAAATGGCGATGCGCCGTGCCAAATAGCTGCGTTGTTCGGGCGTGTTTTTTTTGGTGATGGATAAAAAAACGGGAGCCAATCCCGGTGGGTTGATGACGGGCAATAAGGCGGCCAGCATAAACAGAATTTTTATTGACAGTGGCGAAAGCCAATTGAGTATAATGGAAGACATAATAAGTTCGCCTAAGTGGTGAAATGGAAATCAGTGGTAAAAATAAGAAAGTCAACAGGGCAGAGAGTTGCCTGTCATTCACCGTTATTTTAGCATGTAGAAAGCGCCTTATGAACTTACCCATCGATTTACATTTTCATTCCACAGCCTCGGACGGGGTGTTAAGCCCTGCTGCGGTGATAGAACGCGCCAGCCAGCGCGGCGCTCAATTATTGGCTTTGACCGATCACGACACCATACAAGGCGTGGCCGAAGCGGCCAAAACCGCCGCCGCCTTGAATGTCGGCTTCATTGGCGGTGCAGAATTGTCGGTAACATGGAACAAAAAACAGTTACACATCGTTGGTTTGGGCTTAGATCCGACCAACGCGGTGCTGTTGGCAGGGTTACAAAAAACTCGAGACGGCCGCATACAAAGGGCGCACGCCATGGCGCTAGGCTTGGAATCCCGTTTGGGTGTGACTGGCGTTTTTGAAGGCGCGATGCAATATTCAGTGGGTTCGCCAGAAACCATCAGCCGCGCTCATTTTGCGCGTTATTTGGTTGAAATTGGCGTGGCCAAAAACGTCCCTGCGGTCTTTAAGCGTTATTTGGTTAAGGGCAAACCGGGTTATGTCGAACACGAATGGGCAAATTTACAGGACACGGTGGCTTGGATACGCGCGGCTGGCGGCATGGCGGTGATTGCGCACCCTGCGCGGTACGAATTGTCGCGAGCCAACCGAGAATTATTGATACATGACTTTAAAGCTTGCGGCGGTTTGGGCATGGAAGTTTCAACGGGCAGCCACACGCAAAATGACGTTTACGTTTACGGCAAGTTGGCCGCAGAACACGGTTTGTTGGCCAGCGCGGGCAGCGATTTTCATTCCCCAACCGAAGGCGGACACGCGATAGGCCGTTCGTCTCCTTTGCCCGAAATGTGCGAGCCGATTTGGCCGCATTTAACAACCCTCAACGGCACAGCGGCGGTGGATTTTTTGCGCAGCGAAACGGAGCCTTTGGCTTAATTTAACATCACAGAAACAGCCTTGCGGCCAACCTTTTCCCCGATTTTCAACACCAAAACACGGAAAAAGGTTGGCCGCAAGGCCTAGTTTTCTTGAAAACCTGGCTTAAAAAACTCAAGCCCATCGCCCATCGCCGAACTTGCCCGATAATCTCCCCCCTTTTTTCTCGCCAAAAAAAATCGTGCAAAAATCTGTCTTAGTTAAAAAAGTGTAAAGTTTTTAACTGAGTGATGTGATTTTTACTGTATAATCGCGCCTTATTTTAATTCTTTTTAACCTACTTTTATGGCAACTATGGCAACCATATGAAAAAAATTACCGTTGGGTTCATCGCTCTTTTGACCAGTTTAAACTTATTTGCAGCAGGCAATGAGGCCGCGCTTGAGCTTGCTTTCGAAGCCGCGACTAAAACCGCAACACAGGGCCCTGCCACTGTTGAGATTGCAGGTCAAGCGAGCTTGACTGTGCCAAAAGGCTTTGAGTTTATCCCTAAGATGGAAGCGGATGCGTTGATGAAAGCCATGGGCAACAGTACGTCGCCAGAATTGAAAGGTATTTTGCTTAGCTCTGAGGGCAATGGTTTTTATACGGTCGATCATGTTCAGGATGGTTATGTGAAAGACGATGATGCAAAAGATTTGGATCCAAAAGATATATTGGACAGTTACACTGAAGGCACCGAATCGACCAATGAAGAGCGCGTAAAAGCAGGTTTCCCCGCAATCGAAATTGGTGGCTGGTCACAAAAACCTGCGTATGATGCCGCGAGCCGTCGTTTGACATGGGCGCTTTTGGTTCGCGATAAAGGTGTGCCAGCTGGTGCCGAGGATGGGGTGAACTATGAAACGCGAATTTTAGGGCGTGATGGTTACATCAGTATGACTTGGGTGACGGCGGCTTTAAATTTAAATGCAGCGGGTAAAGCCGATGCAGATAAAATCACGGCGGGTGTGCAATATTTGCCAGGTAAAACTTACGCTGATTTCAATGAGACAAATGGCGATAAAGTGGCTGAATACGGTTTGGCTGCGCTTATTTTGGGTGTGGGCGCCAAAAAATTGGGTTTGTTTGCGCTAATAATCGCCTTTGTTGCAAAATTTGCTAAGATAGGCTTTCTTGTGGTTATCGGCTTGTTTGCTGTGTTTAAAAAGTTTTTTACAGGCAAAAGCAAACCTGAAACAGAGTCTGAAACAGAACTTGAAACAGAACTTGAAACAGAGGAAAAAACGAGTGTCGTTGCGCAAGACGAGTTGAAAGATACCTCTAAATTGTAAAGGCCAAAATAAGCAGGAGCGAAAAAATCGCTAATTCAACTGCTTGCAACGATACAATTAGCAACGCTTAAAAACTTTGCGGCCAACCTTTTGGCACAAAACCCGACTCCCAGCCTCCCTTTTTTCAAGGGGGAGGCTGGGAGTCGGGTTTTGTTTTTAAATCATTGAAAATTTGTTCAAAAATTAAGGTTGTCGCTCCGTCCACGTTTGTCGGACTCGCCCGACAGGCGAACCGTTTTTTGTCTCGCCAAAAAAGCGGTGAAAAAAGCGACCCCCTCGCGAGCGTGACCCAAGCTAAACGTGCCTTTTCAAGCCGGCGGCCAAATTCGCCAAACCAGTTTGGCTCAAACAATGTCCGCCTTTACCCTTGAAAAGTCACGCTCGCTTGGCACTCGCCAAAGGGGATTTGGGTCTACCAATTTCAACGACCAAATCGTTTTAATGGATTATTTGATTGAAAAACTGCTTGCGGCCAACCTTTTTACCTAAATTTTCAACACGAAAACTGGAAAAAAGGTTGGCCGCAGGGTTGGTCTGTGACAAGGCCTCACGCTTCGCGCGAGTCAGTCCATGGAATGTTTTTTTCTTGACAGTAAGCTTTGATGGCAACATCGTCTATTCCGCTGAAATAATCATCGCTGTTGCGCGTTAACTCACCGAACGAGGCTTTTTTATGTTGGCTGCTTGCCGTCATGCAGGCTTGAATGTCTTTAATCCATACTTCAAATGCTTTGTTATTATTAGATAATTTATCTATGGTGATGAAATCTAAAGAACGTTGGCTTGATTCAAATAAAATTTTACTTTCAAAAGGGTTGGCCGCAAGTTGGATGATGCCAATGCCAAAGGCTTGGTTGAGCCTGGCCATTTCGTCCATTAAATTGTCATTCAATTCCAAGGTGACCAAGTAGCCTTTATTTGCCCAGCTTGAGTTGGAAACCGCTTGAAAAAAACATTCTTTGAGTTCTGTATCCGAATGGATGCTCCGTTTGAGTTCATAGGCACAAATGGTAAAACTTTCTTCGCGATTGATGGTGTGTAATAAAGCCTCGGCATTGGTATTTTTCAAATTCAAAAAATGAATGCCCACCATGTCGGGATGTGTCCAAATTTGATGTTTATCAACAAAAGTAGAGTTTTCATGAAAAATCGTTTTGCTGTAAATGGACTGAATGTGATGCAAATAAGTACTGAATAATTTGTGCAAATCACGTTCTAAATAAGATTTTTTGGATGTTTTTGAGGCTTTTTCAGTACTTTTAGGCGCAGAGTTGGCCGCGTTGGTTTGTGGTTCGACTAAATCGGTGTATTTGCTTAAATAGTAAACGTAGCTGCCCCCATTTTTGAGGCGCTTGATGCGTTGATCATTCTTGCGTATGAAATCACCTGCTTGAGCTTGAGTGGTCGCTTCGGGTGTTTTCCCTGAAAATTGAGCGTAGTCTTGCTTTAAAATATGCTCGCATATTTCATTTGCTGTCTGAGGGGTTTTTAAGTCTTCCAAGCTTTGCAAAATGGCTTCTTTGATGGTGTTGTATTTCGGCATTTTTTTGTAAAAAGAGAAAAAAGGTTGGCCGCAAACTGGTCAGTTTGAGGGCGTTAAAAAAACCATGAGGCCAACGGTTTAAAACGGAGGACTCATGATTTTTTGATGGCTGAAAAAATAAGGACGTTACGCCGCCAAAGCCTCTACGCGCAGGCGCACAATCGGCAAGGTGCTGGACGGTAAATTTTGAATATGCGCCACGGCCAAATCCACATTTTTTTCTTGCGTTGCGTGGGTGATAATCACAATTTCAGCATGGCCGTTGGGCGCTTCTTTTTGGATTAGGGCTTCAACAGAAACTTGATGGGCGGCCAATGCGGCCGTGACTTCGGCCAAAACGCCGACTTTATCGACAGAAGTAATCCGCAAATAATAAGCGCAAGTCATTTCGCCCAAAGTCAACATGGGCAAAGTCGCCATTTGGTCGGGTTGGAACGCCAAATGCGGCACGCGGTTTTCTGGGTCGGCGGTGGCCACTCGCGCCACGTCAATTAAATCGGCCACCACCGCGCTGGCGGTTGGCATAGACCCAGCCCCTGGGCCGTAATATAAGCTCGCGCCCAAAGCATCGCCCTGAACCAACACCGCATTCATCACGCCGTTGACGTTAGCTATGAGGCGCTGTTCGGGTATCAACGTGGGCGCAACGCGCAAAGCCACGCCGTTTTCGTTGCGTTTGGCGTAACCCAATAATTTGACGCGATAGCCAAACTCTTCGGCGTAAGCCATGTCGGTGGCCGACAAGCCGCTAATGCCTTCTAAATGACAATGGTCAAACTGCATCGGCATCCCAAACGCAATCGCCGCCATGATGGTTAATTTGTGGCCAGCGTCGTGGCCTTCGATGTCAAAAGTCGGATCGGCTTCGGCATAACCCAAAGCTTGCGCTTCGGCCAAAACTTCAGGAAAGGCCGCGCCTGTTTCGCGCATTTTGCTTAAAATAAAATTGGATGTGCCGTTAATGATGCCCGCAATCCATTCGATGCGGTTTGCGGCCAACCCTTCGCGCAAGGCTTTAATGATAGGAATGCCGCCTGCCACGGCTGCCTCAAAAGCAACCATCACGCCTTTTTGTTGAGCCAAAGCAAAAATTTCGTCACCGTGCAAGGCCAACAGTTTTTTGTTGGCGGTGACCACGTGTTTGCCGTTGTGTATGGCGGCCAAAATTAAATCCTTGGCGTAGGTATCGCCGCCGATTAATTCGACCACAATGTCGATATCGGGCAAATTGGCCAAATCCATCGCGCTTTCTATCACGCGCACTTGAGTTTGATCGGCAAAAGCCGCTTGTGTTTTGTGAAAATCGCGGCCTGCGGCATACGTTAAAACAATGTCGCGCCCAACGCGTCGGCGAATTTCGGCTTGATTGCGCTTGAGTAATTCAACAACGCCGCGACCAACTGTCCCAACGCCCGCTAATCCGATGTGTATGGCTTGCATAATCAATCCCTAAGTAAATAAAATCATTAAATAAAATAAATCAAACAAAAGAACAAAAGAGAACAAAAAATAAAAAAACAAGGCCGTTAGGCTAGCATTTTTTTAAGGAAAACGCCAAGTTTATTCTACAAAATGTGCTAAATTGGGTAATAAAAACTTGTGGTATTTAGGATTAGGGCAAAGTCTGCTATGATTAACAGAGCATTGATGCCTGCTCATCAAATGAAACGATAAAACACTAAAAATCTTGAAAGTTTTTAACATTATGAAATTAAACAAAAAAATAGCTAAATGGTTGATGTTAGGTGCAGTATTGCTGCTTGGTGCAGCCGCTGTGTTGATGGTCGAGCAAAATAAGAAACGCTTACCTGACATGGACTACACCAGTTTAAAGGGGGAAGCGGTCAGTCGTGCGGCTTTGCAAGGACAAGTGGTTTTGGTCAATTTTTGGGCGACCGATTGCACGGGCTGTGTGGCTGAAATGGCCGAATTTAAAGCCATACAAGCCGATTTTCCTGCCTTAAAAGTGTTGGCCGTTGCGATGGATTACGACCAGCCCAGTTATATTAACGAGTTTGTTCAAAAAAGAGCCTTGCCGTTTACCATCATCCATGACACGGGCGGTGTCATCGCTCAAGCTTACGGCGGCGTTGATTTGGTGCCAACCACGCTGTTGTTTGATAAACAAGGGCGGCAATTGAAGCGTTATTTGGGTTCGCCTGTAGAAACCGAAGCGCAAACAAAAGCCTTTCGTGCCGTCATTGCGCAAGCGTTATCAGTGCCTTGAGTGTATTTTGGATGGTTAAGCGTATGAGTCAAATTTGGTAATGGCGGGCTTTTGTCATGGCCCGTTTTTTGATATAATCGGCCTGTTTGTTTTAAGGTTTTTATAAAAAGGGCGGTTGCATGCCCTTTTTATTTTTAAAGTTGAACAAGGCATTTAACAATGTATTTATAAGGTAAATAAAAATGAAAAACAAATGCTTAAGTCTTTTTTCGGTGGCCATGTTGGCGCTGGTTTTGGGTGCGTGTTCGACCAAAGCGCCCATAAAACCGCCCGTTGTGTCGACACCAGAAACGGTTCAGCAAGTGTGGTCTTTGGAAAGTAAAACTCACCTTAACCCTAAAAATGCGAATCAACCTTGGATTATCGTTGGCATTAAAAGCCAAACCTTGCGTTATTTTGATGAGCAGGGCAATGAACAAAGTCGTTACATCATTTCAAGCGCTAAAAATGGCTTAGGCGAGCAAAATGGCAGTTATCAAACCCCCCGTGGCTGGCATAAAATTTGCCAGAAAATTGGTGCCAACGCACCCATAGACAGCATTTTTTATCGGCGAGAATTAACAGGCAGCGTTTATAGCGAAGCCTTGCATCAACAGCGCCCCAATTCGGATTGGATATTGACTCGTATTTTATGGTTATGTGGCCAAGAACCAGGACTGAATCAAGGCGGGTCAGTAGACAGTTACGACAGAAAAATTTACATTCACGGTGCTGGGGCGCATACGCCTTGGGGTTTGCCATCCTCTTTGGGCTGTATTCGTATGAAAAGCCCAGATGTCATCGATTTGTTTAATCGGGTAGGGTATGGCGTTGATCTCTTAATCGACGAAAATTCTTAAAAAATTCTTCAAAATTCTTCAAAAAATCTTTTAAAAGTAGAAAGTAGACGTTAAAAACATGTTAGATATACAAGCTCTTAGACAAGACCCTCACGCCATTGCGGCACGTTTGGCCACCCGAGGTTATCAACTAGACGTTGAAGCGTTCATTGAACTAGAAGCCACCAGAAAAACGGCGCAGCTCAGTATGCAAACCTTGCAAGCTGAACGTAATGCCAGCGCGAAAGCTGTGGGCGCAGCCAAACAAAAAGGCGAAAATGTAGACGCTTTATTGGCTGCTGTGGCCGATTTGGGCGCAAGGTTGGCCGCAACCGAAGCCTTGTATCATGACAAGCAAGCCGAGCAAGAAGCTTTGTTATTGGCCATGCCCAACCTTGCTCACGCTTCCGTGCCAGCAGGGCAAGATGAAAAAGATAACGTGGAAGTCCGCCGCGTGGGGACGCCAAAGTCGTTTGATTTTGAGGTCAAAGATCATGTGGATGTTGGTGCGCCTTTGGGTTTGGATTTTGAAGGAGGCGCGGCCTTAAGTGGCTCAAGATTTACGTTATTGCGCGGTCAAATTGCTTTGTTACATCGCGCTTTGGCGCAGTTTATGCTCAATACTCACACCCAAGAACACGGTTATATAGAGCATTACACGCCTTATATTGTGAATGAAAATGTCTTGTACGGCACAGGTCAATTGCCTAAATTTGCCGAAGATATGTTTCATGTCACTCGCGGAGGCGACGAAACAGCGCAAAAACAATATTTGATTTCAACGGCCGAAATCAGCTTAACCAACACCGTGCGCGATCAGGTTTTGAAATTGAACGATTTGCCTGTCAAAATGACGGCGCATTCGCCTTGTTTTCGGTCGGAAGCGGGCGCGTATGGTCGCGACACGCGTGGTTTGATACGCCAACATCAGTTTGACAAAGTGGAAATGGTGCAAATAGTGCACCCCGAACAGTCTTATGCGGCTTTGGACGAGATGGTTGGTCACGCCGAAAACATTTTAAAGGCTTTAGAATTGCCATACCGCGTGATGGCTTTGTGTCAAGGTGACATGGGATTTTCTGCCGCTAAAACGTTTGACATTGAAGTTTGGTTGCCTGCCCAAAACACGTATCGTGAAATCTCGAGCTGCTCGAATTGTGAAGCGTTTCAGGCGCGTCGCATGATGTCGCGCTTTAAAGACGAATCGGGCAAAAATCAGCTGGTTCATACTTTAAATGGATCGGGTTTGGCAGTTGGCCGCACCTTGGTGGCCATTTTAGAAAACCACCAAAATGCCGATGGCAGCGTCACGATACCTGCTGTTTTGCGTCCTTATATGGGTGGTAAAACCACGTTGGCAGTTGGCGCTTGAATGAATGAGCGATTATTGGTGACTGGAATTGGTTAAAAGGTTGGCCGCACACTGAAAAGCTGTCCAAATTGACTGAAAATTATGTCGTTAGTAAGCAAAACTCAAGCAGGTTTTAAGTAAGTAGTTGCCGTATTCTGCCGAGGCAGGGTGGGCAAAAACGGCGCAATCATTTTTGTAAAGTGTTAAAATTTTTACTGACATCAAATTTATTTTTTACTTAAGGAAAGGTCATTATGACCATATTAGTAACGGGCGGTGCTGGATTTATCGGCGGAAATTTTGTGTTAGATTGGTGTGCCGGCCAAAATGAAACAGTGATTAATTTGGATAAATTGACTTATGCAGGCAATTTAGAAACCTTAAAATCGCTGGACGGCAACGCGCAACATATTTTTGTGCAGGGCGACATTGGCGACAAAGCGTTGGTGAGTCAACTGTTGGCCGCACACCAGCCCCGCGCAGTGATTAATTTTGCGGCGGAATCTCACGTGGATCGTTCGATTTCTTCGCCTTCCGATTTTATTACGACCAACATTGTGGGCACGTTTAATTTGTTGGAGTCTGTGCGCCATTATTGGAGCGATTTGCCCGAGGCAGATAAAGCCGCGTTCCGTTTTTTGCATGTTTCGACGGATGAGGTTTATGGCACCTTGGAAGCCACCGATGCGCCCTTTGCCGAGACTAACCCTTACGAACCGAACAGCCCGTATTCGGCGAGTAAAGCCGCCTCGGATCATTTGGTTCGCGCTTGGCACCACACTTATGGTTTGCCTGTATTGACGACCAATTGTTCTAACAATTATGGTTCGTATCATTTTCCTGAAAAATTGATTCCTTTGGTGATTTTAAATGCCTTGAAAGGCAAACCTTTGCCCATTTATGGCGACGGTCAACAAATTCGGGATTGGTTGTATGTTAAAGATCATTGTGCTGCCATTCGTCGCGTGTTGGAAGCAGGGCGTTTGGGTGAAACTTACAACGTGGGCGGTTGGAATGAAAAAGCCAATATCGACGTGGTTAAAACCATTTGTGCTTTGTTGGATGACATTCATCCCCGCGCTGATGGCGCGTCTTACGCCACTCAGATTACCTTCGTTCAAGACCGTGCAGGCCACGACAAACGTTATGCCATCGATGCGCGTAAATTAGAACAAGAATTGGGCTGGAAACCGCAAGAAACCTTTGAAACAGGCATCCGTAAAACGGTGTCATGGTATTTAGAAAATACAGCTTGGTTGGACAACATCACGAGCGGTGCGTATCGTCAAATGAATGAACAAGGAAAAGCATCATGATTATCAAAGCGCACAACACCATCGCTAATAGAAAAGGCATTATTTTGGCGGGCGGGTCAGGCACGCGGTTGTATCCTGCCACTTTGGCAGTGAGCAAGCAGTTATTGCCCATTTATGATAAGCCTATGATTTATTATCCTTTGTCTACGCTGATGTTGGCAGGCATACGCGATATTCTGATTATTTCTACGCCTCAAGACACGCCGCGTTTTGAGCAATTGTTGGGCAATGGCCACCAATGGGGCATCAATCTAAGTTACCAAGTTCAGCCCAGCCCTGATGGCTTGGCGCAAGCTTTTATTTTGGGTGCTGATTTTATCGGCAACGATCCTTCGGCTTTGGTGTTGGGTGACAACATTTATTACGGCCATCATTTCCGCGAGCGGCTAAGAAATGCGGCCAACCTTGAAACGGGCGCAACCGTTTTTGCGTATCATGTGACCGATCCCGAGCGCTATGGTGTGGTGGAATTTGATTCGTCTGGTTTGGCCATCAGTTTGGCAGAAAAACCTGCCGTGCCTAAATCCAATTATGCAGTGACAGGTTTGTATTTTTATGATAATCAAGTAGTGGACATTGCCAAGTCGATTAAACCTTCACCGCGTGGCGAATTAGAAATCACCGATGTAAACAGCATTTACTTGCAAAACAACCAGTTGTCTGTTGAAACAATGGGACGAGGTTATGCTTGGTTAGACACAGGCACGCATGAATCCATGTTGGAAGCCAGCCAATTTATCGCCACGGTCGAAAAACGCCAAGGCTTGAAAGTGGCTTGTCTTGAAGAAATCGCGTATCGTGCGGGCTACATCAGCGCCGAACAGGTGGAAAAGTTGGCCGCACCGCTTAAAAAGAATGCTTATGGGCAGTATTTATTAGCGATGCTCAAAGAAATTTTTTAAATGAAAAGTGTTTTAACGGTCGGGACAAGGACAAGGAGACAAAGCCGTGCGTCCCACCAATGTGATGGGCGTGAGCAAACGCATAGCCGAATTGACCTTGCAAGCATTGGCCAGTGATGATTCGGTGATAACGCGGTTTAGCATTAATAGGCGGGCAGCCACAAGGACGAAAAAATGAACCGATTAAGAAAATGTATTTTTCCTGTGGCAGGATTAGGGACTCGATTTTTACCAGCAACGAAAGCCAGCCCAAAAGAAATGTTGCCCGTTGTTGATAAGCCCTTGATTCAATATGCGGTAGAAGAGGCGGTGGCGGCAGGTTTTACCGAAATGATTTTTATTACAGGCCGAAACAAACGCTCAATAGAAGATCATTTTGATAAAGCTTACGAGCTAGAAACCGAGTTGGCTGCCAAAGAAAAATTTTTATTATTGGAAGCGGTGCAATCCATTTTGCCCGCACACGTCAGCTGTATTTATACCCGACAGGCCGAAGCCTTGGGTTTGGGGCACGCGGTGCTTTGTGCCGATGCGGTGGTGGGCAATGAAGCCTTCGCAGTGATTTTGGCCGATGATTTAATTGATGCTCAGCCGAATGTGTTGCAGCAAATGATGGAAAAATATCATCAAACAGGCGAGTCGGTCATTGGTGTGCAACGAATTTTGCCAAGCGAAACGGCGGCTTATGGTATTGTGGCGGTCGATGAACAGTATCGGATTAAGCATATCGTTGAAAAACCGCAACCCGAAGACGCCCCTTCAGATTTGGGGGTGGTTGGGCGCTATATTTTGACCCCGCGTATTTTTGATTTGTTAAAAACCACAGGCCGTGGCGCTGGCAATGAAATTCAATTGACGGATGCGCTGGCCGATTTATTGGCCTTTGAAACCATACACGCGTTGCCTTTTCAGGGTCGCCGTTTTGATTGTGGTTCGAAATTGGGTTATTTACAAGCCACGGTAGAATTTGCCTTAAAACATCCTGAAGTTGGGGTAGAATTTGCGCATTTTTTAGCGCATCGCTCACAACGCTAAGGTAATCCCCTAACAAGGCCACAAACGGCTAAGGCTTATTTTTATTGACTTGGAGACGTTCATGAAACAAATATTAAGCATACAATCTCATGTTGTGTATGGCCACGCAGGCAATAGCGCGGCGGTTTTCCCTATGCAACGCATGGGCGCGAATGTGTGGCCTTTGCATACGGTACAGTTTTCTAATCATACTCAATATGGCAAATGGACAGGTATGGTGATGCCTCCCGAGCAAATCAGCCAAATTCCTTTGGGTATCGCAGCCATCGAACAATTGGGATCGTGTGATGCGGTTTTATCAGGCTACATCGGCAGCGCAGAGCAAGGCGAGCACATTTTGTCGGCCGTGCGTCAAGTGAAGGCAGCCAATCCCAATGCTTTGTATCATTGCGATCCTGTGATGAGCCACCCGTTAAAGGGGTGCATTGTTGCTCCAGGCGTGGCCGAATTTTTGGTTGAAAAAGCCATGTTGGCCGCCGATGTGGTGTCGCCCAACCAAAATGAATTAGAAATGATAGTTGGGCGAACGTTTCATGACTTAGCTGATATCATTGTTGGCGCAAAAGCTGTAGTGGCGAAAGGCCCTAAAATTGTGCTGGTCAAACATTTAACGTACCAAGCCAAACAAGCGGGTCAGTTTGAAATGTTGGTGGTCTCTCAAGACGAGAGTTATTGGATTACTCGCCCTTTGTTTGAATTTGTGAAAGAACCCGTTGGCGTTGGTGACATGACATCTGGGTTATTTTTAACTGCTTTGTTGCAAGGCCAATCTTTGAAAAAAGCTTTTGAACACGCCGCCAGCGCGGTGTATGGCGTTTTAAAAAACACAGAAAACGCGAAGCATTACGAATTGGCGGTCATTGCCTCGCAAGAAGAATACGTTAAACCAAGTACGTATTTTGAGGCGCTTGCTGTTTAGTTGGCTGTCAAGACGACTGGTTTATTGCGGCCAACCTTTTTTCCTGTTTTTGAGTTGATAAAACAAAAAAAGGTTGGCCGCAATTTGCGCTTTTGTGGCATGCTTATTTTTTCGGCTATTTTTGAAAGTTGATTCTTATGCTGGTTTCCCCCCAATTGTTTGAATGCCATCGCCCCTTGTCCCTAAGCTGTGGCGCGGTTTTACCAAATTACACCTTGTGTTATGAAACTTACGGCACACTCAATGCAAAAAAAAGTAATGCCATTTTAATTTGTCATGCCTTGTCAGGCCATCATCACGTGGCGGGGTATTACGCTGAAGATGAACGCAATGTGGGTTGGTGGGATAACATGGTGGGCAGCGGAAAACCCATAGACACGGATATTTTTTTCGTCGTGGGCGTGAATAACTTAGGCGGTTGCCATGGTTCAACAGGGCCTTCTTCTTTACACCCCGACGGCCAGCGCTATGGTTCGCGTTTCCCTTTGGTGACCGTGAACGATTGGGTGCGTACCCAAGCCGACTTAGCCGACTTTTTGGGCATAGATTGTTGGGCGGTGGTGATGGGTGGCAGCTTGGGTGGCATGCAAGCGCTCACGTGGAGCTTGGCTTACCCCGAGCGCGTCAAACACGTGATAGACATTGCGTCTGCGGCCAAGTTATCGGTACAAAACATTGCTTTTAACGATGTGGCGCGCCAAGCCATTTTAGAAGACCCTGATTTTCATGGTGGGGATTTTTATCGTCATGGTACCGTGCCGCGCACGGGGCTAAAATTGGCCAGAATGTTAGGGCACATTACGTATTTGTCTGACGATGGCATGGCCGATAAATTTGGCCGCGACAAAGTAGAAAACGCCAGTGAGTATGGGTTTAGTGCCGAATTTAAAATCGAATCGTATTTGCGCTATCAAGCCAATAAATTTGCGGCTTATTTTGATGCCAATACGTATTTGTTAATGACCAAAGCTTTGGATTATTTTGACCCAGCCAAAATCTATGGTGACGGCGATTTGGTGGCCGCTTTTAAACGCATACAAGCCGAATTTTTAATCATCAGTTTTGATTCCGATTGGCGGTTTTCTTCTGAAAGATCGCGCGAATTGGTTAGGGCGTTAATTTCAGCAAAAAAAAGAGTCAGTTACGCCGATTTGTCTTCGGGGCACGGACACGATGCGTTTTTAATGGCCGACGAGGCTTATTTCGCAAGCGTTAGAACGTATTTGCAACGGGTGATTTTATTGCTCAATTGACCGTTAATTGACCAATAAAAACTGACCGAACATTCCTTCAACGAACCAATAAAAAAGGCTACAGGCTATGAGTTTGACCTCTGAAATTACCATAGATTTGCGCAGCGACACCGTGACGCAACCAACGCCAGCCATGCGTGAGGCCATGTTTACCGCCGAAGTGGGTGATGATGTTTATGGCGATGATCCAACCGTGCGAGCCTTAGAAAGGTTGGCCGCACAACGGTTGGGCAAAGAAGCCGCTTTGTTTGTGCCATCAGGTACCTTCGGCAATCAATTGGCATTAATGACGCATTGTCAGCGCGGCGATGAAGTGATTTTGGGCGATGACTGTCATATCGTCATTTATGAAGGCGGCGGCGCGGCGGCCTTGGCTGGCGTACAACTGCGCACCATCGCCAGTCATCACGGCGAAATGCCTGTGGCCAAAATCGCCAGCCGTATCCGCACCGCTGACGACATCCACACACCAAAAACCAAACTCATTTGCCTAGAAAATGCCCATTCTAACGGCCGTGTGATTCCCTTGTCGGCCATGCAAGCGACTTATGAATTGGCGGCTTCACATGGCATTGCGGTGCATTTAGATGGGGCGAGAATTTTTAATGCGGCCAGCCATTTGGGCTGCCAAGTCACTGATTTGACGCGTTACGCTGACACGGTGATGTGTTGTTTGTCCAAAGGCTTGGCGGCACCAGTGGGTTCTGTTTTGGCTGGCAATGCGGCGTTTATCCAGTTGGCCAGACGGCATCGTAAAATGCTGGGTGGCGGCTTGCGTCAATCGGGATTTTTGGCTGCCGCAGGCTTGGTGGCCTTGGAAAGCATGACCGAAAGATTGGCTGAAGATCATGCCTTGGCTCGGTATTTGGCTGATGAATTGGCGACTTTACCTCATGTTTTGGTCGACAAAGAGAGTGTGCAAATCAACATGGTTTGGTTTCAAATAACAAAAAAAATTGATATACAAGGCTTGATGGCCGACTTTGCCACGCACCACATTAAAGTCAACCCACCCGGTATTTATGCCAACGGCCAGCAACGGATGCGCTTGGTGACGCATTGGCAAATCGACCAAGCAGCCATTGATAAAGTCATAGACACACTGAAGCGCTGGTTGGTTTGAGCGTTACGTTTAAATCTGTGTTTTATTCTATGGTTTTATTTAAAGCAAACTGTGTTCACGCAAAACTTGCGGCCAACCTTTTTCCCTGATTTTTCGGGATAAAAGGTTGGCCGCAGGCTTATAAAAGATAAAATAGAAAAATCGATAAGGGGAAATTTGGTTGATTTAAGATTTTTTGTTGCCCAAGGCCGCTAAGCGAGCCAATGCGGCCGCCAGTTCGGGGTGTGTTTTTGCATGAGCAAGACTGGCCGTTTGCAAGGTAGCTTGAGCCGTTTCGGACACCTGTCGCGCGATTTTTGAACGTTGAATCGGCGTAGTCACTGCCAGTTTGATGTCAACGCGCATGACTTCGTAACCCACGTCATTTAAGGCACGGATCAGTTGTTGCCCCATCATTTTTAAGCGCGTGGCCGCACCGCTGTGATGAGCAAAAATGAGTAATTCGCCATCCCGTATAAAAACCGCCTCGCATTGGTTATGCAAAGCGGCAGGCAATAAGCCTTGCACGACATGGTTGAGACGTTTGGCATGGGCGGCCACCGTGGCGTAATCGCTTAGGCGCTTGTCTTTGCTGGTGTAATTGTTAAAGTTTTCTGTGCTCATAAGTCGTGCATTATACGCGCCGTGACAATAAAGACAAATACCTTGCTGTTTTACTTGTGTTTTGTTAGAATACCGCTCCTCACTAACCTTGCTTTTCGCATACGCATGACGAAAAGCTTTAACCAAAAGGAAATACCATGCGTCATTATGAAATCGTATTTATTGTACACCCAGATCAAAGCGAGCAAGTTGGCGCGATGGTTGAGCGTTACAAGTCTATTGTTGAAACCACTAAAGGCACGGTACATCGCCTTGAAGATTGGGGTCGTCGTCAATTGGCTTATCCTATTCAAAAAATTCATAAAGCACATTATGTGTTGATGAATGTTGAGTGTTCTATCGAAGCGTTGGAAGAAATTGAAACCGCATTCAAATTTAATGATGCCGTTTTGCGTCATTTGACTTTGAAATTAGATGCGGCAGTGACTGAACCGTCTTCTATGGTAAAAGCCCCCGAACGCGTTCGTCAAAATGAACAGCGTGATCCAATTGCTAACGACTCTGCTGAATAAAATTATTCATCGTTTTGTTATTACCATAAAGCAAACTTCTTGTGTCTAATCAAATCATTTTACGTTGCACAGTGACCTTTGTTGATGCCATTCGTTACACCCCATCAGGGCAAGCCGTTTTGCAGTTGCGTTATGCGCATCACTCAAGACAACTTGAAGCGGGTATTTTACGAGATGTGCGCTGCGAAGGGGAGGCTCTTTTGATGGGCAGCGACGTAAAGCGTTACGCTGGGCAGTTACAAGATAAAACAGTGACCTTAACGGGTTTTTTATCTCAACGCAGCTTGCGTAGCACAAAATTGATTTTACACATACAACACCTTGACATAGAAAGTTAACCTTAATCATGGCCAGACAGCTATTTAAACGTAAAAAATTCTGCCGCTTCACCGTAGAAAACATCAAACATGTCGATTATAAAGATGTCGATTTGTTAAAAGACTTTATCTCTGAAAATGGTAAAATCATTCCTGCCCGTATCACTGGGACAAAAACACGTTATCAACGTCAATTGTCAACGGCAATCAAACACGCTCGCTTTTTGGCTTTGATGCCTTACACCGACCAACACTAAACCTAAGGATTAGACTATGCAAATCGTATTATTAGAAAAAGTAGCCAATCTAGGCGCTTTGGGTGATGTTGTTAACGTAAAAAATGGTTACGCACGTAACTTTTTGATTCCTAACGGAAAAGCAAACCGTGCGACGCCTGCGAATTTGGCCATTTTTGAAGCAAAACGTGCTGAGTTAGAAGCAAAACAAGCCGCTATTTTGGCCGATGCTCAAACTCGTGCGGCTCAATTGGCGAATGTGGCTGTTCGCATCGAACAAAAAGCAGGGATGGATGGCCGTTTATTTGGTTCTGTTGGTAATGCCGACATTGCTGAAGCCATTTGTGCTGCTGGCGTTCAAGTGAAACGCTTTGAAATCCGCATGCCTAACGGCGCTTATAAAGCCATTGGTGAATACACCGTTGAATTGGCTTTGCACCACGATGTTGTGGTTGAAGTGCCTGTTGCTGTGGTTCATTTGTCTAAATAAGACTGACTTTAACGCTATTTTGTGTTGAAGATAAAAACTCCCCTAATCGCTCATTTCTGCTGTGATTAGGGGATTTTTCTGTCTGTATTGTTAAGTTTAGCTTGTTATTATGTATAATGCGGTTCATTGAGACACTGATAAAAATGACATCATAGAAAGGCAAACGATATGCAAAAAACATTAGATGAATCTTGGAAGGCTTGGGTCAAAGAAAATTTGGCTTTGGGTGTACAAAAATTAGACATTGCCAAAATTTTGATGCAGTATCGTTTTGATGCCGAAGCGATTAAAGCTGAATTGACTTTGTCTCATTTATTTCAAGCTTGCCCAGTTAAGATAGATTCTAACAAAATCGGGGCTTTGTCGGGTGTTTTACGCTTGCACCCCAGTTTTAATCTTTTCGAAATCCCCAATTTTGTGACGCCAGAACATTGTCAACGCGTCTGTGATTTGATTAAGCGGACGGCTCAACCTTCGACAGTGGGTTCGGACAAAGAAGCGGCTTATGATACCAGTCGAACCAGCATGACGGCGTATTTTCAAAATTCAGCTTATGATTTTTCTGATGTCTTGGCCATAGAAGACAAAATTCAAGCTTTGGTTGGTGTCGATCTTAAGTACGCCGAACCCATACAAGGCCAATGGTATCAACCTGGGCAAGAGTTTAAACCCCATTTTGATGCGTTTACGCCCGATAAAGAAACTGTGCAATATTATGGCAATCGGCCATGGACGGCCATGCTTTATTTGAATGCTGTTGAAGAGGGCGGTGCCACTCGTTTTTCTGCCATAAACCAAGCGGTAGTGCCTGTTGTCGGTAAATTACTTCTTTGGCAAAACACAAACGATGGCGTGATCATTCCAGAGTCCACTCATGCAGGAGAGCCTGTGATGAAAGGCGAAAAATTCATATTGACCAAATGGTTTAGAGAAAAAGAATGGCCTTATGTGTTGCCTAGAACCGTTGCTTAAACTCGAATTTGGCATCTGTTCTGGCATGGCTTTGGCAAATTATTTTTTTGATTTTAGAAAGAAAAAAGTGAGTTGGTGTAGCAAGTTCAGCGGTAAATAAGAAAAAATCAGCGCCAGCTTCTAAAACTCTTGTGGCCAACCTTTAACGTGAAAATCACGGTAGAGGTTGGCCGCAAGGATTTTTAGGCTGCTAAATGATGATTTACTTGGCTTTGGCCGCGTTGATATCGGCGATTTTGACGCGCCATTCGGCGGGGCCTGTATTGTGTACCGAAATTCCGTTCGTATCTACCGCAACGGTGACGGGCATATCGACCACATCAAATTCATAAATGGCTTCCATGCCGAGGTCGGCAAAAGCCAGTACTTTGGCATTTTTAATGGCTTTGGAAACCAAATAAGCCGCTCCGCCCACGGCCATTAAATACACGGCTTTATGATCTTTGATGGCTTCTATGGCCAAATTGCCGCGTTCAGATTTGCCTATCATGCCCAGCAAACCAGTTTGTTCTAACAGTTGGCGCGTAAATTTGTCCATGCGCGTGGCGGTGGTGGGGCCAGCTGGGCCGACGGCTTCGTCGCGCACCGCATCAACAGGGCCCACGTAATAAATGAATCGACCCTCTAAACTGACTGGTAGCGCTTCGCCTGCATTGAGCATTTCTGTCATGCGTTTGTGCGCCGCATCACGCCCCGTGAGCATTTTGCCATTAAGCAACAGCACTTCGCCCACTTTCCAAGTCAATACATCGGCTTTGGTGACGGTGTTTAAATCCACGCGCCGCCCTGCGCTGCTGTCATAGGTGATTTGTGGCCAATCGGACAAGGCTGGCGGCGTTAATTGCACCGCGCCAGAACCGTCTAAGGTAAAGTGGATGTGCCGCGTGGCCGCACAATTAGGTATCATGGCTATGGGTTTGCTGGCCGCGTGCGTTGGGTAATCTAAAATTTTAATGTCTAAAATGGTGGTTAAGCCCCCCAAGCCTTGAGCACCTATGCCCAAATCGTTTATTTTGTCGAACAGCTCTAAACGCAAGGCTTCTATGGTATTGAGGGGGTCGCCATTCAGCGCTTTTTGTTTGAGCTCGGGCATATCAATGTGAGACATGAGCGACTCTTTGGCCAATAACATGGCTTTTTCGGGTGTACCGCCTATGCCTATGCCCAAAATACCCGGTGGGCACCAGCCTGCGCCCATTTCGGGCAAACATTTTAAAACCCAATCCACGATGCTGTCTGAAGGATTTAACGCGGCAAATTTACTTTTGTTTTCAGAGCCACCGCCCTTGGCCGCACAGGTGATTTCGACCGTATCGCCTGCCACAATTTCCATGTGAACCACGGCAGGCGTGTTGTCTTTGGTGTTGATGCGTTTGCCTGCGGGGTCGGCCAACACTGACGCACGCAAAGGATTTTCTGTATTCAAATAAGCCTGCCGCACGCCTTCGTTGACCATTTCTTGCACTGATAACGTACTGTCCCATTGAACCTGCATGCCCACTTTCAAAAACACAACGGAAATGCCTGTGTCTTGGCAAATGGGGCGACGACCTTCGGCGCACAAACGGCTGTTGATTAAAATTTGTGCCATCGCATCACGCGCGGCAGGATTTTGTTCTTTTTGATAAGCCACATACAAAGCATCCACAAAATCTTTGGGGTGATAACAGCTGATGAATTGAAACGCATCGGCAATGCTTTGTATAAAATCATTTTGTTTAATGACAGTCATTTTTACAGTCTCGTGAGGTAAAAGGTGGAAAAGGAAGTGCCCGTATAAAACGACTTCTATTTTACCGATTTTTACTCGTTTTGACGCGAATTTTATGGGGGTTGGCAGACAAAAGCCCATTTTTTATTAAGGTTTTTATTGGACAATAAAGGGCGTATAATTGACTTTGCTGATGCAGCCGATGTCGCCTCTTTGCGATGATTCGGCTGTTTCCCTTTTATTTTATCCTGTTAATTTGACTCTTTTTGATTGACGATTATGGCCTTATTACAAATTTCAGAACCTGGTTTATCCGCCGCACCTCATCAACATCGCTTGGCGGTTGGCATTGATTTGGGCACCACGCATTCTTTGGTGGCCACGGTAAAAAGCGGCTCGGCTCAAGTGTTAGTCGACCAAGACGGCTGTGGCTTAATGCCCTCGGTGGTGCAATATTTAGAAAATGGCCAAGTCAAGGTTGGCCGCGAGGCCTTGCTGGCTCAACAAAGCGACCCACAAAATACCATTGCGTCAGCCAAACGGTTTATGGGGCGCGGTTTGGCCGATTTGTCTAGCCACGCCACAGAATCTTATCGTTTTGTTGAAGGGGAGGGCATGGTTAAAATTCAAACCGTGGCTGGCCCTAAAAGCCCCGTCGAAGTGGCCGCCGAAGTGTTGCGTCACTTAAAACAAGTCGGCGTAGACCATTTGGCGGGTGAATTGACGGGTTGTGTGATTACCGTGCCTGCTTATTTTGATGAAGCCCAGCGCCAAGCCACGAAAGATGCCGCCTTGTTGGCAGGCTTGCCTGTGCTGCGTTTGCTCAACGAGCCAACGGCGGCAGCCATTGCGTATGGTCTTGATCATGGTTCAGAAGGCACATACTTGATTTACGATTTGGGCGGTGGCACGTTTGATGTGTCTATTTTAAAACTGACGCGCGGCGTGTTTGAAGTCTTGGCCACCAGCGGTGATACCGCGTTGGGCGGCGATGATTTCGATCATCGAATTTATTGCTGGTTGCTTGAGCAAAGCGGTTTGTCTGCGCCCAATCGGCAAGACGCGCGTCATTTACTGACCGTGGCCAAACAGGCCAAAGAACACTTAAGTACACACCCCGAGGCGTTGATACAAGCCACTTTATCGACGGGCAAAGTCATAGAGCAAACCTTAACGCGCTTGGATTTTTTTGACATGACACACGCTTTGGTGGGTAAAACCTTGTTGCCGTTAAGACGGGCATTGGCTGATGCGCGTTTGTTGGCCGCAGACATAACGGGTGTGGTGATGGTGGGCGGCGCAACACGTATGCCGCACATTCAACGCGCCGTGACTGATTTTTTTGGGTGCGAACCGCTGACCAATTTAAATCCTGATGAAGTGGTGGCTTTGGGCGCAGCCATACAAGCCCATGCCTTGGTGGGCAATGCCAGCGCTTCGGATTGGTTGTTGCTAGATGTGACTCCGTTGTCTTTGGGGATAGAAACCATGGGCGGCTTGGTTGAAAAAATCATTCCTAGAAACAGTACTTTACCCATAGCCAGAGCGCAAGATTTTACCACGTATAAAGATGGCCAAAGCGCCATGCGCATTCACATTTTGCAAGGCGAACGCGAATTAGTGAGCGATTGCCGTTCTTTGGCCGCGTTTAGTTTAAAAGGCATACCGCCTATGGTGGCGGGTTCGGCCAAAATCCGCGTTACGTTTCAAATTGATGCCGATGGCTTGTTGTCGGTTTCCGCGCTTGAATTGTCCAGCGGCATACGCGCTGTTATTGAGGTGAAGCCGTCTTATGGCTTGGCCGAAGATGACATTGCAGAGATGTTAAAAGCATCGCAACAAAATGCCAGTATTGATGCCAGCGCTCGGCTTTGGGTAGAAGCCAGCGTCGATGCCACGGCCGTGGTGGATGCGGTCAATCGGGCTTTGGCGCAAGATGCCGATTTGCTGGATGCGAGCGAATTAGACGCGTTGCGGCTTGCGCTGGCCGAAGTGACGACGGCTTTGGCGACGCAAGACTTGAGACTTTTAAAAGAGCGAGCCTTGATTTTAAACCGCTTGAGCGAACCCTTGGCCGAACGTCGCATGAACCGAAGCATACAAGCTGCTTTGGGGGGAAGATCGTTGGACGAAGTCAAATAAGTCACTGTTATCCCTTGCGGCCAACCTTTTTGGCCGTTTTTTTGTGTTATTCTTCTGGTCTTCTTGAGTAATTTCTTTGTGTTTATTTTTGAAAATGAGGATCTGACATGAGTCCAAGCGTACGTCCGCTGAAATCTTTGCAATTGACGGTTTTGTTGGCGTGCGTGTCGTCGATTGCGCCTTTATCGATAGATACTTTTTTGCCTGCCATGCCTGCCATTGCGGCAGGTTTGTCGGTGACGCAAATTCAAGTGCAACAAGTGTTGTCGGTGTATTTGTTTTGTTATGCTTTGATGATGTTATTTCACGGCAGTTTGTCCGACAGTATAGGCCGTCGCCCCGTGATTATTGGTGGGCTGACGGTTTTTGTGTTGTCTTCAGTCGGATGCGCTTTGGCTCCAGATTTGCCGACTTTGATTTTTTTTAGAGCGCTGCAAGGCTTATCGGGTGGGGCGGGTTTTATTGTTGGCCGCGCGATTATTCGTGACAAAGTCGATGGCACCGATGCCCAAAAAATGATGTCACACGTCACCATGTTATTTTCGCTTGCGCCAGCCATTGCACCCATTGTGGGCGGATTTTTGTACAATGCGTTTGACTGGCGAGCAATTTTTTGGTTTATGGCCATTATGGGCGGTTTGGTGTTGGGGTTTAGTTATTTTTATTTGCCCGAAACGCACCCCAAAGACCATCGCCAACCCTTTGCCTTGCGCTCTTTGGTGTTCAATTATTGGTCCGTCATGAAAATCCGAGAGTTTCGCTTATTGGCCTTGGCAGTGTCTTTTAATTCGGCTGGGTTTTTTGTGTACATTGCTTCTGCGCCTGTTTTTTTAATGCAGCATTTGGGCTTAAACGAGCAACAATTTGGCTATTTGTTTGTGCCATTGGTAACGGGATTGATGTTGGGCGCTTTTGTTTCAGGCAAAGCCGCAGGTTATTACGATGCGCGCCAATTGGTGAATTTTGCTTACTTTATGATGTTTTTGGGCGCAGTTAGCAACGTATTGCATAGCTATTTTTATCCGCCCCGTTTGATTTTTAGCATTTTGCCCATGGCCATTTATGCCTTTGGTATGAGCATCGCCAGCCCTTCGATTACCATGACGTTACTCGATCAATTTCCTTATTTGAGAGGCACTTGTTCGTCTTTACAAGGCTTTAGCCAAACCTTGCTCATCAGCCTAGTTGCGGGGGTTGTTGCGCCTTTGGTGTGGGTTTCACCTTTGTACATGGCTCTGTTTAGTTTATCGACTTTGTGTTTGGCTTTTTTCTTTAGAAGTTTGTATCGCTACCGCATCAATCGTTTGGCACGGTTAACCCACCCCAAAGCGCTCTAAAACCATGAAATTTTGGCAATCAGCCAAGGTTTCATGGTTTTTCTGTGCCGGTGTTTTAATTCACTGACTCTGTTGTCTTTTTTATTTAAGCAAAAGGAAACCCATGAAAAACAAACCTTTAGATAGAACGCTGTCGCCACAAGATGCGAAAACCTTGGCTTTGTCGGCCTTAGGTGGGGCATTAGAATTTTATGATTTCATTATTTTTGTGTATTTTACCGCCACCATTAGCTTGTTGTTTTTTCCACCTGATACGCCCAGCTGGTTGGCGCAAGTACAAACTTATGGCATTTTTGCCGCAGGCTATTTGGCGCGTCCCTTGGGTGGCATCATCATGGCGCATTTTGGTGACACAGTTGGCCGCAAGAAAATCTTTAGTTTGAGTATTTTTATGATGGCTGTCCCCACGTTATTGATGGGTTTATTGCCCACCTATGCCCAGATTGGTTTGCTTGCGCCCATTTTGTTGTTAATTTTGCGCATATTACAGGGCGCGGCTATCGGCGGTGAAGTGCCTGGCGGTTGGGTCTTTGTGTCCGAACACGTGCCGAAAAAACACGTCGGTTTGGCTTGTGGCATTTTGACTTGCGGTTTAACGTTTGGCATTTTGTTGGGTTCACAAGTCGCTTTGTGGGTTGCGCAGCAATTCAGTCCCGAAGACGGCTTGGCTTATGGTTGGCGCATCGCCTTTATTTTGGGTGGCATTTTTGGCTTGTGTGCGGTGTTGTTGCGCCGACATTTGCAAGAAACGCCTGTTTTTGAAAGCATAAAATCACAAAAAAACCTCGCTAAAAGCTTGCCTGTCAAGGCCGTTTTGACCCAATATCCATTGCAAATGGTCGTTTCTATGGCCTTGACTTGGTTATTGTCGGCGGGCATCGTGGTGGTGATTTTAATGACCCCAAATTTTTTACAAAAACTCTACAGCATCGCCCGTACTGACGCGTTGGCGGCCAACAGCGTGGCCACTTTGTGTTTAACTGTCGGCTGTATTTTTTATGGTTGGTTGGCCGATCGTATCGGCGCAGGAAAAACCTTGGCCGCAGGTTCACTGGTTTTGATTGGCGCTGTGAATTTATTTTATGGCAATTTGCCACAAAATTTGATGCCCCATTATGCCGCCGCAGGGTTTGCGGTGGGCGTGGTTGGTGCGATTCCCAGTTTGTTGGTAACAGCCTTTCCTGCGCGCATTCGTTTTAGTGGATTGTCTTTTTCTTACAACGTGTCATATGCCATTTTTGGCGGCTTGACGCCTGTGTTTGTGCAGTATTTAATGGGACAAAATTATTTGTCTGCCCCAGCTTTGTATGTCAGTGTTTTGGCTGGCTTAGGGGTATTCATCGGTTTGATTTATTGGCAACACAATACCGCCATCGCGATGGATCAAGCTTAATTTGGTCAAAAGGTTGGCCGCAAGTCACACATCCTTGCGGCCAACCTTTTTTGTGTGTATTTTTGTGGTTTACTCGTACCCTAAAACAAGGAGATGTTCACGATGTCCATTCATGCCGCAGACAGAAACCTGACTCGTCAAGATGCCAAAACTTTGAGTTTGTCAGCTTTGGGGAGTATTTTAGAGTTTTATGAATTTGTGATTTTTGTGTATTTTGCCAACACCTTGAGCGTTTTGTTTTTTCCGCCCGATATGCCCAGCTGGTTGGCACAAGTACAAACTTACGGCATTTTTGCGGCTGGCAATTTGGCGCGACCATTGGGTGGCATGATTATGGCGCATTTTGGCGACACGGTTGGCCGCAAAAAAATCTTTAGTCTCAGTATTTTGTTTATGGCCATGCCCACTTTGCTGATGGGTTTATTGCCTACTTATGCCCAAATTGGGTTGTTCGCGCCCATTTTATTATTGATTTTGCGCATCATACAAGGCGCAGCCATCGGCGGTGAAGTGCCAGGGGGATGGATTTTTGTGGCCGAACACGTACCGCGCAAACACATCGGTTTGGCCTGTAGTTTGTTAAGCGGCGGTTTGACGTTTGGCATTTTAATTGGTTCGCAAGTGGCTTTGTGGGTGGCACAAAACATGACGCCAGACAACGCGCTGAGTTATGGTTGGCGCATGGCCTTTATTTTGGGCGGCTTGCTGGGTTTGTGCGCGGTTTTTTTACGCCGTTATTTGCAAGAAACGCCTGTTTTTGAACGCTTAAAATCACAAAAGCAACAAGCCATCGCCCTGCCCATCAAAACCGTGTTGACCCAATATCCACGCCAAGTGTTTGTGTCTATGGCTTTGACTTGGGCCTTAACGGCTGGCGTGGTGGTCGTGATTTTAATGACCCCCAGTTTTTTGCAAAAATTATATGGCATTACTTCCGTGGATGCGCTACGCGCCAACAGTTTGGCCACTTTGTGTGCCGCCATTGGGTGCGTCTTTTTTGGTTGGCTAACCGATCGCATCGGCGCAGGCAAAACCATTGCTTTTGGGTCTTTGGCGTTAATGTTGAGCATTAATCTATTTTATGGCGATTTGCCGCAGAATGTGATGCGCAATTATGCGTTGGTGGGTTTTGCTGTGGGCTTAATTGGTGCGATACCCAGCTTTTTGGTGACGGCCTTTCCTGCCAAGGTTCGTTACAGTGGTTTGTCATTTTCGTACAATGTGTCGTATGCGATTTTTGGCGGCTTAACGCCCATGTGCATCCAATATTTAATCGGGCAAAACATCGCGTCAGCCCCAGCCGTTTATGTGTCGGCTTTGTCGGTATTGGGTTTGGTGATCGGTTTGGTGTATTGGAGGCACAATACTGCGCAAGCCATGCAAGCGTAACCCCTTCAAGGTTTTGGGTTCAATTTTTCAACAGTTAAAGGAGATTTTATGTATACGCATCAAACTCAACTTCGTGTGCGTTATGGTGAAACCGATGCCATGGGCGTGGTGTATCACGGCAATTATGCAGAGTATTTTGAAGTGGCGCGTGTAGAGGCTTTGCGTCATTTAAATATTGTGTACGCCGATTTAGAGCAAGAAGGTTACGTCATGCCCGTGGTTGAAATGAACACAAAATTCATTCGTTCTGCGTTATACGATGATGTGTTGACGCTAAAAACCAGCGTTGCGAGCCTGCCCAGCGACCATAAATTGACCTATCAACAAGAAATTTACAATGCCGCTGGCACTTTGTTGACTTTGGCCACCATTACGACTTACACCCTTAAAAAAGAAGCCAGCACCCAAAATTTAGTCAAAGCCACTTGCCCTGAAAAGCTTTACGCCGCGTTAGTGCCATTTTTTGGCGAGCTGGCGTTGGCTTAATCAGCTGAACATGAAACACAGAAAAAGGTAGTCCGCAAGGTTTTGTAAGCGTTGGCGCTTGAATAATGGATTTAAATTCCCCTCCTTTGGAGGGGTGCCCGTTAGGGTGGGGTGGTTTTGCGGTTAAACCTTAGTCGTGCTTTACGTCAGCCTAAATTGCACCTTGCTTAAATCGCCCTAAAAGCTAGATAATCTCGTATTTTTATCCGTTGTCATTTATCATTTTTTCGGAAGGCTGTGTATGAAAAAGAAACTTTTGATTTTGGCGTTGGCCTTATCCAGCGTAGTTTGGGCGGGGGATTTTGAGGATGGCGAAGCGGCGTATAACGCAGAAAATTACGCCAAGGCCGTGTCTAAAGTTGAAAAAGCCGCCGAACAAGGCAATGCCATTGCGCAATATATTCTGGGCGTGAGGTATGAATACGGCGAAGGCGTCAAACAAGATGATGCCGAAGCCATGCGTTGGTACACCAAATCTGCCGAACAAGGCAAGGCCTATGCGCAATATAAGTTAGGCTTGATATATTACAAAGGCCAAGGCGTTAAACAAAACGATGTGGTAGCCGTGCGTTGGTACACCAAAGCCGCCGAACAAGGCAATGCGAATGCACAAACCAGTCTGGGCTTTATGTATGAAATTGGCGAAGGCGTAAAACAAGATTATGCCGAGGCCTTACGTTGGTACACCAAATCTGCCGAACAAGGCAAGGCCAGTGCGCAATATAGGTTAGGCTTGATGTATGACAAAGGCCGAGGCGTCAAACAAGATGATGTGGTAGCCGTGCGTTGGTACACCAAAGCCGCCGAACAAGGCGATGCCAGAGCGCAAGACAATCTTAGCTATATGTATTTGAATGGCCAAGGCGTAAAACAAGATTATGCCGAGGCCGTGCGTTGGGTTACCAAAGCCGCAGAACAAGGCGATGCCTATGCACAAAGCAATCTGGGCTGGATGTATGACGAAGGCAAAGGCGTAAAACAAAATGATGCGCTAGCCGTGCGTTGGTACACCAAAGCCGCTAAGCAAGGGCTTGCCTATGCGCAATATAAGTTAGGCTTGATGTATGACAAAGGAGAAGGCGTAAAACAAGATGATGCCGAGGCCGTGCGCTGGTACACCAAAGCCGCAGAACAAGGCGATACCGATGCGCAATACAATTTGGGCGTGATGTATGACGAAGGCAAAGGCGTAAAACAAAATGATGCCGAGGCCGTGCGTTGGTGGACTAAAGCCGCCGAGCAAGGCGATGCGCAGGCGCAACAAGTCCTTGATACGATTGCTAAGCGAGCCAAAAAACCTTAAGCACTAAGTCGTTGCAATCTTAAAAACCTTTGCGGCCAACCTTTTCCCTGAATTTTCAACACGAAAACAAGGAAAAAGGTTGGCCGCAAAAGGTTTGATGGTTGGACACGTAAATTTACAAGCGCATATCGCCTCGGGCGATGGCTTCTAGGCGAGCGATGCGTTCTTGGGTGTCAGGGTGAGTTGAAAACAATTGACTCATGCCTTTGATGCCCCCTAATGGGTTGATAATCATCATTTGAGCGGTTTCTGGGTGAGCTTGTGCCGTTGGCATACCGCCCCGCGCATAGTGTTCTATTTTGGCTAAGGCACGAGCCAAAGCCATGGGGTCGCCGCTGATGAGCGCACCGCCTTTGTCGGCTTCAAATTCACGCGCGCGGGAAATGGCCATTTGTATCACCGACGCGGCCAAGGGTGCAAGAATTGAAACCAACAAACCCGCAATTGGGTTGCTGCGCCCGTTTTCGTCTCTTGGGCCAAGAAACATGGCAAAGTTAGCCAACAAGGAAATTGCACCCGCTAACGTGGCGCTGACCGTTGAAATTAAGGTGTCGCGATGTTTGACGTGCGCCAACTCGTGCGCCATGACTCCGCGTAATTCGGCATGGCTTAATAATTGCAAAATGCCCGTGGTGGCTGCAACGGCGGCGTGTTCGGGGTCGCGTCCCGTGGCAAAGGCATTGGGTTGGTCTTCGTGGATGATGTAAACTTTGGGCATAGGCATTTGAGCGCGCATGGCCAAATCGGCCACCATTTTGTAAAATTCAGGCGCTTCTTGTTCGGACACTTCTTGTGCGCCGTACATACGCAAAACGGCTTTATCTGAATGCCAATAAGCATAAAAATTCATGCCGCCACCCACTAAAAAAGCCAGCAACATCCCGCTGGTGCCGCCGATGGCATATCCTATCGTGCCAAATAATGCCACGAATCCTGCCATTAATATCGTCGTTTTAAACCAATTTTGAGCCATGATGTGTTACTCCTGTAAAAAATAAGGGTGCAGTCGAAGCGCATAAATGAGGGTCGCCAATCAAAAAACAAGCACGTTGATTTGTCGCTCTATTTCTATTGTAGCAAATGGCCTGTTTTTATCGAATGTATGATAAAAACAGGCCGTCGTTATTTGTGAAATTGGCGACAATTATGCCGAAGGGGTCGCGAGTAAAAGATAGGCTTCTTGATATTTGTCGGCTGTTTTTTGGCAAATGTCGGTGGGTATGGTTGGCGCTGGCGACTGTTTGTCCCAGCCTGAAGCGGTTAACCAATCGCGGACAAACTGTTTGTCGAAGCTTGGGGGATTGTGGCCAACCTTGTAATCAGCCACAGGCCAAAAACGACTGGAGTCGGGCGTTAACGCTTCATCCATTAACACCAAATTGCCCAGCTCGTCCAAACCAAATTCAAACTTGGTGTCGGCAATGATGATGCCTTTGCTTAAAGCATAATCGCGCGCCGTTTCGTAGAGTTGGATGCTGACTTGTTGAACTTGTGCCGCCAAATCTGCACCCAATAAGCTGACGCATTGTTCGTAGCTGATATTTTCATCGTGATCGCCTACGGCGGCTTTGGTGGATGGGGTGAACAGCGGTTGGTCTAAACGGCTGGCATTTTGTAAGCCTGTTGGCAAGCGGATGCCACAAATTTCGCCCGAGGCTTGATAAGCTGTCCAGCCACTGCCCGCCAAATAGCCGCGCACGATGGCTTCTATGGGCAAGGGTTTGAGTTTTTTGGCGACCACCGCGCGGCCTTGTATGCTGGGCCATTCGGCTGCGCTGACAAAATCTTGCGGGTTTTCTCCCGTTAAATGATTGGGAATAATGTCCGCCAAACGGTCAAACCAAAAATTAGCAATGGCCGTCAGAATTTTGCCTTTGTTGGGGATGGGCTCGTTTAAAATCACATCAAAGGCCGATAAACGGTCGCTCGCAACCATCAAGAGACGCTGATTGTCAATTTCATATAAATCACGCACTTTGCCAGAATAGATTTTTTTTAAAGAGGTTAATGCAGACATTTGAGCTCCTAAAGATTAAATGAAGTAACAAGAAAAAAAGGTTGGCCACAACAGCCTGTGGGCAAAATCACTCACCCCAATTCGCCCCAATTTGCTTTTAGTAAAAAGAAAAAAGCAAACAGGCAAAATGGGGTGAGGGCGGTTAGGGTTTATTCAACCACTTGGGCGGCGGCTCGTAATTCGGCAATGTGTGCCTCTATTTTTTGAGTCAACGAGGCTTCTTGTTGTTTAATGTAAATTTGTTGGTAATCGGCTTTAAACTCATCAAAAGTGATGAAAGGGTCTTTTTTCTCGACGACAAAAAGAAACCAGCTGTCTTCGTGCTTGATAGGCGTTAGGTGCAATTGGCCAACGGGTGCGGCTTTAATGGCGGTGGCCAGCGGGTCGGTGTTTTGTTCTAAATTGCTGGCGCGGACGGGCGGCAACAGGCCACCGCTTGTTTTGGCTTGAGTGTCAACGCTACTGGCTTTGGCCATTTGTTCAAAACGCAAGCCCTTGCGAACTTTATCGGCGGCCATTTGCGCTTCTTTTTCTGAACTAAAAATGGCCAAGCGAATTTGATAAGTCGTATTTTTGGCGACCAATTCGGCTTTTTCTTCTGCGCTGGCGGGGCGAGTATCGGCCAAATAAATGAGGTGCCAACCAAATTGGGTTTGCACGGGTTCAGAATATGTGCCTTGTTGCAATTGCAACAGCGCCGCGCTGAATTCAGGCACAAATGCACTTTCTGGCGAGCTGACCCAACCCAAATCGCCACGGTTTTCTTTGGCAGAAGGGTCGGTTGAATACAACACGGCCAATTCGCTAAAGGCTGCACCTTTTTTTAGGTAAGCCAACAGCTTTTGGGCTTCAGCTTGCGTCTTAATTAAAATATGTTGCACCAGATAAGAAACGGGATTAGTTGCGGCCAACCTTGCGCTTTGATAGGCCTTGTTTAAATCATCTGCACTTGGTTGAGCGGTTGGGATAGTGGCTTGATAATCTTTTAAATACAAGCCAGCCAACTGCGCACTGCTCATTAATTCTTGCGATTCTTTGGGGAGCTTTTGGAGCTCAGGATTGGTCGCGTAGGCTTGTGCCAAGCCCGCTTTGGCTTGCATGAATTCGGGGCTTTGGTCTAATTTCTTTTTGAGAGCCGCTTGTTTTAACACTTCTATGGTGATGAATTGATTTTTTAAGTCTTGTTTTTGTTCGGGCGTTAAGGGTTTGCCCGATTGGATTTCTTCACTTTTAAACAAGGTTTGCAAGCCTGACTCGGAAATGGCCACGCCACCAATGGTGAGCGCTGACGCACTGCCCACGCACACACTAAAAATCGCTGTCAGCAAGACCTTTTTTTTAAACGACACCATAAGTCATTCCTATCTTAAAATCAGTTGAGTTGAAAAAGTTGAATTTCTGCGACATAAAAGTCATCAATAAAATTGGTTCATAAAATCGGGTGGATTATACCGTTAACAGCCAGTAGTGAACAGACTACACCTCAATAAATCATCGTTTACAAATCGATGGGATCGACATCAATATGCCAACGCACAGCCGAGTTGCTTAAGGCATCAATGAAAGGGCGCGCTTGTTGCAAAAACTTTTGTAAGGCGACGCGGCTGGGGCATTCGATGACGATTTGTGCTCGTTCTCGATTAGCCACTTTTAACATGGGTGCAGGCGCAGGGCCATACAAACTGATGGCCTGCGTGGCGGGTTGGTTGGCCAGCGACTGACACACGGGTTCTAAAGCCACCATGCACGCGCTTAACCAGCTTTCGGCTTGGGTTAAGGTGGGCGCGTTGGCGCGTAAAATCGCGTGCGACATAAAAGGGGGAAAGTGATTCGTTTTGCGTTCGGCCAAAAGGTTGGCCGCAAAGCCATTGAAGTCGTGCCGTATCAAAGCTTGGTACAAAGGATGTTCTGACAATTGGGTTTGAATCAACACTTGACCTGTAAGCTCGGCGCGCCCCGCGCGCCCCACGACTTGAGTCAATAAACCAAACAAGCGCTCGCTGGCACGATAATCGCTGGCGTACAAACCACCATCGGCGCCAATAATCAACACCAAAGACAAACAGCCAAAATCATGACCTTTGGCCAGCATTTGTGTGCCTATGATTAAATCCACTTCGCCCTGTTTGATTTTTTGGTAAATGATGTCCCAATTGTCTTTGCCTTGAGTATTATCGCGGTCTATGCGCAAAATGCGCGCCTGTGGAAAGTACTCGGCCAATGCCGATTCGATACGCTGTGTGCCTTCGCCCAAAGGCTGTATGTCTTGATTGCCGCAGCTGGGGCAAGCGTGTGGAATGGGCGCATGGCTGCCGCAATGGTGACAGCGCAACACTCGGTCTTTTAAATGCAGCACTTGTTTGGCCGAACAGTTGGGGCAATTCGACAACCAGCCGCATTGTTGACACGCCAAAACAGGCGCATAGCCGCGCTTATTGACAAACACCATACTAATTTGGCCTGTTTTGCGCAAATTGTTTGCCAAAGCATCTAAAGCCGCTTGGGTTAAGCCGTGATGCAAGCGTTGGTTGCGCGTTTCTATCAGCGCAACGCGCGGCAAGTTGGATAAAGGATGCGCTCGCTTAGGCAAAGTGCACACACCAAAGCGCCCTTGTTGCACGTTATTTAAGCTTTCCAAACTGGGCGTTGCACTGCCCAACACCACAGGGCAATTTCGATAACGCGCTCGCCAAATGGCCAAGTCCCGCGCATGATAGCGCAAGCCGTCCATTTGTTTAAATGAGCTGTCATGTTCCTCGTCTACAATCACGTAAGCCAACCGAGGCAACGGCGTAAAAATGGCCAAACGCGTGCCGATGACGATGTCCACCAAACCTGCTTGAGCGGCCGCCCATGCTTGAAAACGGGCTTTGTCTGATAATTGACTGTGTAAAGTGACGATGTTTTTATGGGGAAAACGCTGTGTAAAACGTTCAATTAATTGCGGGCTTAAGCTGATTTCAGGAATCAAGACCAAGGCTTGTTGGCCTTGTTCTAGGATATGGCTTAATAATTGCAAATAGACTTCGGTTTTGCCACTGCCTGTGATGCCATGCAGCAAAGTCACGCCAAATCCTTGTTGGGCAATCAACTGCGTCACTGCTTGTTGTTGTTCGGCGTTGAGGGGCAAAGCTTGGGCAAGTTCTGGCGCAGGCAATTTATCGCGCCCAATCGGCACAGGGCGTTTTGGCTTAACGACTTTAGCGACGCGCAAAGCGGTGGGTAAGGCGGTAAACACACTTTCACCGATAGGGTGGTGATAATAGTTGGCCGCAAAATCAGCCATGGCCAAAATGTCTTCGGACAAAGGGGTTTGCTCATCAAAAACACAGGCGATGTCGCGCAATTTGCTCGGCTCAAAAGTGAGCTGTTCAGGATGATCCAGCACGATGCCGACCACTAATTTATCGCCGCGTCCAAAGGGAATGCCCACCCGCGTCCCTCGCGCCAATTTAATCGGGTGAGCGTAAGTGAAGCACTGAAACAAGGGCGTATCTAACGCCAAATGATGCAGTATCATTTGCCAACTTACTCCTTAAAAAAATGGGGTTAAGTGACTTTTTGAGGGCTTAAATGGCTTGCGGCCAACCTTTTTTCACGTTTAAAAGGTTGGCCACAAGCGTTTTAAGGGCTGAAGACATCAAGATAATAGGATGATGTTTTACGTTTCGTCCTCTTCGCTGTCATCGGCGAGGCTGTCTGCGGTTGGGTATAAATCCACTAACTTAAAGCCCTCTTCATCTAAAGTGCCGTAGCCTGCTTGGGCAAAATCGCACCAATCAGGCAGCACGATGCGCAAACTGTAGCCTCTGGGGGTGGTGATAAAATGCGTGGTTGGGCGGTGAGTGTGGCCATGAATCAAAGTCGGCCAGCCGTGTTCTTGCAACAAAGCTTTGACGGCTTTTTCGTTGACATCGCCCAACATCGCCGAGTTCATTTGCTGATGTTCGGCGCTGGCTCCTCGCGCTTGTACAGCCATGGCTCGACGAGTTGCTAAGGGTTGCCCCAAAACATTGGCCTGCCATTCTGGCGAACGGCTCATTTGGCGAAATTGTTGATACGTTTCATCATCGGTACACAAACTGTCGCCGTGACTTAATAAATAGGATTTGCCTTCGTAAACCAAAGGGCTGGGGTCAGGCAACAATTGTGCCCCAGTTTCTTGCGCAAAACCCTTTCCGACTAAAAAATCGCGATTGCCGTGCATGAAAAACAAAGGCGTTTGTGCCGAAAAATCCCGCAAAGCTTGTTTAATGGGCTGTAAATAAGGCGCATCGTCATCATCGCCTATCCAATATTCAAAAATATCACCCAGCAAATATAAGGCTTCAATTTGCCCTTGCCAAGCTTGGAGTCGGCTGATGAATTCGGCATTGAGCGTGGGAGTGTCTTCTCCTAAATGGAGATCAGAAAGAAAATGTATGGTCATGATTTATAATATCAAATTTTGGTTAGGATTTATTTGGTGGCAAAATTGGCTTGTTCGTCGGCATGGTAGCTGGATCTCACCATCGCACCCACGGCGGCGTGTTTGAATCCCAACGAACCCGCGTATGCTTCAAACGCTTTAAAACGATCAGGCGTGACATAGCGTAAAACAGGCAAATGGCCATCGGTGGGTTGTAAATATTGGCCTAAGGTCAACATATCTATGTCATGCGCGCGCATGTCTCGCATGACTTGTTCGATTTCTTCGTCGGTTTCACCCAGTCCCACCATTAGCCCACTTTTGGTGATGACGTTTGGATTACTGACTTTAAAGCGTTGTAATAACTGCAAAGAATGCTCGTAATCCGAACCAGGGCGCGCTTGTTTGTACAATCGGGGCGCTGTTTCTAAATTATGGTTGAGGACATCAGGCGGCGTGGCGCTTAAAATAGACAAAGCCAAATCCAAACGACCTCTAAAATCAGGCACTAAGACCTCAATTTGGGTATTGGGCGACAAAAGACGCACTTGACGGATGCATTCGGCAAAATGTTCTGCTCCGCCATCGCGCAAATCGTCACGATCGACAGAAGTAATGACCACGTAGTTGAGTTTTAAAGCCGCCACTGTTTCGGCCAAATGTTTGGGTTCATTGACATCTAAGGCATTGGGGCGGCCATGCCCTACATCACAAAAAGGACAACGGCGCGTACAAATGTCGCCCATAATCATAAATGTGGCCGTGCCTTTGCTAAAACATTCGCCTATGTTGGGGCAAGAGGCTTCTTCGCACACGGTATGCAATTTTTGCTCACGCAAAATGGCTTTGATTTCATTGAATTTTTCGCTATTTGGTAATTTGGCTCGTATCCAGTCTGGCTTGCGCAGTTTTTCAGTTAAAGGAATGATTTTAATCGGAATCCGTGCTGTTTTTGCTTCGCCTTTGTGCTTAACACCTTGGCTATTATCGGGCATGGTTTCTGGTTGGTTGGTTAACAAGGTCATGAAGTTAATCGCTTTCTTAATAAAAAGGTTGGCCGCAAAGCTTTTAGAAATAAAGCCTATGTGCTTGCGGCCAACCTTTTTGTGTTTGATTAATTGAGTTTTAAAGGTAAAAATAAAGCCTGATTATTGCGTAAGACCAACAAAACGATAGGCCCTTGTTCTGCATTTAACCCCCGTTCAAAGACTTTAATGTCTTTGATGGTGGTTTGATTGAGTTTGAGCAAAATGTCCCCAGCGAATAAACCTGCTGATTTGGATAAGCCTTCAACTTGCTCAACTTTTAAACCGCCTTGTATATTGAGTTGCTGTTTTTCTTCAGGGCTGAGTTCGCTCACCGTTAAGCCGATTTTACTCAATTGAAAAACCGTAGGATCTGGGCTTAATTGGCCTTGGGCAGGCGTATCGGCGCTCATTTCGCTTAAAGTAGCGGTCAGCACCAAGGCAGTTTTGTTGCGCCAAATGCTTAAATTTACTTGCTCGTTGGGTTGCATACTGCCTGTAATGAAAGGCAATTCACGTGAATTATTGATGTCTTTGTCGTTGGCTTTTAAGATGACATCGCCGACTAAAAGTCCCGCTTTTTCAGCAGGAGAATTGGGCGTGACGCCGACAATCAAAGCGCCGCGCGCCTTGTCTAAGCCGAAAGAAGCCGCCAAATCTGGGGTGACTTCTTGTATTTGTATGCCAAGCAAACCTCGTGTGACATGGCCTTTTTCTTTTAATTGATTGGCCACTTGCATGGCCAAATCAATTGGGATTGCAAAAGAAATGCCCATAAATCCGCCTGATTGACTGTAAATTTGCGAATTAATGCCGATGACTTCACCGTGTAAATTAAACAAGGGGCCGCCTGAATTCCCTGGATTGATGGCCACATCGGTCTGTATAAAAGGCACGTAAGTTTCATCACGTAAATTTCTGCCTTTGGCCGAAACGATACCCGCCGTGACTGAATTATCAAAGCCGAACGGCGCACCAATGGCAGCAACCCATTCCCCCACTTTTAGACGCTCGGGTTTTCCTATAATAACGGAAGGCAAGTTTTGTGCGTCGACTTTTAAAAGGGCGATGTCCGTACGTTTGTCTAAACCAATTAATTTTGCGGCGTATTGTTGCTTGTCCGTTAACACAATTTTAATTTCAGCGGCGTCGCTGACAACGTGCGCATTGGTTAAAATGTAACCATCTTTACTGACAATAAATCCAGAGCCGTAAGCTTGGCTTATTTGAGGCTGTGGCTGATTGCCATGTTTTTTGTTGAAAAACTCTAAAAAAGGATCTTCGTTGGTTTCCGATTCGCCTAAGTCATAGTCACTGGATGGGCGACCTTTAATTGCTTGAATGTTGACAACCGTTGGACCTTGCTCTTCAACCAATTTTGTAAAATCGGGCAGCAACATCGCCGTTTGTGGATTTTGGTGTTGAGTTTCTTGAGTTTGTATCACCTCGCTGGCTTTTTCATCATTGGCACCAAACTGAAAAATAGACGGCAAGCGTTCACAAGCGCTTAAGCTGGTGAACGCAAAGGCATAACAAATCAAACGCAAAGAGCGGACGGTAGAGCGTGCAATCATGGCGAAGGGTTTCGTAATAAAAATAAAATAAAAATCTAACCTAGAGGCGATAGATTGAGTTTTAAAGCAAAATCATGCTTTGGGTAAGGTCACACCGCTTTGGCCTTGATATTTACCGCCACGGTCAGCATAAGAAACATCACAGATTTCGTCACTTTCAAAAAACAGCACTTGTGCCACGCCTTCGTTGGCGTAAATTTTAGCAGGCAAGGGCGTTGTGTTAGAAAACTCTAAGGTCACGTAACCTTCCCATTCTGGCTCAAAAGGCGTTACGTTGACAATGATGCCACAACGCGCATACGTGGACTTGCCCAAACAAACGGTCAACACACTACGTGGGATTTTTAGGCGCTCAACGGTACGGGCTAACGCAAAACTGTTAGGCGGTATGATGCAGTAACCCTTACCTGATACGGTGACAAAAGAGGAGTCATCAAAGTTTTTCGGGTCGATTATCGTGCTGTTTATGTTGGTAAATACCTTGAAATCATCAGCGCAGCGTATATCATAACCATAGCTTGACGTGCCGTAACTGATGACTTTGTTGCCGTCCACGGTCTTGACTTGATTGGGTTCAAACGGCTCTATCATGCCGTTTTCTAATGCTTGTCGGCGTATCCATTTATCTGATTTGATGCTCATAATAACCTCGTTAGTAAATTAAAAATAAAACCAATGTTGGATATTCTACCTTAGACAGCTGTTTTTGAATAGGACGCGTCAGAGAGAAGAGGGTTGGGATAACAGGCTTGTTTGCCTTTGATGGCAAATTAAGGTATGGTTAGCGCGCTTTTTTACTGGTTTTAAAGGGAAACTGGAGAGCGAAAAATACAGACGTGAAATAAGGTTAATCTGAATGGATACAATGGGGAGTAACAAAAAAATGCATCAAGCAGGCGACACGGTAGAAGGCTTGTTGGTTCAGGCACACGGGCGATTGTTTCGGGTGGAAGTGGGTGAGCATATTTATGTTTGCACAACCCGCAGCAAGCGCCACGATTACGTTTGCGGTGATAAAGTTCAGTTAACTTTGGGCGGCGGCAAACAAGCGGTGATTGAATCGGTTGCGCCGCGCTTCAGTTTGTTGTATCGCCAAGATGGCTTTAAAAGCAAGCAAATTGCGGCCAACGTTACTCGATTGGTGATTGTTACGGCTGCCGAGCCCGCGCCCAATGAATATTTTATTAATCGGTGTTTGGTTGCCGCCGAAGCGGCCAATATTGCGCCCCTAATTGTGCTAAACAAGGCCGATTTGCCCGCAACCTCAAAATGGCAGGCCACGTTTGAAAGTTATCGTGCCTTGGGTTATCCCGTGTTGACTTTATCTGCGGCAGAGGGCGATTTGAGCGATTTATTGCCTTTTTTACAAGGGCAAACCAGTTTGTTGATTGGTCAGTCTGGGGTAGGGAAGTCGACCTTAACGAATGTGCTGATTCCTCATGCCAACACGCGAGTCAAAGAAATTTCAACCGCACTCAACAGCGGCAAACACACGACCACGCACGCAACCTTGTACCACTTGGATGCGGACAGTCATTTGGTTGATTCCCCTGGTTTGCAAAGTTTTGGCTTGCACCATTTACCTGCGACTGATTTAATTCATTATTTTCCTGATTTTAGGCCATTCATAGGCTTGTGCCGTTTTCATAATTGCAGCCATCTTTCTGAACCCAATTGCGCCATTAAATTGGCGGCTGAAGAAAATCCTCGCTTGGCGTATCGGCTGGCTTTTTATCAACAATTGAGTCTAGAAGTCTCTGCGACTTAACAGTCAGACAATCAACTGGATTACTTGCGGCCAACCTTTTTACCCTAAAAAACAAACAAAAAGGTTGGCCGCAAGTTGTTTAAGCATCTAAATAAGTAAACGGGATGATTTATATTTATGGCAGACATCATTTTATTTAACAAGCCTTACGGCGTGATTACGCAATTTTCTGCGCATGAAAAACACCGCACTTTGGCCGAATACATACCACAAAAAGGATTTTATCCTGCGGGGCGATTGGATACCGACAGCGAAGGGTTGTTGCTCTTGACCAATCACGGCGGTTTGCAGCATTATGTGAGCCATCCTAAAACGAAATTGCCCAAAACATATTGGGTTCAAGTCGAAGGAGAGCCAAGCGCGGCGCAATTGCACGCACTGAAAAATGGCGTGGATTTAGGCGATTTTGTCACCTTGCCCGCCCAAGTACAACGCATTAACCCACCCGATATTTGGCCTCGGATTCCGCCCATACGCGTTCGGTTAAGCGTACCTGACAGTTGGTTAGAATTGACCATCGTCGAAGGGAAAAATCGCCAAGTACGGCGCATGACGGCCAAAGTCGGTTTGCCCACTTTGCGTTTGATTCGAGTGGCGATTGGGCCTTGGCGAGTGGATGATTTGGCACAAGGAAACAGTCAGTTACTCCATATTTCCGATGATTTTTCTACGCTGGCGGCTTGCCGTTAATAAGGGAAAAATAGAACTAAAAATCGCAGAAAAGGACGCGAGAGAGTCTAAACGGAAGTGATTTTTAGTGTATCATAGCGCCCGTCTATTCTTCTTTTAAACCTTATGTGGCGGTCATGAGTAGCTTTGTAAAAGTTTAAGTGTTTATTTTTTATTAAAAAACACAGAAAGTAAGTCTAAAAAATGGAAAGTTTGTATATTTTGATTCCTGTGAGTTTGGTGCTGGTTTTTGTGATTGGATTTTTGTTTTGGTGGAGCACCCAATCGGGGCAGTTTGATGATTTAAAAGGACCTGCGTATCAAATTTTAATGGACGATGATCGCCCACATTCCAGTCAAGCAAACACAAATATTCATCAAAAAATACAGGCCAAAGACGCTTCTCAAGAAGAGAAAACAGCGCCAGTTTCTGTTCCTAAGTTTGATGAGTTCGATCAAAAATCTTGAAGTATTTCACCTTGTTTTTTACAAAATTTACAAGACATTTGTTGCGGTTTTGAAAGCTCAAAACAGCAACCTCAAAAGAAAGTTAAAAAGTTGTTATGGCTAAGAAAAAATTTAAACACGATGATGTTTTGCCCGATTATGGCCCAAGCAAAACGTCCATAAAAATAGAAATGACTCGTTTGCAAAAGTTGGGTTTGGCCTTGGCTGCCTTGTCCAAAGACCAGCGTAAAGGGTTTTCTTTGCCCGAAACGTTAAACATTGCGATTGCCGATTATAATCGCTTCACCAATCACGGTGCGAAAGAGCGTCAAGGGCAATACATTGGTAAAATCATGCGTCAAATTGAGAACGTGCAACCTTATGAAGAGCGCTTGGCTATTTTGAATGGCGATTCGACCTTGCACACGGCTTGGTTGCATTTGGTAGAACGCTGGCGCAGCCGCATGATAGAGTCTGATGAAGACGTGGCTAAATTCATAGAAACTTTTCCAGCCTGTGACATACAAGAACTGCGCACTCATGTGCGCAATTGCCGTAAAGAAGCGGCCGATGGAAAACCAGGGCGTTCCCTCAAATTATTATTTAAAACCATTAAAATTTACATAGTCGAACCGGGTAGCGTGCCTTTGCCTGAATACGGTTTGTTGACTGAAGAACGCGACGAGCCTAAATCCACTTTAGATGACACGCAAGCCGAAACATAAACTTGCATCACCTCTTAAAAATAAGCATGGGACGGCAGATAAATAGCAAATTTCAGCCCAAAGGAGATTATGATGAGCGCCTTGATTCGAGTGATTGAAGTTTTGTTAATTGGCCTTTTGCTGGCCTTGGCCATGCAAAATGATGCGCCAGTTCAATTAACAATTATGAATGATTGGGCTTGGACTAAGCCGCTCATTCTTTGGTTATTTTTATTTTTTGTTGGGGGCGTTTTGGTCGGTTTGTTGGCAACGGTTTCTCTGTTTATTAAAAAACGCAGCGAAATCAATCGACTAAAGGCCGAATTATCTAAAGCGCAAAAAAGCTTGACTCAAGAGCCTGAGGTGTCTCCACGTATTCAAAGTGCCTCAATAGAAATAGAAAAAAGATAAGGATTAAATTGTGGACTTGTACCTTTGGTGGTTGGGCTTGTTGCCTGTTTTTTTTGGTTTAGGTTGGTTGGCCGCACGGGTTGATATGAATTCGGTTTTAAAACAAGCCGCTGCCGTGCCCACGGTTTTTTTTAAAGCCTTGGATGCTTTGGTCGATAATCAAACCGATGTTGCCGCGCGCAGTTTGGCTGAAATGGCGCGACAAACCAACGATGCTGATTTGCAATTGACTTTGGGGAAGTTGTATCGTCGCCGTGGTGAAAATGATTTGGCGATTCGCTTGCACCAAAAAATGCTAGACACGCCAGATTTGGTGGGGCAAAAACGCGATGCGGCTTTGTTTGAATTGGCTCAAGATTTTCATAAATCAGGCTTGGTCGACAGAGCCGAATCCTTGTTACTAACCTTGCAAGTAAGCCATGTTGCTTTATCGGCAAAACGTCTTTTATTATCGATTTATCAACAAGATAGAAATTGGCATAAAGCCATAGAAATGGCCACGGATTTGCGAGATGATGCGCATACTTTTTCTCACGAAGTGGCGCAGTTTTATTGCGAGTTGGCTCAGTCAGCTTTTTATCATACCGATTATCAAACCGCCAAATCGCTCATCAAAGAAGCGTTTGTTTATAATCGACGGTGTGTTCGCGCGAATATGATTTTGGGTGACGTGGCTGAAGCTCAAGGCGATGATGCGGCGGCCATTGAAGCTTGGCAAGCCATAGAACAACAAAATGCCGATTATTTGGGCATGGTGGCTGAACGGTTGTTTAATGCCTATTATCGTTTGGGGTTGACCGAAGAAGGCTTAGCGCGTCTTTCAGGGTATTTGCATACGTTTCCGCAGTTGAATTTGGTTGAGATTTTGTACGAAAAAATGAGTTTGCAAGATGACAGGTTGGCCGCAGTCAAAATGATTAGAGCAGCGGTTCAGCGTCGGCCTAATTTGATGAATTTATACCGTTTGGTTGAAATTCAAATGGCTGAAAATTGGACGGTAGAAGCCAAAACCGATGCCGATTTGATGCGAGGTTTGGTCTCAAAATATTCACAAAAATTAAGTGTACACCGTTGTAAACGCTGTCATTTTAAATCAAGAACCTTTTTTTGGCATTGCCCTGCTTGTGCAGAATGGGAAAGTTTTACGCCCAATTTAACCGAAGAGTAACCGTAAAAATTAACGTAAAAAGGTTGGCCGCAAGCTTTTAAAGCTTATTTTTAACTATTTTTAGATAAAATATCACAATATAAATATTATGAATCCATTGATGATTAACATAAATGCAGAGTCCGACCCCAAAGTCCTGGTGGCTTTAGATTTTGCAGACCAAAGCCTCGCTTTGAGGTTTGTCGCTCAACTGTCGCCCGAATTGTGTCGTTTAAAAGTAGGGAAAGAACTTTTTACCATTGCAGGGCCTGAGTTTGTAAAACAATTAATACAATTAGGCTTTGATGTTTTTTTAGATTTAAAGTTTCATGATATTCCTCATACCGTGGCGCAAGCTTGCCGTGCGGCCGCAGAAATGGGGGTTTGGATGGTGAATGTGCATGCTTCTGGGGGCCGAAACATGATGCTGGCGGCCAAAGCGGCGTTGGCCGATTATGAAAAACCGCCTTTGTTGATCGGAGTGACGGTACTGACCAGCATGAATGCACAAGATTTAAGTGACATTGGAATACAAGTGACGCCGCAGGCTCACGTATTGCATTTGGCGCAGTTAACTCAAAGTTGCGGTCTGGATGGCGTGGTGTGTTCTGCGCAAGAAGCACCGTTGCTGCGTGCTGAATTAGGACAAAATTTTGTGTTGGTTACGCCCGGTATTCGTTTGGCGACCAGTCCAGAAGATGATCAACGTCGCATTTTAACGCCCGTAGAAGCCTGCGCGGCTGGCGCTAGTTATTTGGTGATTGGGCGACCCATTACTCAATCCGCCCATCCATTGACAGTTTTAACCGAGATCAATCACAGCCTTTTACCTGCTGTTGCTTCGTCTATTCTTTGAGTAATTGCAATGCCTTTTTTTCGTTTGAGTCCTTTAATGGCGGCCTTGTCTTTGGTTATTCCTTGCTATGTTATGGGCGAATCGCCTCTTTACGGCACGGCCATTGCGTCGCCTGATAGTGAAGCCGCCATTGCCCAAGTGACTGATTTGCTGCGTTTATCTGCCAGCGTTAGCCCTAATCTTGATGGTGATATTCCCAAAAAAAATGTATCCAAAACCCCTGAAAAAAAGGGAACAGTTGCTACAGAAATTCCCGTTCCTGTGTTGCCTGAAGGCATGACCATTTTAGATGCTGACCGTTTGCAAGGGATTAATAGCAAAGAATCTCACGCCCAAGGTAATGCCGTTTTGCGGCGACTTAACCAAACTTTGTCGGCTGATTTGATGGACTATTATGCCGATACACAAAAAGCCTATGCTCAAGGCAATGTGGTTTTGGTGCGCGAAGATCAAGTGTTTCGATCAGAGTGGATGGAGTACACGTTAACGGGAGAAGAACGTTTAAAAGCAGGCGATGCTGTTGAGATGACGAAACCGGGAGCCAACGTTGTTGCGCATGATTTAGAGTATTTTATCAACAAACAAACAGGCACAGCGCAAGATGCCGATTTTGTACTGAACAGCAATTCAGCCATTTTACGAGGCCACAGCAACAGCATAGAAATGCAAGCCTCTAATTATTATCGTTTAAATAAAGTGAAGGCGAATACTTGTGAAGAGGGGGATGGGGCTTGGTATTTGAATGCCAGCTCGATTGATGCCGATTACGCAAACAATGTTGGAGTAGCGAGGAATGCCTATTTTACGTTTTATGACGTACCTGTGTTTTACACCCCTTGGATGGATTTTCCTTTAACGGGGAGCCGAAAAACGGGCTTTCTGTTTCCGACGGTCGGTGTCGGTTCAGATGGGTTAGACTTGACCGTTCCTTTTTTTTGGAATTTAGCACCCAATTATGACGTTACCCTGACGCCGCGTTATATTGGCCATAAAGGCTTAATGTTGGGCGCTGAAATGCGCTATTTGAGCCCGAGTTCTAAAACCGAGCTTTATACCGAACAAATGCCCAATGATAAAGAAACCGAGACACAGCGGTATTTGTGGAATGTCAATCATAGGCAGTCCTTTAGTGGCGGTTGGTCTATGGGAATTGATGCCATAGGCGTGTCCGATGCGGATTATTTTGGTGATTTTGGGAGTCGTTCGAGTGCCACCAATGTGAATTTGGCGAAAGAAATTTGGGTTACTAAAAGTTTGGATTGGTTGAATGTGTTCGTGAGTGCCAAAAAATATCAAACCTTAAGTGATGAGAGTTCGCCGTATTCCTTGTTGCCTTCTATTGTGGCCAGTGGTGATAAAAAGCTCAGCCCAAATTTGAGTTTGAATTTGCGCAGCAGCTACACCCAATTCGACCACCCAACCTTGCAAACGGGGGGGCGAGCTGTGGTTTATCCGTCTTTGAATTTAACAGGGCTAGATGCGTCATGGGGTTATATCAAACCAAAGTTGGGCATACACACGACTTATTATGATTTAAGTTCAGGTCAGAACCCCATTGCAGCCGATGGGCAAGGCAAAAAAATGACCGAGAGCCGCGTATTGCCGATTTTTAGCACAGATACGGGCTTGTATTTAGAAAAAGAAAGTCAATTTTTTTCTGTGCCTTACAAACAAACTCTAGAACCTCGTTTGTATTACTTGTATGTACCACCCAAAACTCAAACTGATTTACCTAATTTTGATACTTCGGTGAATGATACGAGCTGGGCGCAATTGTTTAATGAAAATGTGTATTCAGGTGATGACAGGGTGAATGCGGCCAACCAAGTGACTGTTGCGTTAAGTAGTCGATTTATTGATGGCAAAACAGGGCAAGACAGGCTGAAAGTTGGGGTGGCTCAACTGTATCATTTTGATGAAGAAGCCTTGAATTTATCGGGACAATTGGTTCCTAGAACAACGGCTTTGGGTGATACCATTTTAAACGCCAGCGGTGACATTTTTACAGGTTGGCGGCTGAATGCCGATTATCATTACAGTTCAGAAATAGCTGACACCAAAGAATACAGTTTTGCTTTGCGTTACAACCCTCAAGCGGGAAAAACCTTAGGTCTGCGTTACAGTTACGACCAAGCAGCTGATTTTGGTTACGGGGGCTTGGTTGGCCCACAAAAACAAATCGATTTGGCTGGACAATGGCCGATTACACGCAATCTTTATGGTGTCTTTCGTTATAACCATTCATTGCTGGACAAGGTTTCTTTAGAGCAAATGGGTGGATTGACTTACAATGATGGTTGTTGGGGAGTGAGTTTTGTTGCCCAACGTTACATTACGAATGTTGATGAATATAAAATCAAATATTTAGCTCAGTTTGAGTTGCGAGATTTAAGCAGTTTAGGCAACAGTTTAGAGGATGTCTTGAATGTCAGTATCCCAGGATATCGCCCTGCCGTTTATCAAAAAGATGAAAAATAAACATGACTATCCAATCACAAAATAAAAAAATTGGCCGCTTTGCGGTGTTGAGCTTGGCCAGTTTACTCGTGCTTTCTTTGAATGCTGTTGACGCTGCTCCTAAAAAAAGTACGTCTCAAGGAAAAACAGCGCCGGTGGCAAGCAAAAACAATCAACCCATGACAGCTAACCGCGTGGTGGCGGTGGTGAATGGGCAAATTATTACCTTGATTGATTTTAATAATCGTGTCCGTTCTGTGCGTAAAAACTTGTCTAACAGCAAGCAGGCATTGCCCTCTGATGAATTGATACAACAAGAAGTCATGCGCCAATTGGTGCAAGAAAAAGTTCAACTTCAATACGCAAAAGTATCGGGCGCGAGCTTGACGGAAGAAGAGTTAGATAAATTGATGTTGACGGTAGCCGATCAAAATAAAATGGATTTGGCGGGCTTACAAGCCAGCATTCAAAAAGAAGGCATGACTTACGCTGATTTAAGGGAGGACGTTCGCACAAAAGCCACCATAGAACGCTTGCGTGGCCGTATTTTGAACAGTCGCGTGACGGTGTCGGATGCCGAGGCGAATCAAGCCGCACAAATCATGTCAGATTCGGCAGAGTATCGCTTGGCCAACATTTTTATTCCGATTGCCCCTGCCGCGCCTGAAAAAACCAAAACCAGCCAGCAAGCTCTGGCGCAACAAATTCTAAGCAACCTTCAAAAAGGTTTGCCTTTTGCTGAACAAGCCAAAAAATATTCGGCAGCCAATAATGCGGCGCAAGGCGGTGAATTGGGCTGGCGATCCGCCAATGGCATACCGCCACAATTGGTTGCTTTGGTCGATCCCTTGACAGCTGGTCAACATACCCAAGTGATTGTGGCGCCCGAAGGGCTGTATATTTTTCAATTACTCGAAAAACGTCGCCTGACGGGTGGCGAAGGACAGCTTGAACAAGCAAAACAACAAATTTCACAAAAAAAAGCAGAACAACAATATCAAGAATGGTTGCAACAGCTGATTGATAATGCCGTAGTTGAATATCGTATGCAGGAAAAATAAGGCCATGCGGCCAACCTTTTTGTGCGGTTTGAATTTAAAAACCACATAAAAAGGTTGGCCGCATTGAGCTTGTTCAGTTTGATGTTGTTTTGATTATTTGCGTATTTTACCGAGCAAATCTGGCTCGTTTCACGTAAAATCCGTTTTTTTCGTCTTACCAAGAGATATTTTCCATGTCACTTATTGCACAAGCCCTTACTAAAAATCATATTCTTCTGGATTTAGAAGTGAGCAGTAAAAAACGCCTATTTGAATCAATTGCTTTGTTGGTTGAATCGGTCAATTTCATTCCTCGTCAGGAAGTCTTTGATAAATTACTGGAAAGGGAAAAACTCGGCTCCACAGGTTTGGGGCAGGGGACGGCCATTCCGCATGGACGGATTGCTGGCATACAGGAAGTCACAGGTGTTTTTGTGCGCTTAAAAACGCCGATTGCGTTTGATGCACCTGATGATTTACCAGTGCAACTTTTGTTTGTGTTGCTTGCGCCCGAGCAGGCCACCGATTTACATTTACAGTTATTGTCTGAATTGGCACAACTTTTTTCTAGCCGCCAGTTGCGTGAAGCCTTGTTAAAATCGCCTGATGTGGCGACGACTTTGAGCTTATTGCAACATTGGGATCATCATGCCTAAGCTTTTTATCCGCAAACTTTATCAAGACAACCAGCATAAATTAAATTTAACTTGGGTGGCCGGAACCAGTGGCGCGGATAATTTAATCACGCATGATGAAGTTCAATCGAATCGGGCTTGGGTCGGTCATTTGAATTTCATACACCCCAATCGCGTGCAAGTGTTGGGGCAAGCTGAATTTGATTATTTAAATGACTTATCCAGCGCGGAACAAACGACCGCTTTGGATAAATTGTTGCAGCTGAATGTTGCAGTCATGATAGTCGCCAACGGTTTGCCGATACCGCCCGTGTTGCGAGATTTGTGTCATGTTCATAATGTCCCCTTAATGAGCACGCCTTTAGAAAGCCCTTTTTTAATGGATATGTTGCGGCTGTATTTGGCTCGCGCATTGGCCATTTCAACTGTGGTGCATGGTGTTTTTTTAGATGTCTTAGAAATCGGTTTGTTGATTACAGGTGAGTCCGCCATGGGTAAAAGTGAATTGGCGCTAGAATTAATTTCTCGGGGGCATGGCTTGGTTGCTGATGATGCGGTGGATATTTATCGCATAGGCCCGGATACTTTAGAGGCTCGTTGCCCAAGTTTGTTGCGTGATTTTCTTGAGGTGCGTGGCTTGGGTATTTTAAACATACGACGGATTTTTGGCGAAACGGCCATACGTCCACGGAAAACAGTGCGCTTAATTATTCACTTGGTGAGAGCCGATGATCATGCCATGAAAACTTTAGATCGGCTTAGTGTGCAAGCTGAAACGCAAACCATACTTGGGGTTGCGGTTAGAAAAGTGACTTTGCCTGTTGCCGCTGGCCGCAACTTAGCGGTGCTGGTGGAAGCGGCGGTACGCAGTTATGTCATGCAGTTGCGCGGCATTGATGGCACGCGTGAATTTTTAGAGCGACACACTCACCATATGCAAACCCAAAATGATACAACTGATTTTAATTAGCGGCCTGTCGGGCTCGGGTAAATCCATCGCGCTGAATGCATTAGAAGACGCAGGTTTTTTTTGCGTTGATAATTTACCAGCAGCTTTGCTGAATGATGCTTTGGCATTGTACGCCGAACATGGCGGGCGCATTGCCATTAGCATAGACACACGCAGCCCAGCTTCATTGACTGTTTTGCCCAGCAAAATGGCGATATTAAAAGCCAACGGCATAGACGTGCGATTGTTGTATTTAGAGGCCAAACACGAGGTGTTGGTAAAACGTTTTTCCGAAACGCGCCGCCGTCACCCCTTGTCGCATACGGGTTTGACCGTGGCTGAATGTATTTACAAAGAAAGAGAATTATTAGAACATATTGCCGAATTAGGGACGCGAATTGACACCAGTCATATTTCTTCTAACATATTAAAAACATGGATAAAAAGTTTTATTCACGGCGACAAACAGCGCGTGAATTTAATTTTTGAGTCGTTTGGCTTTAAGCATGGCGTGCCGTTAGATGCCGATTTTGTGTTCGATGTGCGCTGTTTGCCCAATCCGTATTACGAGGTGAATTTGCGTTCTTTAACTGGCCAAGATCAAGCCATTATTGATTTTTTTGCTGACAAATCTGCGGTGCATGAAATGACTGCCGATATTGAAGCTTATGTTAGAAAATGGTTGCCCGCTTTTGCCGCCGAACACCGCAGCTATTTGACCGTTGCGATTGGTTGCACAGGTGGCCAACATCGGTCGGTTTTTATTGCCGAAACTTTGGCTCAACGCTTTGCAGCAGAATCCGTTTTGTTGCGTCACCGCCAACTAGGCATTTAGTTATTTATTATTGAATTTTTAAAATATTGAGGCCAACCTTTTACACTGTAATTTGAGTGTAAAAGGTTGGCCTCAATGTCTTTTTTACTTAACAGAGATTATTTTTTTCTCGTATGCCAAATCGAAATGACGATAGAACTGGCAATCAAAGAAGCGGTAACCATCAAAGCAACGCCAATTGGGATTTTATAAAAATCGATCATCAGCATTTTTGCACCAATAAAAATCAACACCAGTGCAAGACCATAAGGTAATAAGTGAAAGCGATCGGCTAAATCTGCCAATAGGAAATAAAGCGCTCTCAATCCTAAAATGGCAAAAATATTAGCAGTTAAGACGATAAAAGGGTCTTTGGTAATCGCAAAAATGGCAGGAATGCTGTCCACTGCAAAAATGACATCTGTCGTGCCGATTAAAATTAAGACGACAAAAAGCGGGGTGTAATGTTTCACACCATTGATCATGACGCTCAATTTTTCGCCATGAAAATCAGTCGTGACTTTAATTTTCTTTTTCAGTAATTTAAGAACTGGATTGGATTCAACATCGGGTTCTTTCCCAGCGGCAAACCACATTTTAGCGCCTGTTACGACCAAAAATAGGCCAAAAACATACAATAACCAATGGAATTGAGCCAATAACCAAGCGCCCGCAACAATTAAAATGGCACGCAAAATGATGGCACCGATGATGCCAATAATTAAGGCCCGTTTTTGGGATTCAGCAGGCACGGCGAAGTAGGTAAATATCATCAAAAAGACAAAAATATTATCTATCGATAGGCTTTTTTCGACCAAATACCCCGTAATAAACTGCATAGAGACGGTGTTGGCCACTTGTCGACCTTGATTGACATCTAAATACCACCACAACAAGCCGACAAAAACAAAAGACAAACCAAACCAAAGTACGCTCCACCAAGCGGCTTCTTTGATGGTGACTTTATGAGCCCCTTGTTTTTCCATTACCAGTAAATCGACCGCGATGGCCAGCACAACAAATAGGCCAAAACCAGCCCACATCCACCATGTTCCTATACTTTCCATACTTTATGCTCCCTTTGAGTTAAAAAAATTAAATGTTGATGCGTTTTAGACTTTCACCAACAAGCCTGAATGTTTTAACAGCGCAGTATTGTCAGGTTTACGCCCCCTAAAATCAATGAATAAGTCCATGGCTTTTCGGCTACCACCTTGAGATAAGAGCGTTTTTAAAAAATGCTCGCCCATGGCACGATGCACGGAAGTTTCGGTTTGCGTATCGATTTTTGTGGATAAGGCGGCCTCTTCAAATGCTGCATAAACATCGGCAGATAAAACCTCTGCCCATTTGTAACTGTAATAACCCGCTGCGTAGCCGCCCCCAAAAATGTGACTGAAACTGTTGGCGAAACGATTGTAAGCGGGTGGAAAGTTCACCGCGACTTCTTGGCGGATGGTGTCTAGCAAAGGCAACCAATTTTCTGACGGTTGATGCGTGTGGTACAGCAACAAATCAAACAAAGATAATTCAATTTGTCTGACCATTTGCATGCCACTTTGAAAGTTTTTTGCGGCCAACATTTTGTCAAATAAAGCCTTAGGCAAAGGCGCTTGCGTTTCAGCGTGGGCGCTCATTTGGCTGATGATGAGCCATTCCCAGCAGAAATTTTCCATAAATTGGCTAGGGAGTTCTACCGCGTCCCAGACCACGCCATTGATGCCCGAGACACCAATTTCATCTATCTGCGTGAGTAAATGATGCAAGCCATGCCCAAACTCATGAAAAAGCGTAATAATATCATCGTGATTTAGCGTGCTGGGCAGCGTGCTTGCCTCTGTTTTTAAGGGACTATTAAAATTACACACCAGTAACGCAACGGGCAATTGCACCGTGCCATCAGGCAAGCGCTGTCGGCCACGAACATCATTCATCCACGCGCCTGGTTGTTTGCCAGCTCTGGCATATAAATCCAAATACACGCCGCCGATGAGTTGCCCATTTTTGTGCAAAGTATAATAAACCACGTCTTCATGCCAGCCGCGTACTTTGGGTTCTGCCTGCAAAGTAATGTCATACAAATCATTGATTAATTGGAATAAGCCAGTCAAAACACGAGGCAATGGAAAATATTGTTTCACTTCTTGTTCGGAATATGCGTATTCACTTTCGCGCAGTTTTTCAGCAAAATAAGCCAAATCCCAAGCGGCCAAGGGGCTGTCTTTTGGTAGTTTATCTGCTGCAAAAGCACTTAATTGCGCCTTATCATTGAAGGCGGCTGGTTTTGCGTGACTGGCTAATTCTCTTAAAAAATCAATCACTTCTTCGGGTGAATCGGCCATTTTGGTGGCAATCGACAAGTCGGCGTAGCTTTGAAAGCCCAATAAAAGGGCTTCCTCGCGGGCTAAGGCCAATTTTTCTTGTATCACAGGCGTGTTGTCGCGCTCGGGCGCATCAAATTCTGATGCTCTTTGGGCATAGGCCTGATACATTTCCTCGCGTAATTCGCGATTGTCGGCATATTGCATAATGGCCAAATAACAAGGCATTTGCAAAGTGAGGCGATATAGACCATCGGTTTTGCCTGCTTGCACGGCTTGTGCTAAAAACTGCGCTACCGATTCGGCAGGTACACCCGCTAAGGCTTCTAAAGTCACGTATTTTTCCCAAGCATCGGTTGCGTCTTGCACGTGCTCAGAAAAAGTAGACGCTAGCACGGACAAACGGGTGGCAATTTCGGCGTGACGCACTTTGTCTTGCCCTGTTAGCTCTGCGCCCGATAATTTAAAATCGCGCACACTGTTTTGAATGACGGTTTGGCGTTGAGGGCTTAATTTGGCAAAATCAGGATTGGCCGCAATGGCTTTGTAGCGGGCATAAAGCGCCTCATTTTGCCCCATGGCGGTATAAAAAATACTGACCGCTTCTTGGTTGAGATTGTGTGCTTCGCGTAATTCTGGTGTAGACACAACCATGTTTAAATGGGAAACAACGCCCCAAGCTCGCCCCAGTTTTTCGGTGATGGCCAATAAAGGCCATTCTGTATTTTCCCACGAGGCTGGCTCTGGATTATTGACCACTTCCGCCAACGTTTTTTCGGCTTCTTGAATTAAAAATTGAATGGCAGGGGAGATGTGTTCGGGCTTCACATCGGCATATCTTGGTAAGTCGGTAAAATCTAACAAAGGATTGGTTACAGGATAGGCTGTGTTCATGAGTGGCTTTCTATGATAAAAGAAGGTGGCCGTCACAACTGGGGGCAAGTGCCGTAAATGCAAGCCAATTTTGCCCACTAAAAATTCTTTCTTAAAGGCTTTGCGGCCAACCTTTTTCCCTATTTTTAGGTTAAAAGGTTGGCCGCAAGATTTTTATTGCTTAATTCATTTTAAGGTATTGATTTCAATGAAATTGCTCTTCTTCGGTGGAGCCTGTTAAAGCGGTAACAGAAGATTTGCCACCTTGAATGACCGTGGTAACATCATCAAAAAAGCCTGTCCCTACTTCTTGTTGATGAGAAACAAAACTGTAACCCCGATCGCGCGAGGCAAATTCAGGTTCTTGTACTTTTTCAACGTAAGCGCTCATGCCTCTGGCCGCGTAATCTTGCGCCAAGTCAAACATGTTGTACCACATAGAATGGATACCAGCCAAGGTAATGAATTGATATTTATAACCCATTTTACCCAATTCACTTTGGAATTTGGCGATGGTGGCATCATCCAAGTTTTTGCGCCAGTTAAAAGACGGTGAGCAATTGTAAGACAATAATTTGCCTGGGAATTTGGCGTGTATGGCTTCGGCAAATTGACGCGCAAACTCTAAATCAGGTGTGCCCGTTTCGCACCAAATCAAATCGGCATATTCCGCGTAAGCCAAGCCGCGAGCAATGGCCTGCGCCAAACCATTTTGCGTCCGATAAAAGCCTTCTGCAGTACGTTCACCAGTAATGAATGGTTTGTCGTAATCGTCGGCATCTGAAGTAATTAAATCCGCCGCTTCGGCATCGGTTCTGGCCAAAATCAAAGTCGGTACGCCTGACACGTCGGCAGCCAAACGGGCGGCATTCAATTTTTGTACGGCTTCTTGAGTCGGTACTAATACTTTTCCGCCCATGTGACCGCATTTTTTAACCGAAGCCAATTGATCTTCAAAATGCACGCCAGCAGCACCCGCTTTAATCATGGCTTTCATTAATTCATGCGCATTTAATACGCCACCAAATCCCGCTTCGGCATCAGCTACGATGGGCGCAAAATAATCCACGTAACCTGCATCGCCTTTTTGCACACCTTTGGCATGTTGAATTTCGTCGGCGCGTTTAAAAGTGTTGTTGATGCGCTCAACCACTTTAGGGACAGAATCCACAGAGTAGAGCGATTGATCAGGATACATGGACATAGAAGAGTTATTATCAGCGGCCACTTGCCAGCCTGATAAGTAAATGGCTTTGATACCTGCTTTGACTTGTTGCATGGCTTGGCCGCCTGTTAAGGCACCAAGACAATTAATATAAGGCTCTGTGTGTAAATAGTTCCAGAGTTTTTCAGCGCCCTGACGAGCCAAACTGTGTTCTATCGTGACGGAACCTCTTAAACGCTCAACATCAGCTGCGGTATAATTGCGTTTAATGCCAGCCCAGCGGGGATTGGTATCCCAATCTTTTTGAATGGCGGCGATGCGTTGCTCTTTGGTCAAAGTACTCATATTTTCCGATCTCCTGTGTGACAACGTAAAAATAAAAATGATGATGAAGTGCGTTCAACAAGCTTAGAAAGATATCGAAGCACTTTATTGAACCACAAAAATCGATGTTTGTGTGCATTGCAACAAATTATTTTTGCGTTTTTTAACAAAAAACGGCCTATTTTTTTGGTAAAATGAATAATACTTTGATTTTATTCATTTTGTTGTTTTTGAGTTGGTTTGGTTTGTTGTTGCTCAGTCTTCGCCTTTTCGGTTGAAGGCGCTAAAATTAAAGGCCCTTTATAGCCACAAGCGCTTAAAAAATAGACCGCAGAGATCGCACATAACATCAGCTTGATGTTTTTATTTTTCATGGACTTCGTTTTCATAGGGTAAAATCAACTTTCTTTGATTGGGGATTGTTTTTATCTTAATCGATTTCATTATTTCATCTACCGACTTTTTTTCGACTTTTAGGCAGAATTTTTATTTTAACATGAACGAATCTCTTTTTATGCAGTTGAGCGCCGCCATTTTTGAAGAAGTTGAGCATCAAATGGACAGTTTAAACGCCGATATTTTTTTAGATGGCAATGTTTTAAATATCGAATTGGAAACGGGTGAGATTCTTATTTTGAATCGACACACCGCCAGCGCCGAAATGTGGTTGGCCGCAAAATCAGGCGGTTTTCATTTTCATTTTCACGAAGGCGATTGGCGTGATACGCGGGATGGCGTGAGTTTGGCTCAACGGTTAGCCAGCGTGGTTACGTTGGCCACAGGCTGTTCTTTGTCCATAACATTAAGTGCAGCGTGTTATCCATGAAAAAACCGTTAAAAGTTGGGTTAATTGCGGGCGAAGCGTCGGGCGATGTGTTGGGCGCGCAATTGATGCAAGCCTTAAAAGATCGTATGCCTGATGTTGAGTTTGTGGGCATAGGCGGCCCGATGATGTGTGCGGTCGGCTTGACCAGTTTTGTGCCGCAAGAGCAATTGGCGGTGAGAGGCTATGTTGAAGTGTTGCGCCATTTGCCCAGACTGCTGAAAATTCGTCGGGGAATAAGCCAGTTTTTACTGGCCGAACGCCCTGATGTTTTTGTGGGCATAGACGCGCCTGATTTTAATTTGGCAGTTGAAAAAACCTTGAAAGAAGGGGGTATACCGACCATTCATTATGTTAGCCCTTCTATTTGGGCTTGGCGTGAAGATAGAGTGAAAAAAATTGGGCAAGCCGCAGATCATGTTTTATGTTTGTTTCCGATGGAAGTGGCTTATTACGACAAAGAACACATCGCCGCGACTTATATTGGTCACCCTTTGGCCAGTTATTTGCCTTTGGTTGCTGACAGGTTGGCCGCAAGAAAAACCTTGGGTTTAAACAGTGGAGATCCTATTTTTGCGGTATTACCAGGCTCACGTACCAGCGAGTTGGCTTATATGTTGCCGCTGTATTTTGAGGTGATGCGCGCTTTATTCGCTCGTTATCCGACGGCTGTCTTTTTAGTGCCTTTGGCGACCCGCGCGACTTTATTGCAATTTGATATTCTGTTGCAAAAATATCACGCTAGTGACTTGCCGATACGTAAATTGATTGGGCATGCCGATGTTGCCAGTACTGCGTCGGACGTGGTTTTGGTGACCAGTGGCACAGCCAGTTTGGAAGTTGCACTCACCAAACGCCCCATGGTGATTAGTTACCGCATTTCTGCATTGACTTATTATTTTGTTAAAAATAAAATTAAGCGCCCTGTTGGGTTGCCAAATATTTTAATGGGGCAAACTTTGGTGCCTGAACTGTTGCAAGAAGAAGCGACCTGTCTGTCTATTGTTGCGGAAATGGTGGCTTTGTATGAAGATAAAAAACGCACGAACGACATAGAACAGGCCTTTCATGGGTTGCATCTTAAATTAAAACAAGATACCAATCGTTTAGCTGCCGAGTGTGTGTTAAAATTAGCAAAATATTAATATTAAAAATCAATATTTATTTAAAATAAAATTTAATCAAGAAATTATAAAATGGAGCTTATAAAATGAAATTTAATCGCAGTTTTTGCTGGAAACTGACGTTGTTATTTTGTGTTTTTCAAGGCGGCGTTCAGGCCGAATCGATATACAGAAGCATAGACAGCGATGGGAATATCACGTTTACCAATATTCCTATGAAAGGGGCGCAAGTTTACAAAGTTACTACGCCGCGTAAACCAACGATACAACCTGCCCAAAAATCAACCCCTACAAAACAGGCCAGTGTTCCACAAAAAACACAACAAAAAGCCCAGCAAAATAACAGTTCAGCGCCTGTCATCAATACCTCATCGGTGCCGCAATCTGCTCGAGATGGCACGCGCCGTCAAATTTTGTTGACCGAATTGAATAACGAACAAAAAGCATTTAATGAAGCCAATGTTGAATTAAGCCGAGCCGAACGAGAAAAAAATGCCGACTTGATTCAAAAAATGCGTAATCTCGTCAAAGATAGAATGCGTAACATTGATGCTTTGCAGTCCGAGTTGTCGCGTTTGTAAGCTTGCCTAATCGATCAGGCTCATTAAAAAAGGAATTGTAAAAAGGAATTGGCATGCAAATTTCTCCCGTTCATCAATTGCCTCAAATCACCTGGCATAGCTTGTCGTTTAATCAATTAACCATTGATTTGTTGTATGATGTTTTGGCCTTACGCAGCAAAGTTTTTGTTTTAGAACAAAATTCGGCCTATGATGATGTAGACGATATTGATAAATATGCCTTACATTTGGTGGGTTTAGATGCCAATCTTCGGTTGTTGGCGTATGCGCGGTTAATACCTGTTGGGGTAAAGTATCCGCAATATGCCAGCATAGGGCGAGTGGTCATTTTGCCAGAACTGCGCAACCTTGGTTTAGGCAAGCAGTTGATAGAAAAAGCTGTTTTTTATTGCACGCAATTTTTTGGTGCGCATACGCAGTTAAAATTGTCTTCTCAACTAGACAAAGAGCCCATTTACCATAAACAAGGATTTAGGCGTACCACGCGAAAACCTTATTCTGATGGCGGTATTTTACACGTGGACATGGTGATGCGCCCTAAAACCCTGTATTCTCCCCAAGCTTAATTGCAGTCAAAGCGGTCTTGATCTCGTTAAATAAAAACTTTGCGGCCAACCTTTTTCCTGATTTTTAGGGCAAAAGGTTGGCCGCAAAGGCGAAAGACACTAAAAATTAAGTTAAAGTTGGTCTTTAACGCCCCCAATCGTTGCGGTTTTTAAAACGCACGCTTTCGGGGTAAGGAAAAAAGTCATCTAGAATGCCTGCGCGTATGCGGGCTTGCCGTCCTTGCCAATAGTTGGCTTGCAGCAAGTCTTTGTGATGTTTTAAAAACGTGAACCGAACTTCGGGGTCGGCCAATAAAAAAGTAGCAAATTCTTCGGGGAAAACATCATATTTTCCAACAGGATACCAAACCTCACCTGACATTTCTAAGTCTTCATTGGGGGCTTCTGGTATGTCGCGGAACTGGCAATCGGTCATGTATTCAATTTCATCGTAATCGTAAAAAATCACCCGACCATAACGAGTAACGCCAAAATTTTTGAACAACATATCACCTGGAAAAATGTTGGCGGTGGCCAAGTTTTTAATGGCTTCACCGTATTCGATGATGACACGTTCTTTTTCTTCGGCGTTGCATTGCATCAAATACAGGTTGAGGGGTTTCATGCGCCTTTCTATGTAAACATGGTTAATAATCAATGTATTGCCTTTGATTTCTACATTGGATTTTGCCAAGCTCATCAATTCGGCCAGCAAGCCTGCATCAAACCGAGCCAAGGGAAACGCCACGTTAGAATATTCCCAAGTATCGGCCATGCGGCCAACCCTATCGTGTTTTTTTACCAATAAATACTTAGATTTAACGGTGGCTCTGTCCATGTTTTTAGAAGACCCAAACACATCTTTAATGATTTTGAAGACGTAAGGGAAAGAGGGCAGCGTAAACACTAACATGACCAAACCGCGTATACCGGGAGCGATGGTTAATTGGTCGTTAGAATGCTGTAAATGGTGCTGAAAATCGCGATAAAACATATTTTTGCCTTGTTTTTGCAATCCCAACATGGTGTACAGTTCGGCTGGCGTTTTGCTGGGCATCATGCGTTTTAAAAACGAAACATAGGCGGAAGGGACTTCCATGTCCACCAAAAAATGCGCACGGCTAAACGAAAATAAAATGCTGATATGCCAAGGTTCAAGCAATACTGTATCAACAATGAGCGTTTTTTGGGAGGTTTGTAGCACAGGAATGGCAAAGGGCGTTTGTGTATGCCCATTGATTAAAATGCCAAAAATATAAGCGGCTTTATTGCGATAAAAAGCCGATTGCAAAATCTGAATTTGAAAATTGGGTTCGGTTTTTACAGGAAAAGCATCGGCTTCTTTGAACGCGTTAATAATATATTGGGTATCACGCGCCATGCTTTGAAAAGGGCAGCGCCAATTAAATTCACCCAATAAACGTTGAATCAAACTGCCTAAATTGCCATTTTCTAAATAATAAGAACGGTAAGCGGGCTTTTCGGTTTTGATGTGTTCGGTGGAAATGGCTGGGCGAATAAAAATAAAATGATTGTTAAAATAATCTTTGTGCAAAATTCGGCAACACACTGAATTAAAAAATGTTTCGGCCAGCTCGGGTTGACGGTGATTAATCAATAAACCAATAAAATACAGTTTGGTTTGTTGCCAAGTGTCGTCACTTTGCAAATCGGCTTTCAATTCTGTTTTTAAGCGTTGTATGGTCGCGGCCACGCGGTAATCGTAAAAAGTGACGCGTTCGGCGGTGGCGGCCTGCGTACCGTGCCAATCGGCCTGTTCAAAAAAGCCTTTGGCTTGAGCAGAACACGCCCGAAAACGGCTGTAATGTTGATTAAAACCTTCCACCAAAGTCAAAGCCATTTCTTTGGCGATGGGGCTGTAATGATCGGGCAATTGCATGAGGGGTTCTCCTTGCGCGAGTAAAAGTCTGGGTTATTTGCGTTCGTGGGGCAATAATTTTTTCATGTCTACATGGCAATATCCCGTTGGATTTTTGACCAAATACGCTTGATGATAATCTTCAGCCGAGTTGTATTGCTGTAACGCTTCTATTTCAAACACGATAGGTTTGGCATAATTGGCTTGCTTTTTCGCCACAAATTGATGTGCAATGTCCGCTTGCATCAAGCCTTCTGGCGTGTTGTCGTAATACAAACCCACGCGATATTGCAAGCCGATGTCGCCGCCTTGTTGATTGAGCGAAGTCGGGTCTATGATGCGAAAAAGGTATTCTAAAATTTGCGCCAAAGAAATTTGTGCGCTGTCGTAAGTCACTTGGACGACTTCCACCGCATTGAGCGTTTGGGCGCAAGCTTCTTGATACGTGACCGCAGCTTGTTGACTTTGGGCATAGCCACATTCGCTGTTGACGATGCCTTTGGCCAAACTAAAAAAATGCTGCACACCCCAAAAGCAGCCGCCAGCTAACACTATGTTTTGAATAGACATACCATTTCCTTTTTTGAGTTGAAAAAATAAATGCTTAAACTGCGGTGTTGATGCTCACAACGGTGACGCCAAACTCATTGATTTTAAATCGGATATTAAAATCAAATAAAGCCAATCCATAAAGTCGTTCGGGGTCTTCATGGTAGGCTGGGCGAGGATCTTGCGCCAAAACTTGCGTAATGAGCGCGGCCAAATCGGGCAAAGTTTGCTGGTAATGTTGCAAATCGGCCAGCGCTTGGTCGCTCCAATGCACGGCCAACAACGGCGGCGCGCCTGTGACATAAGCCATTTTGGCGTGTGGTTTGGCTTCGACAAACGGCAAATACGGTTTGATGTCCACCACGGGCGTGCCGTGGATTAAATCGGCACCTGCCACGGTTAAGACTACGCCTTGTGTGACATCGACCTCTAATAATCGTACCAAAGACAAGCCCAAAGCATTGGGGCGATGTGTGGCGCGGCTGGCAAATACGCCCACTTTTTTATTACCGCCCAACCGAGGTGGCCGAACCAAGGCTTGCCAAGGGCTGGCTTGAGTTTGATGAAAAATGAATTGCAGCCAAATGTGCGAAAAATCGGCCAAGCCACGTACCGCATCGGGCTCGTTAAAAGGCGGTACCAAAATGACTTTGGAAACAATATCGGCCACCAACCCAGGTTGGCGTGGCGTGCCAAATTTTTCTTTGTAAGGCGAATCAAGGTAAGCGATGGGGGTAAGCATCATATTAAAAAATATTATTAATACAGATTCGGTTGACATTCCATTAAAGATATATGTAAAATAAGTTTTTAACTATAAATATGAAAGAACTAAAATGAGTTTAGTGCCAAACAATTCTTTAATAACTAATTCTCCACAGGAAGGTCGCGAGTTGGCCATTAAAATGGCTAGGTTGATTATTAAAACAACTCAACCAGATGAAGTGGTTCGAGGTAAATTACGAGATGTTTACGCCAATGATGCCGCCATGTTAATTGCGATTGGGCATACCGTTGCGGTTGAATTTGCAACCATTGCGGCTGCTAATAATTATTGGAAGCCTGCTTAAATGAGCGTGGTATTTCAAAAATAAAAGTGCCTTATCGATCTTGCGGCCAACCTTTTTAGGCGAATTTTATGCTAAAAAGGTTGGCCGCAAGGCCATTTAACGGGCTGATATAAAAGTCAGTCTATGGCCAATAATTCGACTTCAAACAGTAAATCGGCGTGTGGTGGAATGACAGAACCTGCGCCACGTGCGCCGTAAGCCATGGCGGCGGGGATGGATAATTTGCGTTTGCCGCCCACTTTCATGCCGTGAAATCCTTCGTCCCAGCCTTGTATGACTTGGCCTGCGCCCAGTTTAAATTCAAAAGGCATGCCTCGGTCATAACTGGCATCAAACGGCGTGCCATCCATTAACGTGCCGCGATAATGCACGGTGATGCGTTGGCCTTTGTCGGCCGATAAACCTGTGCCGTGTTGAAGGTCTTCGATGATCAATTGTTGCAGTACCATGTTGCTTTCCTTTTTAATAAAAACTGACTGAAATGGTTAAGAGAACGATTCTAACACGCTCTTTTGATTTTTTTGCTTAAAAATGCGACAATCAGGGCTTGGTTTTTCATACAAAAAAGAATAGAGACGACATGATATTTCAACCCGAACGCGCCGATGCGCGTCAATTTTTTTTCAGTGCTTGGCAAAAAGCGCAGGACAAAGTGCCTTTGGCGGCTTCCGAAAACATGGCTTACCAAATTATGCAAGCGCATCCCGAATATCATAGTTTGTTGAATCAAGCCGAACGCTATAAAGATCAAGAATGGCCTGCCGAATTGGGCGAGACCAATCCTTTTTTGCACATGAGTTTGCACATGGCCATTGATGAGCAATTGAGCATAGACCAGCCTTTTGGCATCCGTGAATTGTATCGCCTGTGTTGCATCAAATATGCCAGCGATGCAACGGGACATGACGCGCAACATGAAATGATGGACGGTTTGGTGGAAATGATTTGGCAAGCGCAACGCACGCAAACCCCAATGGACATCGCCATTTATTTGAATGCGATTCGGCGCAAATTGGATTTGCCCATCGTGCAAACGAACCCGATTGAGCCTTTGTGATGAAAGTCATCATCACTCAAGCTCAACAGTTAGCCCAACATTGGTGCGGCCAACCTTCTGCGGTGACCATGGGCAATTTTGACGGCGTGCATTTGGGGCATTTGGCCATGTTACAACGCTTGGCGAATCAGGCTCGCTCGCGCGGTTTGCCAACGGTGTTGCTCACTTTTGAGCCACATCCACGGGCATTTTTTGCGCGTTTGTCGGGGAAAACTTATCCCACTCGGGTAATGGGTTTGCGGGATAAAGTCGATTTTTTGCGTCAAACGGGCTTGGTGGATGTGCTGCTGGTGCTGCGTTTTGATTCAGGATTCACGCAATTGAGTCCCATGGATTTTATTAATCAAGTTTTGGTACAAGCTTTGCGCGCGCAGTTGGTTTTGGTTGGGCAAGACTTTTGTTTTGGCAAAAATCGGCAAGGCACGGTGGATGATTTAAGCCAAAATCCACACTTTGTGACCGACAAAATGCCCGTGGTTGCTTGCCAAAACCATCAAGAACGCATCGCCAGCTCGCGCATTCGTGCGGCTTTGATGGCGGGTGATTTGGCCTTAAGCCAGCAATTATTGGGGCGCGCTTACAGTTTGTCGGGCAAAGTGCATTACGGCCAACAATTGGGACGCACCATCGGCGTTCCTACGGCCAATGTGCATTTGCCTATGAAAAAATCGCCGTTGCAAGGCATCTTTTTTGTGCGCCTCCAAACGCCCTTGGGGCAATTTAACGGTGTGGCCAGTTTGGGCAAAAATCCCACCGTTAGCCAAGAATTAACCGACAAGTTGGAAGTCCACTTGTTTGATTTTAATGCTGATTTGTACGGCAAGCGTTTGACGGTAACTTTTTTACACAAATGGCGCGACGAACAAAAATTTGCCGATTGGCCCACGTTAGAAGCTCAAATTCATCGTGACCTTGCGGCCGCGCAAGCTTATTTTTTAACGCATGTTTAAAACGTTGCGGCCAACCTTTTTGTCGAAAGAATCGAGAAGAAGGTTGGCCGCAAAATTTTTGATGTCAGGCTTAACGTTTAATTGAGTTCGGTGCGTTTAAAGTCGCGAAGACGCAAGCCCAAAGCAAATAACAGGCCAAAATAAACACTGACGCCTGCGCCAATTAAACCGCTTAAATACAACACGCGCCAGCTGGCGCTCAGGGTTTCCCATTGTATGTTGAAGAGCGATTCTAAGCCAAACAACACAAGGCCCATGCCAAACACAGCCAGCAACAATTTGGCCACAAAAGGGCGTAACGGCGTTTGGGGTTGATAGGTTTTTGACTTTAACAACAAATAATACAAAATGCTGGCATTAAAGCACGAGGCCAATCCGATGGACAAACTCAAACCCGCTTGAGCAAAAGACGTAAAAAAGAAAAAATAGACATTGAGCAATTGCGTGACACCCAAAGTCAGCATAGAAACGCGCACGGGCGTGCGTATGTTTTGGCGAGCATAAAAGGCAGGTGCCAATACTTTAATCAAAATAAGCGCCGTTAAACCAACGGTATAGCCCAATAAAGCGTATTGCGTTTGCACCAAATCGTGGGCATTAAATTTACCGTACATAAATAAAGTGGCAATTAAGGCTTTGGACAGCACCGCCAAACCGACCGCAGAAGGGACGGCCAAAGCCAAGGCCAAGCGCAAGCCCCAATCCAATAATTTTGAAAATTCTTCGGTGCTTTTGCCTGCGGCGTGTTTGGATAAAGACGGTAATAATATCGTGCCCAAAGCCACGCCCAACACGCCCGTTGGAAACTCCATCAAACGATCGGCATAATACATCCAAGACACGCTGCCTGCGGCCAAAAAAGAAGCAAAAGCCGTGTTGATTAACAAAGAAATTTGTGCGGTAGAAACGCCCAAAATGGCTGGTCCCATTTGGCGGATGACGCGCCAAACTTCGGTATTTTTTAGGTTAAAATGCCAATTCGGGAACATTTTTATTTTTAACAAATAAGGCAATTGATAAGCCAATTGCAAGACACCGCCCACAAAAACTGCCCAACCCAAAGCCAAAATTGGCGGATCAAAATACGGCACCAAAAAAACAGAAAATACAATAAACGAAATGTTTAACAAAGTGGGCGCAAACGCAGGCACAAAAAATTGGTTGTAACTGTTTAAAATGCTGCCTACAAAAGAAGACAATGAAATCAATAAAATATAAGGAAAGGTAATCCGCAATAATTGCCCGCTTAAGGCCAAGCGCGTGCTGTCTTTGGCAAATCCAGGCGCGGACCATTCGATAATCCACGGCGCGGCCAACATCCCAACGGCGGTGACCACGGTTAAACATAAGGTGAGCGTGCTGGCGACTGCGCCTAAAAATAAACGGGTTTCTTCTGGCGTGCGCTGTTTTTTGTGTTCGGCCAAAATGGGGACAAAGGCTTGAGAAAAAGCGCCTTCGGCAAACACTCGGCGCAATAAATTGGGGATTTTAAAGGCCACCACAAACGCATCGCTGGCCATGCCCGCGCCAAACGTCCGCGCAATGAGCGCGTCGCGCACAAAGCCTAAAATGCGAGATAAAAAAGTCATACTGCCAATAGAGGCAAGGGTTTTAAGCAGGTTCATAGGTCAATTGGCCACCAACAAAAAAACATCAAAAAGAACAAGGCCGCGTTCAAAACTCAGCCTGAGGCAGCGCGAGTGATAAAAAATCATCAAAAAATATCAAGGTCGCACAGTTTACATTGAACCGAGGCACTTGCCAAAGGGAGAATAAGCGATTAAAATGCTTGTTTTATCAAGTTGGCCTAAGTGCTTATCACATAAATTTTAAAAAGTATTTTTGACCCTGTTTTGTAAAAAATACTTTAATTATCAATAATCTTAAGTCAGCATTTTAATGTTTTTATTTGGTTGCGGCATTTGCTTAACAACCAAACCACCTATTTTACATCAGGAGATTTTCCATGGCCAATACTGCTCAAGCTCGCAAACGCGCGCGCCAAGCCCTTAAACAACGCGCACACAATGCGAGTTTACGCACGGCTTTCCGTACGGCGATTAAAAAAGTATTAAAAGCAATTGAAGCCGGCGACAAAGCCGTTGCTCAAGAAACTTATCGCACTTCAGTTAAAGTCATCGACCGCATCGCGGACAAAGGCGTGTTTCATAAAAACAAAGCCGCTCGTCATAAAAGCCGTTTGTCTGGCCATGTAAAAGCAATGGCTGCTTAATTTGTTTGCATGACCGTTGTAAAAAAGCTTCCTAATTATTGGAGGCTTTTTTACTATTGAATTGACGGAATTATTTAAAATCAACAAGGAGTTACAAAATGAGCAGAATGGTACAGTGTATTAAATTGGGCGTAGAAGCCGAAGGATTGGATTTTGCGCCTTTACCTGGCGATTTGGGCGAACGTTTGTACGGCAATGTGTCCAAAGAAGCTTGGGCGGGCTGGTTAAAATATCAAACCATGTTGATTAATGAAAATCGCTTGAGTTTGGCTGATGCTCGCGCCCGTCAATATTTGAAAGGGCAGCTAGAAGCGTATTTTTATGGCGATGGCGCTGCGCCAATTCAAGGTTACACGCCCGAGGTTTAAGACGATGAAATCCACGCCCAGAGATACACAAGCCAGTTTAACGCGCGATACGGTTTGGTTTTTTTGTTATACGGTGTTGGTTTCAGGTTTGATGTACCGTTTAAATTCGACGATATCGCCCGATTGGTGGCCTGTGTTTGTCAAATTTTCGGCCATGACAGGCGTGCTGTGTGTCGTTTTGGCCGCGCGACGCGACATCAGAACTTTTCATGTGGGCGTGCTTGCGGTCGCCAGTTACGCGGCGGTGGCTTATCGTTCTAATTGGCTGTTCGATGCGCTTTTAAATGCCTATTTTTTGGTTCCAGCTCAAGTGGTTGGGTATTATTTGTGGAAAAAAGAATTGCTGCTGAAAGTAGAGCAGTCCGTTGTTTCTACAGAAAAAATGCAACATTTGGGTGTGATTAGTTTGGGTTCGGCGTTGGCGATTGCTTTATTGTCTACTGTTTTTTATAACGACATTGCGGTGGCTTTAAAGGGGTACACCAATGATTTACCCGTGGTGATGCGCGTTTTTGATGCCAGCGTGAGCGTGTTAACCGTGGTGGCGCAATATATGATGACGCGACGTTATCGCGAGCAATGGGTTTTGTGGATAGCCATTAATTTGATGACCTTGGCTTTGTGGATTTACACCGATGCGATACACACTGATTCGATAGAAATGATAGTGATGTGGAGCATTTATTTGCTCAATTCTTTTTATGGCTATGTCGTTTGGGGGCGTAAAGTCGCTTAGATGATGTAACTGCTTGCAAGCCCTTTGCGGCCAACCTTTTGAGGGAAAAAGGTTGGCCGCAAAGGGTATAACGGATAGAGTTCCCATTTTTTTATGACAGGAAAGGGCAGCGTATGTTAAACGCAATGGGCAAAGCGGCACGTGCCGCAGCATATGAATTGGCTTTATTAGACAGCGCTCGCAAAACACAGCTGTTGGACGCTTTGGCTGATGCTTTATTGGCGGATGCCGCGTTGGGCAAGCAAAGCACCATTTTTCAGGCCAATCGCTTGGACACCGACAGCGCCGCGCAAGCGGGGTTGTCAGCGGCGATGCAAGACCGTTTGTTGTTAACTGAAGCGCGTTTGTTGGGGGTGATTGAAGACGTGCGGCGCGTGGCGCGGTTGCCCGATCCTGTTGGCAGAATTTGGGACGACAAGCAATTGCCCAGCGGTTTACAGTTGTGCAAAATGGCCGTGCCTTTGGGCGTGGTGGCCGTGATTTACGAAGCCCGTCCCAACGTCACCATAGACGTGGCGAGTTTGTGTTTAAAAACGGGGAATGCGGTGATTTTGCGCGGCGGCAAAGAAACCAAACACACCAATTTGGCCTTAATGCAGCTTATAGAAAAAGTGTTGGTGGCGGAGCAACTGCCAGCGGCCGCCGTGCAAATGATTGCAGACCCTGACCGAGCCTTGGTGATGGCTTTGTTAAAATTGGATAAATACGTGGATATGTTGATTCCGCGCGGCGGTGCGGCTTTGCAAAAACTGTGCCAAACTGAAGCCACCATGCCAGTGATTTTGGGCGGCATTGGCGTGTGCCATATTTTTGTTGATGACAGCGCCAATTTGGCCGCCAGCGCCCAGCTGATACGCAATGCCAAAGTGCAACGCCCCACGGTATGTAATGCGGTGGAAACGGTGTTGATACACGCGGCCATTGCGCCGACGCTGTTGCCTTTGTTGGCCGAAACTTTGCCTGAAGTCGTGTTACACGCTTGTCCTTTGAGTTTGCCTTTGTTGCCAGCAGGCGCAAACGTCCAACCCTTGCTTGCGGCCAACCTTGACCGCGAAGCCTTGGCTTTGGCGCTCAATGTCTTGGTGGTGGCCGACGTGACGGCGGCTATGGCGCACATGGCCGAACACGGCACGGGGCATTCCGAAGCCATTTTGACCGAAACGCCTGCGCACGCGCATCAATTTCAAATGGGTGTAGATGCGGCGGTCGTTTATGTGAATGCGTCTACCCGATTTTCGGATGGGGGCGAATTTGGTTTGGGCGCTGAAGTGGCGGTGAGTACACAAAAATTACACGCCCGAGGCCCTATGGCTTTGGAAGCCTTAACCACCTACAAATGGTTGGGAAAAGGCCAGTACACGATACGCCAAGGCTAAATGACTGGGTTGGCGTGGGTTTGATTAGAAAAAGAGGAGGCGCTTATGTTGGGTTTAGCACCAGTGGTTTTGATTTTATTGTGCGCTGTGTTGGTGGTGACCATTTGCCGCATGACCAAAATTCCGCCCATGTTGGGTTATTTGGCGGTGGGTTTTTTCGTGGGGCCTGCGGTTTTGGGCTTGATTGCTCGCTCGCACAGCGTGGACTTATTGGGTGAAATTGGCATTGTTTTTATGATGTTTTCCATTGGCTTAGAGTTTTCTTTGTCCAAATTGCGGGCGATGCGGCGTGTGGTGTTTGGTTTGGGTTTGGGGCAAGTTTGCGCCACTTTGTTGGCCATGACGGGCTTGTTGTTGGCGCTTGGTTATTCTTTTTTGGCCTCGTTTGCTGTGGCGGCCGCTTTTACCATGTCTTCAACGGCCATCGCCAGCAAATTATTGAGCGAGCGCAATGAATTAACCCAGCGCCACGGGCAAATGGCGATGGGCGTTTTGTTGTTTCAAGATTTAGCGGTTGTGCCGTTGTTGATTATTTTGCCTGCTTTGGCGGGGGAAGGCGCGACCTTATGGCAAGATTTGGGCTGGGCGGCTTTAAAAATTTTGTTGGCTTTGGTGATGGTGTTTACCTTGGGTAAAAAACTGATACGGCCTTGGTTTCATTTGATTGCCCGTCAACATTCCAGCGAACTGTTTATGGTGAACGTGTTGTTGGTCACGTTGGGCGTGGCTTTGGTTACCGAAAGTTTGGGCTTGTCTATGGCTTTGGGGGCTTTTTTGGCGGGCATGTTAATTTCCGAAACAGAATACCGTTATCAAGTGGAAGAAGACATCCGCCCGTTTCGAGACATTTTGCTGGGCTTCTTTTTTATTACCATCGGCATGAAAATTGAATTTGCAGTGATTACGCACCATTACGGCTTGATTTTGGGCTTATTGGCGGGCTTGTTGGTGGTGAAATTTGCGGTGATTGCGGCGCTGGGCAAAGCCTTGGATTATGGCGTACCCAACAGCATGAAAGCCGCTTTTTGTTTAGCGCCAGCAGGTGAATTTGGTTTTGTGTTGTTGGCTTTGGCGGCTGGTTCGGCCAATTTATTAAGCGATGAATTGGCACAATCGGCTTTGGCGGCCATTTTGTTTTCGATGTTGCTTGCGCCTTTTTTCATTCAATATGCACACGCTTGGACGCGGCGTTTTGCCCAAGGCGAATGGATGCAAGCGTCGGTCAATTTGCATGAAATTTTAGTCAAAACCATGCAAAAAAATGAACACGTGTTGATTTGTGGTTATGGGCGCAGTGGCCAAATGTTGGCGCGTATTTTAGAGGCGGAAAAAATCAATTTTTTTGCTTTAGATTTGAACCCAGAAAGGGTCAAGGCGGCGAGTTCGGCAGGCGATTCGGTGGTGTTTGGCGATGCGGCCAAAAAAGAAGTGTTGATTGCCGCAGGCATTTTACGCGCCAAAGCCTTGGTGGTGACGTTTTCTGATGCGCACAGTTCGATGCACATCACTCAAGTGGTTAGAAGTTTAGCGCCAGATTTGCCGATTATGATACGAACCAGCGACAATGTGGACGTTGCGGCCTTGCGCGAAGCAGGGGCGGACGAAGTGATTTGTGATGCGCGTGAAGGCATGTTGATGATGGCCAGCCAAGTCATGATGGAGCTGGGGCGCACGCGCAGCCAAGTCGCGCGAGTGATGCAAGCGTGTCGGGTCGAGCATTACCGTTTGTTTCAGGGCTTTTTTAGCGCAGATGATGGCGAATCCGAAGATGGCGCCGCGTGGCATTTGGACAGTGTCAGCGTGACCGCCGATGATTTTTTGGTCGGTAAAACCTTAACCGAATTGAACGCGCATGGCTTGCCCGTCAAACTCAAATCGGTACGCCGTGGCGCACAAAGAGCCGTCAATCTTAGCGAAGATTTTAGGGTGCAAGTTGGCGATGTGCTGGTGTTGTTAGGCCACCCCGAACAATTGGATTTGGCCAAACGTTACGTCATAGAAGGCCCTCAAGCCTTAGAATAAACGGTGAATAAACCTTGCGGCCAACCTTTTAACCCGAAAACTGGGAAAAAGGTTGGCCGCAAGGTTGTGGCTTATTGCAAAGTCCATTGAATGAGCATCACTCTTTCAGAGTGTTTTGTTGCTTGAAGCCGTTTTTCATAGCTGTCCTCTACAGTTTTACGCTGTGTTCTTATTGCATCTTTTTCGTCAAAAAAGTTTCTTTGTTTTTTATCTTCCTCATCTTCTTTTTGTTTAATTTTTTTCTTAATGGACTCTTGCTCTTCTACTGTTTCGGCCAAATCTTTTTCTTTTCTTAAACTCCTAATCTCTTGTTTAATATCATCTAATACTTTTTTCAAAGCTTGCTGTTTGTCATCTTCCCAAGCGTCGAGTCTGGCCATGGCTTTTTTACGATCTTCAGCCAAAGCACTTTTACTGGTCGTTAATTGGGCCGATTGAAATTGTTCGTTATCGGCCACCAAACGGCTTTCAACCGTGGCATCAACCTCAGTGGCTTGCATGGATAAACAAGCGCACTCAAACAATTTTTGGCAACGGTCTTGCCCAAGCTTTTCGCCTGTTTCGGTGTGGCCACTAAACAATAAATATTCTTCGGTTTGTTCGCCATAGCTTAGGGTTAATTTAGACAAAATCAAATAACCCGACTGCCCCACAAAATCGGTTAAAGCCGAAATCTTTGGCCTTTGATTGGACACATCAAACACAAGATGCGCGATAGGCGTGTCTTGTGTTTTTGCCGTATCGATGACGTAACGCCCCAAAGGATGGCTGAGTCGATATAAGTGTTGTTCTTGTTCTAGCTGTTCATGGACTGTGGCGGATTGCGTGCTTCGTAAATGATAAACACCCGCAGGCGCTTGCTCAACGGGGGAGCGAGACAGCCTAAAACTAAAGTTTTCTTGATTAAATTGCGCCCAAGCGCCTAATTGCCATTGGGTTAAACGCCAGAGTTGATTGCTTATTGTATCAAGCACAACTTGAGTATCAGCAACGGTTTTGGCTAACCTTTCATGAACATCGCCATCAAAATGCTCGAGCAACGTTTTATTGGTTTTGTCCATGCGTTGTTGAATTTTGTCTTCCATTTCTTTGCGCAAAGCTTGGAAACTCGCTTCTATGGTTTCGGGTGTTCGGCACTCTTGATAAATGGCCAGCACTTTCTTTTCAAAATCAATGTCGCCATCCATCAAACCCAAGACATCGTTGGATGCGCCAAATGCGCTTTCAAACAACTTGAATTTTTCGGTTAAGAGTTCTAATACGCGTTTATCTACCTCATTGCGTTTGTTGAGAAAATTAATCACCACCACGTCGTGCTTTTGTCCGTAACGATGACAACGGCCTATGCGTTGTTCGATGCGTTGAGGATTCCAAGGTAAATCGTAATTCACCACCAAAGAACAAAACTGTAAATTCACGCCTTCGGCGGCGGCTTCCGTGGCGATCATGATGACGGCTTGGTCTCGAAAATGCTCGACCAAAGCGGTACGCATATCCGTTTGACGAGTGCCTGTCACTTTGTCATTCCCTTGGTTTGCGGCCAACCATTTTTCATAAATCAGCGTGTTTTGTGGACTAACTTGGCCACCACCATTAAAACAAACCACTTTGCCCGCATAGCCGTGGGTATTCAAATACTCAAACAAATAAGTTTGTGTGCGTCTGGATTCAGTAAAAATAAGGGCTTTTTGGGCTGGTTTGTTAGTGCTTGGCGTGTTGGCCATTGCCTTAAACCCCATGTTTAAGGCTTTTATTAACGCATGGGTTTTGGCATCCACGCCCAAATGGTTGGCCATGGCCAATAAAGCGTGAATTTCACCTAACTCTGCTTTTATTTTTTTAAAATCGAGCACAGTCAACTGGTCTTCAGACTCGGTGGCTTCGCTGTCTTCAACCTCAAATGCCTCGCTCAAACCTGCATCTTCTATGCTATCGGCCAATAGATTAGGCCTATCTCGTTCGAAAGCATGAATTTGATAATCCACTCTATTGTCCAACAAGCCTTGTAGACGTGCCGCAAAACTTTGCAAGGTATCAATGACCGCAACCGATGAAGAGGCCAACATTTTGCGCAGCACCAATTGCATTAAATGGCGTTGGCGTTTGGGTATGGCGTAACTGTCAGGCCGACTAACAAACTCGGACATCAATTCATAAAAGGCATGCTCATCCTCTGATGGCGTAAAAGACTCGGTTAACGTGCTTCTTTCGGTATACGAAATATATTCAAGCACATCTTTGCGCAAGGTTCGATGCATAAACTCTTTTAAGCGCTCATGTAATTCGGTGGTTTTGCCAAATTTACCGCCGTATTTGCTTCGGAAAGTTTTAAGGTCACCAAACAAATAAGGGTCGATTAAATTGGCCAAACTGTACAAATCATCCATTGAGTTTTGCAAGGGCGTTGCGGTTAATAACAATTTACGACAATCTTGAGTCGAGCGGATGATCGATTGCCCTGTTTTGTTGGTGTCAAGGTGGGAACGCCTTAATCGATGGGCTTCGTCTATGACCACCAAATCCCACGTTGCCTGACGAATGTCATCTTCTATCGTTCGGGCGTATTCATATGAAATCAATTTAATTGATTTTTCTGCCCAAACATTTTTGCCCTCTTTTTTGTAGGACGCATGAACTTTTTTGTCTAAAACCAAAGTGGGTAAATTAAATTTTTCTGACAATTCGGTCGCCCATTGCACGCGCAAAGTGGCGGGGCAAATCACCAATAATCGGCGCTTGTGTTCTGCCCAATATTGGCACAACACCAAACCTGCTTCTATGGTTTTACCCAAACCCACTTCATCAGCCAGCAACGTGCCTTTTGAAAAAGAAGATTGCATGGCAAACAAAGCGGCTTCGATTTGATGCGGATTGATGTCCACTTTTGCGTTGTATACGGTTGAGCCGATGGAGGCTACCCCATCGCTTTTCGCCCCAATTAAGCTTAGGGCGTGGGCGAGATATTTGGCGTGATAACGATGCAAATTTTGGGTTAGGCTCATAAAAACTCTCCTAGTAAATTAGGTTCTGCTTTTTTTGGCAAGTTTTTCGCGATGTTGCCCAATTCCTCCAAGCTGGTGACTTTGCAATAACTCACCTCGGCGCTTAACTCAAAATGAAGTTGGCCGCAAGCAATTTTATGTTTTTCGCTGGCACGTAAATCGCTATCAAGCAAAGACGATTTGGTTTCTGCCACAAAATACACACGGGCATCGCCCTCAAATACCACCGCCCAATCGGGATTGTAACTCCCCAACGGCGTGGGGATTTTGAATGAGCTGGGTAGTTTAAAGAAAAATTTGACGCGTCCATCGGTACTGCAATCTTGGGCAAATCGACTTTCCACTTCGCTGTCGGGCAACACGCAAGCAAAGGGTTCTCCAGTTGGCACATAATTTTCTAGCTCATCTTTTGTTAACGCTTGGGCTTCAAACAAAGTTTTAGTTAAGGCCACGCTGGCAGGGCTGTTATCGGGTGGATAAACGAGATGACTATTTTTGGTTTCATTCACATCAAACAAGCTCATTTCATACACTTTGCCATTGATTTTTTTGTACTCTATGCCTTCCACCATTAAGGCTTGCAAGGTGTTTTTGATGGCGGCAATGGCGGTATCCAAAAAGGCTTGGGGATTGATGAACAATTCGCCCAGCCGTCCCGAGAGGTGCAAAATGTTAAATAGGCTGGAGCGCGACAAATGCACGCGGTTTTGTAGATAAGCGTACACATCTGGCACGGCCATGTGCTGTTGTTGGCTGTCCATTTGGGCGGTGGCATTGACGGTGGTGTGAATGCCATCGCTTTGCATCATAAAACGGGCTCTTTCGGAGCGGATTTTTGGCACCAAGACTTTGGGATATTGGCTAAAATCGCTCAAAGCCTTAACGCAATTGGCAATCACCGTTGGCGTATCGAGCTTAACGCGGTAAGTGGTTTGGTAATTGATTTTTGCCCAAATGGCGTTAAACAACGCTTGTTCTTCGGCGTTTAAGGTTTTTTTCGTAATGCGAACTTTGGGGCCATTGCGATCGATTATTTTTCTTTTATCAAACTTAACGCCGCAATCTTCTTCCATTTCAGTTTGCAAGCTTTTGGCAAAGCTGTCGTAGCTTTCGTTGGCGATGACCGTTAAGAGATTCACATTTTTATCGATGACGCGTTCGCCGTGTTGATTGACACAGAGGCGCAGACCACGCCCCAGTTCTTGGCGTTTTTTATCTGTGCTTTTGGTTTCGTTCAGCGTACAAATTTGAAAGACGTTGGGATTATCCCAGCCTTCACGCAAGGCCGAATGGCTAAAAATAAATTGTAAGGGCGTGTCTAAACTCAACAATCTTTCTTTGTCTTTCATAATCAAAGCATAAGTGTCATTGTCTTTTTCGACGTTGCCTTTGGTGTCTACCCACGTTGTTGTGGCGGCTGTGCCTTTGCCTTTTTTGTCGCCCGAAAAATAACCGCCATGCACGTCGCTGACGCCATGCGGTATCAAATCTCGGTATTGTTCCATTTTGGCACAGCGTTGAAAGGCGGCTTCAAACCAGACACCAAATTTGCCCAAACTCGCGTTGCCTTCTTCATCAAAAGCTCGGTAGTTGGCCACTTTGTCGATAAAAAACAAACTCAATACTTTGATGCCCATGGGTTTTAAGTTGGCCAAACGCTCAAAGTGATTTTTGACGGTGCGTTCAATTTGGGCGCGCATGACATCATCGCCCAGCCCTTGACCGCCGTGGGCTTGTCCCATTGATAAGACTTGGCCATTCGAAAAGGTGATGCTGCCATCGTTAAATTCGGTGAGTTGATAGCCGTGTTCATAGGCGGCGCGGTAGCCTGATTTTTGATAGACATCGTCGCCCAATTTTAGCGTGACGGCTTTGCGTTTAACGCCATTGCCTTTTTTATCTTCAACGTCTATGTTCACTTTGGCAGTCAAAGTGTTTTTGGTGTTGGCGAAACCTAACAACTGGATAAAAGCCTCGTTCTGATTGATGTCGGCCGTCAAACCGTTCACTTGGATTTGTTTGACCAAGCCCAACTCGTAGGCCTGCACAGGATTCAGCGTATACAACACGTTGTAACGGTGTTTTTTGTCCAAGGTGGCGGAATAGCGCAAGGTGCATAAAGGGTGCAAATTCATCAAGGCGTTGCGGCGTATGTCGGTATCAAACTTTTGCGGTTCGTCCACAATCACAATCGGTTTGGTTGATTGTAGGTATTTAATCGGGGCAAATAATCGCTCGCCTGCTTGGTTAATTTTATTATTGTCTTTGGTAAAACTATCAATATTCATCACCAAGACGCTTAAGTTATTGGCCTCAGAAAAATCCTTTAAAAGGTTGGGTTTGCTGCTGTCATACAAAGTGACGGTACAAGGCACGTGATCGTAATCGTTGGCAAAATGGTCACGCGTAATGGTTAAGTTTTTCATCGTGCCTTCGCGTATGGCCACGCTAGGCACGACAATGACAAACTTTTTAAAACCATATTTTTGATGCAGTTCGTAAATGGTTTTGATGAACGTGTACGTTTTGCCCGTGCCCGTTTCCATTTCCACGCTAAAGTTGTAGGGGCAAGCGGCTTCGGTCGCTTCTTCTGCGTTGGGCGATATTTTTTGGCTGGTTTCCAATGCGATTAAAGCGGTTGACACGCTCACTTTGTTGGCCGCTTGCACGGCTTGCACATTGGCTAAGAGTTGGTCGTGGGATAAGATCAACGCATTGGCTAGACCCTTGATAGAATAATTGGCGCTGCCTTGCTCGCTGGCCAAACCAAACGGGCTGTCCGTCTTAGGTTGGCCTGCAAACACTTTGACGACGGCTTGCACGGCATCGATTTGATATTGTTGGTGTTCAAATTTTAATTTCATGATGCGTCCTTAGAACTGTGTGGATTTAGCCCCTCCCCCTGCTAAGGGGGAGGCTGGGAGGGGGTCGGTTTGCGGCCAACCTTTTGGTGTAAAAAATCGAAAATCTGACCCCTAACCCTCCCCTTGGCAAGGGAGGGAACAAAAAGGTTGGCCACAACGCTTAAATCACTTCTAAACGACAATCCCACGTGGCCAATTCTAAAGACAAATTACTGAGTTGCTCGTCGGCTTTGTCGCCCACAAAACACGAGTTCAGCAACACCACTTGCGCGGGTTGGTCGGCCACGATGGCCATTTTTAGAGCGACGCTGTAAGGGTCAAAACACAAGTACAAAACTTGCGCATCAGGCATCAACACACGGTAAAGCGTGGCATCGCCCACGGCCTGCGGCGAGGCTTGCACATCGACACCCAACACGCCCAGCCCTTTTTTGAGCAACAATTCTGTCAAGAGGGCGTGTTGCCAAGCTTGCTTTTCGGCTTCTGCGTTGATGGGTGCGTGGTCTGGCGTTTTTTCGGTGGCTTGAAACAAAGCCAATTGCTCGGTTAAGCTTTCCACGGTCAGGTCGGGTGCTTGCCACACTTTAAAGTTGGACGGCGCTAATTTAAAACACGCCAAGTCAAGGTTGGCCGCAGTCGTTGGGTGGTCGGCTTTAATTTTGGCGGCGGCTTTGGTGATGCGCGCGCGGGTAATATCGGCGATGGTTTTGTAGCCTGCTTTGTAGGCTTCTGATTTTTCGTCACACGCTTCGGAAATTTGCACAGAAATAGAACGGCGATTTCCCCCGTCTTCGGCGTTCAGTTGCATGACGGCGTGGGCGGTTGTGCCGCTGCCTGCGAAAAAGTCGAGGATTAGGTCGTTTTGCTGCACTCCAACACACAAGATATACTTCATTAAATTTAGAGGCTTTGGATTATCAAATTTCACCTCGGGTAATAGTTTTTGTAAACTTACCGTTGTACTTTGTGGATCAAATACACCCCAGCTACTTTTTATGGCTTTATTTTCATTTGTCATTTCTGCCATAAATTCTTTTTGCTTAGGAAGTGATTCCTTCCATAGAATCCTTCCTTCACTAATCATCTTTTCTAAGGACTCTTTAGAAAAAGCCCATGTATTTGTGTACTCACGTCCTGTATCTGGGTCAACAATAGTAAAAGACTGCTCAATCGGTTTAGTTGTACTTTTTATATTTGATTCACGCCATGCTCCCCTTGGGTCATTATCAGGATTTTTAAAACCATCTTTTATTTCATCTCTTTTTTCACCCATGAATTTAAAACTATCGCTTTTTTGATATGCAAAAATATATTCATGAACGTTCACCATCATATTACGCGGTGGCACCCCTTTTGCTGATGACTTCTTTTCCCAAATAATCTGAGCCACAAAATTCTCCGCCCCAAAAACCTCATCGCACAATAATTTAAGGTTGGCCGCTTCGTTGTCATCAATAGAAATAAAAATCACGCCGTCCTCGCGCAGTAAATTACGCGCAAGCGACAAGCGTGGGTACATCATAGAAAGCCATGCGCTGTGGTATTGGCCGCTTTCTTTGCTGTTTTGTTTCCAAATACTGCGTTTGTTCATGTAGCCATCGGCGTTGCGCTCGCCTGTGCGGCGTTGGTACTCGGCCAAGGTTTCGCTGTATTTGTCGGGATAAATAAAACTGTCGTTGCCCGTGTTGTAAGGCGGATCGATGTAGATCATCTTCACCTTGCCCCAATAGCTTTTTTGCAACACGCGCAACACATCCAAATTTTCACCTTCGATGAAAACGTGGTCGGCACTGGACAAAAGGTTAGCCGCATCCGCGCCAACATCGGGCGTTATCGTGTGGCTGGTGGTTTTTTGCACTTCCATCCGCGCTTCGGCCTTGCCCGCCCAGCTTAATTCATAATGATTTGTGCCTGCCCAAGCTTCTGCGCCCAGCTGTGCTTTGAGCGCCTCAAAATCAATTTGCCCATCGCGCAACACTTCGGGCGACAGTTGCGCAATCGCCGCCAACAAAGCGGCTTGCTTGGTTTTGGCCAAGTCGGGACTTTGCCCGTCTAAATTTGTTTCGTTTTGTGACATGATGCGGCCAACCTTTCTATAAAAATTGAACAACAAATAACAAATAAAGCGGCATTATAACAACAATCTGCTGGCCATGGCCGCGCTGTTGACAAGTTTGGCGGTCAGGGTTTGGCTTACTCTGTTCGCTTGAGGGATTTGGCTATTTAAGCGTCCGTCGGTCTCGCCCGACAGGCGACCTACTTTTTTGCTTCGCCAAAAAAGCAGGACAAAAAGGCGAGCCCGCGCACGGGCATGCAAAAATTCCGCGCCTGCTTTTAGGACACCCTTTAAAGGCACGTTCAGCGCTATTTTTTAGCACTAACTCAACCAAACACCTGCCAATCATAAAGCGACCATGAAAAATGCTTTAGTTTCAGTTGTTTAGTTTCAAGTATTTAGTTTTAGTTGTTTAGTTGTTTAGTTGTTTAGTTTTAGCCTTGCGGCCAACCTTTTTCCCTGTTTTCGTGTTGAAAATCGGCAAAAAGGTTGGCCGCAAGGGTTGGGCTTCAGCTTGGTCGAGCTTTTCGCTCCCCCTGCCAAGGGGGAGGCTGGGTGGGGGTCGGATTTTGTGCCAAAAGGTTGGCCGCAGAATTTTAAATTTAATCAATCATCAAACTATCCATTTAATTGATTTGGCCGTTGAACTCGGTAGACTTAAATCCCCTTTTGCGAGTGCCAAGCGGGTGTGGCTTTTCAAGGGTAAAGGCGGACATTGTTTGAGCCAAACTGGTTTGGCGAGTTTGGCCGCCGCCTTGAAAAGCCGCGTTTAGCTTGGGTCACGCTCGCAAGGGGGTCGCTTTTTTCACCGCTTTTTTGGCGAGACAAAAAACGGTTCGCCTGTCGGGCGAGACCGACAAACGTGGACGAAGCGATAAACTTGATTTTTGAGCAAATTTTCAATGATTTAAAAACAAAACCAGACCCACCCAGCCTCCCCCTTGGCAGGGGGAGGGGCGAAAAGCCACTCCGATTCAAGCGCCAAACAAGCATTAACCTTTAAAAGCTTGCGGCCAACCTTTTTCCCTGTTTTCGTGTTGAAAATCGACAAAAAGGTTGGCCGCAATGCTTGGGCTTGAGCTTGGTCGAGCTTTTCGCTCCTCCCCCTGCCAAGGGGGAGGCTGGGAGGGGGTCGGGTTTTGTGCCACAAGGTTGGCCGCAAGCTTATTTTTTGAATGGGTTAGTTATTCATCAGGCGCAACCCAGCCGCCTTGGGCGCAATTTTCAAAGCGCACGTTTTTGCCTATCCACGTCAAGCGCACCGTGCCCGTTTCGCCGTTACGGTGTTTGGCGATGATGGCTTCTGCCGTGCCTTTGTCGGGCGAATCGGGGTTGTAATATTCGTCGCGATACATAAAAATAATCAAATCGGCATCTTGTTCGATGGCGCCCGATTCGCGTAAATCCGACATCATGGGGCGTTTGTTGGGGCGCTGTTCTAGGCTACGCGACAATTGCGACAGCGCAATAATCGGTACTTTCAGTTCTCGCGCCAAGCCTTTTAAACCGCGCGAGATTTCGCCCAATTCGGCGGTGCGGTTGTCAGCGCGACCAGAACCCGACATGAGTTGTAAATAATCGACCACAATCAAACCCAAACTGCCGCCGTGTTGCCGCGCCAAACGGCGGCTGCGCGCGCGAATTTCTAGCGCGGTGAGGGCAGGCGTTTCATCAATAAAAATGGGCGAATCGCTCAACAAGCCCATGGCGTTGGTGAGTTTGTGCCAATCTTCGTCTTTGAGTTGTCCCGTGCGCAGCGAATGCTGATCCATGCGCCCGACTGAACCAATCATCCGCATGGCCAATTGTGCGCCGCTCATTTCCATAGAAAACACGGCCACGGGCAAGCGCCGTTCGCGGCCTTCTGCATCTTTGCGCGTGGCGTACAAAGCCACATTTTCGGCCACATTCATGGCAAAAGCGGTTTTACCCATCGAAGGCCGTCCGCCAACGATGATTAAATCTCCCGGTTGCAAACCTGCGGTTTTGGTGTCCAAATCCACAAATCGGGTCGGTATGCCCGTGATGTCATCGTCCGATTGCCCGTGCAACATTTCGATGCGTTCGACAATTTCTTTGAGTACGGTGGGAAAATTCAAAAAGCCCTGTTGCGATTTTTGGGTGGATTCGGCGATGTTAAAAATTTTGGCTTCGGCTTCGTCCAATAACTGGCTGGCTTCGCGCCCCATTGGGTTGTAAGCCGAATCGCTGATTTCTGCGCCTATGGCCGCCAATTGGCGCATGATGGAACGTTCGCGCACGATTTCGGCATAACGTTTGATGTTGGCCGCAGAAGGCGTGTTGTTGACCAAAGTGGCCACGTAAGGCAAACCGCCCACGCTGGCCAATTCGCCCGTTTGGTCTAGGCTTTCGGAGACGGTAATCGCGTCAGCAGGGCGCGCCATTTCGATGAGTTTTTGGATGTGCCGCCAAATCAGGCGATGATCGTGGCGATAAAAATCAGCTTCGCCCAACACGTCGCCCACACGATCCCACATATGGTTGTCTAACATTAAGCCGCCCAAAACTGATTGTTCGGCTTCGATGGATTGCGGCGGTAAACGCAATTGGGTGGCCACATCGCCTTGCCCGTCGTACAGCGGCGGAATGTCTTCCAGCAAAGGCATGGCGTTGTCTAAGTCGGCCAAATCGTGAAAAGGCGGCTCGTCGTGATTGGAATAAGTGTCGTCAAAAGGCGTTTGCATAAAGGATTTCCATCAATAAAATTAAGCGAGAATAAATAGTGGCCGTATTTTACCAGAACGAGCCTAAGCGCTTGGGGTAAAATGCAGGGTTTCTGCCGCAGCCCTAAATCCTTTCGAAATAATCCGCTTCAAAATCATAAACCAACAGAAAGCATCAACAATGACTCAACCCACCAACAAAGAAACCGATGACAATGGCGAGACGCTACCGCCAGAATTGCGGTTGCCACCTTCAACCAAAAACTACATTACGCCCAACGGTTGGGCAAATTTAAAAGCGGAATTGTCTCAATTGGTCAATCACGAACGCCCACAATTAACGCAAGTCATTAATTGGGCGGCAGGCAATGGCGACCGCTCTGAAAATGGTGATTACATTTATGGCAAACGTCGTTTGCGTGAAATAGACAAGCGCATCCGCTTTTTGACCAAACGCCTAGAAATCGCCGAAGTCGTCGACCCCGAAACACGCCCGTCCACTGATGTGGTGTATTTTGGGGCAACGGTTGTGATAGAACGCGGCAACGGCACAGAGCAAACCTTGTCCATTGTTGGTGTGGATGAAATTGATTTATCCAAAGGCCACATCAGCTGGATTGCCCCCATTGCCCGCGCCTTGTTAAAAGCGCGTGTGGGCGATAGCGTGATTTTTCATGGCGCAGAAGGCTTGGAAGACATCGAAATTTTGAGCGTCTTATACCAAAAAATTGAGTGAAGTTTTGAATAAAAAGGTTGGCCGCAAAAATCATAAATATGAATTCGTATCTGATTTCTTATTTTCTCAATCTGCATCACAATTATTTTAATAAAAACAAAATGGAATTAATAACGCTAAAAGCATTACAAAATATCATACATTATAGCTTGCACTTTTTTGCTCCCTTATGTATTGCTTTGTTTTGCTATAAAAAAAATTGGAAGAACGTCTATTTAATTTTCCTCTCAACCATGTTAGTTGATTTAGACCATTTATTTGCAAACCCTATATTTGATGCCAACCGATGCAGTATAGGTTTCCATTATTTGCACAGTTTTTATTTTATCGTGGTTTATTTCTTAGTTTTATTTTTTAGTAAAAACAAAAAAATCAAACTAATTGCCGCAGGCTTGATTTTTCATATGGCAACAGATTTTCAAGATTGCTTATGGCTTAACAACTTAAAATAAAATGATTATCCTATTTGGGGCGCCATCGATTAATCAAAGCCACCAACGAGAGCATGACAGGGACTTCAACCAGTACGCCAACCACCGTAGCCAAAGCGGCACCAGAATTTAGACCAAATAACGCAATGGCCACGGCAACGGCCAATTCAAAAAAATTTGAAGTGCCGATTAAACAAGCGGGGCCAGCAATGTCATGCCGTAACTTCATTTTTTTTGCAGCCCACCAAGTGATAAAAAATATGCCGTAAGTTTGCAAGATGAGCGGAATTGCAATCAAAAAGATGACCAATGGTTTACTGATAATCGTGTTGGCTTGAAACCCAAACAACAACACAACTGTGCCGATCAAACCAACAATAGACCATGGTTTGAGCCGCGAGACAAAATGGGTCAGTGTTTGTTGCGAGTGCTTTAATAACAAGAAACGTGTCGTTAAACCAGCGATTAATGGCAACAGGACATACAAAACAGTCGATAAGATGAGTGTCGACCACGGAACAGCAACAGCGGTCAACCCTAATAAAAAGTTAGCGATGGGCGCAAACGCCACAATCATAATCAAGTCGTTAACGGAAACTTGTACCAAGGTGTAATTCGCATCCCCTTTGACCAATTGGCTCCAAACAAAAACCATGGCGGTACAGGGCGCAACGCCCAATAAAATCATGCCGGCAATGTATTCTTGAGCAGTGCTTGGATTGACCCAGTTTACAAAAAAATACTGAAAAAATAGCACACCCAAAGCGGCCATTGTAAAAGGTTTAACCAACCAATTAATCACCAAAGTGAGCAATAAACCTTGTGGTTCTTTGCGGATTTGTTTGATTGATTGCCAATCGATTTGTATCATCATCGGGTAAATCATAATCCAAATTAGGACGGCAACCACTAAGTTGACGTGGGCGTATTCTAAGGCCGCAATGCTCTGAAAAATAGAAGGGGCGAGTAGCCCTAAGCCAACGCCCACTAAAATGCCTAAGCCCACCCAGACGCTTAAAAATCGTTCAAATAATCCCATGAAAAACTCCTTGTCTTAAGTTAAATTAATGGCTTGCCAATAAACGCAATTGAGTTTGAAGGTTGGCCGCAGTCCATTGTTCTGATGGCAAATTGGCCAAATATTCAATTCTTCTTTTTAATTCAAGCATGACGGTTTGAAAAGCAAAGCGCTTGGCCTCATCGTTCCCCTCAGCTTGAGACGGGTCAGGAAATCCCCAGTGTGCCGTGGCGGGATGGCCCGGCCAAATTGGGCAAGCTTCACCTGCGGCATTGTCGCAAACGGTAATAATCAAATCCATTTTTGGGGCATTGGGTAAGCTGAATTCGTCCCAGTTTTTAGATCGCAAAGTGCTTTTGTCGTAAGCTAGTGTATCCGCTATTTCTAAAGCGAACGGGTTGATTTTACCGCTAGGGGTTGAGCCAGCAGAATAGCCGATAAATTTGCCCTGTGAAAAAGTCGTGGCTACCATTTCACCCAACACCGAACGAGCCGAGTTATGTGTACATAAAAAAAGAATGGCGTAAGTCTTCATATTAATTACCTGTCTGAGTTGGGTTGGCGTTATTTTGAATTGGAGGGCAAGGTTCACCCCCACAGCAATTATCTGTCAAAAAGGTTAGTAAGCTGTTCATGGTCAAAAAATTGGCCGCATAAATGACATATCGACCTTCTTGACGAGAGGTGACCATTTCGGCGTAAAGTAATTCTTTAAGATGAAAAGAGAGCGACGAAGGAGCAATTTGTGTGAGTTCACTGATTTTTCCAGCAGGTAATCCTTCATTACCAGCTTGAATTAAAGTCCGAAAAATGGCTAAGCGCGATTCTTGCGCCAGCGCCGATAATGCAGTTAGGGCAGATTTTGTTTTCATATTTCAATAATAATTGAAGTAATGAATTGGGTCAATCAATAGTAAATTTTTTCTGTCTTTTTAGGTGGCAGGTGACTAGTAAAGCACTTTTGTACAAATTGATTTTATTTAAGAAAAGGAGGTAAAATTAGATATTTTGTTATCCCATATTTCTAACTCAAAAAGTTGATGCCTAATCCAGAATATCAGTTTAAATAGTGAGGTAAACCCAAATGAAAATAAAGAGCAGAGTCTCTACACGTAAAAAAACCGCCAGTCTTATTTTTGTCTTTTTAATGATAATGAGTCTGTATCCTGCACTGATTTTGGGTTACACCTGGTTTCACGTTGCCAATGCACAGTTTCCAGGCGGAAGGAATGGTCCTTTAGATGCTTATCGTCATACGTTAGCTAGTGCGCTTGTTGCGTACACTTTGGACAAGCGTGTTGTTAATTCGGTTAGTACCGTGATGGAGTTTCAAAACAGTCGCTCAAATCTAATGGATAAACACAATAATGACATAGGAGCAAATATTGGTATGCGGGCAGTCAGCTTTTCTGACATTCAACCCGCAGTGATGAATGCTGTAAATCAAGGAACAAATAATGCTAAGTCGCCGTCACAAGTCACTTGGTTAACTAGCGAGTATTGGAAAGAAAGTACCTTATGGTAATTGGCAAGTTCTTTGGGGTCGTATAATTAGGCCTCGATAAAACTTGATTTCATTAAGGAAAGAAGGTAGAATACCGCCACTTCGCAATATTCAATTTGCGGAGTATTTTCTTTAGGAGCTTAATCGAATGTATGCGGTCATAAAAACAGGTGGCAAACAATATAAAGTTGTCATCGGTGAAAAACTTAAAATAGAACAGATACCTGCAGACATCGACAGCCAAATCACTTTAGACGAAGTCTTGATGATTGCTGACGGTGAAACTGTTAAAATTGGCGCGCCGTTTGTTGCTGGCGCGGTAGTCAAGGCCACTGTAATTTCAACTGGTCGTCACGAGAAAGTACGCATTTTCAAAATGCGTCGTCGTAAGCACTACCAACGTCATCAGGGTCATCGTCAAAACTACACTGAAATTCGTATTGATTCGATTGCTTAATTGCGTATCAATCTGTCGTTTTTGTAGTTTATAACAACCTCAAGCTAAGGATTAAATCATGGCAAGTAAAAAAGCAGGCGGCAGTTCACGGAACGGCCGCGACTCGGAAAGTAAGCGACTTGGCGTCAAAGTCTACGGTGGTGAATTGATTCCTGCTGGTTCGATTATTGTGCGTCAACGTGGCACCGAATTTCACCCTGGTGAAAATGTGGGCTGCGGTAAAGATCACACTCTGTTTGCAAAAGCAGATGGTTATGTGAAATTTGCGATCAAAGGCGCGTTAAAACGCCGCACCGTTAGCATCATTCCTTACACTGGCGTGGCTGAATAAGCGCTCCATTAAAGCAATGACATAACAAAAAAAGCCACGTCAAGTGGCTTTTTTTGTTGGGCTCGGTATGCCGCGAGGCTTTATACAGAAAAGGAAGAATGAAATGAATGACGAAATATCCCATTTAGAAGCAGAGCCCTTATTAAGGGTTTCTAAGCAAATGACGGCTTTGGGCTTGTGTTCTCGGCGCGAAGCAGATGAATACATCGAACGCGGTTGGGTAAAAGTAGATGGCCAAGTGGTTGTGTTAGGGCAAAAAATGTCGCCCAATCAAACCATAGAAATTGCCTCGGCAGCGCAGCGCAAACAAGCGGCACGAGTGACGGTTTTACTCAACAAGCCCGTGGGCATCGTGTCGTCTCAACCCGAAAAAAATTACCAAGCAGCCATAGAATTGATTACGGCTGAAAATCAATGGAATGGCGATAAAAGTGGCATTCGATTTTCGCCTGCGCATTTACAACAGTTGGCCGCAGCAGGGCGCTTGGACATTGAGTCGGTTGGTTTATTGGTGTTGACCCAAGATGGCCGTGTGGCTAAAAACATCATCGGTGAAAATGCCGACATGGAAAAAGGTTATTTGGTTCGAGTGGAAGGCGAGTTGATAGAAGGCGGTTTGCGCTTGCTCAATCATGGTTTGTCTTTAGATGACCAGCCTCTGTTGCCTGCTAATGTGACTTGGCAAAATGCCGACCAACTTCTTTTTGTTTTAAAAGAAGGAAAAAAACGCCAAATTCGCCGCATGTGCGAGTTGGTTGGCTTAAAAGTGGTGGGCTTGAAACGCATCCGTATCGGGCGCGTGATGTTGGGCGATTTGCCTGTCGGAAAATGGCGTTATTTGTTGCCAACCGAAAAATTTTAAAGATAAAAAATAGAAAAGGCTTTCTAAATCAATTTTGTATTTAGAAAGCCTTATTTAATTTAAGCATCTTTTTAGGGTTCGCTTTTGTCTTCTGTCTTTTGGTCTTCTGTTTGGGCTTTGGCGGCTTTACGTGCGGCGGCGCGTGCCTTAGACGCTAAAATGGCAGCTTTTTTGGCGGCATCCACATCGGTGCTGGCAACTTCACTAATGGCTGCTGCGGCTGGCGTGATAACAGGTTCACCTTGTTGTAAACGCAGGGCTTTCTTTTCAGCAGCACGTTTCATGGCGGCTTCTATGGCCGCTTTTTTTGTGTCTATCAGCTCGGTATTGGCGGCATTAGGGGCTGATGCGCCCATTTCTTTGGCCGCTAATTCGGCCGCTTGAGCTTGTTCTAATTTCATTTGCGCGGCTTTGGCTTTGTGTGCGGCCAGCTTTTCGGCGCGTTCTCGTTTGTCACGTGCCAACCGTTCTATTCTGGCTTCGTGACGCAATCGTGCCGATTCTGCCAAAGCGGCTTCGCGGCGCGCGGCAAAAATGTCATCTTTGGCGGCTTGATAATACGACACCAAAGGAATTTTGCTGGGGCAAACGTAGCTGCAAGCGCCGCATTCTATGCAATCGAGCAAATGCCATTCCTCCGCTTTTTTAAGGTTTTTGCCTTTGGCAAACCAAAATAAATCCATGGGCTGTAATTCAACGGGGCAAGCCACGGCGCAATCGCCACAGCGGATACACGCCATTTCTTCGGTTTTTGACGGCAGTAACTGCTCGGAAGTGACAATTAAACAATTGCTGCCTTTGCTTAATCCAGCGTGGAGGTCTTTTTGCACATGACCCATCATAGGCCCGCCAATAATGACGGTTTGTGGCGTGGGAATTTGTTGCACTTCGGACAATAAAAAATCCAGCGGCGTGCCGATTTTTGCCCAAACATTGCGTGGTGTTGGCACGTCGCCAGTCAAGGTGACCACACGTTCTATGAGCGGAGTGCCTTCGATTACCGCTTGACGTAAGGCATAGATGGTTGCCACATTAAGGCAAAGCAGGCCGTGACTGGTGGCGCGTTCGCCTCGGGCAATGTCGTGGCCTGTCAAAATGTGGATCAGTTGTTTATCTGCACCGCTGGGGTAAATGGTGGGAATGGCAATGACTTCAATATTGGCGTGTTCGGCATGGGCATGGTTGGCCGCAGACTTCATGGCGGCCAAGGCTTCGGGCTTGTTGTCTTCTATGCCGATGAGTATGGCGTTGGTTTGTATAAAATGTTGCAAGATGACCAAGCCTTCAATAATGCGTTCGGCTTGTTCGCGCATCAGCCTGTCGTCACAGGTGATAAACGGTTCGCATTCTGCGCCATTTACAATTAAGGTGTGGAGTTGGGTACGACTATTGGCTTTGGTGTGGGTCGGAAAAGCCGCACCGCCCAAACCCACCAAACCCATTTCACGTAAAAAATGAAAGAACTCTGGCGCGTTAGTGTCTTGCCAATTCAGTGGCGTGGGGGCAATGGCTTTATCCAACCCATCGGCTTCTATGCTAATCGTCGTATCCAATAAATCCAAAGGGCTGACCCATGCTTTTGGCGCAATGGCGCTCACTTTGCCTGACGTGGGCGCGTGTAAACAAGCCGACAGGCTGCCATTGGCCAAGGCAATTTTTTGGCCTTTAAGAACAAAATCCCCGACCTGAACACAAGGTTGGGGAGCCGTGCCGCCGTGTTGCGATAAAGCAAGGTGATAAACGGGCGCAAGTGGGGCAACGCTTAACGGTGTTTGATTGGATAGCGTCTTGAATTCTGGCGGGTGGATGCCACCCTTAAAAGTATGGAGTTTTCGCATAAGAGTTTGTAACAGAAAGGGACATCTTATCTAGTAAATTTTTTGCGGCCAACCTATTTTAGGCAAACAGGTTGGCCGCAAAGGCACTTTATATTTTTTGTGACTTATCATTCAAAATGGCTTGTACCGTGAAAATGTCTTTATCGCCACGTCCTGACAAATTCACCACCAATAATTGAGGTTTTTCAGGATTTTCTCTGGCCATTTTTAAGGCATAAGCCAAAGCGTGCGCCGATTCTAAAGCAGGAATGATGCCTTCCGAACAGGCCAATTCTTGAAAAGCGGCCAAGGCTTCGTCATCGGTGATGGACACGTATTCGGCGCGGCCAATTTGTTGTAAATGAGCGTGTTGTGGTCCCACAGAAGGAAAATCCAAACCTGCCGAAACAGAATAAGATTCTTCAATTTGCCCATTTTTATCTTGCATAATGGGCGACTTCATGCCAAAAAAGATACCCACTTCGCCATGTTTGAGCGGTGCGCCGTGTTGGCCTGTTTCTATGCCCAGCCCTGCGGGTTCTACGCCGATTAATTTGACGCTTTCTTGTTCGATGAAATCGGCAAATAGGCCGATGGCGTTAGAGCCTCCACCCACACAAGCGATGACCGCATCGGGCAAACGGCCTTCACGGGCTAAAATTTGCTGATGCGTTTCTTCGCCGATGATGCGCTGAAATTCACGCACGATGGTTGGAAAAGGGTGCGGGCCAGCGGCGGTGCCCAACAAATAATGCGCCGTTTCATAACTGCCCGACCAATCGCGCATGGCTTCGTTGCAGGCATCTTTCAAGGTTGCCGAACCGCTGGTGACTGGGATGACGGTTGCGCCCATGAGTTTCATGCGAAAAACATTGGGCGATTGGCGTTCTACATCTTTTGCGCCCATGTAAATACGGCATTTTAAGCCCAATAAAGCACAAGCCAAAGCCGTGGCCACGCCGTGTTGGCCAGCGCCTGTTTCGGCGATGATTTCATTTTTGCCCATGCGTTTGGCCAGTAAACCTTGGCCTAAAACTTGATTGGTTTTGTGTGCGCCGCCATGCAATAAATCTTCACGCTTTAAATACAGTTTGGTTTGCGTGCCTTCGGTTAAATTACGGCACAACGTCAGCGCGGTGGGGCGGCCTGCATAATTTTTAAGTAAATCCAATAACTCGGTTTTAAAACTTTCATCGGCTTGCGCTTCAACAAAAGCTTGTTCGAGTTGGCGCAGCGCAGGCATTAAAATTTGAGGGACAAATTGGCCACCAAATTCGCCAAAATAAGCAGGAAGCAAAGAATTAGACATAATGACCTTTGAAGAGGAATGTAAGTGATTAATGCCTTGCGGCCAACCTTTTTACTTTTAAACGACTCAAAAACAAAAAAAGGTTGGCCGCAAATTAAATGACAAAATCATGAAATAAAAAAGTTTATAAAAACAATCTGGCATCACTAAAATGACCAGAAACCGCCGCTGCGGCGGCCATGGCTGGACTGACTAAATGCGTGCGGCCGCCTGCGCCTTGGCGACCTTCAAAATTGCGGTTGGACGTGGATGCGCAGCGTTGCCCTGGTAACAATTTGTCGTCATTCATGGCCAAACACATCGAACAACCGGGTTCGCGCCATTCAAAGCCAGCGGCTAAAAAGATTTTGTCCAAGCCTTCCGCTTCGGCTTGTGTTTTGACCAAGCCCGAACCAGGCACTACCAACACTTGTAACACATTGGGCGCTTTTTGGCGGCCTTGGGCAACTTGCGCCGCGATGCGCAAATCTTCTATGCGAGAATTGGTGCAAGAACCAATGAAAACAATGTCAACGGGGATGCTGTTGATGGGTGTATCGGCCGTCAAACCCATGTAAACCAAGGCTTGTTCCATGCTTTTCTTTTTGGTTGGGTCTGTTTCGTTGAGCGGATTTGGGACTTTGCCGTTGATGTCGATGACCATTTCTGGCGAAGTGCCCCAAGTCACTTGAGGCAAAAGGTTGGCCGCATCCAGCGTGATGTCGCTATCAAATTGAGCCTGTTCATCGCTGTGTAAGTTTTGCCAATAAGCCACGGCGGCTATCCAATGGTCGCCTGTGGGCGCAAAAGGCCGCCCTTTTACGTAGTCTATGGTTTTTTGATCAACCGCCACCAAACCCGAACGCGCACCTGCTTCTATGGCCATGTTGCATAAAGTCATGCGGCCTTCTATTGATAAAGCTTGTATGGCAGACCCTGCAAATTCAATCGCGTAGCCTGTGCCGCCTGCCGTGCCAATTTGGCCAATAATCGCCAAAGCAATGTCTTTGGCCGAAAGTCCCAAAGGCAAATCACCTGTCACCGTTACACGCATATTTTTGGATTTTTTGGCCACTAAACATTGCGTTGCCATGACGTGTTCGACTTCGGACGTGCCGATGCCATGAGCCAAGGCACCTAACGCGCCGTGCGTCGACGTGTGACTGTCGCCACACACTACCGTCATGCCTGGTAAAATCGCGCCTTGTTCTGGGCCCATGACGTGAACGATGCCTTGGCCTTTTGATTTAAAAGGAAAATAAGCCAATGCGCCAAACGATTTGATGTTGTTATCTAAGGTTTCTACTTGTTCGCGTGACACCGAATCTTCTATGCCTTTTTCCCAGTGTTGGGTTGGCGTGTTGTGGTCGGCGGTCGATACGACTGAATCTTTACGCCACAAAGGGCGATTGGCCAAGCGTAAGCCTTCAAAGGCTTGCGGGCTGGTGACTTCGTGCACCAAATGGCGATCAATGTATAATAAAGCGGTGCCTGTGTCATCGATTTGAACAACGTGGCTGTCCCAAAGTTTATCGTATAGGGTTTTGGCTTGCATAATTGGGCTCTTTTTGTGTAGGTTGTTTTTGCAGGTTGGAAGAAAAATAGTGCGAAAATAAGGGTAGGATTTTGACACAGTCGCGCCTGTGTGACAATCTAAGCTTTACTTTTTAGACAGCGGTTGACTCTAAAAAATAGAAATTCAGTGGACTCTGCTAAAATACAGGGCTAATCACAAAAAATAACGGAAGCGAGAATCACATGGCTAAGGCAAAAACGACTTATTGTTGCACAGAATGCGGTGGCATCATGCCAAAATGGCAAGGGCAATGCGCCCATTGTAACGCTTGGAATACCTTGGAAGAAGTGGTTCAAGCCCCTGCCTCGGCAGGTGAGCCACGTTATGAATCTTGGAGTGGTGATCAAGGTCGCCAGCGGCAGGTCGTCAATTTATCTGACATTCATACCCAAGAACAAACCCGTTATTCTAGCGGCATAGATGAGTTGGATCGGGTGCTGGGCGGCGGCATGGTGCAAGGCGCTGTGGTTTTGTTAGGCGGCGACCCTGGGATAGGCAAGTCCACTTTGCTGTTGCAAGCGGTGAGTTTGATGAGCCATCAACGCAAGGTCTTGTACGTTTCGGGCGAAGAATCACCGCAACAAGTGGCACTGCGCGCCCAGCGTTTGGAAGTCAACGCCAGTCAAGTGCGGTTATTTGCTGAAATTCGCCTAGAAGCCATTTTAGCCACTTTAAAAACCGAACGCCCCGATGTGGCAGTTATTGACTCGATACAAACTTTGTATACGGATCATTTGAGTGCGGCGCCTGGATCGGTGTCGCAAGTCAGAGAATGCGCCGCGCAATTAACGCGCATGGCGAAAGAAACAGGCATTACCATTTTGTTGGTGGGGCACGTCACCAAAGAAGGTAACATTGCTGGGCCGCGCGTGTTAGAACATATTGTGGATGCCGTTTTGTATTTTGAAGGCGACGCGCATTCCAATTTTAGAATGATACGCGCCATTAAAAATCGGTTTGGGGCGGCGGGGGAATTGGGTATTTTTGCCATGACAGAAAAAGGTTTGAAAGGGGTCAGTAATCCATCGGCCATATTTTTGTCGTCTTATCGAGAAGACGTGGCGGGCGCCTGTGTTTTGGTCAGCCAAGAAGGCTCGCGCCCTTTATTGGTTGAAATTCAAGCTTTGGTGGACGATGCGCACGGCATGCAACCCAAACGATTGGCGGTGGGTTTAGAGCAAAATCGCTTGGGTTTGTTGCTGGCGGTTTTACATCGACACGCGGGCGTGGCGTGTTTTAATCAGGACGTTTTTTTGAATGCGGTCGGTGGTGTTAAAATCATAGAACCCGCCGCCGATTTGGCCATCGTGTTGGCCATGTTGTCTTCTTGGAAAAATCGGGTCTTACCCAATAAAATGGTTGTGTTTGGCGAAGTGGGTCTTACGGGTGAAATTCGCCCCGTCACGCGCGGACAAGAACGCCTGAAAGAAGCCGCTAAATTGGGCTTTACGCGGGCTTTAATTCCTGTGGCCAACGCACCAAAAACCCCAATTGCAGGGTTGGAAATTATTACCGTCGCCAAATTAAGCGAAGCCGTGGATTTTGCCATGAGCCGTTGATTTGTTGATTTTTTGATGGTCTAAAAAACTTGCGGCCAACCTTTTTTGCGTGTTTTTCACGTTAAAAGGTTGGCCGCAAGCGTTTTATTAAGCCTTCATAAATCCCAACTCAAACACCATCGGGCGGAGTTTGTCACCCAGCGTTTCGTAAGCGGTTTTGAAGGCGGTAAAACTGGTGGGCAGGCCGTGGGCTTCGGCGTTACGGGCTTCTAGGGCTTTGCGGATTTGATACCAGCCCACGTCGGGGCGGTTGAGTTTTAAGGCATCGCGCGTGCTGTGCGTGTCGCTGATGGCAAAATACGCTTGCCACAATCGGCGGCCTTCGTCTAAGACAGCCACGGCTTCGGGCGACAGCGGCGCATGGGCGGTTTGCTCGGCCAAATATTGCACCATAAAATCCGATTCAAAACGCCCTGGCGCACCCACTTCGGCCTCGCTGAACGGAATAAAATGGTTCACGATGCTCCACGTTTGATGGTTCCATTCCAGCTCGTTGGCGCTGGCGGTGAGGTTTTTACCATGAAAAAGCATCCACATTAAACAATCCAGTTTAAACTCGGCCGTGAGTTCGCCTGTAGGCTGTAAAAATTGGTCATTGTGATTCACCCAAGTATGCGGAATCAGTTGGCGCACCGAAAACACAATCGCCGCCTGCCAGAGGTTGGCCGCAGTGATGTAGAAACCATTGCCTCCACCATAAGGTGATGAAAAAATAACAGTTTGTTGTCCTGCGTGCTGTATATCATTTACCCCACAATACATATAAGAAAGTGCGCTATCAGCCCAATTAGAAACTCTTACTTTTCCTTCCGTTGGTGTGATTGAATTCTTAAGTGGAACAACGGTTTGCTTGTTGGCTTTAGGTCGCTTAATCCAAACATTCAAAAAAGATTCATTTGGTAAATTATAAAAAGCTTTTTCGCCTTCAGGTTTTACGTTTTTATCCAACACTTCAACAGAAATACTTTCGATAATTTTGGGTTTGGCTTTTGCTCGATGATCAGTTTGCCAAATTAAAAATCCAATTGGAAAATTGCCTTTTAAACCTTCAAACGATTTACTGTGTATCACAAAGCCTGCTTTAAAGTCGGCATTCCACACGGCTCTAAAATCAGCAAAATTTGGTGCATTCACATATTTGAGCGTGCTAAACATGGCTAAATTGGCATTGGGGATTTCTTTGGCGATGCGTGCCACAAACTGGGTAAAAAGTTCGTTTCTGGCTTTGCCATACGCGGCCATGCCAACTTCTGCCCATTTTGTTTTTGCCACACCTGCTTTATTGTCACCGCCTGTGACTGTATCCGCATTGGTAGCTTCCGCATACGGCGGATTAATCAACACCAAAATCTTTTTTGCGCCTGCTTTGCCTGTTTTGTGGTCGTGTATCGCTTGTTGCAAGGCTTTGGGCAGTTTATTCGTCAAGCTGTAATCGATTTGGCCATCGGCGGTGATGTCGTCGTTGAGATAATCGTACTGAAAGCGTTCGGCCGCCACGCAGGTTTTGGCCGCGTTCATCACGTCGATGTCGGCTTTATCCAAGGTGCTCATGAATAAATTACGGTGATTGGCGTGTTTGACTTCCAAATTGCCCACGCCACAACACATATCCCAAACGATGTATTCCCGTTGCCAATTCACGCCCAGCGTCGAGTTTAAATAATCGTAAGCCTTGTCAACAACCGCCAGCGGCGTGTAATACGCGCCCTTAAAACTGCGCTCGTCAGTCGGTATCAAACTGTCGCGGCGTTCTAACAAATAATTGCGATATTCGGCCTTGGGCGGCTTGTGGTAAATCATCCAAAACTGGCGATAGCCTTCATAACTGCCCAAAGTCAACATTTGCCCATTTAAAAAAAAGACGGGTTTTGCGCCGTCATGCAGCAATTTGGCCGTTAAATAATCGTGCGTCGCGTGCGTGCCGTCGTGCATGATGTCGGCAAAAAACAGCAACACATAATCGGCCTCGCTTACGCCTTTCATTTCGCGGCCAACCATGGCCACCCATTTATCAAACACCTGTTTTAAATTGTCGGGCGTGATTTGCGTGCGGATGATGTCGCCCGATTGGATGGCGGCTTTCACCGTTTCGATGAATTCGGCTTCGTGCGTGTCGATGCGAAACGACACAAAATACGTGCCAATAAAACTGGACACTTCGGCCAAAGCTTCGGGCGTGTACTGGCTGGCCGACTTGCCCCATTTGATGGTTTTTTTCTCTAAAAAAGGCAACACGTCGGCAGTTTTCATAATGGCGGCTTTCACCGTGTCTATGACGCACAAAAAAGGCGCAACGCGCTCGCCTTGATTCAACGCCACCTGAACATAATGCAACAACTGCGTAAACATGGCGTAACTCGAATGTTTGCCCGTGTCTTTGGCCTCAAACCAAATCGCATCGGTTTGGATGTCTATCAGGCCTTTGGTCAACTTCTTCAAGCCCAAAGCCTTAATGTACGCGTCTTTAACATCTTCTTCTGACTGCGCTTGTTGCAATTGTTTGTATAAAGCCATCATTTATCCCGTGTTGTTTTTGTTGAGTTAAGAAAAATAAGCCGCATTATAAACGGTGTGGCCAACCTTTTAACCCAGTTTTTTGGGAAAAAGGTTGGCCGCAATGGATTTAATTAATTAATTCTATGATTCTAAAATTTTAGTTGGTGTGAACGACTACCCATTTGCCATTTTTGACTTGATAAACGGTGACGGCTTTGGTGGTTAAATCGCCTTTTTCATCAAAAGAAATGTCGCCTGTAACACCTTTGTATTGGGTGCTGGCCAATTTAGGCAAGTAGACTTTTGGGTCGGTAGAGTCAGCTCGTTTCATGGCATCTGCCAATACTTTAACCGCGTCGTATTCGTAGGGCGCAAAAATTTGTATGCCTTCTTTAAATTTTTCTTCAAAGCGCTTGTTGAAGTCAGCAAAGCCCGGCATTTTGTCGCGAGGCAAACCACAGATTGAAGAGTATTGACCTTCAGCGGCATCGCCAGCCAGTTTAATAAAACTGTCGCTGTTGAGCGCATCGCCCCCCAACATGACCGCTTTCATGCCTTGACGTTTCATTTGTTTGGCTAAAGGCGCCCCTTGAGAATCCATGCCACCAAAGAAAACCACATCAGGATTGACACTAGAAAGTGAGGTGATGATGGCATTGAAATCGTTGGCTGTGGTGGAGGTGTATTCTCTTTTTAAGATAGTGCCACCTTTGGCTTTAACCGCACGTTCAAATTCATCGGCCAAACCTTGCCCGTAAGCGGCGCGGTCATCAATAATTACTATGCGTTTGGCTTTGAGTTGGTCAACTGCGAAATTGGCCAGCGCTTCGCCTTGAGCCAAATCATTGGCAATCACCCGAAAAGCCGTTTTGTATCCTTGTGCCGTGTACAAAGGGCTGGTGGACGCAGGGCTGATTTGAGGAATGCCTGCTTCAGAATAGACTTGGGAAGCAGGAATGGTCGTGCCAGAATGCAAATGCCCAACCACACCGACCACGCCAGCTTCAATCAAGCGTTGAGCCACTTGTTTGGCCATTTTGGGGTCGCCAGCATCGTCTTCTGAAACCAATTCAAAATGAATTTTTTTGTTGCCGATGACCAGATTTTCAGCATTCAAATCGTCTATGGCTAAAATAGCGCCTCGTTCGTTGTCTTTACCTATGTGAGCGACGGCACCAGATAAGGCCGAAACTTGGCCAATTTTAACCGTGGTTTTAGTCATTTCAGCCACGGGGGCGCTGGCTGGGGTTGTGCTGGGAGCGACTTCTTTATTGGGACAAGCGGTCAATAAGGTGAGCGCCGTCATGGCCAATAAACTTTTTGTTGCTGTAATCATAAAAAACACCTTAAAAAATAATAAAAAATGAAAAAATGAAACAGGGATGCCTTAAATTCCGCATGACCGAACGATAAAAATCAGTCACATAAAGCCAACTAAGAATGAGCGGGCATTATGTGACTGAGGGTGCGAACTGTCAAGATTTACTGACATTTTATTGGCATTAAAATCATGAAATCGTATAAGTTTGGCAATAATATGACCGTTGCATAGGGTTAAGCTGACTTGATTGGCACAAAAACAAAAGCTAACGCTTCATAAAGAATTGCCGAGTTGGCCAGTTTGTTCTTGAACGAAGCGAGTTTTATTTTTGATTGGCCTTGGGTTTGCTTGCAGGAATAGATAAAGCGGCCGCCGCAACCGTGGCAATGCGACTGCGTAATTTGCCCACATCGCCCACCCCATCGGGGTGTAATCGGCTGGACAGAAAAATCACATAGGTTTGAGCCGCTTGATCTATCCAAAGACTGGTGCCTGTAAATCCCGTATGTCCATATGAACCGATGGGAAAAATATCACCCCGATTAGAAGAAAACGTTGTGTCTATGTCCCAACCCAAACCCCGTAAGCCTGCGTTGGCTGGTAAGGTGATGGGCGTAATCATGCGCTTGACGGTCGCTGGCGCCAAAATGCGCACGCCATTGAGTTCGCCACCATTAACCAGCATGGCGGCAAATCGTTGTAAATCTTTGGCGGTACTAAACACGCCTGCGTGCCCAGCGACTCCGCCCATGCGTCTGGCGGTTGGGTCATGAACTACGCCACGTAAGGGCAAAACATCAGGACGCTTGCAAGGCCAAGCATCTTGTTCTGCACAACGTTCTGTCGGTGCCATGCGCGACATCATAGACGGTGTTGGGAAATAGCCAGTATGTTTCATGCCCAAAGGTTCAAAAATAACCCGTTTTGTATAAATATCTAGCGTCTCGCCCGACACACGTTTGACGATATCACCCAGTAAGAAAAAATTGATGTCGCTGTAGACAAATTTTTCTTCGGGCGCGTTGGTGGGAACTTCCGCAATCGCCAAAGCGATGGCCGCATCGTAACCTGACCAAGGGTGCAAATCGACATCAGGCCGTAAACCAGAAACATGAGCCAATAAATGACGGACGGTTATTTTGCCTTTGTTGTGGATTTCAAACCCTGGAATATACATAGAAACAGGGTCATTTAGCCGAATTTTTCCTTTTTCAATCAAAGTCATGATGGCGGTGGTGGTCGCCACGACTTTGGTTAAAGAGGCAATGTCAAAAACGGTGTCTGTTGTCATGGTTTCGGTATTCGGTACAACGCTACGTAAACCATGGGCTTTGAGATAGGTTGTGTCCGCCCCGTGACCAACCAAAACAACCGCGCCGGGCGCAAGGTTGGCCGCAATGCCTTCGACAAGTAACTCATCGATACGGGTGTAAGCCGTGTTGCTCGATGGGCTGCTTTGGGCTGGCGCTGCCCCAATCGGCATCGCAAAAACAGAAAACAGTGCGATGGCTAAAATGTTTCGTTTTGTTGCTTTCATACACTCGCCCCTGATAAAAGTTGAGAAATAAAAAAACCAAAGAAAAAGACCCGCTGACAAAATGCCGTATGAGTCTGTTGGCATTATGAGACGAGTCTTTTTTTTCTGTCAAGATGTGTTTTTTATTTTTAAAGCGACACTTGGGCGGCTTAAATACCCCAATTAACGCCATTTTCTATGCACAAGTTTGACAACAAATCCGTGGTTTCTGGACTGTCATTGAGGCAGGGAATGTAATGAAAACTACCACCGCCAGCGTGTAAAAAAGTTTCGCGGCCTTCCATGTCAATTTCTTCTAGCGTTTCTAAGCAATCGCTGATAAATCCAGGGCAAATGACATCTAAACGCCCCAACTTTTCTTTGCCCAAATTGGCTAAGACATCGCTGGTGTAAGGTTCTAGCCATTTGGCTCGCCCTAATCGACTTTGAAAACTAATGACAATTTGGTCTGCATTGAGTTGCAAAGCCTCGCCCAATAACCGCGTGGTTTTACGACATTCGCAATAATAAGGATCGCCTTTTTGTAAGGTATACGCTGGCACACCGTGAAAACTTAAGAGCAATTTGTCTCCGCGCCCGTGTTGAGCCCAATAAGCCAAGACGTGCTTGGCCAAAGCTTGAATGTATAAAGGGTGATCGTGAAAATTTCGTATGGTGCGCAGAGCAGGCATGGTGCGAATTTTTAGGCAAGCCCGTAACACGCCGTCCAGCGCTGCCCCTGTGCTGGACGCTGCATATTGTGGATACAAAGGCAAAATCACAATTTTGGTCACCCCTTGTTTTTTTTGTTCTTCTAACGCTTTGGTGACGCTGTCATCGCCGTAGCTCATGGCGTAAGACACCACGGTATTGGGATTACGCGCTTGTAATTGTGCTCGAAGTGCCAAAGTTTGTTTTTGAGTATTGATTAACAAAGGAGAACCTGCGTCTGTCCAGATTTTGGCGTACTTGGCCGCAGAAGCGCGTGAACGAAAAGGCAAAATAATGCCGTATAAAATCGCCCACCAAACCAAACGCGGCACTTCTACCACTCGGCGATCGGATAAAAATTCGGCCAAATAAGGGCGCACCGCTTTGGCGGTTGGGGCGCTGGGTGTCCCTAAATTGATGAGCAAAATGCCGACTTTAGGGGCATAATTTTGGGTGGGATGAGGCAGTTTGGGTTCGGAAGTAAACATGAGTTTTAGGAGACTTTTAGAGTAAATTAAAAAGGAAATGGAAAGGGAAAATGAAAAAAGCGTTATTTATAATCTTTTTTCTGGTATTCAATCAAAGGCGTTTTACCCCATTTGAGGGCTTGAACCAATAAAGAGACCTGCTTTTTTTTGCCGTTGTCTTCGGTTTCTGTGCTGTCGATTTTGACTGGCATGTTGGCGAAATCAACGGCCAAATACACGTCGTAAGTTTTTTCACCATTTTCATTTTTAGCGCTGACTTTAACGGTGCGCAGTTTATCAAAATGGATTTTGACAATATGGATTTGTTTGTCCTCAACGCTTATGCTGTAACGATTAAATTTTTTGCCTGTGGCCAGTTGTAATTGAGTTAACTGACCGCCTTTAAACGCTAATTGAAAAGGCAAACTGAGTAAATCTTGTGCGCCACTGTCAAAGGATTCAGTTTTAGGGTTGCCACCGTAAAAATAACTGATTTGCTGATTATCATAATCAAAATGACTGTTATTTTTTAGATACAAGAAATCATCGGGCAACAAGCCTTGTTGGCTGTTAATGCGGCCTGTAGACAGGGCTTTTTTTCCAAAAGCGCGGCCTTCAATTTCGTAGCTGCCCTGATTTTGTTTCCAAATAATGGTACCCGGGAAGCCCATTAAGGTGATGGACAAAGTGAGTTGATTGGGTAAACTGTCTAAGGTTTGCGTGGGCACAAGAAACCCTTCCTTATCGGTTTTAACACCTAAAGCTGGCAGTTCAAGATTTTTTTGTTCAAGCGTAGATACAGTCTCGGAAGATTTTTTTTCAAGGTTGGCCGCAGATTTTTTATTAAGGTCGCCTTCAACAAAAGTATTATCCCCCAAATAAAAAGCATCTGAAGCCATGCCTGTTTGGTCTAACTGGCTAGTTTCTTGACTGCTTTGGACTTGGCTGGCCATATTGGATGGGGTTGTGGCCAACGTTTGTGGCTCAATTTTTTTGATTTTTTTGATGCTTTTGTTGGGATTTTTTTGAGCCGTTTTTTTCGGTATGTTTTTGTGGGGATTGCTTTTGGGCGCTAAAGATTTGGGCACTAAAGAAGCTGAATGGGCAACTTTGGCGCTGGGTTGATTGGCGGCAATGCTGGTATTTTCTAACTTGGGTTGATTGAGTGCGAGAGGTTTTAAGGTGATGGCCATCGCTTTGATTTGTAAGGGCGGCGCGGCCTTGGGTATGGCAATCAACTCTCCATAAATGATGAAAAAATGCAGGCAACACGAAGCCCATAAGGCCGCCAATAAGCGCTTATGGTTGCGTGAATTTGTATACAAACCCAAGACAGTGTGGCCATTTTTCATAAGTGACTGTGTGATGCCAGATGGTTAAGGATAAAACCGCTTGGGGCTTAACTCGCCTTTAATGTGCTGGTTTTCTAGCCAAAGTTGGCCACACAAAAAAGCCTGTATGGCTTGGGGATACAATTGGTGTTCTACCGCCAACACTTTTTCGGCCAAGCTGCTGGCGGTTTCTTCCGGCGTTATGCTGACCACGCCTTGCGCTAAAATAGGGCCGTGATCTAAGTCGGCAGTCACCAAATGGATGGTGCAACCCGCCACTTTACAGCCCATGTCTATGGCACGTTGGTGCGTGTTTAAGCCAGTAAAAGCGGGTAATAAAGAGGGGTGTATGTTGACTAAACGGTTTTGATAATGCGTGGTGAATTCGGAGGTTAAGATGCGCATAAAACCAGCCAATACCACACAATCTGGGGCATAAGCGTCTATGGTTTGAATTAAAGCTTCGTCAAAAGCCAAGCGATTCGGGTAGGCTTTATGGTCAACGACATGGGTCGCAATGCCTTGTTGTTGGGCAAAGTCCAACCCTGCCGCATGGACTTGGTTGCTTATGACGGCGGATAGGCGAACATTGGGCAATTGGGCTTTGATAATGGCTTCCATGTTAGAGCCGCGCCCCGAGATTAAAATGACGATATTTTTCATAAATGACTATCAATTTAAAGTATTAAATAATGGGTTAAAAAAAACAGGCATCAAGCCGCGACAACAAACAGACCTACCACACAAGCAAACCCAAGCACCCAAACTAGGCTGCGCAAAGTGGGTAAATCAAAAATATATAATAAACCATGCGCCACGCGCGCCACCAAAAAAGTCAGCGCAAAAGCATTGATTGTAGAAGGCTGGACTTGTTGAAGATGGGCAATAACAACCGCTGCCGCAAACGGCGCAAAGGCTTCCCATGCGTTCATTTGCGCCCAGCTGGCGCGTTGATGGTAGCCGCTCATTTTGCTCAATTGGGCGCGTGGGTTGTGATTATCATAAGGCAAGGCTTTGTTGGCCTTAGAAACACCCGCCCAAATAAGCGGCAAACAAGCGGCAATCAAGACGCTAAAAAAATAAAATGGCATAATTGTAAAACCTTTCGTATAAAAGCTTAAAGGAAGTGAAGCAAATCCGATTATAAAGGACAAAAGACCAACACGGCGTGTATTGTGTAAAATTTGAACCGATTCATTTTAAAATTAGGAGAGTAATAAATGTCATTTGATTTGTATTTGGGGTCGCAAAGCCCACGCAGAGTCGACTTATTAACCCAGCAAGGTTTGCGTTTGCGACAAATCATACAGCCGATAGATGAATCGGTATTAGCGGGCGAATCTGCCACGGTTTACACAGAACGCTTGGCGCAAGAAAAAGCACGAGCCGCGTGGCAAAGCGTTGTGGCCAACCTTTGGCCTTTAAAACCCTTGTTAACCGCCGATACAACGGTTGTGGTGGACGGGCTGATTTTGGGCAAGCCTTGTGACGAGGCAGAGGCCAAGGCCATGTTAAAGCGGCTTTCTGGACGCACACACCAAGTGGTGACGGCCGTTTGTGTCATTTTGGGTGAGGGCGCAACAATGCAGCTCAAAACTCGCGTTAGCAACAGCGACGTGACTTTTAAAGTCTTGACTGAGCAAGAAATTGACGCTTATTTGGCGACGAATGATGCTTATGATAAAGCAGGTTCATACGGCATACAGGGGCGCGCAGGTGTTTTTATTCAACACATTTCAGGGAGTTTTACTGGCGTGATGGGCTTGCCTTTGTTTGAAACCGCGCAATTATTAGCCGAGTTTGGCCTGAATTTACCTTTGCCGCCTTCACCATGAAGCCTTTGTTCAATTGCCCTGATTTGATTGATGCGCATTGTCATTTGGATTATTTTTCAGCAGAATTGGACGAGGTCCTTCAGCGTGCCGTCAATGCTGGCGTTCAGCATTATTTGGTGCCCAGCACGACTTTAGCGGCCATGCCTAAGGTTTGTCAATTGCGTGAAAAGTGGCCAATTTGGATAGGCTTGGGCTTGCACCCTTATTTTATCGAGGTTCATCAACAAACGTCCTTCGATCAACTCATGGCCGATTTGTCCGAAAAAATAGAACGCATCCAACCTGAAGCCATCGGTGAAATTGGCTTGGATGGCGCCATGCCGCCCAGCACGCACGCTTTTCAAAAACGCTTATTTGTTGCTCAGCTGAAATTGGCTAAGCGCTACGATTTGCCTGTGATTGTTCATAGTCGCGATGCGCAAGATTTGGTGCTCAGTTTATTACGGCAACAGGGCGTGACACGCGGCATGATACATGGTTTTGGTGGCAGTTTGCAGCAAGCTGAAGGCTTTATAAAACAAGGTTTTTTATTGGGCTTGGGCGGTGCAATGACTCATCAAAGAGCCACCCGATTACAAGGGCTAGCGCAAACCTTGCCTTTGACCGCCTTGGTGTTAGAAACCGATGCGCCCGATATGAAGCCCGCATGGAACCGAATCCTGCCCAGCGAACCCGCTTATGTCGCCAATTATGCCCAGCAATTAGCGGCTTTGCGTGGGGTTGAATTGGCCGAAATCGCACGCATCACCAGCCAAAATGTCCGAAAAATGTTAGGCCTTGAAAGTTGAATCTTAAAAAATTGAATGGCCACTTCGAAAGCCATTAGGCCTTGCGGCCAACCTTTTCCCCTAAAAATCAGGAAAAAGGTTGGCCGCAAGTTTTTTGCAATATCGAGTTTATTCGGCAGGTGTTTCAGCGTCGGCTTTTTTTGCCACCACTACACTGGCAGGACGCAATAAACGATCAGCAATTAAATACCCTTTTTGCAGAACTTTGGTAATATTGCCTTCTTCTATGTTAGAAATTTCGGCACTCATGGCTTGGTGATGTGTTGGATTGAGTTTGTCGCCAATTTGGGGCGTAATGGTACTGATTTTTGCATTCTCAAAAGCGCTAATCAATTGTTTTAAAGTGAGTTCTACGCCCATTTTCAAAGTATCAATTTGTCCACTTTGATCTAATAAAGCCATTTCAAGGTAATCTTTGACCGAAATTAAATCGCCAGCAAACTTACTGATGGCGTATTGATTGGCTTTAACGAGCTCTTCGGCGTGTCTGCGACGTAAATTTTGATTGTCTGCTTGCGCTAATAATAAATTTTGTTGAGCCGTAGCCAAGGCCTCTTCTAATTCTTGATGTGGGCTAACGGCTTCATTTTCAATGACTGCTTCTGTTGGAGCAGTGTGTAGTTCGTTTTGTTCAGAATTGGTTTGAGTATTCATGACGCATATCGCTTTCGTAATGTGAAGAAAAAAACATAAAATTGGGGATAAATAAAAAAACACTAGCCTGCAAGGGAAAGCAGATGGGGCAGGTGAGCAAAACTTCAAGCAAACCGCTTATTAAAACTGGCTTTGCTCCAACTGGACTCGCTCAACTGTGATAAAATGGTAGGCTATTTTAAGTTAATTAATGAAATAAAAATGAAATTGTGTTAATTTTTACTTCAAATGCTATAGTCAATTATTAAAAAAGAATGGATTTTTTATGGTTATGATCAATGCAAATACAACTGGAATTAATCAAAGATTACGCCAAAAACAGTTAAGCAAACCGGCCGTCATTCGAAAAAATGACTCAGAACAAGCACTTTTTGTTGTGCAACATACTTGGCAATATCGTTGGATTAAAGGTTTATTTTTTAGCTTATTAGGCTTGTTTTTACTGGCTTGTTTGTTGGATTATTCAGCGTTTGATGCGGCTTGGTCTAAAAGTCATGCAGCTGGCGCTCGTCACTTTTTAGGTCAAACAGGGGCTTATGTTGCTGATATATTATTATATATTATGGGATATTGTGCTTATATTTTGCCAGCTTTATGTTTTAGTATGATACGATTCAAGCATAAAAAAAATAAAACTCAAGAAAATAAAGAGCATAAAGCGTTGAATCAAGAATCGATTCCATTTTTCTTTTTTGCTTTAGGTTTGTTTATTTTTGTGTGCGGCTTGACTGCTTTTGCTACTTTAATAATAGCATCGAAACACGCGATACCGATGGGTAGTGGCGGAGTTTTAGGGATTATGGTTGCCAAAAAATTACAAACGGTTCAAATGTTGCCTTGGGTTTTATCGCTGGTGCTCGTATTTTTAGGCGCTGTGCTGGCTTGGGGACAGTTTTGGTGGCGATTTGTTGCGCTTGTTTTATTTAAAATTAAAAAACGCGCTCTCGTGAGAGAACAAGAAAAAGAAGCAATCGTTGATAAAAAAATAGGCAGTCAAACCGCCAGTATTCGGAATCAAAAAGTAGAGCAGGGTTTGCAGTTTTTAGCTGAAAAACCAGAAGTTTTGGTGACTTTGCCTGATGAAAATACCCGTTATGCCATAAAACCAACCCAAGAAACTTTGTTTGATACGCCTTATGTTTTCCCTAAATTAGAGCTTTTGTATGATGCGCCTTCGGCCAGTAAATCGACAAAACATGAATCTATGGCCTATTTATCACGCTTAATTGAATGGAAAATAAAAGAATTGGGTTATGTTGGGCGTGTTGTATTGGCTAAGCCTGGTCCTGTATTAAGTCGTTTTGAATTGTTTTTAGAAGACGACTTTGCTGGGGAGGCTTTACTGAAATTCAGTCGGCAGTTGGCCACTCAAATTGCGAATATCCGTGCCTATGTTGAGCCTTTTTTACAGGAAGAACTTAAGGCAGGGGCAGAAAAAGAGGTGACTCCAAATTTTATTTTATGTTATCCTAACCTTGAAAAAGCCTTTATTGCGTTACGCCCGCTCTTGGCTTCCGAAAACTTTCAACGCCCTTCTTCTCCGTTAACGTTTGCAATAGGGGTTGATATCGAAGCGCAGCCACTGGCGTTGGATTTGGCTAGGGCACCCCATGTGTTAATGACTGGCTTACATCAAAATATGTCCATGTTAACGCAATCGATATTGATTTCATTGGCTTTTAAAGCCACGCCGCAACAAGTAAAAGTCATCTTAATCAGCCGTGACACGACTTTTTGTTCTTATCAAAATATGCCGCATTTTTTAAGTCCGGTGATTTCTCGATACAATGAATTGCGGCTCGCTTTTAATTGGTGTTTAGATGAAATAGAGCGACGTAAAGCACTTTTTGAAGCGGTTGCAGTCAAAAATTTGGCTCAATTTAATCAAAAATTAAGCAAATTGAATGCAGTTCTAGGGGGGCAATTGACCTTACCGACACAACCTTTACCGGCTATCGTTTTATTGATTCCTGAGTTGATTGATTTGAATCAAAACATAGGGGCTTCTTTTAATGTGCTTCTTCAGAAAGTTTTAGATCAATCTGCTGGCTTAGGGCTGCATGTGATTGCAGGGTGTCAAGTTAATGAAGATTATTTAGATCGCAAAAAATTCATGGCCCAATTTCCCATTCGTCTTGCGTTTGCTTTGCCCAGTAAACAAGACAGTTTTAAGATTTTAGGTCAAGTTGGGGCAGAAAGTTTGTTAGGCGAACAAGACATGATGATGGTGATGCCCGATCAATCGGTGGAGCGCATTCATGGTGTCGAAATTACAGATAATGACTTTGCTGCCATGATGGATTGGATAGAAAAAGACTGCAAGCCCAATTATGATGAGGTTTTTCGACCTAAATTATTTAATTCCAAAATGATTCGGTTGTCGAGTTGATTTAAATCCTATCATTTTATGCAACGTAAACTTTTTTAATAGGAGCAAATGATGGTGATACCTTGGTTGATTTTAGCATCGGTTTTTTTGATTTTAGAAATGTTGACAGGTGGGTTTTATTTGTTGGTGCTGGCGCTTAGCTTTGCCTGTGGTGCTTTGTTGCAGTGGTTAAATGTTGTCTGGTCTGCGCAAGTTTTTGCCGTTGGCTTTTTGATTTTCATTGGGTTTTTTGGGTTAAGATTTTGGGGGAAAAGGCAACCCGAACCTACGTTGATTGAAGACAGTTTGGACGTAGGTGCTTTGGCCGTGGTCATTTCGTGGTCTCACAAGGTTGGCCGCATTCGTTATAGAGGGACTGAATGGCCAGCCATGAGTGCAACCCCGCAAGTTTGGTCTGCTGAGACGCAGGTCATTATTTGTCGAGTAGAAGGCAGTCTTTTTGTGGTTGAATCTTGTCGTTAATTTAATGAAAAGGAGTATTTTTATGAGTTTATTTCCCATTGTTTTTTTAGTGCTGGCTGCTGTTTTTGTTTTTAATGGATTTAAAGTGGTGCCTCAACAGCACGCTTATGTTGTAGAAAGATTAGGGAAATTCCATTCAATTTTGCACCCTGGTTTGAATTTCATCATTCCGTTTGTGGATAAAATTTCTTATTCGCACACTTTAAAAGAAGTCCCTCTTGATATTCCGAGTCAAATTTGCATCACGCGCGACAACACACAATTGAAAGTCGATGGCATTATTTATTTTCAAGTGACTGATCCTAAATTGGCTTCATATGGCTCGAGTAACTATATTTTGGCGATTACGCAACTGGCGCAAACCACTTTGCGTTCGGTCATAGGTCGCATGGAATTGGACAAAACCTTTGAAGAGCGCGACGAAATCAATCGCACGGTGGTGATGGCTTTAGATGAAGCTGGTGTAACTTGGGGTGTCAAAGTATTACGCTATGAAATCAAAGATTTAGAGCCACCAAAAGACATTTTGTTGTCTATGCAGGCTCAAATTACCGCTGAACGTGAAAAACGAGCGTTGGTGGCGGCTTCTGAAGGGCGTAAAGTTGAACAAATTAACATTGCAATGGGGCAAAGAGAAGCCGCCATTAAAGCGTCTGAAGGTGAAAAACAAGCGCTGATTAACGAATCTGAAGGTCAAAAGCTCGCGGCCATTAATCAAGCAGAAGGGCAGTCACAAGCGTTGTTGTTGATGGCTAATGCAACGGCTGAAGCCTTAACTAAAATTGGCGCGGCGGTGCAAATGCCAGGTGGTATGGAAGCGGTTAACTTAAAAGTTGCCGAACGCTATGTTGATGCTTTTGCTGAATTGGCGAAAACAACCAACACCATGCTTTTACCAAGCAACCCAGCCGACATCAGCAGCATGGTTGCAACAGCGATGAACGTCATACAAACCGCAAAAAAATAAACTCGTCTTCTCGGTAAGTAGATTTAAAACTTGCGGCCAACCTTTAACTCTAAAAACTAGAGAAAAAGGTTGGCCGCAAGTTTTTTTGTTTGTAAATAATATAGAATATTTATCATAAATTGTTTTTATTGTTTTTATTTTTGCAATTGAAAAGCAAGGGGTTTTATTGTTTTTTTGTGTTTTTAAATATACCCTATCAATTTTATTAAATTTACAATTACATCAAACAATGTAATTGTATGTATTGTATATTCAATTTTGTGCGGTATACAATAGAATCTCTGTGCTTTTATGATCAGAATGACTTTCTGAATTCCTACTTTTTCAATGGATAGAATATGAAAACCAAAAAAATTCGTCAATCTTTGATGTCACTTGCTTTATTGTCTATTTCTTATTGCGCCATTGCCGCTGAAGCCACTGCTGTTGATGCTGGTCCAAGTGCATCGGGCTCGCCAAATGTGACATCCTCTAGCCCTGAGACGGGTTTGTTTGCTGATGCAAAACTGGGCGGGGGCGTTTATTATTGGGGTCGCCATCGGGTACGTAAAGATGTTGCAACGGGTGAGTTTGAAGACAACTTGACACACACCAGTGCGAATGCAAACCTTGATTTTACGTCAGGCTATTTTGCTGACACGATAGGCTTTGACGTGGCAGCTTTTGCTGCGATTGAATTTTCTGATGCAGGCCCAGCTTACCCGAATGAGATTGGCTTGAGTGAAGCAGAAACGCGTTGGGATGAAAAATGGGTAGGGGATAGAGGAGGGGTTAACCTTTATAAAGCAGCAATAAAAGTCAAATCGGGAGACCTTTGGGCTCGCGGGGGTTACATTCAACCTTCAGGTCAAACTTTGCTTGCTCCGCATTGGAGCTTTATGCCCGGTACATACCAAGGGTTAGAAGCAGGGGGTAATTTTGATTTTGATGCTTCAGGCGCATTATCTGCTTCTTACATGATAGCTGATGCGTACAAAGCGCCTTGGTACACCAAAATGTATAATTTTCGCGAGTCTGACGGGCTAACTGAAATTGATTATTTACATTCGTTGGGTATGAAATATGATTTTAAAAATAATTTTGTGCTAGAAAGTGCGGTTGGACAAGCCAAAAACTATATGGATCAATATTTTTTAAAAGCCTCTTACAAAATGCCTGTTGAAGGCAATGATTTGAGCATGAGCTATCAGTTTTATGGCGCACAAGATAAAGTAGGGACGTTTGAAGCCAATGATGTTTACGATGGCATGGCTTGGTTGCAAGCCATGACTTTTGCATACAAAACAGGCCCGTTGTCTTGGCGTTTAGAAGGAACGTGGGCGAAGGCTGATGGCCCCCAAGGCTACTTTTTGCAACGCATGACGCCAAGTTATGCCTCGTCAAATGGTCGTTTGGATGTTTGGTGGGATGCGCGTTCAGACTTTAATGCCAACGGCGAAAAAGCGGGTTTTGCTGGCGTGACGTATGATTTAGGGCACGTTTCGTTATCGGACTGGACGGTTGGTTTTTCTTATGCATACGGCACAGGCGCAAAACCCAGTAGTACAGCTGAAGATCAATCCACTCGATTAACCGAATCTGCGTGGAACTCTGATATTACTTACACCATACCAAGAGGAAAGCTCAAAGGTACTTCATTTAAACTTCATTATACGGATTATGACAATCACACCGACATTCCAAGCTGGAGCGGTGGCTATGGCAATATTTTCCAAGATGAAAAAGACATTAAATTCATCGTTATTGCACCTGTTAATATTTTTTAATGAACTAAAGTTTATTTTTTGAGGATAAAATCAGATGAAAACGTTTAAACGTACGATGTTGGCCGCAGCAACACTGAGTTTGTATGGCTGGTTGGGGTCTTCTGTTGCTCTGGCAGATCAAACCTTAGTGGATAAAATGAGTCAACAAATCAAGATCAATTATGCCATTGTTGACAATCATGCAGGCGCTAATGGCCTGAACTGTGCTGTTTTGGGTGCTGATTGGGGGGTGTGTACTAAATTGAATGTGACGCTTGAAAACAGCGGTGGGGCATTAAATGGCAAAGATTGGGCGGTTTATTTCAGCAGCATACGCCGAATTTTACAGGTAGAAAATGCTCAATTTAAGGTGACTCATATCACAGGCGATTTACATAAATTAGAACCGACCGAACAATTTAAAGGCTTTGCGGCCAATCAACGCGTTGAAGTGCCTATGGTTGCGGAATATTGGCAGTTATTTGAATCCGATTTTATGCCAAGATGGTACGTGACATCGAGTAATGCTCAACCAAAAATCATCGCCAATACAAATACAAATGACGTGACGCAATTTTCTAGTGCCATTTCGGGTGAACAGTGGAAACGGACCAAAGAAGATAAAAATGTTTTGATGACGGCGCAAACGCGTTACGATAAAAACCAAGAAATAGCGACCTTGTCGCAAGCCGCCTTGAGAGGGCAAATCATTCCGACACCCCTTAAAGTTAATGTTGGCAATGAAGATGTCAATTTAACAAAAGGCGTGCAGTTGAATTTACAAGATTTAAGTCCGACTCAAGTCACCGCACTCAAGTCCCGTTTTGAAGCTTTGTCTGTGCCCATTGGTTCTGGTTTTGCCATTAGTGGTCGTATTGATGCGACTCAATTTAAAGATAAATTGGCGGTTTCAGGGGCTTACCGCTTAAAAATTGATCAAAAGGGCGCAAGCATCACAGCTTTTGATGAGGCTGGTATTTTTTATGGCGTGCAATCCATTTTGTCTTTAGTGCCAGCCAAAGGTGAAAAAGTCATTGCCACCTTGGAAGCGGAAGATGCACCACGATTTGCTTATCGTGGCATGATGTTAGATGTTGGCCGACATTTCCATGAAAAAAGTGCCGTTTTAACATTATTAGATCAAATGGCTGCTTATAAAATGAATAAATTTCATTTTCATTTAAGTGACGATGAAGGTTGGCGTATAGAAATTCCAGGGCTCCCCGAATTAACCGACATTGGATCAAAGCGTTGTCACGATTTAACGGAAACGAAGTGTTTGTTGCCTCAATTAGGTTCAGGCCCGAACGCCAACAATAATGGTTCTGGCTATTTTTCTAAAGCCGATTACATAGAAATTGTGCGTTATGCACAGGCTCGCAATATTGAAGTCATTCCTGAAATTGATACCCCTGCACACATGCGTGCTGCCGTTGTTTCTATGGAAGCTCGTTATCAAAAGCTGAGCAAAGCTGGCAAAATGGCTGAAGCCAATGAATATCGATTGTTGGATCCAACCGATACTTCTAATCTGACTTCGGTTCAATTTTATGATAAAAAAACCTCGTTAAATCCTTGTTTGCCTGCCTCGGAAAAATTTGTTGACAAAGTGATGACAGAAATTATTGCCATGCACAAAACGGCTGGACAACCTCTTCAAACTTGGCATTTTGGCGGTGATGAATCTAAAAATATCTTTTTGGGTGGTGGATATGAAGACATTAATGCTAAAGAAAAAGCTACTGGTAAGGGGTTAGTCGATAAAAGTAAAGAAGATAAACCTTGGGCAAAATCGGCTGTCTGCCAAGCCTTTGTTAAAGAGGGCAAGGTAGCTGATTTTGAACATTTACCCAGTCATTTTGCGGTTAAAGTCAGTGAATTGGCGGCTAAAAATGGCATAATCACCATGCAGGCTTGGCAAGATGGTTTAAAAGATGCCAAAGACAGCACGGCTTTTAAAACGAAAAAAACAGCAGTGAACTTTTGGGATACTTTGTACTGGGGAGGATACGAATCCATTAATGATTGGCGCAATAAAGGCTATGACGTGATTGTTTCTAGTCCTGATTATGTTTATTTTGATTTTCCTTACGAAGTGAATCCCAAAGAAACGGGTTATTATTGGGGAACGCGTTTTAATGATGAGCGTAAGATTTTTGGTTTTGCACCAGACAATGCACCACAAAATGCAGAAACTTCGGTTGATCGGGATGGAAACTACTTTGAAACCAAAAGCGATAAAGTATGGCTGGGCGCAACAGGCCTTTCAGGGCAATCTTGGTCAGAAGCGGTCAGAACGGATGAAAAAATGGAATACATGATTTATCCAAGATTAATCCCTTTGGCTGAACGGGCTTGGCATCGTGCAGCATGGGAGTTGGACTACACGAAAGGTCGTCGTTTTAAAGGAGGTGAGACTCAATTTGTTGATAAAGCATTATTAAATCAAGATTGGGCGCGTTTTGCCCATGTCTTAGGTCAACGTGAGTTGGCCAAATTAGACCAAGCCAAAATAGAATATCGATTGCCGATTCCTGGTGCTCGTTTAGAGCAAGGTACATTAAAGGCTAATGTTGCTTTGACTGGCTTACAGATTCAATATTCCTTAGATCAAGGGAAAAATTGGGTAGCCTATGAAGCCAGCGCCGCGCCGCAAGTAAGCCCTACAGTGAAGAAAGTTCTATTGAGGACGGTTAGCCCTGATGGTCAGCGTTACAGTCGTGAAGAAAGCTTGGTGCCGTAAGCCGATTTGATCGATTTTTTTATTAGGAGTCTATCTTCTGTAGTAAACGCATTGCGGCCAACCTTTTCACCCCTAAATGGGGAAAAGGTTGGCCGCAAAACTCCAAAAATAGTTGTCTTTCTTTAACCATAATAGTGGCGAATGGCGTTTCTTAAGGATATGCCATTCTTGCTTTTAGGGTTATGATCCGATGAGTCCCCCATCATTTTTGGTAATGACGATGGTGGCTGATCGAGGTCTTACACCCTGTCCGTAGCCTGCATTACTTGGCCACTGACTGCTGTATTTAGACGACTGATTGATATTTTCCGCTTTGGTATTTTCGCCAGGGTGTTGAATGTTAACGAATAGAGTTTTGCCATCAGGCGTTTCGCAGAAACCCGTTATTTCACAATCTTTAGGCCCCACCAAAAAGCGTTTTAAGCTGGCTTCTGGCGCTTTACCAACAAAAGTGGTGACCGAGAAGGCTTCTCCTTGTGCATTGGTGTGATGCATGGTTAGGCGAGAACCATCACCAACTTGCCCAGGTATGGCGGCCAACATCATGCAATTAGAGGCATCGGTATACGCGCTATCGTCTGTTTGTATCCAGCACAAGCCTGTTTTTTTGCTGAAGGCAATGCCGTCAGGGCTAGAAAAATCTTGATCTTCGGTTAACTGCGATAAATTGACGTTCTCGCCATCGGCTAGGCTTTCTGCGCCAAATAAATACACATCCCACGTAAAGCTTAACTTGCCCCGCTCGCTGTCTTCACGCAAACGCAAAATATGCCCATTGGGGTTGCCTTGTTGCGACTTACCTTGTTTATCGTCTTGATAAGCCCGAGGGTTGGCCGCATCGGGTTTGAGTTCGTTGGATTTATTGGGATTAATGTTGCGATTGCTGTTATTCGTGAGCGTGAAATAGACTTCACCTGTATGGGGATGAACGCCATTCCATTCGGGTCTGTCCATTTTGGTCGCGCCCACCGCATCCGCAGCCAAACGGGCATGAACCGCAATGTCAGCTTGATCAGTAAACTGATATTTTTCATAAGCTTTAATTTTTGGATTGCGCATGGATAACTCTATCCAAAGTCCGCGACCAAATTCATCAAATTTTGCGACGTACAAAGTGCCTTTGTCTAAATACTTGTCACCAACCGCCATGCGGTCAAGCGTGTGCGCATCAGCAGGATGCCATAATTCTTGAGATACCCATTTGTAAATGTATTCGTTGCGCGCATCATCGCCCATATAAAAATGCAAGGGTTGGCGAGCTTTAGGAATGCTATACGCGGCGCTTTCATGTGCAAATCGCCCCAAACTGGTGCGTTTTTTGGCCTTTTTTGTGCCATCATAAGGGTCAATTTCGACAATATAGCCAAAGGTGTTCATTTCATGACGATAATCGTCGCTGCCATCTTTTGATGTCCCTTTTAGGCTGTTGTTCCAGCGACTGTATTGATCTTCTGAGCCTGCCGATTCCCAGCCGTGACGCGAGGCTTCGCCTTGTTTGCGGCCATAACGTTGGAGCGCCAGCACGCTTTTGTCATCGCGCGCGGCATCGTCGGTTGAATTGCGGGTAAAATAGCCATACCAATTTTCTTCACCCGTCAGCAGTGTCCCCCAAGGCGTTGCACCCGTCCCACAATTATTTAGTGTGCCGCGAGTTTCTTTGCCCGTGGGCGAATATCGTGTTTTAAGCAAGTCGCTACCACGCGCCACGCCGCTGATGCTGATGGGTGTGTGGGGCGTTAAGCGACGATTAAAGGGTGAGCTTCTGACGGTTTCCCAGCCTTGATGCGTGCGCTGGACTTCAACAAACGAAACACCATGCAAGGCCAATTCTTTATCGACTTCGGTGGCAGGACGGGGCAAACTGGAGCTGCCACCAAATTCATGGATAAAAAAGGAAGCCAGTTGCTCATTGGTTGTGGCTTCGTGGTTAATGCCTAAAATGCCCCGATTGGTAGCGCTGTTTGAAGGTTGACCTTCCGTCGATAAGCCAAACCATTCCATGCCATCATGATGATCGCCCGCTCGGTGTTCAAAATCCGTGTCCGTACCGTCATTTTTATACTCTGGTGTGTTGGTATTCAATGGATCCCCCAAGGCATAAATAATGCGGTAACTGTAACCATCAGGAATGAGAATTTTATCGTCTAGGCTTTTTGGGACGACCTTAAATCCCAAATATTTTAGGTATTCAGGCTGATTAATATTGGTTTGCAAAGGCAAATTACCAAGTACGCTTGCAGAGCTTAAGGCGATTCCTGTTCGACCGATAGCCATTGCTGCTGTCAAAATTGCGCCTGTGCGTAACACATTACGCCGACTCATGCGCGTGGTTAACAAACTGTCAAAAGTTGTATTATCTGTTTTGTTTGAATTTTCATCATTAAAATCAATGCATTCATTTGTCGATTTCATTTTATTTCCTTAACGTTAAGCTTGAAAGAGGGAAGAGCATTTGGTCAGCCCGTTAAGGGTAAAATATTCGTGTGACAATTTGATGAAACCCCTGAAGGGCTATTTTTTGCTTGAAAAACATGGTGAGAGGTAATCCTTTAGGTATCATTAGTCCATTATTCAAATGGGACTTGTGTATAATCGATAGGCTTTTTCTTGACTCTATTTTGCATTTCTCTAAGCTTATGAATCCGACTTTCGTTAGTATGCCCAAACAAGACTGGTTATTTTTTGCATCTTTATTTTCTGCGCGTTTGGCTGATCAAGCCTTGCTGTTTCTTGTGCCTTTGGTGGTTTACCAAACGACAGGCAGCGTCAGTTGGTCGGGGTGGGCATTTTTTGTAGAAGTGCTGCCGCGTTTTTTGGCCATGCCTGTTTGTGGTATCTTGTGCGACAAAATTTCCCCCGCTTTTTTATTAAGAGTCAGCCAAATCGCACGAGTTTCAGTCTGCGTTTTGGGTATGATAGGGTATTATTTATGGGGTGGCATTGGCTGGTTGATTGCTTTGTCAGGCATTGCAGGGGTTTTAACGGCTCAAGGCACTATGGCCAGAGAAATGATTGTTTTACATTATTTTTCGCGCTATGGTTATGAAAAAAGTACTTCTTATGTTCAGGTTAGCGACCAATTGGGTATGATTATTGCACCGCTTGTGACAGGGTTTTTATTGACGTTAGTGTCTTGGACTTGGGTCGTTTGGTTAATTGCAGCTTTGTTTTTGTTTGCTGATGCTTGCGTGAATGTTTGGCAAAAAAAAGGGGGAGTGCTCACTTTTACACCCTTAAAAACCAAAGAGGTTTGGTGGTTGCCTTTTCAACAAGCCATAAAACATATTTGGTATTTGCCTCATTTAAAAGGCTTGATTGCATTGGCTTCTGTCATTAACTTTATTTATGGTTTTTCGAAAGCCACCTCGGCCGCAGTCGTTACCGGGTTGCAAGGCTTAAGTTCGCAATCTTACAGCGATTTTTTAGCCTTAACCGCTGTCGGTACCATTTTTATTTTGTTGATTAATACCCGAATGAGGGTCAGCACCCGCCATTTATTGGTCGGCTCTTACGGATTCATTTTACTGGGTAGTTTTTTGTTGGGGCAAATGAGCGAGCATCGTTTGTATGTTTTGGGCTATTTTCTTATTATGGGCTTTGACAGTTTGTTCAGTGTTGCCATACGTGCCTACCGCCGCCAAATCATTCCTGCTGCTGATTTTGGTAAAACCACAGGGTTGATTGTTATGCTCAATAATCTGTCGCAACCCTTAGCAGGTATGATGATAGCGATTTTTGGGGCACGATTCAGTTTGCCCCAATTGGCCATAATTTTGCCTTTGTTGATGTTGTTGGTTGGTGGTGTGGTGTGGGGAATCCGTAAAAAAAATCATGCACAGCCTTGATTATTCTTTAGAGATAAGGCAAAGTGGACAGCGATTTAAGAAACGTGAATCTCGGCGGTCACAAGACCAAACCAAACCCATTAATTCAAAGGAGATTTTTATGTTATTGAAATTAAAACCATTATTGACCAATTTAGGCTGGGCGAGTTTCATGGCCTTGAGTTTAAGTGCTTGCCAACCCGATGCGCCAAAATCGGCTCAAACAACCGCATCCGAAGCGACTGCGACAAATCAAGATTTATTGGATGTTGTTAAAGCCCGTGGCGTTTTAAAAGTCGGCTTAGAAGGGACTTATCCTCCGTTCAACTTTAAAGGCAAAGATCAAAAACTGGAAGGCTTTGAAGTGGAATTGGCCGATGAAATTGGTAAACGCATGGGCGTAAAAGTCGAGTTTACTCAAGGCGAGTGGGGCGGATTGCTTGCTTCCGTACAAACAGGAAAAGTGGATATTTTAGTCAATCAAGTCGGAATTAATGACAAGAGAAAAGAAACATTTGATTTTTCAGTGCCTTATACGTATTCTAGCGCTCAGTTAATCGTCAAGACAGGCAATGAATCTAAATTTAAAAACTTAGACGAAATGAAGGGCGCAACGCTAGCCGTCACGCAAGGCAGTAACTTTGCTGGCATGGTGCAAGCTTACCCAGACATTAAGGTCAAACTTTACCCTGGTATGAACGATTATTTGCAAGATGTGAGTTTGGGGCGTGTGGATGGCGCTTTAAATGACAGTTTGGTTATTTTGACTTCCATTAAGAAATCAGGCTTACCTTTAAGTGGCGGCGCAATTATTGGCGCAACCTTAAGTTCGGGTATTCCTTTTAATAAAGGCAACCCTAAATTCAAAGCCGCCATAGATAAAACTTTAACTGAGATGTTTAACGATGGCAGTTTTGCTGGGATTTCTAAAAAATGGCTAGGCGTTGATGTGTCCAAACAACCGGGTCAACAATAATGACGCAAGTTGTTTTTTGTGATTGTTAAAGATTGCGGCCAACCTTTTTAAAAAGGTTGGCCGCAATGTCTTAGATTTTATTACTTGACTAAAATACTGGGTTATTAGATAATTTCAGCCTAATTTTTTCATTCTTTTATTCATTATTAAAAATGGGTTTGCTATGAAGTTAACAACCAAAGGTCGTTTCGCCGTGATGGCCATGTTAGATTTAGCTGAGCGCCAAGCTGCTGGGCCAGTGACTTTGGCTGCCATTAGCGAACGCCAACACATTTCACTGTCCTATTTAGAGCAACTGTTTGGCAAGTTACGGCGCGCCAATTTGGTGCAAAGCACTCGAGGGCCTGGGGGTGGTTATACTTTACCCGAGCAGGCATTAAGTGTTTCAGTAGCCGATATTATTGCGGCAGTTGATGAGCCCATCGACTCAACGCAATGCGCGGGCATGGCCAATTGTCGAAGTGGGCAGGTTTGCGCCACGCACGAACTTTGGACCGAACTCAATCAAGTCATCGTTGACTTTTTGTCTACTCAAACGTTAGAGAAAATGTTGCAGAAAAAAAGAAATGCCGCCACGTTACAGCCTTTGATACAACAAACGCTCATTCATCAGCCGCATTAAAACCCCGAATAACCCTTATCTTTTTATGTTTACAGAAAGCACCTTATGAATACCGTAAAACTCCCGATTTATCTTGATTATTCGGCCACCACGCCTGTTGATCCTAGGGTTGCCGCTGAAATGATTCCTTATTTAACGGAGCTGTTCGGCAATTCAGCTTCGCGCAGTCATTCTTTTGGTTGGACGGCAGACGATGCGGTTGAAAAAGCCCGTGCTGAAGTGGCCGATTTATTGCACGCCGATACGAAAGAAATTGTTTGGACGAGCGGGGCGACCGAATCCAATAATTTGGCCATCAAAGGCGCGGCCAACTTTAATAAAGGCAAAGGAAAACACCTAATTACCGTCAAAACCGAACACAAAGCCGTTTTGGATACCTGCCGAGAACTAGAACGTCAAGGGTTTGAAGTGACTTATTTGGATGTTTTGGATACAGGTTTGTTGGATTTAGAGGTTTTCAAAGCGGCCATTCGTCCTGACACCATTTTGGCTTCGGTGATGTACGTCAACAACGAAATTGGCGTGATACAAGCCATTCCCGAGTTGGGTGAAATTTGTCGCGAAAAAGGCATTATTTTTCACGTTGATGCCACGCAAGCCCCAGGGAAAATCGAGCTGGACGTGACCAAAATCAAAGTGGATTTGATGAGTTTGTCTGCTCATAAAGTCTACGGCCCCAAAGGCATCGGCGCGTTATACGTTAGACGCAAACCGCGTATTCGTTTGGAAGCGCAAATGCACGGCGGTGGGCATGAACGTGGTTTCCGTTCAGGTACTTTGCCTGTGCATCAAATTGTGGGCATGGGCGCGGCATTTCGTTTGGCCAAAGAAGAGATGGCCAGCGAAACGGTTCGCATCCGCGAGTTGCGCGACCGTTTGTGGGATGGCCTAAAAACCATGGAAGAAGTGCATATCAACGGCGACATCGCCCAAAGAATTCCCCATAATTTAAACGTGAGCTTTAATTTTGTTGAAGGGGAAAGCTTGATTATGGCCATCAAAGATTTGGCTGTTTCTTCAGGCTCGGCCTGTACATCGGCTTCTTTAGAGCCTTCCTATGTTTTGAGAGCCTTGGGGCGCAGCGATGAATTGGCTCACAGCTCGATTCGATTCAGTTTGGGGCGTTTTACAACCGAAGCCGAAATCGATTACACCATTGCTTTGTTGAAAGCCAAAATTGGCAAGTTGCGCGAATTGTCGCCCTTGTGGGAAATGTATCAAGATGGCGTTGATTTAAGCACCATAGAATGGGCTGCGCATTAACTTTTATTTTTCGTTTAGTTTTTTACGTTGACAGTACAAACTCTTATCAAATCACCTAAAGAAAGAAGGTTTATCATGGCATACAGCGACAAATTACTGGATCATTACGACAATCCACGCAACGTAGGGGCTTTTGAAAAAGGCGATGAAAGTGTTGGCACAGGCATGGTTGGCGCGCCCGCTTGCGGCGATGTCATGAAATTACAAATCAAAGTGGGTGCAGATGGTTTGATTGAAGATGCTAAATTTAAAACCTATGGTTGTGGTTCGGCCATTGCCTCTTCTTCTTTGGTGACAGAATGGGTTAAAGGGAAGACCTTAGAACAAGCATTGGAAATTAAAAATACCGCCATTGCGGAAGAGTTGGAACTGCCCCCTGTGAAAATACATTGTTCTATTTTGGCCGAAGATGCCATCAAAGCAGCCGTGGCCGATTATCAACAAAAACATCCTAAATAAATTAAGAAAGAAACTGCGAGGCTAAACATGAGCATTACTTTATCTGAATCGGCTGCGCGCCATGTGACCAATTTTATTGCTAAACGTGGGCATGGGTTGGGGATACGTTTGGGCGTTAAAACGGCAGGGTGTTCTGGTTTTGCTTATAAATTAGAATTTGTAGACAGCTTAACAGAAGAAGATCTTGCCTTTGTGAGCCACGGTGTCACCATTTATACCGATGCAAAAAGTTTGGTTTATTTAAACGGCACTCAACTGGACTTTGTCAAAGAGGGTTTAAATGAAGGGTTTAAATTCATTAATCCTAACGTAGAAGATGAATGCGGTTGCGGCGAAAGCTTTCAAGTTAAAACGGCTTAACGCGTAAAACTTGCTTTGAACCCCTTGCGGCCAACCTTTTTCCCTAGTTTTTAGGGAAAAAGGTTGGCCGCAAGGGGTTTTGTTGTTCTTGTTTGTGAAATCTTAAGCGTGTTTCGCCAAATAGTCTAACCTAACTGTCACCGCATAACGATGCGCGTCTAGGGTTTCGGTTTCGGCCAATTTTTGCACGGCTTGTCCTAGAAACAGCAAGCCATCGGCGCTTAGCTCTTGCACGGTATAACGACGTTGAAAGTCAGCCAAACCCAAACTGGAATACGTTTTTGCATAGCCATAAGTGGGCAAAGTATGATTAGTGCCGCTGGCATAATCGCCCACGGATTCGGGTGTCCATTGCCCTAAAAAAATCGATCCTGCATGGCGTAATTTGGGTAATAAAGCCCTAGCTTCGGCGGTTTGTACGATCAAATGCTCGGGCGCATAACGGTTCGAAATTTGACAGGCCATGTCCAAATCCGTGCATAAAATGGCCACGCTGTTATCCAGTGCTTGGCTTGCCATTTCGGCGCGTGACAAGGTTTGCAGTTGCGCTTGTAAGCTGAGTTCGACTTGTGCAATCAAATGGGCGCTATTGCTTAATAAAATCACTTGTGAATCAGCGCCATGCTCGGCTTGAGACAATAAATCGGCGGCCACAAAATCGGGCTGCGCAGTTTCGTCAGCAATCACCAATACTTCAGAAGGCCCAGCTGGCATATCTATGGCCGCGCCATCAGGGTCTTGGCTAACTTGACGTTTGGCTTCGGTGACCCAAGAGTTGCCGGGGCCAAAGATTTTGTCCACTTTTGGAACGGTTGCCGTTCCGTAAGCCATGGCGGCGATGGCGTGTGCACCGCCTATCCCGTAAACCGCGCTCACGCCACATAAATTTGCAGCGTACAACATGGCTTCGTTGATGGGGGCGGGGCTACATAAAACGATGTTTTCGCACCCAGCCAAGCGGGCTGGAATGGCCAACATTAAAATGGTAGAAATCAACGGTGCCGTGCCAGCTGGAATATACAAGCCAACGCTTTGTATGGCTTGGCTGTGCAACTCGCAGCGGACACCGGGTTGAGTTTCTACCACGATGGGGGCAGGCATTTGCGCGGCGTGAAAACGCGAAATGGCTTCATAAGCCAGCGCCAATGCCGATTGTAACTCGGCATCCACTTCTGCTTCTGATAAAGCTTGGGCAGAGACGCGCAAGTTGGCCGCGCGGGATGGATGATTGCCGTCAAAGCGTTGAACATATTCTAGCAAAGCAGCATCGCCTTCGGTTTTGATGCGCGCTAAAATATCAGTAACCGATTGAATTTGAGTACTTTTATTTTGTGTTGCGGGACGCTTTAAGGCTGCATTTTGCTCTAAAGTCGGGGCGGTTGCCCAATTGAGTGTTTTCATAATGAGAGCGTTTCTGAAGGAGAGTTAAATAGAGATAAAGCGAAATCGCTGATATTTTTTGGTATTTTTTCTTGGAACTGGCTTCAATTATAACTTAAAGCCCTATTTAGTAAAGGCGAGTCTCTAGGCGCTGGTCTGGTTTTAATGCTAAAATCCGCGGTTCAAGTTCCCTTCCATTGGTGTTTATTTAGAAAGAAAAATCATGAAAAACAGTTTGTTAACTGATTTGCAGGCACGCGGTCTCATTGCTCAATCCACCGACATGGCCGCTTTAGAAGAGCGGCTAAATGCTGGCTGTGTGCGTTTATATTGCGGATTTGACCCGACTGCCGACAGTTTGCACTTAGGGCATTTGGTGCCTGTTCTTATGCTCAAACGCTTTCAAGACGCTGGCCACCAACCCATCGCTTTGGTGGGGGGCGCGACTGGCATGATAGGCGACCCCAGCTTTAAAGCAGCCGAGCGCAAGCTCAATACAACCGCAACCACTTTAAGTTGGTCCGAAAAAATACGCGGCCAACTGTTGCCATTTTTGAATTTTGAAGGCAATTCCCCTGCGATATTGGCCAATAATTATGACTGGTTTTCTGAAATCAACGTACTGGACTTTTTACGCGACATCGGTAAACATTTTTCAGTGAACAATATGATCACCAAAGAATCGGTTCAGCAACGTTTAAACCGAGATGGCGCAGGGATTTCGTTTACCGAATTTTCTTACAGCTTACTTCAAGGTTATGATTTTGTTGAGTTAAATAAAAAATATGATTGTGAGTTGCAAATTGGTGGCTCGGATCAATGGGGCAATATTGTGGCGGGCATTGATTTGACTCGGCGCATGAATCAAAAGCCAACTTATGGGCTAACTTTGCCATTAATCACGAAATCAGATGGTACAAAATTTGGTAAAACCGAAAATGGGGCCGTTTGGTTAGATGCGTCAAAAACTTCCCCATACGCATTTTATCAATTTTGGTTGGGGGTCAGTGATGCCGATGTTTATAATTTCATGCGATATTTTACTTTTTTAAGTGTTGAGCGCATTGCCGAAATAGAAGCCGAAGACAAAGCCAGTCAAGAAAAACCTAAAGCCCAAGGCATTTTGGCCGAAGAAATGACTCGCTTGTTACATGGCGAAGCCGCTTTGAGCGCAGCGCAGCGCATCAGTCGGTCGGTCTTTTCTGGCGATTTAAAAACCCTTGGTGCCAGTGATTTGGCACAATTGGCTCAAGATGGTTTGCCCAGCACTCATCTGAATCAACAACAAGAAAAAGATGGCGTGCCTTTGGTTGATGCTTTGGTGCAAAGCGGCTTGGCCAAATCTAAATCTGAAGCTCGCACTTTTATTACCAGCGGAGCTGTTACCGTGAACGCCGATAAAATCGACAGTTTAGAGTTCATTTTAAACAAAGATGATGCTTTTTGTCAGCGTTATACGGTTTTGCGTCGCGGTAAAAAGTTGTATCACATTTTGTGCTGGGCATAAGTTGTTTTGTGTATAAACGCCTCTTGCCCATAAAAACAAGTACTTTACAACGAGATTGTTATGTTAGAAATCAATTTAACCGCTTTGTTTTTGGCTGGTTTGTTAGGCGGAGGGCATTGCTTAGGGATGTGCGGGGGCTTGGTGACTGCCTTAACTTTAAATACGCATCCCAATCAACGCTTTAAATTGAATGTTTTGTACAGCATAGGGCGCATCGCCAGTTATATGGTCATAGGGTCTGCTTTGGGTGGCTTAGCCGATTTTGGTTTGTCTCTTAAAGCCATTCATCACAGCAAAAGCATTTTATTTGTTGTGGCCAACCTTGTATTGATTGCGCTTGGGTTTTACGTGGCAGGTAAGCCTACTTTTATCACTCATTTCGAAAAAATGGGGCAACCTTTGTGGCGCAAAATAGCCCCCATCGCCCAACGGTATTTACCCATAAAAAATAGCTTTCAAGCCTTGATGGCTGGGATTTTGTGGGGGTGGTTACCTTGCGGCATGGTTTACTCGGCCAGTATTGCGGCCTTATCAAGTGGCAGCGCCAGCAGCGGGGCGGCCATTATGTTGGTTTTTGGCCTAGGCACTTTACCCAATTTGCTTTTGATGGGCTTATTTGCAACACAAATGCGCGATTATTTAAATAGAGTTTGGGTCAAACGCTTAGCTGGGGGCGGGATTATTTTGATGGCATGCTATCAATTATTTCTATTTATGGTTTGATTTTATTTGATTTTTGGCGTATGATGCGCCCTGTTTTTTGATGCTGACTTGGGATTATTTTTCAGGTCTTGGCGATTAAAAAATACAATTGCAGTCATTTATAGTCACTGGTCGCGGTGGCGGTGGCTCAATTTTTACAATAGGATTTTTATTATGTCATACGAAATTACAGCAACAAAACGTGTACTTCAAGGAACGGGTGCGAGCCGCCGTCTACGTAATGCTGGCGGTATTCCCGCTGTTATTTACGGCGGCAATGCGGAACCGATGGCTTTAACTTTAGAACACAAAGCCATGTTTTATGCCATTAAAAATGAAAACTTCCACACCCAAATTTTGACTTTGGATATTGAAGGCAAAAAAGAACCCGTTTTATTGCGTGCGTTCCAAATTCATCCGTTTAAACCCATCGTTATGCACGCTGACTTTGAACGCATAGAAATGAACAAACCAACGCGTGTTAAATTGCCTTTGCACTTTATCAACGCTGACATTTCTCCTGCGGTTAAAACACAAGGTGGCCGTGTTTCTTACATCGTTAGCGAAGTTGAAGTGATGGTTGTACCTAGCAAAATGCCAGAATTCTTAACCGTTGATTTGGCTCAATTAACAGGCGGAGCCTCTGTCCTTTTAAGTGACATTCAATTGCCTGAAGGCGTTGAATTGATTTTGTTGAACAAAGGCAAAAACATTACGTTAGCGAACGTGAGTGGCAAACGTAAGTAATTGACTATTTTATAGTTAAGTAGTCTTTAGTCTAAGGTTTTATAAGTATGAACTGCGGCCAACCTTTTTCCCTGATTTCGGGTTAAAAGGTTGGCCGCAGCTTTTTGGCTAACGCTTTTTTATGAAAAAAAACCAACGATGGCTAGACTTTTATACACATAGTGTGATTGATTTTTTTGGGTTGCTTTGTGTGCGATTTTTGAGCGACTTAAACCCATTTTTTGATAAATGTCATTTAAAAATCAAAGGCTTATTTTACTGCCTATTTTTTAGGCTAAGCCACAAGGGCGGTTGTTTTTACAGGGAATATTGGCTTAATCCTAAGCTTATTAACAGACTTACCCACAGTTTTTGTGGGTAAAGTTTAAAGCCTGAAGTACTACCTTTTTCCCTTGTTTTTCATGATGAAAATTGGGGTGAATGTAGTCTTCAGTGGGTAAATTAAAGTCTGTGAGCTTGCGTTATGCCTTTTTTGATGCTTTCACAAGTTCCATTAGTTTTCCAAAACTGTCTACTTTGTTGTAAGCGACTTCTTGGGGCGAAAATTTATGGTTGATGGCATCAAAAAATTTGTGTGCACAATCGATTTTTGATTTCTCCAACGGGCGCAAATCCATGCTGGACATAGAACCTTTGGTTTCTGCGACAAAATAAATGTGATTGACGTGGCCTTCTTTGAATGAAATGGCCCAATCGGGATTGTAATCGCCAATAGGGGTTGGGATGACAAAATATTTGGGCAGTTTGGCATAGACGACGACATCGGGGCAGGTGTCGAGTTCTTGGACAAAATCGCGTTCAACTTGAGAATCGGTGAGTGCATAATCATAAATGTGTCGAAGCAATGGCGGCCCCGCAAGGCTTAAATCTTGATTGGTTTTGTCACGGGTGAAAATATCTACGTCATAATGTTCTTCTAGGGTGTCGTAACTGAGGTGTTCTATGATGACGGTGGCTTTTTGTTCATTAATCACTCGTATGGTTTCGGCAATAAAGCTTTCTGGGTTGGTTTTGTATTGGGCAAAAACAGCTGCATTCATTTCTTGCAAAATGTCCGTAATAGCGCGACGTGTTAATTGCGTACCATCAGCCAATTGGCCGATTAAATCATATTTTACGTTGGACTGTACCGACAGTTTATTGCTTTCAACGGCGGTATTTTTAAGCGCAAAAGCCTCGCCATTTTGCATGGTTGACAGGTCTAAATTGTCGATTTGCTCGCCGCTTTGTATGGTGTATTGCAAAGGCGTGATTCTTGGCCCGTTGTTTTTGTCGTTGAGGGCAGCAATGGCTTTTTGTACCAATTCTGCGGTGTCAAAATGCACGGTATAAGCTGCTTTGTGGTTGATGCGCTTCCATAAAGCTTGAAATTCTTGCTTATTAAAATTGTCATTCGTCACCAAGTTTTTTGGTGTACGGCCATTGCCTGGGGTAGGCAAACTATTTTCGGTGTACACCATATCGATTAACTGAATAATCTGTTCGGTCATGGGCAGTAAGTCTTCGGGCAAGGCGGCCAGCGTGTTGTCGGCTTTGGCTTGGCGATAGTCATCGCTGATTCGTTTTTTTATGTCGATGTAACTGTTTTTTATTAAGTAAAATTCAATCTTGATAGCTTGTTCTTCGGTCAGTGTCACGTTGCCCGTCGGGGTTGGTAGAACTTTGCCTTTAAAATAAGCCATGTCGGCCACGCTTGGGCGATTCGATAATGCGGCGCTCATGTCTTTTTGCAAGCCAGTGACAAAGTCTTTGTAGCTTTCACTGGCGACAACGGTTAGCACATTCACTTGGTGAACGATGCTGGGGTAATCAACTCGGTCGCCTTGTTGATTGACGCACAGGCGCAAGCCACGGCCAACCTCTTGTCGGCGTGAAATGGTATTTTGGCTGTGTTTTAGTGTGCAAATGACAAACACATTGGGATTGTCCCAGCCCTCACGAAGGGCGGAATGCGAAAAAATAAAGCGCACGGGCTCATCAAAAGCCAATAAGCGTTCTTTGTTTTTGAGAATCAAATCATACGCATCGACATCATTGGATAAGCCAGCATTTTCGCCGCGTTTTTCAACGTCAGGATCGGTGAGGCGTTTGCTTTTTTTGTCGATAGAAAAATAGCCACTGTGCGTTTGATTGGCCTCAATATTGCGTAGATATTGCATATAAGGCGTGGGGTCGAGTTCCAACACTTCGTTTAAATGCGATTGATATTCTTCTTCAAACACGCGGGCATAGTCGCCTTTTTCATCGCTGGTGCTGTAATCGCGGTATTTGACTACTTCATCAATAAAAAACAGCGTCAATACTTTAATGCCTTGTGAAAACAAGGTTTTTTCTTTGTCAAAATGGGCTTTGATGGCTTCACGAATTTGAATGCGGCGCAAAGTGGCTTCATTCACATCGCCGATGGCTTCTCCTGCGCTTAAGACGATGCCGTTGCTAAACGTTAGCGTGTCTGTGTTGGCGTTGATTTCCGTCACCACATAGCCTTGATATTGGCTTAATTGGTTAGACAGCTCAAATAAATTGTCGCCTTTATTCAGTTGGCGCAACACGGTTTTAATGTTGCCACCGCTGTGTTTGATTTCGAGTTGCACGCGCGCAAAAGGGGGCTTTTTACTGGACAGTTCGATGGATTCTAAAAATAAAAAAGCGTGAGTGCCAGCCAAACCTTTGACCGATATACCGCGCACTTCAATTTTTTTGACCAATTTTTGGTTATAAGCATCCAAGGCATCTAGGCGATGTACGGTGTTGTGTTTGGTTTTGTGGGTGGCGGAATAACGCAATATCATCAAAGGTTTAAAGTTAATCAATGAGTCTAAGGTTTTGCCGCCTTCCATTTTTTGGGGTTCGTCCAAAATCAAAATGGGGCGATTGGCGCTAATCACATCTATGGGTTTTCGGCTTTGAAAGTCGTCTAATTCTTCGTAAATGCGTCGATTGTCTTTGCCTGTGGCATTAAACGCTTGCACATTAATGATCATGACATTGATGCCTGCATCAGACGAAAAACTTTCTAATTGGTGCAATTGTTTGGAATTGTAAATAAAAAACCGCGCCTTTTTTTTGTAGCTAGCAGAAAAATGATCGGCCATGATGCTTAAAGATTTGTATATGCCTTCGCGGATGGCGATGCTCGGCACGACCACAATAAACTTGCTCCAGCCATATTTTTTATTTAATTCAAACAGAGTTTTGATGTAGCAATAGGTTTTACCTGTGCCAGTTTCCATTTCTATGTCTAAATTAATGGGGCAAACTTTGGTGCTGACCAATTGTGGTGAAACAAACAAATTTTGTTGGCGCTGTACGTTTTGAATGTTGGCGAGAAGTTGTTTAGGGCTTAAGGTTAAGTCGGCATTGCGAAATGCCATATCATCGTTGGCAGTACTGCCAATTTGTTGTCCTTTTTGCACAACTCCAGGGTCTTGGCGGTAGCGGATGCCACCATGATGAGGCGTTTGGCCTTTAAAGCAATCCACCACAGCCTGCACGGCGGCGGTTTGATAGGCTTGAGTTTTAAATTTTAATTTCATGACAGGGTTTCCTTGGGCCAATTAGTAAACTTTGTGGCTGACACAACCACCACAAATGACATCACAACACATCACGACCTTCGGCTAGATTGATGAGTTTTGGAAAGCAAAGGGTTGCTGGTCTGCGCCCCGAACCGGGTTGCAACTCTTTTAAAATTCCAGCTTGCTTTATTTGACGAAATAAGCCTAATGCTGTTTTTTCCTGAATATTAAATTCGGAAAAAAGTTGTTTTGTTAAATCAGAGGTTCTAAATGTTGGTTTACTAAAAATGGCATCCAGTATGTGAACGGTGTATTGCGATCGGGTCGTCTCTTGAATGATCATTTTCATTTCTTCGTACAAGGTTTGAATGGCGCTCACACGGGCGCTATTTTGCTTGGCTTGACTGATGATGGCTTGTAAGAAAAAAGCAATCCATCCATTCCAATCGTTATCAACCGAAATGGCTTTGAGTCTTTCGTAATATTCCTCGCGGTGAGTTTCTAAATAGGCAGAGAGATAAAACATGGGCTGAGAGAGTACTTTTTTTTGAAATAGAAACAAGGGAATCAATATTCTACCGATACGACCATTGCCATCTTTGAAGGGATGCAAAAGTTCAAATTGTGCGTGAACGACAGCAGTTTGGATTAAAAAATCAATATCATTGCTGTCCATATAGCATTCCCATTGTTGTAAATAATCGGGTAACTGAATTGGGTTTGGGGGAATAAAGCTCGCTTGTTGCAAAGTGCAGCCATATTTTCCTATCCAATTTTGTTCTCGCCTAAATTCACCGGGTGTTTTGTCTTGTCCTCGAACGCTGTTCATGAGTATTCGGTGTAATTCGCGCACAAAACTCAAACGAATGGGGTAATCTTTTAAATAATCATGCGCCGAGTACAAGGCCAATCGGTAATTTGAAATTTCTAAAATGTCTTGATATTTTTCGCCTTCTTTGAGTAGTCCAGCTTCTTGTTCTAGCACTTCATCTACTGTGGCTTGTGCCTTCGATTTTGCTAGAAAGGACGGCCTCTTGGGTGGTTAATGGTGACAGCATGACCGCAGGATTTGGTATGCCTTGCAGCAAACCATCGTAGCGTGCCAGCGAGGCATTGGCTTGTCCGACCAAAGGTAACAGCAATTGAAAATCAAGTGCTTTTATCGGCAATGATGTTGGAATATAGGCTTGCATGGCGTTCTCTTATTCAAAGGCACTTGATGTCGGTTGAAGGCGACAGTTGTTTGAAAATTTGCGCCACGTTAATTTTGGTGGCGCTGTCTTTAAAGCCTGCATCGCGAAACACCACGCGCAAGGGTTTTTTTGCGGCCAACCTTTTAACCAATGCATCCGTGATGCCGCCTTGGTCGTCAAAACAGGCCAACAAAGCGCTGTCATCGACGCAATGCACGGGCAATCCTTCTATGGTTTCTGTTGTAATGGGCAAGGACAAATCTACGCCGTATTCTAACAACACTTGAAACAACAAATCTTCGGCGCTGCGGTCAGATTTTAGGTTGTCCACAAACAAAGCCAAATTGCTGCGCTCTAAGGCGTCGGGCGCGTAATAAACATCGTTAAGGTTAGACGTGTCGATTTTTAACATTCTAAATCCTGTGTCCACGGTAGCTTCAGGGTGTTCGGCCTTAATTTTGGCGGCGGCTTTGGTGATGCGCGCGCGGGTGATGTCGGCGATGGTTTTGTAGCCTGCTTTGTAGGCTTCACCTGCCGTCTTTTCTTTGGGAGTTTCCTCGCCTGTTTTTTCATCAACAGTGTAGTTAAGTTCAGGTATTTGCACAGAAATAGAACGGCGATTTCCCCCGTCTTCGGCGTTGAGTTGCATCACGGCGTGGGCGGTTGTGCCACTGCCTGCGAAAAAGTCTAGGATGAGGTCGTTGTTATCTGTAAACCACCCTATGAAATCCATTATCATTTTTATAGGCTTTGGATTATCAAAAACATTAGCGCCAAGCAAATTCGATAGCGCTTTAGTTTGTTCACTTACCATTCCATATTCAGGCAATATGGTTGGCGGTGTTATTTTAGAGCGGTCTTTAATACATTTAACTTTGCCTGTACTTGAGAAATAAAATTCTATAACTTTTTGGCCTTTTGTATCAAAAACATCTTCACCATTAAAGTAAGAAGCCATTTGAAGTTTTTGTGTCCAGCCAGCATTTAATGTGACTGGAAATTCAGTTTTCCCACTTTTTGCCTTTAAAATCCCTTTTATAACAGTAACCTGTTCTGAATCTCCGTAAGTGCCTGTTAGCGTAAAGTCATCTTGAGCATCAAATCTTACTCCAGCAGGGAACTCAAAATCACTGGCTGGATTTGCTTTTGAAATTTTTTTCATTGCTCCAGCATCAATTAACCCCATTCCCCCTGAAATATTTGTATGAGAGTTTATATTTTTTGCATATAAAAGAATGTATTCATGATATTTTTTAAACAATCCTTGCTGTTGTGAATGTTGTTTATTCCAAATAAACTGCCCAACAAAGTTCTCCGCCCCAAAAATCTCATCGCACAATAATTTAAGGTTGGCCGCTTCGTTGTCATCAATCGAAATAAAAATAACGCCGTCCTCGCGCAATAAATGGCGCGCCAATTTGAGGCGAGGGTACATCATAGACAGCCAATCCGAATGAAAACGCCCGTTGGATTCTAAATTGGTGTTTAAACGCTGGCCTGCTTCGTCTTTTTGTAGAGAACGCGCCAAATAATCCGCCGTACTGGTGGCAAAATTGTCGCTGTAAATAAAATCTTTGCCCGTGTTGTACGGCGGATCGATGTAGATCATTTTCACTTGGCCTAAATACGTTTCTTGCAACAGTTTTAACGCGTCAAGGTTGTCGCCTTCTATGAATACATTTTGCGTGGTATCAAAATTCACGCTCTGGTCACGACAAGGGCGCAAGGTTTTGGCTATGGGCGCGTTGGCCGTGAGCAAGGCTTGGCGTTTGCCCGGCCAATTGAGGTGATAGCGTTCTTGCGGACCTTCCACCAGTTGATCGGACAATTCTTGACGCAAAGCATCAAAATCAATGGCCAATTTGAGGCTGCCATCGGCCTGTTGAATTTCTGTCACGCAATGCGGAAACAGCGCTTGAATGTGGGCAACGTTGTCTTCCATCCCGTCGCGCGTGTGCATACGCAAAAAGGGAAGGGCTTCGGTTGGTTCATGCAAAGGGCTGGTGGTCATGATGGGTTCCTTAAATTGGTCGTGGCGTGAGTGGTGTGAAATTGCGCCAAGCTTGCCTTGAGTTGGCGCAAGTCGGCATGGATTTTCATTTTTCGATTGAACTGTTTTTCTTTGTCTAATTGGCGTTGTGTTTTGTCGATGTCGCGCTGTAAACGTTGGTATTTTTGCAAGCGCTCGACCCAATCGCCTAGGCTTTCTTGGGGTTGCGTGGGCAAAGGACTTAAAGCAAATAATAGCTGCTGATACAAACCCAGCAAATCTAAAGCCACAGGCAAAGGCCTGCGTTCGCCAGTGTTAGCTTGCCATGTGCTGGCAAAATATGCACTGCGTACCCTTTGAGCAGGATGGGCAAGGCTGGGGCGCTTGTAAGCCGCTATTGTTTGCCTTTGACCTTGATAATGCAACTCAAAAATAATCGGGTGAGACACGGCATCGTCTATGCAAGCCAAAACCGCCTCGTCTAAAGTGTGGGTTTTTAGGTATAGATGAAAAATTTGAATTTCTTGCACCGCAGCATGATCGGCTAAATTAATCGTTTCAGGCGCTAATTTGTATTGCCAAACGATTTTGTCAACTTGTTCGACAAACAAGGTTTTGAGGCGCTTTTTGGCATTGATTTGATCGTAAATTTTGTTTTTTGGCACCAACATGGCCACTTGCGCGTGGGCTGGGTAATCAAAAAAAACAGCTGGCTCTGGGTTCATTTTTCCTCCTGTATCACTAAAAAAGCCATTAACTCGAAATCGTTCAAGCCCTGAATGGCATTGCTCAATGCCGTGGTTTTGTGACCACTGAATAAACTGTCTAGGGCTTTTTCAGATTGCACCTGTATCATCGAACGAATGGCGTTGCCCAACAAGTCGGAATAGCTTTTCATGTTGCGCCCATCGCTGGTTTCTTGATTAAACAACTGGCAAACCGTCGCCACAGGCTGCGGCCAACCTTTGCACGCTTTGCGCACCCAATCGAGCAAACGTTTTGCGTCAGACGGTTGGCCGATGAGTTCGCCTGCGCGATTGATATAAACCAAATAATAGGGATAAAGCGGATTGTGCGCATGGCTGTTATCGCGACCTTTGTCATTGTGTTTTAAATGGCGTAACGTGAAAATCACACCTGGAACAAGCCCTATCTCAGGATTGGCCGCCACCACCGCGTGAGATCCTGTGGGCGGCAATTTAATTGCCTTTTGTTTGTATTGCAACACGTCCATGCGAAAATCATTAAACCCCAAATTGGTGATAGAAATGCCATTGCCTGCGTCTTCAATTTCGATAACCTCTCCTTCTTTTAAGCGGCGCAATTGTTCTGTGCGATACGATGAATCGTGGATTTCGCTATGCAACGGATTTTCGTCACCTGTACCGCCAACATCTGTCATCACCATTTTGGCTTCGATTCTGTCTTTTAAATCGATGTAGTCATCTAAAGTCATGTCAGGCCAATAATTGACCAGTTGTATGTGATGGTTGCGCGAACCAATTCGATCGACTCGCCCAAACCGTTGAATGATGCGCACAGGGTTCCAATGTATGTCGTAATTAATGACGTAATCACAATCTTGTAAATTTTGACCTTCAGAAATGCAATCTGTGCCAATTAAAAGATCAATTTCGCCCGATTCCTGCGGCAAAATTTTGGCTTTGTCTTTGGAATGCGGAGAAAACAGCGTGAGAATTTCTTGAAAATCATAGCCTTTTTTCAAGGTCGAAAGAGACGAAGCAGACCCCGTTACTTTGGCGCTGTGTAATTGATGATGAGTCAAAAAATGTGGGGCAAGATGTTCGTACAAATAATTGGCGGTGTCCGCAAAGGCCGTAAAAATTAACACTTTTTTATTGCCTGCATTCAACGGGTTGGCGATTTTGTCTGCTATCAAGGCTTTGAGGTGTTGAAGCTTAGCATCTTCGGTGGCGTGAATGTCGTGCATGGCACTCAATAAAGTGTCGATGAGCGTTAAATCAGCAGTCAAACAGGCTTCCCATGTCGGTAAATCCATGTCCGAAAGGTCAACTTTGATTTTGCCCTCTATTTCAAAAGAAGGCATGAGCAACTCTTCTTCATCAAACGCTTGCATTTCTGTATTGTCAAAACAGTCTAAGGATTCGTGTGACCCTTTGCTCAAGTGAAATGCGCCTATTTTCTGGAGTATCGTGACATTTTTTGCGCGTAAAGCTTGCAAGGTTAAACGGAAAGCCTGAACCGAACTTTCCAGTCGCTTTAATAAATTGGTGGTCATTAAGGCGCGTAGGCTTTTTTCTCTGTCCAATTGTGTAAATTTTTTACCCCCTGCCACTTGCGTATCGTACAGGGCTTCGTATTTTTTTAATCGACTAGCTAGAACGTACTTAATGGGGGCATAAACAGCGAGTTGTAGCTTGGATAATATCTCAAAAATTTTATTAAAATCAATCGCATTGGTGTTATGTGTGAGGGGACTTTGATAAGACAGCGCCTTGCAACGCTTGGGAAAAGATCCGATGTCTTTGGTGTCGTAAAAGGTGACGATGTGCTTACGCGAGCGTGCAATGGTGACGCTGTCCAATACTTTGAAGAACTCAAAATCTAAGGCTTTTAATATGCCTGCCGTGGTTCGCTTTTCTGGCGCCTGCTTTGCCCAAACGTTAAACGCTTGTTGCGCTTGGCGAAAAATCTCTTCTATGCTTTTGTTGGTGCCTAATTTGCGCCGAAAAACTTCAGAATCCCCCTCGTAAGCCAAAGCCAATTGGTTGCGCAAATCATTAAAGCGATTGTTGACAGGCGTCGCAGAAAGCATCAAAACCTTGGTTTTAACGCCCTCTTTAATGACTTTATTCATTAGGATTTGGTAACGGGTTTCCTTTTCTTTATACGCATCATTGTTCCGAAAATTATGCGATTCATCGATGACAACAAGGTCATAATTACCCCAGTTAATGCGGTCAAGTTGGATGCCTAACGACGCGCCTTTGGTGCGGCCAAGGTCGGTATGACATAACACATCGTAACGGGGACGGTCGGCTGAAAAAGGATTGGTGATGGAATTGCTGCGATAGTTTTGCCAGTTGTCGGTCAATTTTTTGGGGCAAAGCACCAAAACCGATTGATTGCGCAGTTCGTAATATTTGATGACAGCTAAGGCCGTAAAGGTTTTTCCAAGTCCCACGCTATCGGCTAAAATGCAACCGTTGTAAGTTTCTAATTTGTTAATAATGCCCGTGGCCGCATCTTTTTGGTAATTAAACAATTTTTGCCAAATCAGCGTGTTTTGATACCCCGTGGCATCGTTGGGTAAAACGTCTTGCTCATTCTCGGCCAAAAAGGCTTTGAATAGATTGTATATCATCAAAAAATAAATACTTTCAGGCGAGTTCTCTTGATAAACAGACGCAATGTGCTCGCCAATTTCTGCTGTCACATCTTCTAATTTTTCGGTATCTTCCCAAATCTGTTGAAACAAATTCATGTAAATGTTTATTTGGCTCGGCTCTTTTATTTTGTGTATAAAGTTGGAGGTGGCATTGCCCCGTTGATACCCCAAATCCACAGCCGTAAAGCCATTTAATGGGGTATAAACCGCATTACCTGCTTGCGCCTCCACCAAGGCAAAAGATTGCATCGGCTGTTGACTATGATTGGATTTAAAAGTGGCCTTCTTGCGTATCCAATCGGCGCACTCTTTGGCGATGGCACGCTGGGTTAATTGATTGCGCAATTGAATTTCAAATTCAGTCCCGTAAAGACTGTTTTCACGATTCGCCTTAGGGATGTGAAACTCTCTGCTTTCTTTGGGTAAGTGATCCATCGCTTTATCGGGCGTGAACGTGGGGGAGGTAAAAATAAAGCGGATTTCCTCTATCGTTTCAAGCTCTTTTTTGAGTGCTTCAAAAGCATATAACGAAAAACACGAAGCCGCTACATTCAACTTCCCGCCTGAGGTAAGGATTTTTTTTAAATCGTCGCCCCAAAGTTGATTGATATTGTCTATGAGTTCCATGCCGATTTTCCTTTATGATTGGCGTGTGAAATAAGTGATGAATTGTCTTGATTTAAGATTTGGCTTTCGCCTTTGTTTTTCATGATGAAAATCGGGGGAGGTTGGCCGCAATGATAGTTAACAAGCCTTACCAAACGCCCGTATCAAAAAAGCGTTGATAGCGATCTATCCACGGTTGGATGTCGCAGTCATTTTTTTGTAGCCAATTGGCGCTGTAATAGGAATTGGCGTAGCGTTCGCCGCCATCACAAATTAAAGTCACGATGCTGCCCGATTCGCCCTTGGCCGCCATTTCGCTCATTAATTGGCAAACGCCATAAAAATGCGTGCCAGTCGAACCGCCGCATTTGCGCCCTAAAACCCGTTCTAAAAAATGAATGGCCGCGTAACTGGCCACGTTGGGGACTTTAATCATGTGGTCGATGATGCTGGGCATAAAAGAGGGTTCAACGCGCGGACGGCCGATGCCTTCGACGCCAGAACCGCCTTCCAGCACCAAATCGCGATTGCCTGACATAAAGCTGTCGTAAAACACCGAATATTCGGGGTCAACCACGCAAACTTTGGTGTCCAGCCTTTGATAGCGCACGTAACGCCCAAACGTGGCGCTGGTGCCGCCTGTGCCAGCCCCGCAAACAATCCAGCTTGGAATGGGGTGTTTTTCTAATTGTATTTGCGTAAAAATTGTATCGGCGATGTTGTTATTGCCTCGCCAATCGGTGGCACGCTCGGCGTAAGTGAATTGATCCATATAATGGCCTTTGAGTTCGCGAGCCAAGCGTTCGGATTCTTGGTAAATCAGGCAAGGCGACACCAAATGGCATTGGCCACCATAAAATTTGATGGCGGCGATTTTTTCGGGCGATGTATTGGCTGGCATTACCGCAATAAAAGGCAAACCCAACAAACGCGCAAAATAGGCTTCAGAAACCGCCGTGCTGCCGCTGGAGGCTTCGATAATCGGCGTGCCTTCTTTAATCCAACCGTTACACAAAGCATACAAAAATAAAGAGCGTGCCAAACGGTGTTTTAAGCTGCCCGTTGGGTGCGTGGATTCGTCTTTAAAATACAGTTGGATATTGGGCATTGCTGGCATGGGCAAAGGAATTAAATGCGTGTCGCTGGAACGATGGAAGTCGGCTTCAATTTGACGGATGGCTTGATTGATCCAAGAAGAGTTCATGAGTTTGCTTTCTGGTTTGGTTAAAAACGTGTGGCCAACCTTTTTCCTTTTTTTAAATTGAAAGGGAAAAAGGTTGGCCACAAGTCATAAAGATTATGTCGCAGAAGAGAGTAAAGGCTGGTTGTTCGCCTCGGGCTTGAGTCCTTTTAAAAAAGAGAGGACTTCGCGGTTAAATAAAGCTGGCGCTTCGACATTCACCACATGGCCGCATTTTTCGATGATGAATAATTTGGACGACTTGATGTGTTTTTCTACCGTCAACTGGACGATGGGTAAAAACATAAAATCATCTTCGCCCATCACGTAAAACGTGGGGATGTTTAATTCGACTTGCCGAAAAATGCGCAGAACAGGGTTAATTTCGGCGGTGAGCCTAAACCATTTGATGAACTCTTTTTGGTACAATTTTTTGGCTTCATTGATAAAAATTGAGCGAGATTGCTTGTTTTTATCGGTGGGCATAATCACGTAGGCAAACACTTTGTACAGCATTAAATACGGTAAAACATATTTAAACGTGTTTGCCAAAGTCATTAACACTTGCGAGCGGAAATTCATTCTTAAAACCGCACCGCCCATTACCATGCTTTGTACGCGTTCGGGATACATTTCAGCCAATTGACGAATCAAAATTGTACCCAGCGAAATCCCAATAAAGTGAGATTTTTCAATGTTAAGATGGTCGATGACTTCGATGATGTCATTGGCAATGGATTCAAACGTGTATTTGTTTTGGTAGGCTTTTTTTAGGTGAGATTTTGAGTCCCCGTGGCCACGCAAGTCTAATAATAAGACGTTGTATTGGCTTTTAAAATCACGAATTTGCTTAAACCAAATGGTAGAACTGCCTCCAGCACCATGAACAAAAGTAACCCATTCGTTGCTGTTTTCATTGAGATAGACGGTGTAATTTATCATAGGATTTTTAGGTAAGATGTTGATAAAAAAGGTTGGCCACAAAGGAAAAAACCGACGCAGAAGGGGGTGTAGTTATCAGCGTGGGCGACGAAGATCTTTATTTTTTTTAGCCGCATTGGCTTTGGCGGTGCTTTCAGCGCGTTTGTTGTCGCGATTGGCATGGCGCGGCGGCTGGGGTTTGCGCGGTGGGCTGGGTTCGGGAACGTTGGCCGCAGCGCCTTTTAGCAAAGGAAATTCAGCCAACTCTGCTTTGGGTAAGTCTAAACTAATGAGCTTTTCTATGCTGCGCAATTGGCTCATTTCATCGGGGCTGACCAAAGAAACCGCAAGGCCAGATTGTCCCGCGCGTCCTGTGCGGCCTATGCGATGCACGTAATCGGCTGGGACTTTGGGTAAGCTAAAATTGACGACATAGGGCAAAAGATTGATGTCTATGCCACGCGCCGCCACATCGGTGGCCACTAAAACTTGAATTTTGTTGTCTTTAAAATTGGCCAAAGCCGACGTTCTTGCGCCTTGGCTTTTGTTGCCATGAATGGCAGCGGCCGTGATGCCCACTTTGGCCAGTTTTTCAACCAAATGATTGCATTCGTGTTTCATGGCCATGAAAACCAACACTTGATGCCAATTGTTTTGCTTAATCAAATGCGTTAAAACCGCTGTTTTTTCGCTTTTGTTGACTTGGTAAATGAGCTGTTCTATGCGTTCAACGGTGGTGTTTTCGGGCGCAACGTTGATGAGGGTTGGGTCATGCAAAATGGCGCTGGCGATGTTTTTGATGTCGGCATTAAACGTGGCTGAAAACAGTAAATTTTGGCGTTTTTTAGGCAATAAGGCCATGATTTTTTTTAAGTCGCGCGCAAAACCCATGTCTAACATACGGTCGGCTTCATCCAAAACCAAGACTTCAACGGCATTTAATTTGACGGCGTTTTGTCCCACTAAATCGAGTAAACGCCCTGGCGTAGCGACTAAAATATCAACGCCGCCGCGTAGTTTTTGCATTTGAGGGTTGATGCTCACACCGCCAAAAACGACGGTGTGTTTGATTTGTGTTTTGACAAATTGACTGTAAGTTTCGATATTTGCGCTGATTTGTGCCGCCAATTCGCGTGTGGGCGTTAAGATTAACACCAAAACAGGTTTGGCAATGCCTTCTTTTTTGACGGGTATTTCTTTGGCTAGTAATTGATTTAAAATGGGTAATACAAAGCTTGCGGTTTTGCCTGTGCCCGTTTGTGCTGCCGCCAATAAATCACGACCTTGTAAAATGGCTGGAATGGCGGCTTGTTGTATCGGTGTCGGTGCGGTGTAGTTTGCGGCGCTAATGGCGCGCAAAATATTTGTGTGGAGACCGAGTGAGGTAAAAGGCATGGATTCTTTCTGGTTGTTAAAATGATGAAGTGCTTTTGACGAGTAACTTAAACGCTTGAAAACGTTGGCCACAAAAAAAGACGCAATAAAAACGTCTAAGCTCAAAAGAGGCCTGATTATAGTGTGCTTGACTTGTTTCGTCACTAAAATTATGACGATAAAGCCTCGTCCCTTTATTGCCATTTTTTGCGTAAAGTGAGGCGTATGAGCTGGGCTAGCCTCTGTTGCGTGCTAGACGCTTACAGGCAAAAGATTTATAATCAATGCGCATACATTTTTTGACAAGGCAGGCCTGTTTTATACAGGTCTTTGCTGTTTTAAAAGATGTGTTGTTGTGACTGATTTTTTGACTGATTTGTGTTTGATTGTGTCGTATTCTGCCGTATTTGACTTCTAATTTTCGGCGCTTCTAAATTCAGCTTTACCTTAAGGATTTTTTCTCATGGACGAACAATTTCGCCAAAATGCACTTGATTTTCATGAATTCCCCACCCCAGGGAAAATTCAGGTTTCCCCAACCAAGCCTTTGGTTTCTCAATATGATTTGGCCTTGGCTTATTCTCCGGGCGTGGCTTATCCTTGCTTGGAAATAGAAAAAGATCCTTTGGCCTCTTATAAATACACCGCGCGTGGAAATTTGGTGGCGGTCATTTCTAACGGCACGGCCGTGTTGGGGTTGGGTAATATTGGCGCTTTGGCCAGCAAGCCTGTTATGGAAGGCAAGGGCGTTTTATTCAAAAAATTTGCGGGCATTGATGTGTTTGACATTGAAATTAATGAAACCGATCCCGATAAAATTGTGGACATTGTGGCTTCAATGGAGCCAACCTTTGGCGGCATTAATTTAGAAGACATCAAAGCGCCAGAATGTTTTTATATTGAGAAAAAACTCCGCGAACGCATGGGCATCCCCGTGTTTCATGACGACCAACACGGCACGGCCATTATTGCTTCGGCGGCTGTGCGTAACGGTTTGCGCTTGGTCAAAAAAGACATTGCTCAAGTCAAAATGGTGGTATCTGGTGCTGGCGCAGCCGCCATTGCTTGCTTAGATTTGTTGGTGGCTTTGGGCTTGTCGCGCGAAAACGTTCGCGTGTGCGACTCTAAAGGCGTGATTTACGTTGGCCGCGATGAAAAACTCGATGCCTCAAAAGCCCGTTATGCCATTGCCGATAACGGGATGCGCGTGTTGGCTGATGCCGTGGTGGATGCGGATATTTTTCTGGGCTTATCCAGCGCCGATGTGTTGTCGGCTGACATGGTGAAAACCATGGCGGCTTCACCGTTGATTTTGGCTTTGGCCAATCCCAATCCTGAAATTTCTCCGCCTGTGGCCAAAGCGGCGCGTGCGGATGCTATTATTTGTACAGGTCGTTCGGATTTTCCTAACCAAGTGAATAACGTGCTGTGTTTCCCGTTTATTTTCCGTGGCGCATTGGATGTGGGCGCAACAACCATCAACGAGGCCATGAAACTGGCCTGCGTGGATGCGATTGCCAATTTGGCGATGGAAGAGCAAAACGACGTGGTGGCGACCGCTTATAGCGACGAAGAGTTGACGTTTGGCGCGGAGTATTTGATTCCTAAACCGTTTGACCCCCGTTTGATTACAAAAATTGCCCCTGCCGTGGCCAAAGCCGCGATGGACAGTGGCATTGCCACGCGTCCCATTACCGACATGGATGCGTATGTCGAGCGCTTGTCTCAATTTGTGTACAAAACCAATTTGTTCATGAAGCCGATTTTTGCTCAAGCCAAACAAGATAAGCAGCGTGTTGTGTTGGCTGAAGGCGAAGATGAACGTTGTTTGCACGCCACGCAAGAAATCGTGCGCCAAGGCTTGGCTTTCCCGATTTTAATTGGCCGCACCGAAGTCATCCAAAACCGCATTAAAAAATTGGGCTTGCGTTTGCAAGCGGGCGTTGATTTTGAGTTGGTGGACAATCAAAAAGACGATCGATTCAGAGATTATTGGCAGGATTACCATCAAATCATGAAGCGCGATGGCATTTCGCCCGAACGTGCGCGCCGCCGTGTGGTGGGTAACACCACGTTAATTGGCGCGTTGATGGTCAGAAGAGGCGAAGCTGATGCCTTGATTTGTGGCACGTTTGGCAGCTATTTACAGCATTTTGAAATCATACGTGATGTCATCGGCTACGAAAATGAAGACAAAATCGCTGCCGCCATGAACGCCTTGATTATGCCGTCAGGCAATACTTTCATTGCCGATACTTATGTCAATGAAAATCCTGATGCCGCCACCTTGGCGCGCATTACCGAATTGTCGGCGCTTGGTATGCAGCGTTTTGGTATTCATCCGAAAGTGGCTTTGGTGTCCAGTTCTAATTTTGGTAGCCGAGATTTAGACTCGACTCGTAAAATGCGCGCGGCCTTGGAAATGGTGCAAGCGCGTATGCCCAATCTTGAAATTGACGGTGAAATGCAGGGCGATGCGGCTTTGGTCGATGAGGTGCGCCGCGCTGTTTTGCCCGATTCCACTTTAAAAGGCACCGCCAATTTATTGGTGATGCCAACGGTGGATGCGGCCAACATTTCTTACAATTTGTTGCGCGTTTCGGCTTCAGATGGCGTGACCATAGGCCCGATTTTGATGGGTATGTCTAAATCGGCTCATGTCTTAACGCCCATTTCTTCAGTACGCCGTATTGTGAACATGGTGGCGGTGGCGGCGGTTTCTGCGCAACGCCACAGCAAAAAATAAACCCTCAACGCTGACTTGGTGTCGGATTGTTTTTAATCTTGCGGCCAACCTTTTTTCCAAAAATAAGGAAAAAAGGTTGGCCGCAAGATTGTGTGCTTATTTTTGCGTTGCTTTTATGAAGACAAGGCCAAAATGAGTTTGTTTTGTAAGTCGATGATGCTGGCACTGTCTTGATTAAACGGGGCGCTAATAATAAAACTGTCTTCAACGCGACTGCCCAAGGTCATGATTTTGGCCAAATGCACATTGAAGTTGGCCGCAACAAAAACCCACGCGATGTCGGCCAGCAAGCCCGCTTTGTCTCCTGCAATGAGCGACAAACGCCAATAATTGGGGCGCGTGTCGGGCGTGATGCTGACTTGTGGCGTAATCGGAAAATGTTTGAGATGGCGGTTATTCAAGCGGCGGCTGGGGCGCTTCTGTAAGCGTTGAGTTTGGGTGCCAGCAAGCGTCAAATATTGTGTGAGCTGCTGCGTTAATTGGTCTAAAGTTTGGGGTGTCCACGCGGCTAAATCGGCATTTTCTAAACTGATGTGAAACGTATCTAAAGCCCAGCCTTCGGCAGTGGTGTCAATAATGGCGGTTAAAATATTGTAATCACTGGACTCAAAAAACTGGCAAATGTGCGCAAACAAAGCGGGTTGATCGGCCGTACAAATAAACACTTGCAAACTGTTGGTGAGCGTGTTCTTTTTGAGGTGTAAGTGAGGGCGCTGCGTGGTTGTTTCGGCCAAATTGATAGTCATTTGGCTGGCTAACAAGGCTTGAATTAAAATATCGTCTTGAGTTTGGCGTAAAAAATAAGCGTCAGGCTGGGCTTGCAACCAAGCGCGGATGCTGGGATGTAAAGGCTGCGCCAATAAGGTATTTTTTTTGGATAAAAAATGGGGCGTGCCACCACACAGCTGCGCCAAAGTGGTTCGGTATAACTCTTCAAATAACTGGGCTTTCCAAGCCGTCCACAAGCTGGGGCTGGTGCCTATGATGTCGGAAACTGTCAATAAATACAAAGCAGTTAGGCGGCGAGGACTGCCCATTTGTTGGGCAAAATCTTTGATGACTTGCGGGTCGCTTAAGTCTTGTTTTTGTGCCACCAAAGAAAAGTGTAAATGTTCCGCCACCAACCAAACGATTAAATCAGCATCGGCTTTGGGTAGGCGGTGCGTGTCGACAAATTTTTGCGCCAACCGTGCGCCTTTTTCGGCGTGTTGTCCGCCTTGGCCTTTGGCGATGTCATGAAACAAAGCGGCCAATATCAACACATAAGGCTGTTCAAATTCGGCGTGTAATTGGTTCAACAAAGGCGAAATGTCACTGTTTTTTGGGCTGGCCAGTTGGTGCAAAGAATCAATGACGGTCAGCGTGTGTTCGTCTACAGTGTAAATGTGAAATAAATCATGCTGCATTTGCCCTGTAATCAAGCCAAAATCAGGCAAATAACGCCCCAAAATGCCGTAAGCATGCAAAATCCTTAACGATTTGGCGGCTTTAGGGTGTTTAAGCAAGGCCAAAAAAGCGGCTTGATGGCTGGGCTGGGCGCGAAAATCGGCATGAATTTGATGTTGCGCGTGCCAAAATCCTCTTAAGGTACGCGGTGCCAAGCCGATTAATTCGGGGTGATGTTGCAAATGCTGGACCGCTTTAAAAATCAGCGCAGGTTTTTTTGTAAAGATGGCTGGATTGAACGCGGCCAATAAATTGCCCACGCTGTAAAAATGCGCGTCTAATTGACAGGTCATTCTGGGGACAGGGCAACAAAAATTCGCCCGTAAATTACCGCGTAAAATTTGCCCCAATTGATGAACGGTTAAACTGACGCGATGATATTGTTTCATCAATTGTTCGCTGGCACGGACGTGTTCGGTATCGCTAAAACCCAATAAAATCGCAACCGTTTGTTGCACATCAAATAATAATTTGTCTTCAGCGCGACGGGCGCAAATATGCAGCGCAATGCGCATTTGCATGAGGCGATTTTCTGCCCAAATCAGCATCCGTTTTTCGGCCAAAGTGAGTAATTTGGCTGCGGCCAACGTTGCCCAGCTGTCGCCTGCGTTGGTGGCTAAGCTGAACCACAATAAATGATGTAAATCGCGCAAACCGCCAGCGCTTTCTTTGAGGTTGGGTTCTAAATTGTGTTTGTATTTTTGATGTTTTTGCTGTTGTTCGGCTTGTTTTTTATTTAAAAACGCTTCGGTGTTGCGCTGTTGATTGGTGGCCGTTTTAAGGGCAAAAAACCAATGTCGGTCATCGGACAGTAAACGCATTTCCAACAAACTGGTTTCAAAATCCAAATCGGTTTGTGCGTCTTGTATCGCCATGCTTAAGGTGCGAACGCTGTGAGCCACGGCCAAACCTGCGTCCCATAAAGCAATCAAAAAGGCACTGAATGCGGCATCAAAAGCCACCAGCTCTGCGCCGTTTAGGCCTTCTTCCACCAACACTAAAATATCCAAGTCAGAGTAAGGAAAAACGTGTTGCCGACCATAACCGCCAATGGCGATTAAACTGGCTGCGGCATCAAGCTGGTTTAATCGCCATAATTGACAGAGCAATTCATCCACCGCCAAGCAATGGCCGTGCAAATAAGGCAAGGCTTGTTTTTTTTCTAAAAACTGCTGTTTTAACGCTGCTTTTTTGGCTAAAAAATCGGTGCAAAAAGTGGCTTGAGACGTGTTGGGTAAAGAGGGCAGCGTGGCGATTATTTTCATGAGGAAGCTTTCATGAACTGGCTTACACAGGCAAAATGTCAGCGTGAAACACGACATCTTGCACTTGGCATTCGCGCATTAAGGTTTGAAAGTTGGCCGCACACTCGGCAACTTGGTCGCTGGGCGATAAAATCCACACAAAACTCGCGCCGTGGCGTAGCGCAATCGGTGCGGCTTCTTCTTTGGCCAAAATGCTAAAGTGCAGCGTGTTGTTGCCGCAAGCCATCGCGTGGGCGATGGGCGTGAGATTGGCATCGCGCAGCGCTCGAATGTGGCTGCTGACAAAGACTTGTAAAGCCACATCTTGGCGCACGCGATTGCCATCAATTAAGGCTTGCATAGGACTGGTTAACGGGCGGCTAATCGGAAAAAGCGTCACGCCCTCGGTTTTGAGCGCCAATCCTAAATATTGCATCATGGCCAAACCCCAATCGCCCACGTCTTGATTAAAGGCCAAAGTCGGCGCGTTTTCGGCATCGCGTTGCAGCGCCACTAAAAGATAACGCAAGGCCACGCCTTCACCATCAACGCTGAGGGTTTCTGGGGGCGTAGCCAGCGGTAATGGCGAGTTGGCGGCATGAGACAATTCAAATAAACGCGGTGCGGTTAAGGCCGTCAAGGCTTCGGCTGTGTACAAAAAGCCATCGACTTGAGCGGCTTCTGGAATGACGCGATGCTGTACCAACAAGGCTTTTAAGCTGGCTGGGTTGACCGTGTTGGGCAAAGCGGCCGATCCGCCCAACACCAGCACCACAGGCATGGCCGCCAATATCCATTGAGGATAAACCGTGCTGCGCGTCGCCAAATCTAAGGCCAGCCAAAGGGTTTGGTACGTGGCGGCATTGGGCGACATGGCCAAGGCCACCGATAAAGGGGTCAGGTCTTGGCGCGCCAAATAGCCGCTTAACGTGGTGGCTAAGTCGGCTTGTTTGGCCAATTTGTCTTGAGGGTTGGCCGCAGCCAACACGGTTTGCGCTAAATTTAATAAGAAATTGGATTTGTCGCCCATGTCGGCGTAGCGTCTTGGGTCTGGCAAAGAAGGATGAGCGGTCATGATGAACTTATCAAATAAAGAAAGAAATAAAAACAAAGAAAGGCGGGCATCGGCATAAAAATCTCGCTTTGCGGCCAACCTTTTTGCCTCAAAAGGTTGGCCGCAAAGCGAGGCGGACTTATTTTGGCATTGGCGCGAGCGTCTCAGCTAAAGCCGCGCGCATTTCTGCGATGACGCTTTGGTAATTGGCTGCACCTGCGCCAAAAATGGCCGAACCCGCCACAAAAGTGTCTGCGCCAGCGGCGGCAACGGCGGCAATGTTGTTGGTTTTGATGCCGCCATCGACTTCCAGCAAAATGGGTTGTCCGCCTGCGGCGGTATGCGCATCGATTTTGGCGCGAACTTGGGCAATTTTACTCAAGGTGCTTGCAATGAAGCTTTGTCCACCAAACCCAGGGTTGACCGACATTAACAAAATCACGTCCAATTTGTCCATGACATAATCCAACACGTCAGGCGAAGTGGCTGGATTCAGCACCAAACCCGCTTTACAGCCTTGCGCTTTAATGAGGCTTAGACTGCGATCCACGTGCAAACTGGCTTCAGGGTGAAAAGTGATGATGTCCGCGCCCGCTTTGGCAAAATCGACTATCAAGGCATCAACGGGTTGCACCATTAAATGCACGTCTATGGGCAAGCGAGTGTGTGGCTTAATGGCCGCACAAATCATGGGGCCTATCGTTAAATTTGGCACATAATGATTGTCCATGACATCAAAATGTAACCAATCTGCCCCTGCGGCTTCAACGGCTTGAATGTCATCGGCTAAATGAGCAAAATCGGCAGATAACAGGCTGGGGGCGATGCGAAATGTTTTTTTTGTATGAGACATGAGGCGCTTTCTGAAGTGAAGTGAGGTGGTGTTTTTTGGGGTGGTAAAAAGCTTAGTCGGCGCTGTCTAATTGGCGGTACAAAGCCAATAATTTTTGCGCTTCAAAGTCCCAATGATAACGATTTAGGACAGCTTGCTGGCCGTTTAAGCCCATTTGTCGGGCTTCATCGTCATGAGTGAGCAAATGGTTGATGGCGTGGGCAATCGCCGTTGCGTCTTGTGGGTCAACCAATAGGCCGCATTGAGCCTCTTCGACAATTTGTCGCCACAATGGAAAATCGCTGGCGATGACGGGTATGCCTGCGGCCATGTATTCAAACAATTTAACGGGCAAAGCATCGACATAATTTGGCGTGGGAAACAACGTGACCAAGCCAATTTTACAGCGAGCCAAGGTTTTTGCAACGTCGCTGCGATTGAGTTGGCCTAGGTTTGCGACTTGTGGCCAACCTTGGCGCTGCCTTAAAGTGGCTTGTAACTGGCCGTTGTCGTCTTGATCCCAAGGGCCAGCCAAATATAACTTGGGGCGATTGGACAGCAAAGGCAAAGCATCAATTAAAGGTTCTATGCCGCGTATGCGCGTGATGCCGCCTATGTAACAAATGGCGGGTTCTCTCGTGTGCCAAAGGGTGCTTGTGTCCAATAATTCGGTGACGATAGGAAAATTGCAGACATCTATTGTTAAGGTATTGAGGCGTTCAAAGCGTTGCTTAATAAAAGGGGTGGCTGTTACAATCGCGTTCATTTTTTTTGCCAAATGATTTTCGACGCGTTCGAGCCCATAAGCCAAAGCAGGGCGTATGGCGGCAGGCAGCCACGGTTTGGACAATAATTGGCGCGGCAAATCTTCGTGAACATCGTAAACGACTTTGAGCCCCCGATTTTTGAGCGCGACAGCAATGCGCAGCAGCTCGGGGTCGTGTAAATGCACCACAGTCACGCCCAAAGTGAGTGCGGCATCATAAATCCGATTGACGGTTTGAGTCATGCGGTGCAAGCGATTGCCTTTGGTTGGTGTTCCAACATCAACAATCGATATGGGCTGATTTTGTTGGGTGCGTGCAAGGGTTGCGCCCAAGCCGTCGGCCACCACCAAAGTCACGTCATGGCCTGCGTCGGCTAACGTGCAACACATTTTGACAAAAATGCGCGTGTCAAAACGAGGATGGGCGGAGGTTAAATGAGCAATTTTCATGGCAAAGGGCAAAAGACTGTATAAAATAAATCAAAAGAAAGCGGCGCGAAGGTTGGCCGCAAAGCGGTGCATTATACAGTATTCAAGAGGCGTTTTAGTGTGGGCTTTTTTTAGTTCTATCACGCTTCAAGCGTTGTTTAAATGAGGTCAGTGTATATTAATGCTTTACTTTACGGCCTAATCTGCGTTTAAATAAAAAAAGAGTGGCTCAAATTGCCGTACAATTCTTTCAATCAAATAACGAATCAAACACAAAGAGAAAAAGAGAATCTAATTATGTCTGCCCAATTGACACCCAGCAAATTACTCATCGTTGAATCGCCTTCTAAAGCGAAAACCTTAAAAAAATATTTAGGCGGCGATTTTGAAGTATTAGCCACTTACGGCCACTTACGCGCGTTGGTGCGGAAAGGCGGGTCGGTTGATCCCGACAACAATTTTGCCATGAAATATGAAATTGTGGCCAAAAATGCCAAGCACGTCGATGCTTTGGTGAGCGCGGTAAAAAATGCCCAACAAATCTATTTGGCAACGGATCCCGATCGGGAAGGCGAAGCCATTTCTTGGCATTTAATGGAAATTTTAAAAGAAAAGCGCTTGGTGAAGAGCCGGGCTTTTTCGCGCGTTACTTTTCATGAAATCACCAAAAAAGCGGTGCTACACGCCATCGATCATCCCGAACAAATTTCACAAGATTTGGTGGATGCGCAACAAGCGCGCAGTGCGTTAGATTATTTGGTCGGCTTTAATTTGTCGCCTTTGCTGTGGAAAAAAGTGCGTTACGGCTTGTCGGCTGGGCGTGTGCAAAGCCCTGCTTTACGGTTAATTTGCGAGCGAGAAATCGCCATCCGCGCTTTCAATAACGAAGAATATTGGAGCGTACATCTGAACACGTTGAAAGGCAAAACTGCTTTTTCGGCCAAATTGTCGCATTTAAATGGCAAAAAACTTGAACAATTTGATATTAACAGCGCAGAATTAAGCGATGCGGCCTTAAAAAGGTTGGCCGCAGCGGGAGATACCGCGCAGGTGGCATCGGTAGAAAAACGCAAAAAAACTCGCAAACCCGTTGCACCTTTTACCACCTCGACCTTGCAACAAGAGGCCGTGCGCAAATTGGGCATGACCACTGACCGCGTCATGAAAACGGCTCAACAATTATACGAAGGCATGAACATTGGTGGATCGGACGGCCCCATGGGTTTGATTACGTATATGCGTACCGACTCGGTGACTTTGAGCGATGATGCCATACAAGAAATCCGCCATTACATCCAAAAAACCTTTGACACAGACAGTTTGCCCGCCGCGCCTGTCGTGTACAAAAGCAAAGCCAAAAATGCACAAGAAGCCCATGAAGCGATACGCCCAACATCGGTTTTTCGCAGCCCAGAATCGGTCAAAGACTTTTTGAATGCCGATCAGTTTAAATTGTACGACATGATTTGGAAAAGAACTGTCGCCTCTCAAATGTCAGCCGCCCAATTTGACACCACTAGCGTGGACATTGCTTTGGGCGATGGCGTGTTTCGCGCCAGTGGTCAAGTATTGACATTTGCAGGATTTTTGGCGGTTTACGAAGAAGATGTCGATGATATCGACGAAGAAGGTGAAGGCGGAAAATTGCCTGTTTTGGTGGAAGGCGATCGCTTGCCCGTTGAAAAGTTGTTCGGCGAGCAACATTTTACCCAGCCGCCGCCGCGTTATTCTGAAGCCAGCTTGGTAAAATCTTTGGAAGAATACGGCATCGGCCGCCCGTCAACCTATGCCAGCATCATTACCACTTTAAAAGCCCGTGAATACGTGACTTTAGACAAAAAAAGGTTTGAACCAACCGACACGGGCGAAGTGGTCAACAAGTTTTTGTCCGAACATTTTACCCGTTATGTTGATTACAATTTTACGTCTAAATTAGAAGAGGAGCTGGACGACATTGCCAATGGCAGCCGCGTTTGGTTGTCGGTGTTACGCGAATTTTGGGGGGCTTTTCATGCGCAATGTGAAGAAAAAGCCGCCATTCCACGCGCTGATATTACGGATCAAATGCTGGATGAGTTATGCCCCAAATGTGGCAAACAATTGAAAATTGTCTTTGGTAAAGTGGGGCGCTTCATTTCCTGTACGGGCTACACTGACACGCCCAAATGTGATTACACGCGTGATGTCAATCAAACTGCCGAAGAAGCCGCTTTAGAAGCCTTAGAACCTAAAATTGTCGAAGGCGAATTTTGCCCCAAAGATGGCGGGCAATTGGTTTACAAAAAAGGGCGTTACGGTAAATTTATCGGCTGTGAAAATTACCCCAAATGTAAACACATCGAGCCGCTAGAAAAACCCAAAGACATGGGCGTGGATTGCCCTCAATGCAAAGCAGGGCGTTTGGTCGAGAAAAAAAGTCGCTATGGCAAATTGTTTTATTCGTGCAACAGTTACCCCGCTTGTACTTACGCCACTTGGGACATTCCCATTAACGAAACCTGTCCCGATTGCGCTTGGCCAGTGTTAACGTTAAAAACCACCAAACGCCGTGGTGTGGAAAAGGTTTGTCCTCAAAAAGAATGCGGATACGTTTTGCAAATTGAAGCACCAGAAGGCAAAGAATTAAGCCCTCCGCCAGAGAAAGCTGCGCCCAAAAAAACGGTTGCAAAAAAAGCGACGGCCACCAAAACAACCGCTGCGAAGCCCAAAGCACCCGCAAAAACGGTAAAAAAAGCAGCGACCAAACCAGCGGCCGCTGTTCCTGAAAGTGACATTCCCGAGCCACCTAAACGTCGCGTAACCGTCAAAAAACCGAGTTAGTCTTGTCGTTTTGTACAAAACGGCTTGCGGCCAACCTTTTTCCGATTTTCAACTCGAAAACAAGGAAAAGGTTGGCCGCAAGTTGCTTAAAAAATGACCTTAATTATTGTCTTTTCTAGGATAAGTATCGATTAACACGTCCCAAATTTTTTCAAAATCACTGGGCAATGGCTCATGCTGTGTTTGCAAAATAAAGTCCAATTCATATGTTGACTCAAAATCAGCATAAATTTCGGTTGTTGCATACGCTATGCCTTCCCTATCTTCTTCAGAAACTCCATGTTTAAACACAAAATAATAAAGT
>JBILQJ010000073.1:0-4452 GCA_044373325.1 Burkholderiales bacterium
AGACGCGGCAAATGACTCAAATTGTTGTTGAGTAAAATCAAATCGCCCGTGGCTTGCGTGAGCGAACTGCCCGACCCCATCGCAATGGACACGGCTGCGCCAGCCAAAACAGGCGCATCATTGATGCCGTCGCCTATCATCAAAACCCGTTTGCCTTCGGCTTGCAAAGCTTGCACATAAGCCAATTTGGTTTCGGGCTTGGCGGCGGCCACGGCATTTTTGATGCCCAAGGTGTTGGCGATTTGTGTCACGCTGCTGAGTTGGTCGCCACTTAATAAATGCACGCAAAATCCAGCTTCGTGCAGGGCAAGCACTGACGAATCGGCTTCTGCGCGTAAAGTATCGCTTAAGGTAAACGTGGCAATCCAATGCGTTGGGCTGGCCAAAAACAACTGCGTTTGCGTGCCGCTGCCTGCGCCAGTGTCGGGCAACATGGCCGTGGTTTTGGTCGCAATGAGTTCGCGGTTGCCCAAAAAATACACCACGTCGTCGATGTTGCCTGACACGCCCAAACCAAGGAACTGCACCAAGTCGCTGGCTTCTAAGTCGGCAGGCGTGGCCGCAGTACGAAAAGCCGTGGCGATGGGGTGAGTGCTGTGACTTTCCAAAGCGGCAGCCAAAGCCAAAGGCGGATGTTTGGGCGCTGCGTGGGCGGGCAAATTAGGATTTTGTTGACAGTCGACAACGCACATTTCGCCCAAAGTGAGCGTGCCCGTTTTGTCCAACACCACGTCGGTGACGCTGGCCAAACTTTCTAGCGCATGGCCTTGGGTGACGATGACCCCCAATTTGGCCAAATGCCCCGTCGCGGCGGTTAAGGCGGCAGGCGTGGCCAAAGACAACGCGCAAGGGCAAGACACCACCAGCACCGCCACGGTCATCCAAAGCGCTTGGCTTGGGTCTATGGCGAACCAAACGCCAAAAGTGGCCAGCGCCAATACCAGTAACACGGCCACAAAAACCGCCGCCCATTGATCGGCAAGGCGTGCAAAACGCGGTTTGTCGGTGAGCGCTTTATCCAACAATCGACTGATGCTGGCCAAACGCGTATTCGCGCCAACTTGCGTCACGCGCAGAGAAACGGCCATGCTTAAATTGAGCGTGCCAGCCACCAAGGGGTCGCCCACTGTTTTGACAATTGGCAAACTTTCGCCCGTGAGCATGGCTTCGCTGACTTCGGTTTGGCCGTCGAGCAACACGCCATCGGCTGGAAAGATTTCGCCGACTTTGACCAAAATCACGTCATCGGGCAAAACGTGCGCGGTGGGCGTTTCGGTACAAAGGGCGCTTTGCGGCCAACCTTTTTGCAAATGGCTAAAGTCGGGCGTTAAGGTCATTAAACGGTCGGTGGCTTCGGCGGTTTTTTGCCGCGCAAGGCTTTCTAAATAACGGCCACCCAATAGTAAAAAGACAAACATCGAAATGGCATCAAAATACACGCCGTGTTCGGCTTTGTGCCACCAAGCCCACAAACTGCCAAAAAAGGCCGTCAAAATTCCCAAGGCAACGGGCGTGTCCATGCCAAACGTCCGCGATTTTAAATCGCGCCACAAGCCTTGATAAAAAGGCATCGCCGAAAACAGCATTACAGGCAAGGTTAAAATCAGGCTAACGGTGTGTAATAACCACAAAAATTCAGGCTCAACTTCACCCGCTTTGGCCAAATAAATCGGCACGATGTACATCATGACTTGCATCATCGACAAGCCCGCGCACCACAAACGCAACGAGGCCATTTTTTGGGCTTTGGCGCGTAAAGCATCCGATTGGGCTCCAGAATACGGATGCGCACGGTAACCAATGGCGGCGATGGCGCTCAAAATGGTGGACAATTGACAGCGCGTGTTGTCCCATTGAACGCGCGCCCTGTGGCTGGTATAGTGTATGCCAACTTCTAACACGCCTGACAAGCCTTTTAAATGTTGCTCATTCAACCAAACACAGGCCGAGCAAGTAATGCCTTCTAAAATCAACACGGCCTCCCGAATGTCGGCGTGTTCCGATGGCGCTTCAACTTGGCGCACAAAATCGGCTTGCAACACGGCTTCGTCATACAATTGAATTTGCATCAATACTTCATCAGGCAAAGGTTGGGCTTGTGTGGCGGCTTGGGTTCTGTGTTCGTAATACGCGGCCAACCCTTGGTTTAAAATGGCGTTGGCTACGGCATGGCAACCTGCGCAACAGGTGGCGTGGTCTTGATTTTTATAACGTACTTGCCAGCTTTTTCGGGTTTCTGGCGACAGCGTGGGCATGGGCAACTGGCAATGAAAACAAGGGTCGGTCATATAAAACTCCGTGTAAATAACAACTGAACAACCGCATATTGTAAACTTTTCGGCAACAGAAAAACGCATCTCCTCCATTTTATTTCGCAACTCATTCAACAGCAAAGGCTTAAAACATGAAAAAAATAGCAATCGGTATTGTCGGTGGTACGGGTTACACAGGCGTTGAACTCTTGCGTTTGTTGTTAAAACATCCTGCGGCCAACGTGGTTTGCGTGACTTCGCGCGGTGATGCGGGCGTTGCCGTGGCTGAAGTTTTCCCCAATTTGCGCGGCTTTTGTGAGTTGAAATTTGAGCACCCCGACGAGGCCAACTTAAGCGCTTGCGACGTGGTCTTTTTTGCCACGCCCAATGGCATCGCCATGAAAGAAGCGCCGCCTTTATTGGAAAAAGGCGTGCGCGTCATTGATTTATCAGCTGATTTTCGCTTAAAAGATATCCAAGAATGGGAACAATGGTACGGCATGACGCATCAGTCGCCAGCATGGGTGGCGCGCGCTGTGTACGGCTTGCCCGAATTATCGCGCGAGGCCATACGCGGTGCGCAATTGATTGCGAACCCAGGGTGTTATCCGACCGCCGTTCAATTGGGGCTTGCGCCTTTGATTGAAGCAGGGTTAATCGACACACAAACCCTCATCGCCGATTGTAAATCAGGCGTTTCAGGGGCTGGCCGTAAAGCGGAAATCCCTTTGTTGCTCACCGAAAGCAGCGAAAATTTTAAAGCCTACGGCGTGCAAGGCCATCGCCATTTGCCTGAAATCAAACAAGAATTGAGTCGTTTGTCCACCCAATCCATCGGATTAACCTTTGTGCCGCATTTAGTGCCTATGGTTCGCGGAATGTACGCGACTTTGTACGCCACGCTCAACGACCAAGGCCTCGCCGCCAATTTACAAGCGCTTTACGAAACGCGTTACGCCAACGAAGCCTTTGTGGACGTTTTGCCTGCAGGCCAGCTCCCCGAAACCCGTAGCGTCAAAGGCGCCAATACCTGCCGCATCGCCATACAACGCCCACAAGGCGGCAATTGCGTGGTCATTTTATCGGCCATCGACAACTTAACCAAAGGCGCAGCAGGGCAAGCCGTGCAAAACATGAATCTTTTGTTTGATTTACCAGAAACCATAGGCTTGGAGGGCGTGCCGTTGATGCCGTAAACGGCTGGAGGGCTACCTTTTATTCCTGTTTTTTTCGGGAAAAGGTTGGCCGCAAGGCTTTTTGACAGGGGTTAATGGTATTTGATGTAACTTGATTTAACTTGAGAGTTTAAATGTAGATTCCTTACCTATAATTAAACCCTTACGCTCAAGTCCTGCGCTAGCCTTGGTTTTCTGTGGTTTCATTAAAAAAACCAAGTTTTGCTACGCTAAAAAGATGGGGGCATTGGTGATTATGTATATTTTAAAAAGGGAAACGCATGAAAAAGCAGTTAATCGGTCTGGCGTTGGTGTTGTCCAGTACGCTTTGGGCGGGGAATCTTGAAGATGGCATATCTGCGTATGAGCAACAAAATAACGAATTGGCTTTTATTAAGTTTAAATTAGCCGCCGAACAAGGAGATGTTCCAGCGCAGTCCATGCTTGGCTTGATGTATTACGGAGGTCATCGTCGTGCACAAAACTATGCGGAAGCGTTTAAGTGGTATAAAAAAGCAGCTGAACAAGGAGATGTCGATGCACAATTCATGCTTGGCTTGATGTATTACAACGGCCAAGGGGTAACACAAAACTATGCGGAAGCTGTGAGGTGGTATAAGAAAGCTGCCGAAGAAGGGCATGCTGTCGCGCAGCAAGATCTTGGCTTGATGTATTACAACGGCCAAGGTGTGGCACAAAATGATACTGAAGCTAGGAGGTTGCTTAATTTATCACACGAACTATCCACTATCCAAGAAGATTTTAGGAGATATTCAATACGCCAACGCGTTAAACAAAACGATGCTGAAGCGATGAAGCACTACGCTGAATTAAATAAGCGGCTTAGAAAAACAGCCGAACAAGAGGTTGCCAAAGCGCAGTTCAGGCTTGGCGGGATGTATGAGAAAGCCGAACAAGGGCATGCCAAAGCGCAGTTCATGATTGGCTGGATGTATGAAAGAGGCTTAGGTGTGGCACGAAATTATGCTGAAGCTGAGAGGTGGCTTAATTTATCAGCCGAACAA
>JBILQJ010000006.1:0-59996 GCA_044373325.1 Burkholderiales bacterium
GTCCGAAAGCCAATGTGGCCGAAGTCATGAACATCATCGGTGATGTTTCTGGGCGCACTTGTTTGATTATTGACGACATGATTGATACCGCAAACACCTTGTGCAAAGCGGCTTCCGCCTTAAAAGAACGCGGAGCGGAGCGCGTGTTGGCTTATGCTTCTCATGCCATTTTTTCGGGTTCTGCCATCGAACGCATCAACGCATCGGACATCGACCAAGTCGTGGTCACGGATTCGATTCCTTTGTCTGAAGAAGCCAAACAAAGCCCACGCATCCGCGTTGTTTCTATTGGGGGCTTATTGGCCGAAACCTTGCGTCGCATCAACAATGAAGAATCGGTTTCTTACTTGTTTAATGATGAGATTGTTGAAAATGGCGCTTTTTTGCCGTAAAGCGTTGGTGAGTCGCCAGAGAATTTACTCATCACATAAAACAGCCTGACAAAAATTGCCTCAAATCCCGCCATGTTAACTGGTGAGATTTGAGGCAATTTTTTATTGAAAACTTTATGAAAAGCTAACAAAGGTTGGCCGCAATGGACTGCAAGCCTAAAACAACCAAAAAGCAATAAAAATAACACAGTTTAGCCAGATTAAACGCATGAACACCTCTAAAGAGAACCCATGTGGGCAATTAAGCTAGGTTAAACAAGGTGTGATACGAGTTTTTTGGTTCGTCAAGAACAAAGGTTAATATTAACTTATTTTTTTTCTGAGTAACTTTAAAATTACTTTTCGTAACTATTTGTTTTTAAGTGGTGAATTATAATGGAGGTATCAATTTAACTAAAAACTAGCGGTCAAATGCGACGTTTCTTTGAAAGGAATATTAACATGAAGAGCACCCTAAAATCCAAGGTACTCACCACCATTTTGTTGAGTTTGATGGCGACTTTACCTGTGCAAGCGGCCAGCCGCGTGGTGGTGAATGGTGATTTCGAATCGATGGGGTTAGAGCCCTACAATGCCCCAATAAATAACTCTGTAATGGTTGACCCAGTTATCGGATATGGGTGGCAAACCACTGACAGCCAAAAGAAAATTGAAGTTTGGAACAATTTTCACCCAGGTTCAGGTTATGGTGGAAATGGTGGGCAGGGTTTTACAGGTTATGGGGGCGTGGGATTTTTTGTTGAAACGAATGCGTACAGTCCAGGGTTTTTATACCAACCTGTTTGTCTGCGTAACGGCGAATCTATCGAAGCCAAATTTGCTCACCGTGCCAGAATGGTTGCGGGAGAGCGGGTTCAGTATGCCATTTATAAAGATTTTGGCGTGACATTAGCGTTCCATTTTGATGATTACACGGCAACCTCAACCTATGCATGGGATTATCATACGACAGGCAGTAAAGTTTATGGTGGAGATTCTGGTATTTTTAATCTTGGCTTTAAAGCGTTAGATGCTGGTTCACAAGGTAATTTTTTGGATTCGGTCGAAGTCTTATTGCGCCCAGTGATTGATTTAGGGGCGTTGACGGTGATAGAAGAAGCTGGCGGTGGGCAGTTGATGTTGCCTTTACGGGTGAATGGTACAGCGCCACCCGGAACGACAGTGACGGTTTTTATCAAAGACACCGGCACTATACCGCGTGAGTTGTATCGCATTGATCCGCCTCGTTTTGGTACAAAATATGTGACCGCTACAAAAAAAGTGTTGGTGACTTACGATGTGACCAAAAGAGGCTGGTTAGTGACCTTGCCAGCCGGCGCTTACGATGGTAACAGCCCAAATGATTATGTGTATTTACCTGTGATGTTGAAAAACACTTGGGATGGTTCGGGTACGATTAGCTTTGAGCTTACCGCCCCTGGCACAAACGGCAGCAGTAATGCCACTATTTGGACCAGAGACAACCCTGTTTGTGAAGGCGCTAGCCAAACTCAAGTCGAATTCAAGCAGTCGGACGCTGTGAAACAATGGTATTCCGATGCCAGTAACACCTACACCACCGAAAAAATAGAGAGCGACACGGTTTCACTCAGTACGCATTACAACGTCATGAATCGCACAGGTGATGTCAGAGCGACTTATTTGACGAATGATGCAGGTGCGGTGGGCGCAGATGCGCAATTAAAATGGTCGGCTGCGGCCAAGTTAGATGCCCGAGATTGGCGCACTCGTAGCATTTACACCACCAAAGATCCTCAATCGACTGCAAGTACAATCAAAGTAATCCCTTTGGCATGGAATACCTTAACCCAAGAAGAGCAAGTTTATTTTTATGGTGAAGAGAAACATCTCGATTATGTGAAAGGTGACAGAAGCAAAGAAATGCAAAACGACAATCAATGGCCGGGTGGTTATACCAACCGTTTCAGTTTGTTGGGCGAAGTGCATTCCAATGTCGTGGTTCACAAAGGCGTGGTGTACGCTCAAACAGGCGAAGGCATGTTGCACGCTTTTGACCAAGAAACGGGCGAAGAATTGTGGGCATATTTACCGAAAGGCTTGTTACGCTTGACCAACATTTCTGAAAGACAACCTGCTTCCTTTTTGGATGATGACATTGCGCCCTTGATGACAGGTAAAATTGCTTTGGTCAAAGTGGGCGACGAAATGGTGTTATTGGGCAATACTGGTGGTTTAGAACGCGGCGATCCGACACAATCGCGCTTGCCAGTTTTTTATGGTATTACCGTTGAAACCGCCGCTGGTTCAGTGCCGACCACGCCTTTGGTTAAATGGACGAATTATGGCCGTTGCAACGACAGTTTAAACACCAGTATTCCGTATTGTGGGGTTGAACCGATTACCAATGACTGGAAAGTTGGTTATTTGAGTAAAGGCGCGAACCAAGCCGTTGCCTTCATGTCTTCGGCGACAGCAGACAGTGCTCACTTGGGCAAACGCCACTCATTGCAGGTTTTTTCTGTGGCCACTGGTGAAGCCAAGAATATTTATACCAGCACCAACATCCCTGAGACTGGCAAAATGACGGACATTGATTTTGCTTACGAAGCCGATGCTTTGGCCGCTTATCCCACAGAAAAAGGCATTAAAGAAGTGTACGTAGGGGATACCGCAGGCTACATTTGGCGGGTGTCTTTAAGTGGTTTGGCGTTTGAAGACATACAACAAATCACTTCGCCAGAGTTTACGAGCGTACCAACGTTTACAGCCAGCTTTAAAGGCGGTGATGCGCGTCCTATTTCAGCGGTTCGAGTTTCTCCTAACGAAGGCAAACGCGGTGGAGATGCCAGCGCGCCCGTTGGCAGAATGATTGTTTTTGGCACAGGCAATGCGGGCGTTAGAAAACTAAACAATCCGATTCCTGATAACGGGCAACATGTGATAGGGGCTTATTTTTCCCCCGCCCTTCAAGGGACAGCGCCACCAGCGACTTATGGCAATTTGATTCCCCAAATCCGTAAAGAAGATCCGAAAGGCAATTTGTTCAGTGACAATAAAGACATTAATTATTCTGATGTCAATTTGGGTTGGATCATGCCTTTAACCAATCCAGTGAGCACGGTCAATGAAAAAGAGCAAATTTTTGCGAGTCCTTTTTTGTTTAGCAAATCTGTTTTAGTTTATACGGGCGTGCCAGTGACTTCTAATTTTGCGATGACCAATTTTGTGGCGGGTTATTTTATGCAGATGAATGTGCAAACCGGCAAAATAGAAGTCCCAGCCGATGGCAGTGTTTACACGCCGCATTTAGATGAGGGGGTTTTTGCGCAACCAACCCGCATATTTAATGAAGAAACCATGAACACGCATTTCAACATTAAATATGCCAGTCAAGAACCTTACACGGAAAGTAAAGTGAATGCGACTCAAGCATTTAACCTCAACCCACCCGAGTGTACGCCTAGCCCGACCACGGTTTGCGGCGCAAAACACAGTTTGGTTCGTTTGTCGGTTGCTGAATTGTTTGCCAGTTAATTTTCAGTCAGCGAACGGTTCTTGGTCTTCATAATCGACTCATCTTCTTAGTGCATTACCCTTGCGGCCAACCTTTTAACCCAAACACGGGGAAAAAGGTTGGCCGCAAGGCTTTTTAAAAGGGTGTTAATGACCCAATGCAAGGCTGTTGAGCATGGCCAATTCAAACTCGCTAAAGCCTGCTTGAGTTCTGGCCAATTGGTTAAAAGGCAATTTTAAAATCTTTTGGCCGTGCGTTCTCACCAATTGAATGAAAGTGCTTTCTGGTTCTAAGCCCCGTTGTTGGCAAAGGGTTTTAAACCAAAAATTGCCGATGGCGACGTGTCCGACTTCCTCGTCATAAATCACTTGTAAAACGGCCATGGTTTCCAGATCTTGCACGTGCCGAAACTTTTCGATAATGGCAGGCGTGACATCTAAGCCTCGGGCCTCCATGACGCGAGGCACCAAAGCCATGCGCACCAACACATCAAAATCGGTGCGCACGGCCATTTCCCACAAGCTGGCATGAGCTGGAAAATCGCCATATTCATAGCCCAAACTGGCCAACCGTTGTGCCAACATTTCAAAATGTCGCGCCTCTTCAGCAGCCACGCGCAGCCAATCACCCACAAAAGCATCGGGCATTTCGCGAAAACGCCACACGGCATCCAGCGCCAAATTGATGGCATTGAATTCAATGTGCGCAATCGCATGCAACATAATAGCGCGCCCTTCGGGGGTGCTCATGCGGCGTTTGGGCATTTTGCCTGCGTTGTCAAAGTGCAGTTTCTCAGGCAAACCGGCTTGTTCCAATACGTAACAGGGGTTGTCTTGTGTTTTTTTTTGTAAATGACCTTGCTGCCATTGTTCGTATAAAACACCGACTAATTGAGTTTTTTGAAAGGGGGTAGTCAGCAGCAAAGCGGTTTCCACCAACGGAAACAGGGACGAGTTCTTAGGCATAGGAATGATTTTTTTGTTAATAAAAGTTAATTAGACATGGTAAAGTGGTTTTAAATTTAGATTCTGTATTATGATTTAGAGGTTGTTTAGTATTATTTTGGTGTTTTTTTAATTAACCTAAGCTATTTTACAAGGAATATAATCATGAGTGAACAAGGAAAATGTCCCGTCATGCACGGCGGAAACACAACAGCGAACAGTAACCCTGCGGCTTGGTGGCCAGAAAATTTAAATTTGGACATTTTGCACCAACACGATACGAAAACCAACCCCATGGGCAGCGACTTTAGTTATCGCGAGGCCTTGAAAACCCTAGATGTTGATGCCTTGAAAAAAGATTTAACGGCCTTAATGACAGACAGCCAACCTTGGTGGCCTGCGGATTGGGGGCATTACGGCGGCCTGATGATCCGCATGGCTTGGCATTCGGCAGGCACGTATCGCATTGCTGATGGTCGTGGTGGTGCTGGCACGGGCAATCAACGCTTTGCGCCTTTAAATTCTTGGCCTGACAATGGTAACTTGGATAAAGCCCGTCGTTTGTTGTGGCCGATTAAGAAAAAATACGGCAATCAAATCAGCTGGGCAGACTTGATGATATTGGCGGCCAATGTGGCCTATGAATCGATGGGCTTTAAAACCTTTGGCTTCTCGTTTGGTCGCGAAGACATTTGGCACCCAGAAAAAGACATTTATTGGGGCGCAGAAAAAAATTGGTTGCAAGCCAGTGGCGGCGAAGGTAGCCGTTATTCGGGCGAACGTGATTTAGACAATCCTTTGGCGGCGGTGATGATGGGCTTGATTTACGTCAACCCAGAAGGCGTAGATGGCAAACCTGACCCCCTAAAAACCGCCCGAGATATGCGCGTGACGTTTGAACGCATGGCCATGAACGACGAAGAGACTGTGGCTTTGACCGCAGGCGGCCACACAGTGGGTAAAGCCCATGGCAATGGCAACGCTGCTTTGTTGGGGCGCGAACCAGAAGCGGCTCCGATTGAAGAGCAAGGTTTTGGTTGGGTCAATCACCAAGCCCGTGGCATAGGTCGTGATACCGTCACCAGCGGCATTGAAGGTGCGTGGACTTCTAACCCAACGCAATGGGATAACGGCTATTTTGATATGTTGTTAAATCACGAGTGGCAATTAACCAAAAGCCCAGCGGGTGCGTCTCAATATGTGCCTGTTGATATTCGCGAAGAAGACAAACCTGTTGATGTGGAAGATGCGTCTATTCGCTGCAATCCGATGATGACGGATGCCGACATGGCGTTGAAAGTCGACCCAGAATATCGCAAAATTTCAGAACGTTTCCACAAAGATCCCGCTTATTTTTCTGAAGTTTTTGCGCGGGCTTGGTTTAAATTGACGCACCGTGATTTGGGGCCAAAATCGCGTTACATCGGTTCAGAAGTGCCGCAAGAAGACTTGATTTGGCAAGATCCAGTGCCTGCAGGTTCCGCAAATTATGATGTGGCTGAGGTTAAAGCCAAAATCCTAGCCAGTGGCTTGAATCACAGTGACTTGGTGGCGACGGCTTGGGACAGCGCCCGCACGTATCGCGGTTCAGACAAACGCGGTGGCGCAAATGGTGCGCGCATCCGCTTAGCGCCTCAAAAAGATTGGGCAGGTAACGAACCCCAGCGTTTGGCTAAGGTGTTGGCTGTGTTGGAAGTCATCGCTCAAGAAAGTGGTGCAAGCGTGGCCGATGTGATTGTTTTGGCAGGTAATGTTGCGGTAGAACAAGCCGCAAAAGCGGGTGGTTTTAACATCAGCGTGCCTTTTGCCGCTGGTCGTGGCGATGCAACGCAAGCACAAACTGACGTGACTTCTTTTGAGGTGTTAGAACCTGTCGCCGACGCTTACCGTAACTGGTTGAAAAAAGATTTCACGGTTAAACCTGAAGAGTTGTTGTTAGATAGGACTCAATTGATGGGCTTAACGGCTCAAGAAATGACGGTTTTGATTGGGGGCTTGCGCGTGTTGGGGGCAAATTATGGACAAAGTCAGCATGGCGTCTTTACAACTCGAGTGGGCGTTTTAAGTAATGACTTCTTTACGACCTTGACTGACATGAGCTACAGCTGGAAACCCACTGGCCGCAACAGTTATGACATTGTTGACCGCAGTACGGGTGCAGCCAAGTTTACCGCTACACGGGTGGATTTGGTGTTTGGTTCTAACTCAATTTTACGCGCGATTGCTGAAGTGTATGCGCAAGATGATAATCAAGAGAAATTTGTACGCGATTTTGTTGCGGCATGGACAAAAGTTATGAATGCGGATCGATTTGACTTGATTTGATTTGATTTTAAATTGGCGATTCGATATCGTTAAAAAACCAAGTAGCCTTGCTGCTTGGTTTTTTCTTTGTTTTTTGTCTTGGTTTTTGCATTAAAGTGCTAAAAAGGTTGGCCGCAAAGCCGTGAGCCAGAGATATTCTTGAAACAGGGCTTCGGCTGCTTGAATTTTAGATTATAATTCTGCCAGTATTTCTTTTGAATTGACTAAAAAAAGGATGGGCTTATGTGTGGCATCGTTGGCGCAGTAGCATCTCAAAATAGTGTTCCCTTTCTGATTGATGGTTTGGCCAGATTAGAATACCGAGGCTATGATTCGGCAGGCATTGCTGTTTTGATGCAGGAAAAAATTCGCCGAGTCCGTTGTGTCGGTCGCGTTGCTTTATTAGACGCTGCGGCCAAGCTTGACGGGATAGAAGGTTTGGTGGGCATAGGCCACACTCGCTGGGCAACGCATGGCGGCGTGACCGAATCCAATGCCCATCCTCACGTTTCGTCTGAGTTGATTGCCGTTGTGCATAACGGCATTATTGAAAATCACGAAGACAAGCGCAATCAACTCAAAGCCTTGGGGTATGAGTTTACATCACAAACCGACACCGAAGTCATCGGCCATTTAATTCATTCTTTTTATATAAAAAATCATGATTTACTGTTGTCGGTCAGGTTGGCCGCACAAGAATTACAAGGTGCTTACGCCATCGGTGTGGTGGCCGCTGACCAACCCAATCAATTGGTTTGCGCCCGCATGGGTTGCCCGTTGTTAATTGGCCTTGCTGATCAGGCGACTTTTATTGCGTCCGATGTGTCTGCGCTGTTGAGTCAAACGCGTCGAGTGATATTTATGGAAGAAGGCGACATAGGCTTGTTAAGCATAGACGGCGCGACATTATGCGACAAAGAAGGTCACGCTGTTCAGCGCACCGTTCATTTGTCGGAAGTGTCGTTGGCTTCCTTAGAATTGGGGCCTTATACCCATTTTATGCAAAAAGAAATTCACGAACAGCCTAAAGCCATTGCTGATACGATAGAGGCCATTTTGGCGGAGGGCTTTAATCCCACTTTGTTTGGTGATACGGTACATGGTGAGCGCTTGGGTTCGGTGACAGGCATTAAAATTTTGGCTTGCGGCACCAGTTATTATGCGGCCTTGACGGCGCAATATTGGATAGAATCCATCAGTCATTTGCCTTGCAGTGTTGAAATTGCCAGCGAATATCGATATCGTGACGCTTATGCTGATCCGCATCATTTGGTGTTGACGCTGTCGCAATCGGGCGAAACACTGGACACTATGGAGGCCTTAAAGCAGGCAAAAAGCTTAGGACATTTAACCAGCTTATCGATTTGTAATGTCCGAGAATCTGCCATTCCCCGCGCTTCTGATTTGGTATTTTATACCCGTGCTGGGGCTGAAATTGGGGTGGCTTCCACGAAAGCCTTTACCACTCAATTAGTGGCTTTATTTGCTTTAGCTGTGACTTTGGCTAAAATAAAGGGTCGATTGCGTTTAGAGCAAGAAACGCAATATTTGACCGACTTGCGCCATTTGCCGTCCTCCATTCAATATGCTTTAAACTTAGAGCCACAAATTAAATTGTGGTCGGATCGCCATTTTGTAGACAAAGAACATGCTTTGTTTTTAGGTCGAGGCTGGCATTATCCGATTGCTTTAGAAGGCGCTTTAAAACTGAAAGAAATTTCGTATATCCACGCAGAAGGCTATCCCGCTGGCGAACTCAAACATGGGCCTCTGGCTTTGGTGGATGAACAAATGCCCGTGGTGGTGATTGCGCCCAACGATGCGTTGATCGAAAAAGTGAAATCTAATATGCAAGAAGTCCACGCGCGGGGCGGCGAGCTGTTTGTTTTTGCAGATTTAGACAGCCATTTTGTGGAAAGCGTGGGCATGCACATCATACGCACACCACGCCATACTGGTGTTTTGTCGCCCATTGTGCATACCATACCCATACAATTATTGGCTTACCACGTGGCTTTGGCCAAAGGCACGGACGTGGATAAACCGCGTAACTTAGCCAAAAGCGTGACGGTTGAATAACCAAAAACGCATCATTGCGGCCAACCTTTTGGCTCAAGGTTGGCCGCAAACCATACCACCTTTTCCCTTTTATAAAAAAATAGCAAAAAGAGATTTTTATGTTGAAATTTTCTGTCACACACACCGATGGCGGTGCGCGCCGAGGTACTTTAGAACTCAATCACGGCACGGTTCAAACGCCAGTTTTCCAACCCGTTGGCACATATGGTTCGGTGAAAGCCATGTCACCCGTTGAATTAACAGACATTGGCGCGGACATTATTTTGGGCAATACCTTTCATTTGTGGCTGCGCCCAGGTTTAGAGGTCATCGAGCAATTTGGTGGTTTACATCAATTTATGGGGTGGGACAAACCTATATTGACCGATTCTGGTGGTTTTCAGGTGTTTTCTTTGGCTGATATGCGCAAGTTGACCGAACAAGGTTGCACGTTTCAAAGCCCAATTAATGGCAATAAATTATTTTTGTCGCCTGAAGTGTCGATGCAAATTCAAAAAACACTGAATTCAGATATTGTGATGCAATTGGATGAATGTACGCCGGGGCAAGTTGACCATAAAACGGCCCAGTTATCCTTGCAAATGAGTTTGCGCTGGGCTGAACGCTCGAAAACGGCTTTTCAAGATTTGAAGAATCCAAATGCTTTGTTTGGGATAGTGCAGGGTAATTTGTATCGTGATTTGCGCGAAGAATCGTTAAAAGGGTTGATGGACATTGGTTTTGATGGTATCGCGATTGGTGGTTTGTCGGTTGGCGAAGCCAAGCCCGATATGTACCGTATGTTGTCAGAATTAAAAGACATGTTACCAGCCGAAAAACCGCATTATTTGATGGGTGTGGGTACCCCTGAAGATTTGGTGCACGGGGTCGCCAACGGCATAGATATGTTTGACTGCGTGATGCCAACCAGAAACGCACGAAATGGCTGGATTTTCACGCAATGGGGTGATTTAAAGCTAAAAAATGCGCGTTTTAAGCTGGATACACGTCCATTAGATGAAGAATGTGCGTGCTACACGTGCCGCCATTTTAGCCGTGGCTATTTGCACCATTTGTATCGGGTCGGTGAAATTTTGGGCGCTCGCCTCAACACCATACACAATTTATATTATTACCAGCAAATCATGCGCGAAATGCGCAGCGCAATAGAACAAGGTCAGTTTAGTGATTGGCAAGCCAATTTCCATCGTAAGCGAGCGATGGGCATTGCGGCTTAATTGCGACGCGTGATGCTGGTTGATGTTATCGAATAAAAAATAATCTTATGCTAAAAAAAATCAAGTTCAGTTTCGGAAAAATGGCTCGTGCAATGCAAAATATTCCTTTATTAGGCGTTTTTCTCATTGTCAGCATTCCCACGCTTGCCATTCCTTCTATTGCGACCAATTTGTTCTTGACGAGAGAGCGTCAAGAGCAACTGATGACAGAGCAAACGCTGATTGAAAATTCAGTGATGGAAACCTTGGCCTTTTCTTTAGAACTGCCGCTGGCCAATCTGCAACAAGATTACACACAGCGTTTGGTGGATGTTTTGGTGAAAAATCCTAATTTTTCGTGGGTGAGAATTTATGATTTGCGCCAAGAAACGGTGTTTGCCTACGCCAGTCGCTTAGCCAAGTCGGTGCCTGATCGTCCTTTTGAGGTGGTGAGCATCGATTACAAAAGTTACCCCATCGTTCACAACCAAAAAACCATAGGCCGCATCGATGTGGTGTTTGATAAACATCATTTGGAAGTTTCAGAAAAAACCTATCGCTTGCGATTTTGGTTATTAGGTTGGATGCAGTTTTGTTTTTCTTTGGGCTTGTTGTGGTATTTTGTGAATCGGCGTTATTTGCAACCCATGAAAACGCTTGAAAAACAAGCTAAAGAGCTGATTAATCTAAATAAAGGAACCGCCATACAACATTGGACGCGTCGCGATGAAATTGGCAATGTGGGGCGACGTTTAGAGTGGGCCAGAGCCAAAATGCAAGCTTTGTTTGAAGAAATTCGGCATAAGAAAATTGAGATTGAAGAGGAGCTGCGTCATCAAAAAATCATGGAAGTGGCTTTAATTGCTTCGGAAGGTAAATACAGAGAGCTGTTTTTATCCAATTTAGATGGCATCGTCATCGCCGATTTGCAGGGCAAAGTGTTAGATGCCAACCCTGCCTTTTTGAAATTATTACAACTCAGCTTGAGCGAATTGTGTGCCCAACCGCTTTCTGCCTTAATGGATTTGCACGCTGCTAAACAAGATGAGGCTCAATTGACGCAAAAAGTTTTGTTAGACGGTTTTTGTGATGAATTTGAGACCACTTATCAATCGGCGCTGGGTGATTTGGTGTCGGTCAGTGTCAAAATCATTGCCATGAAAGATGACGCAGGTCACATCACGGCCTTGTGGCGCATTGTGCGTGATACCACCGAGCAAAATCTAAGGGCAGAACGGATGCGTTTGGCCGATGCCATTATTGATGCCAGCGTTGATGCGATGGCTGTGATAGACAGAACAGGGCGCATGGTGCGTGTTAATCCTGCTTTGGTCACGTTGTCTGGTTATAGCGAACCTGAATTACTGATGGAAAATTCGTCTTTGTTTGCAACGGAATTCAGTTTGTCGCCTGAAAATGGATTTTTAGACGAAAGTCATGAAAGTGTCATTTTTTGGCAAAGTGCGCAAGACTTCAAAAATAAAACAGGGCAAATCATTCCTGTTTTTAAAACGGTTTCAGCGGTTTATAACGCCAGAAAAGAGTTGACTCACTTTACGTTGACCTACAAAGACATTAGCGAACAGTTGGCCGCAGCCCAAACCATAGAAAAAATTTCTTTCTTTGATGAGGTAACACAACTGCCTAACCGTTTAAAATTAGAGCAAGTTGCCCAAGAAACCTTGGCGCGGGCAACTCAAGGTAAACAGTTGGTGGCGATTTTAATGATTAATATTGATGATTTTAAAACCATTAATGAGTCATTAGGACGGGCAGCTGGCGATGTTTTGTTGCAAAAAGTGGCTTATCGCAGCAAAACCATTTTAGAAGGGATGGGATTGTTGGCGCGACACAGCGGCGCGGAGTTCATTTTTTTGACTGAACCCATGGAGCATTTAGGGCAATTAACGACTGTTTTGGATGATGTTAAACAAATTTTTGCGACTCCTTTTTATGTCTCGGATCAGTTGATTACGGTGACCGCCTGCATCGGCATTGGCTTGTATCCCAGCGATGCACTGACTTTAGAGCATTTGATGAATAATGCCAGCACGTCTTTGGCGTTAGCCAAGGCTGAGGGGCGGAATCACCATAAATTTTACACCAACGCACTTAACACAAAAGCGCGTGAGACGCTGGCTTTAGATGGACAACTCCGTTTGGCCATAGAACGCGAAGAGTTTGAGTTGTATTATCAACCCATCGTTGAAATTGCTAGTAAAAAAGTGACTTGCGTGGAGGCTTTGATTCGCTGGAATCACCCTCAATTGGGCTTGCTAGCACCTTATAAATTTTTGGAAATTGCAGAACAAAGAGGCTTGATGGTCAAAATCGGAAGCTGGGTGCTGCGCCAAGCTTGCCAGCAAAATGCCGCTTGGCGAGCGGCTGGTTTGGTGGATATGACCATTTGTGTGAATTTGTCTCCAGTGCAATTTCAAAAGTTAGACTTGATTGAAGAGTTGCGCGGATTGCTTGCGGAATATCAGTTAGAGGGTTCGGCCTTAGAATTGGAAATTACCGAAGGCATGATGATGAAAGACATGCGTGACGCCGTGCGTATGGTGAACGAAATTAAGGCTTTGGGTATTGCCATCGCTATTGATGATTTTGGGACGGGTTATTCTAGTTTGTCGTATTTAAAGCGTTTTAAAGCCAATAAATTGAAAATAGACCGCAGTTTCGTGCAAGACACGCCCGAGGATTTAGACGATTGTGCCTTGATTAAAGCGATGGTACAAATGGCGCAAAGTTTAAATATGCACGTCGTGGCAGAAGGGCTAGAAAATCAAGCGCAATGGGATTTTATTGCATCGGTCGGTTGTGCTTACGCCCAAGGCTATTGGGTTTCTGAACCCTTGAATGCGGTGTCGTTTTTTGAAAAACAGCAGAAAAATGATTTTTTTGAGCTTAAGTCTTAACAAAACGGACAACTGATTTGCCTAAGCCTTTGCGGCCAACCTTTTTGAGGTAAAAAGGTTGGCCGCACGCTTTATTTATCGGTAAAATGCTTTTTTTGTCGTGTTATTGATGCTGTCCTTTGATTTTTTAACCTTTGATTTTTTTAACTAAGGATTTTTTGATGAACCCTTTGTATCAACGGCATTTTTTGACTTGGTTGGATTTTAGCGAGAGCGAGCTGCGCTCTTTGTTGGTGTTGGCTGCTCGTTTAAAACAAGAAACCACCGAAAAACGCAGCCAAGCGCGTTTGGCTGGCTTGCAATTGGCTTTGATATTTGAGAAAAATTCCACGCGCACGCGTTGTGCTTTTGAAGTGGCCGCGCGCAGTCAAGGCGCTCACGTGACATATTTAGATGCTGCCACCTCTCAAATGGGCGATAAAGAATCTGCCGCTGATACGGCGCGGGTGTTGAGCGGTATGTTTGATGGTATTGTCTATCGCGGCTTTGCACAGGCCATGCTCAAAAACGAATTGGCGGCTTATGCCAGCGTGCCAGTTTTTAATGCATTAACCAATGAAGACCACCCCACGCAAGCCTTGGCCGATGTGTTGACCATGTGGGAAGCCAGCGGCAAACCGCTAGAAAACATCGGCGACATTCGCTATGCTTACGTGGGCGATGGCCGCAACAATGTGTCGAATGCCTTGCTGATTGCGGCGGCAAAGTTGGGCATGGATTTTCGGTTGGCTGCGCCAAAAACGCTGTGGCCTGATGCCGATTTGTGGGCAACTTGCTTAGGCTTGGCCAAACACAGCGGCGCACGCCTCACCTTGACCGAGTCTGCAGAGGAAGCCGTGAACGGCGTGGATTTTATACACACGGACATGTGGGTTTCTATGGGCGAACCCAGCACGGCGTGGGCTGAACGCATTCCGCTGCTGATGCCTTATCAAGTGAACGCATCGTTGATGGCCGCCACAGGCAATCCTGAGGTAAAATTTTTGCATTGTTTACCCGCTTTTCACGATGTCAAAACCCAAACAGGCCAAAAATTAGCGGCTGAATTTCCAAGGTTGGCCGCAGGTGGCGAAGTGACTCACGACGTGTTTGAGTCGGCGGCTGGTTTGCAATTTGTCCAAGCTGAAAATCGCTTGCATACCATTAAAGCCTTGTTGGTGGCCATGTTGGCCGAGTCAATAGAATATTGATTTTTAATCAGATTTAATTTTAATTTAAGGATAAATGCTATGCGAACTTCGTTGACTCAGTTTTTGTGCCGAGAATCTCAAGCAGGGCGTTTGCCCGATGACTTACGTGCCTTAATTGAAACCACGGCGCAATCGTGCAAAAACATTGCGGCTTCCGTCCAAAAAGGGGCTTTGCTGGGGATTTTGGGCGAAGCAGGGACGGCCGATAATGTTCAAGGCGAAACACAAAAAGCTCTGGACGTGATTGCCAATGACATTTTGTTGGCCGACAATGAATGGGGCGGCACGTTGGCCGCGATGGCTTCAGAAGAAATGGCCTTGCCGCACGCGATACCAGAAGGTTTGCCGAAAGGTCGTTATTTGTTGTTGTTTGATCCTTTGGATGGTTCTTCTAATTTGAACATTAACTTGACGGTGGGCACGATTTTCTCGGTTTTAGTGTGCGCTGAAGGCGTCAACCCAAATGAAGCCAGCAGTTTTTTTCAGGCAGGCAAACATCAAGTGGCCGCAGGCTACGCTTTGTATGGCCCGCAAACCAGTTTTGTGTTCACCATCGGGCATGGTGTGGTGTCATTTACGCTAGACCGCGAACAAGGCCAATTTATCTTGACCGACCTAGCCTTGACCATACCCGAAAACACGCAAGAATTTGCCATTAATTTATCCAATATGCGCCACTGGGAAGCCCCAGTTAAACGCTATGTGGACGAATTATTGGCTGGCGAAACTGGCGTGCGCGGCAAAAATTTTAATTTGCGTTGGGTGGCTTGCATGGTGGCCGAAGTTCATCGCATTTTGACACGCGGTGGCATCTTTTTGTACCCTTACGATTTGCGCGAACCGAATCGGGCAGGGCGGTTGCGCTTAATGTACGAGGCCAATCCTTTGGCCATGTTGGTTGAACAAGCGGGCGGCTTAACAACCAATGGCCGAGTGTCTATGCTGGACGTTGTCCCACATGATTTACATCAGCGTGTGCCAGTGTTTATGGGCTCAAAAGCAGAGGTTGAACGCGTGACGCGGTATCATTTAGAAGCAAAATGAGCGCAATGAAAAATGGTCAACGGCGGATGCTGAGACCATTTTTTTTGGATGTTTTTTGGCGCTTATACGGCATTGCAACATGATTATGCTTAGACAATTAAAAAGCTTTGTGATAGTTTTAGAAGGCTGTTTTTGTCTTTTTAATCATTTTTATCAAAGGAATTAAAACATGACTGCCCCATACACCAGCACGATGATGCCCCAAAATTTATCGATTTCTAGCCTTTTGACACATGCCTGTCGTTTTCATGCCGATGTGGAAGTGGTTTCACGACGAGTGGAAGGCGACATTCATCGATATACCTACAAAGACTTGGCCGCACGCAGTCAACAATTGGCCAACGCCTTGACTGATTATGGTTTGCAACAAGGCCAAACGGTAGGCACGTTGGCTTGGAATGGGTATCGACATTTAGAGTTGTATTATGCGGTTTCTGGCATGGGCGCAATTTGTCACACCATCAATCCACGTTTGTTTCCAGAGCAAATTATTTATATCATCAATCATGCCGAAGATCGCATCGTGTTTTTTGATGCCACTTTTTTACCATTGATTGAGGGGATTGCCGCACATTGCCCGAAAGTTGAACAGTGGGTTTTGATGACCGATGCGGATAAAATGCCGCAAACTTCAGAGTTGGCGCTGTTGAATTACGAGCAATTTATTGCGCCGCACAGTAGCCATTACGCTTGGCCAGATTTAGATGAAACCTTGCCTGCCAGCCTGTGTTACACATCGGGCACAACAGGCGATCCTAAAGGCGTGGTTTATAGTCATCGTTCTAGCGTTTTGCACGCCATGATGTGCGCCATGCCTGATGCGATGTGCTTGAGCAAAACGGATGTGTTAATGCCCGTTGTCCCCATGTTTCATGTCAATGCTTGGGGCATGCCTTATGTGGCGTTGATGGTGGGTTGCAAGCTGATTTTGCCCGGTGCAAAAATGGATGCGGCGGCTTTGTATGAGTTGTTTGAAGCCGAAAAAGTGACCATCGCATTGGGCGTGCCCACCATTTGGTTGGGGTTGTTGAATCATGTCATTAAAAATCAACTCACATTCAGTACGTTTAATCGCACGGTGATTGGTGGCGCGGCTTGTCCGCCCAGCGTGATTGAAATGCTGGACAGTTTAGGCGTTGAAACCTTGCAAGCGTGGGGCATGACAGAAACCTCGCCTTTGGGGACAATGTCGCGCTTGAGCCCCAGCCAAAAAGCTTTGCCCTTGCCCGAGCGCGTGGCAATTTTAACCCGCCAAGGCACGCCGATTTATGGGGTAGACATGAAAATTATCGATGATAATGGCATGGATTTGCCGTGGGACGGCCACGCTTTTGGTGATTTGTATGTGCGCGGTTTTGCGGTCACTGAACGATACTTTAAAAATGCCCATTCAGCGACGACGCACGGTTGGTTCCCGACAGGCGATGTGGCCACTATCAACGCATCGGGTTCTATGTTGATTACCGATCGCAGCAAAGACGTGATTAAATCTGGCGGCGAATGGATTTCGTCCATCGAATTGGAAAACATCGGGCAAAGTTACCCCAATGTGCAATTGGTGGCGTGTATTGGGGTTGCGCACCCCAAGTGGGACGAGCGCCCGTTGATGGTGGTTGTGCCTAAAGACGGTGCGGAAATAGACAAGGCCGATTTTTTGAAGTTTTTTGAAGGCAAAGTGGCCAAATTCTGTCAGCCTGACGACATGGTTTTGGTGACCGAATTGCCATTAACGGCCACAGGAAAATTACAAAAAAGACAGCTGCGCGAACAGTTTAAAGACTTTGTGCTACAAACCGTGGCAAAATAAATCGCTAAACGCTGGTACCAACTGCGGCCAACCTTTTACCCTGAAAAATCACGGAAAAAGGTTGGCCGCAAGGTTTGATGCCACTTTTCGACTTAATGTTAACGCTCTCAACAAAAAAGCAAAGTATCGTTGAGTTTGTTTGTTTGAATCAGCATGATTTTTCTTTTTTAGTTGATTTTAAAGTTAAAATTTATAAAAAGAGGCGGGCTTAATGTGGGCGTTAACCCTGAAAAAGGCTGAAATCATGTTATGATGATGCCTGTTAAACACTGACTTGACCATTTACTTGAAAGGATTTTTTATCATGAACTACCAAACCTTAGTCGATCAACAAACGGCTTATTTCAACACCAATGTGACCAAACCCTTGGCTTTTCGCCAAGCCCAGTTGCTGAAATTAAAGGCTGCTTTGCAAGCGCATGAGACCGAATTGTATGCGGCCATTAAAGCCGATTTTGGTAAAAGTGAATTTGAGGGCTATCTGGGCGAATTGGCCTTGATTTATCAAGACATTGATGAAGTGGTGAAATTACTCAAAAAATGGATTAAACCGCAAAAAGTGCCGACGAATTTGGCGAATTTGCCAGCAAAGTGCGCCATTTATCCCGAGCCGCTGGGCGTTGCTTTGATTATGGGCGCGTGGAATTACCCCATTCAATTGGTGTTTGGGCCTGCGGTGGCGGCCATGGCGGCGGGCTGTACCGTTGTGATGAAGCCCAGCGAATTGACAGTGCATTCGGCGGCTGTGGTCAAAAAAATCGTAGAATCTGTTTTTGAAGGTCAATATTTTGCGGTGGTTGAAGGCGGTATTCCCGAAACCACCGAATTATTGAAATGCCGATTTGATAAAATATTTTTTACAGGCAGCGGCAACGTTGGCCGCATCGTTTATCAAGCGGCCGCCAAGCATTTAACGCCTGTTACGCTAGAATTGGGCGGCAAAAGCCCGACGTTTGTCACCGCCAGCGCCGATTTGGCCATGACCGCCAAGCGTTTGTGCTGGGCTAAATTTTTAAATGCAGGCCAAACTTGCATTGCGCCCGATTATATTTTGGTCGAAGCATCCGTGAAATCGGCCTTTATTGCGGCCATGCAAGCCCAAATTAAAACCAACGATTATCAACTGGCCAATGACAATTACGTGCAAATTGTGAATGACCGAAATGTCGAGCGCCTGAAAAAATTGATAGACGCGCATCAAGACAAAATCGTAATGGGTGGCCAAGTGGATGTGGCCACGCGCGTGATACAACCGACCTTGATTGACGGCGTGACAGCCAGCGATGCGATTATGCAAGAAGAAATTTTCGGGCCTTTATTGCCGATTATGACTTACACCGACCTCAACGAAGCCATTGCTTACGTCAAAAAACAAGACAAACCTTTGGCCTTGTATTTGTTTACCAAAGATGATGCCATTAAAGAAAAAATTGTGCATGAACTGTCTTTTGGCGGCGGTTGTATTAACGATGCCATTATGCACATGACCAACGGGCATATGCCTTTTGGGGGCGTGGGCGGCAGTGGTTTGGGCAGTTATCATGGCTATCATGGCTTCCGCGCCTTTAGCCATTTTAAAAGCATGATGGAAAAGTCATTTTTTATGGAATTGGCCATTAAACACACGCCGTATTCCGCCACCAAATTAAAATGGTTAAAACGGATGTTATAAAAAACAGTGTTTGTACAGAGATTTAAAAAAACTTGCGGCCAACCTTTTAACCCAAAAATTGGGGAAAAAGGTTGGCCGCAAGGCTTAGGCTCAAATCAAGGCAAAAATGTCCTTGTCTGAGTTTTAAAGGGTGACTTTTGGCTTGATTCGCTGTATATTGCGACTTTTTAAAACATAAGTATTTAGAAATTAAAGCATTAAAACATTCAATTTTCAGTGATTTGTTGCCAGTTGATTTCAGATTGACTGGTTTAAATTTGACAGTTGAATTGTCCGAAAAACGAGCTGTCCTAACGATACATGAAAGAATTAAGATGTCTAAAATTGGTTATTTTTTAGGGTTTCAAAACAGAAAATTGTTGGCAAGAACTTGGGAAAACAAAAAACCATGGAATGGAAAAATTCTTATATTGCTACATCGGGGGCATGAGCATTCTGAAAGATTAGATGACATTGCGAATTATGCTGAATTTGATCATTTTAAAAAGTACTCATATGACTATCGAGGACACGGACACGAAAAAGGTGAATTATGTTATGAATTTATGGACTTAGTCAGAGATTTGGACTGTTTTGTGAAATTTGTCCAAGAAGATGCGGGCGTCCATCCTGAAAACCTATTCGTTATTGCCAATTCGGTTGCAGGTGTCGTCAGCGCGACTTGGATACATGATTATGCGCCAAAAATTGCTGGCATCGCTTTAATTGCCCCAGCCTTTAAAATAAAACTTTATGTCCCTTTTGCTAAGGCTGGACTTGCTTTGCTGACTAAAATTCGGCCAAAATTACATATAAAATCTTACGTTAAATCGAAATTTTTAACTCACGATATTAACGAACAAAAAAAATATAATACAGACAAATTGATTACGCCTGATATTCCTGCGGCTCAATTAGTTAGCTTGCTCAATACGGCTCAAAGAGTGGTTGATAATTCGGCCATGATAACCGTGCCAACTTTGATTTTAAGTGCCGAACAAGATTATATTGTTGATAATACTGTTCAACGTCAATTTTATGACAATTTATCATCCTCTATTAAAAAATTTATTGAGATGCCAAAATTTTTTCATGGCATTTTATATGAGAAAGATAAACACATTGCATTAAGCGAAATAAATGATTTTATAAACCAGTGCTTTTCTGATAATGACAAAACTGATTATCTGTCCAAACTGGTCAATTTAACGCAATTACAAAAAGATAATATGATTTCCGAGCCTATCAGTTTCTTTGATGCTTGCAGCTACAGTCTACAACGCGTCTTATTGAAGCACTTTGGGTCGGTGAGTCATGGCATTCGTGTTGGTAAAAAATATGGTTTTGATTCCGGAGTTACCTTGGATTATGTTTATCATAATACGCCACAAGGATTTTCTTTTATTGGCAAAATGATAGATAAAAATTACCTGAATTCCATTGGTTGGAAAGGGATACGGATACGTAAAATCAATCTTGAAAGCCTATTAGAAAAATCAATTGCTGAAATACAGTCACAAAATCGCGATGTCAAAATTTTAGATATTGCTGGTGGGCCTGCTAAATATTTGGTTGAAATGGCAAAAAAACATCAACAAATACAAATACTGGTTAGGGATTATCAACAGCAAAATATCGATGTAGGAAATCAATATATAGAGCAGCACAAGCTTAAAAATATTGCCTATGAACAAGCCGATGCTTTTAATCCTACAAACTATTCTAATGCAAATTTTGAGCCAAATATTGTTGTTATTTCAGGTGTTTTTGAGCTTTTTGAAAGCAATGAATTAATACAAAAAGCAATTGATGGCGCATCCAGTCTTTTGAAATCTGGGGACATTTTGTTGTTTACAAATCAACCATTTCATCCTCAATTGGCACAAATTTCAAATGTACTGATGAATCATCAAAATGAAAAATGGAGCATGAGAATACGCTCTCAATATGAAATAAATAGGCTGTTCAGTAATTCAGGATTTGAAATTGAAGAAATGCTTATTGATGATTATGGGATATTTTCAGTCACAAAAGCGAGGAAGAAATGAGTGTATAAATTTAACGTTAATTTGCTTGCGCCCGCTAGTTTGAAAGAAAAAATCGTGTGGGTTCTGTATTTAGGCCTGTTATTTTTCTTTTTATACGGGAGTGCCAATCAATTTGCTTCTTTAACGAGTCCTCATCCAAGCATTGTTTTTGAATGGGAAAAGCAAATTCCATTTGTCGATGGCTTTATTTTTCCCTATATGTCCAGTGATTTGATTTTTGTCATGGCCTTAATGTTGCCCCAAACAAGGCTAGAACTGAAAGTGCTCGCGGTAAGAATTGCTTTTTTAATCCTTGTGTCTTGCCTGATTTTTGTCCTCTTTCCATTGTCTTCCTCTTTTGCAAAACCCGAAAATGTTGAATATCAATTTCTTTTTGAGATTTTAAAAGCCGATTTAAGTTACAACCAAATGCCTTCTCTTCATGTCAGTTTGGCGATTATTTTATTTGATGCGTTTCGGCGATGTATTAAAAATAATCTCGCAAGGATTTGTGCTTTTATTTGGATGTTGCTTATCTGTTTGTCTACATTGTTGGTTTATCAACATCATTTTATTGATATTCCAGCGGCCATTTTTTTGGCATTTGCCACCATCAAGATTTTTTCTTATCAAGCACCAAATCGAATAACAAAAAAATTTACAACACCACGAGGCCTTAAAATTGGAATTTATTATCTATTATTATCCATAATATTTACTGCCTTCGCTTTTTTTGTAAATAAGTTATTGGCTGTTGTTTTTATATATCTTTTTTTAAGTATGTTACTCATTAGCCTGTCTTACGCATTTGGTTTTTTTGAGATTATGGAACAGAAAAAATATTTCTTTTTATTGTTACCTTATTTTTTTGTAAATCATCTTTCATGGTTGTATTTTAAAAATAAATTACCTTTATACCAAGAGATTAGTCCAAATATTTATTTTGGTAGAATGCCCACAAAACAGGAATATGAACAACTTAAAGCCTTGGGCATAACGGTTTTTATAAACTTGGCGCATGATTTAAAGTTCAATTTTTATTACAAAAGTACAAAATCAATTAATTTTTTAGATATGACCATACAAGACCCTCAACAACTTGAAAATTTGTATCAGTATATGAAAGAAAATCAACAGCATAAGATTTATATTCATTGCAAGTTTGGCTTATCAAGAACCATAATCGCGATGATGTATTATCTTTATAAGGAAAAAAACGTCAGTTATAAAGAAAGCATCGCAAAACTTCAAGCGATGCACCCTGTTTATAAATTTAAAGCGTATATGTTAGTTAATGCTAAATTGTATCAGGAAGAAAATTAACGGTAATGCCTTCCGCAAAAAGATGCGGCCAACCTTTTTTGCCGATTTTTCAACAAAAAAGGTTGGCCGCAACCATTAAAAAAGGATAAATCTTGTCTATCTATCAATTAAAATCGCGGTTTCAAGATGTCTTGCGGCCAGTGACTCGATATTGTCATGCGCGAGGGATTACCGCCAATCAGGTGACATTGTTGGCCTGTTTTGTTTCGGTGTTGCTGGGTTTGATGCTGGCGATATTTCACACCCAAAGCGGATTGTTTGCTTTGCTCCCAATCTGGATGGGATTACGTATGGCATTAAATGCCATTGATGGCATGTTGGCGCGTGAATTCCATCAACAATCTCATTTAGGCGCGTATCTTAACGAACTGTGCGATTTGATTTCGGATGTGGCCTTGTATTTGCCATTTGCTTTGCTGTCATCGGTTTCACCGCTTCTTGTGTTGTTGGTGGTGATATTGGCCTTGATAAGTGAATACGCTGGCGTGTTGGGTAAATTGGTGGGGGCGACTCGCCGTTATGACGGGCCCATGGGTAAAAGTGATCGGGCTTTTGTTTTTGGGCTTTTGGGTATCACGGTAGCTGTTGATTTGCCCTTGTTTTGGGTGAATGGTTGCTTGTTATTGATGGCCATTTTGTTGTTACGAACGACCCAAAATCGAGTAAAAAATGGCATAAAAGAAGTTGCCTCAACTACGGTTCAATGAACTTTGCCCTTGTTTTGTGCAGATTAGAAAGCATAGAGATTTTTGTAATCTGATTTTTTTGTTTAGGCCGTTGTCACAACTGGCAGCGACAATTTTTGATTCATGATTTTGTTTTAGGAGCTGCTTATGCTTTCTTCGTTTGTTTGTTTTATCATCATTTCTTTTGCTCGGTTGGTGACGGGCGCGCGTGCTTTTGGCGTGGATAATTTAAATGATACGACTCAATCCCTTTATTACGCGAATCACAGTAGCAATGTGGATTTTGTTTTATTGTGGGCCTCTTTGCCATCCGCATTGAGAAAGCGGACGCGTCCCGTTGCGGCCAAAGATTATTGGGAAAAAACTGCCATTCGTCGATACCTTATTCATAAAGTTTTCAATGGGATATTGGTTGATCGTACAAAATCCAATCCAGACGCGAACCCATTGCAATCCATTTTAGAGGCTTTAAACGAGGGACATTCACTGATCTTTTTTCCTGAAGGGCGACGCAGCATGGATGAAGGTTTGCTGCCGTTTAAAAGTGGACTTTTTCATCTTGGCGCAGCGTTCCCACAACTGGCTTTGGTGCCTGCTTGGATTGCCAATCTGAATCGCGTGATGCCTAAAGGCAGTGTCTTTCCTTTGCCTTTGTTGTGTACGGTTAGTTTTGGCTCAGCGATACAGTGGCAAGAAAATGAACCCAAAGCAGACTTTTTGTCGCGAGCAAGACAAGCTTTACTTTCTTTATCATCAGAGGAACTTTGAAAATGGATCATGATACGCTTTTGCTTGTTTCAGGGATTGCTGGGTTGTTGATGGTCGCCAGTGTAATTGGTTGGGTACTAAAATATCGAGCAGGCGCGGGCCAACATCCTGTGATTGATAATCTCAATTCGCGCATTAATGCTTGGTGGGTGATGTCACTGGTGATTGGATTCTCTTTTCTTTTTGGTCAAACTGGTGTGGTGATTTTATTTTTCTGCGTGTCATTTTACGCCTTACGAGAATTTTTGACGCTGACACCAACAAGGCGCACTGATTACCCTGTGTTGGCGGCGGCATTTTATGTTGTTTTGCCAATTCAATATATTTTGGTTGGCTTGGACTGGTACGGTCTTTTTACGATATTCATTCCTGTATATGTGTTTTTATTGCTGCCTATTTTGGCTTCTTTGGGCGGCGATACCACTCATTTTTTAGAGCGCAGCGCCAAAGTTCAGTGGGGATTGATGATTGCGGTTTATTGCATATCAAGCGTTCCTGCGCTGTTGACTATCAATATTGTTGGTGGTGAAAACCGTGGCTTGTTGTTGATTACTTGGTTGATTTTAGTCGTGCAGTTATCAGATGTTTTGCAATATGTTTGCGGTAAATTATTTGGGCGACATAAAGTTGCGCCTCTCTTATCACCTTCAAAAACGGTCGAAGGCTTGTTGGGCGGCATTACGTTGGCGGTGTTAATCGGCGCTTCTTTATGTTGGATGACGCCGTTTACCGTTTGGCAGGCTGCGCTGATGGCTTTATTGGTGACTTTACTTGGTTTTACTGGTGGCTTGGTAATGTCTGCCATCAAAAGAGATCGGGGTGTTAAAGATTGGGGTTACATGATAGAAGGGCATGGTGGTATGCTGGATCGAATTGATTCTATTTGTTTTTCTGCTCCAATATTTTTTCATCTTGTGCGATATTGGTGGGCCTGATTTTTATTGAATAGCAATTCAATGTATTGCGGCCAACCTTTTTTGCAGATTTTTAAAGGCAAAAGGTTGGCCGCAAGGATCAGATCCTGAATTTGGGGGGCGCATGGGATTTTTTTTGGTGTTCGTGTTACTATTCGCATGAATAAACCGATTTGTATTCATTATAAAGACAACCCTAAGGCTACGCCGTTATTTGACGGCTAGTCTTTTAAAATGAAAGAAGAAAATGACTTTAAAAACACGCATCAATGAAGATATGAAAACTGCCATGAAAGCGCGTGATGCGCAAACGCTGTCGGCCATACGGTTGTTAATGTCGGCCATGAAACAAAAAGAAGTCGATGAACGCGTAGAATTAAGCGATGCCGATATCGTCAGCATCATCGCCAAAATGATTAAACAAAGAAGCGAATCCATCGCACAATATACCGCAGGCGGACGACAAGATTTGGTGGATGCCGAACAAGCCGAAGTGACGGTTTTAACAGCGTATTTGCCACAAGCGCTAACCGAGCAAGAAATTGCAGGCATGATACAAGCCGCGATTGCTCAAACGGGCGCGGCGGGCATGGCCGATATGGGTAAAGTCATGGGCATCTTGCGGCCAGAATTAACAGGCCGCGCCGATATGGCCGCCGTTTCTGCGCAAATCAAAGCGGCGTTGACTTAATTTTTAAATAAAAACAATAGAATAAGCAAGGTGGGTAATTTATGACGATAATCGTAACGGGTGCGGCGGGATTTATTGGTTCTAATTTGGTTAAGGCATTGAATCTTAGAGGAGAAAATGAAATTGTTGCAGTGGACAACTTTGACAATCCTGCCAAATTTCACAATTTGGTGCACAGCGACATCAGTCATTTTCAAGACAAACGTGAGTTTATGAAGGATATTTTGTCGGGCGCATACAATCAGCGCGACATCAAAGCCGTTTTTCACCAAGGCGCGTGTTCTGACACCATGAATCATGATGGCCGATACATGATGGCCAATAATTATCAATATACTTTGGATTTGTTTGAGTTTTGTCAGGCCAAACGCATTCCTTTTTTTTACGCGTCTAGCGCGGCGGTTTATGGTGATAGCGCCATTTTTTGCGAAAATCGGGCGCACGAAGCGCCGTTAAATATTTATGGCTATTCTAAGTTTCTTTTTGATCAAATTTTACGCCAACGCATGAAACAAGGCTTGACCGCTCAAGTGGTGGGTTTTCGCTATTTCAACGTTTACGGCCAACATGAACAACACAAAGGCCGCATGGCCTCGGTGGCTTTTCATCATTTTAATCAATATCAAGAAACGGGCTGTGTTAAGCTGTTTGGCGGCCAAGATGGGTATGGCGATGGCATGCAAAGTCGCGATTTTGTTTCGGTTGACGACGTGGTGAAAGTGAATTTGTTTTTTTTAGATCACCCCCAAACCAGCGGCATTTTTAATTTGGGTACAGGGCGTTCTCAACCATTTAATGACGTTGCGGTGGCCACTGTTAACGCGTGTCGCGCCCATCAAAATTTACCGCCTTTGTCTTTGGCCGAGCAACTTGCCCAAGGGTTAATTGAGTACATTCCTTTCCCCGAGGCGTTAAAAGGCAAGTATCAAAGCTTTACCCAAGCGGATATCAGCCAACTGAAACAAGCAGGCTATGATGCCCCATTTTTAACGGTAGAAGAAGGCGTAACACGTTATGTGGCGCATTTACTGCGCTAAATCAGAGGCCTAATTTGTATTTTTTTGATGCTGATTGAAAAGGAAATTGAACCATGACCAAATATCTTCCACAATATTTACAAATTAAAAGACATATTTTAGAAAATATTATTAAGATGGTGTATGTGGCAGGCAGTAAAATTCCACCCGAAGTCGAATTGGCCAAGACGTTTGGGGTGTCGCGCATGACGGTGAATAAAGCCATTACCGAATTGGCCAACGAAGGTATTTTGGTGCGCTTTGCTGGCGATGGTACGTATGTTGCGGAAAGAAAATCCGCTTTCCCTGTACTCAATACCAGCAACATCGCCAATGAAATTCAGCAGCGAGGCCATGTTCATCGTGCGGAAGTGTTGCAATTGTCTTTAAATGAGGCCACAGCTGACGAGGCGGCGTTACTGAATGTAGCGGTTGGCCACCCAGTTTTCTTTTCGCAAATTGTGCATTATGAAAATGAGTTGCCAGTGCAGCTCGAGCGCCGTTATATTAACGCGCATCATGTCCCTGATTATGGCCAGCAAGATTTTACCGCCGAAACGCCCAATGCCTTTTTGTTGGCGCATTATCCCTTGACCGATTTGGAACACACAATAGAAGCGATAGTGCCTGATGCGGAAATACAAAATCTATTGAAAATGAGCCCAAAAGAAGCTTGTTTGGTGGTGTTGCGTCGAACTTGGTCGGGTAAAAAATTAATTGGTTATGCTCAGCTGTTGCACGTCGGCAGTCGTTATCAATTGACCGCGCACATTCATCTTGATGAATACAATCAAGCCACAAAATCCAGTTATTGATGTTTATTTGATATTTTTTAACGCCGAGTGTCGCTATTTTGACTTTTACTTATTCTGTTTTAACGGTTAAAGAGGCTGACTTACTGCACGACATACATCGGGCAGTAAGTCATTCGTATTGGAGCGCCAAGCAATTTGCTGACAGTTTATTGACCGATGGGCATCTTGGGTTGTTGTTGCAAAAAGATGGCGTGGCCTTGGGGTTTTGTTTGTGTCGCTGTGTGCTGGACGAGGCCGAATTGTTACACATCGCCTTATTGCCTGAGGCGCAAGGGTTGGGATGGGCCAGTGCTTTGTGGGCGCAAATGCGGGTGTTATTGTTGCAAAAAGACGTGGCAACGGTATTTTTAGAATTGCGCGTCAGTAATGTCGCGGCATTGGGGGCTTATTGCGCTTGGGGATTTACACAGCAAGGGCTGCGCAAGAAATATTACCCTGCGGTGCTTGAGGGCGGTGAACCCGAAGATGCCCTGTTAATGACTTTGATTTTAAAAGAAAGGTTGGCCGCATGTTAACTCCGTCTGGGCAAAGTCTAAGAAGAGCGCAAACTTTGCAACACATGGGCATGGTGTCTTGGATACGCCGCGAGGTGTTACAGCAAGAGGCTTTGTTGCAGAACCTTGCCGACAAAGTCGACCCAGCGCCTGCCAAACCCAGTTCAGCGTCTGCGCATAAGCAAGCGGCCACTTTGACGGAAGCGCCTGTGCGTGAATCGGTAGAAGCCCTAAAATCACCTCCGCTTGCCCCTTTGGTTGTGTCGGAAGATTGGCAGGGTTTAGCCGCGCAAGTGGCCAGCTGTTTACGTTGTGAGTTGGCCAAAACACGGCGGCAGTCGGTTTTTTCAGGGCAACCAGTCGTTACCACGCCCGCCACAGAGTTGAGATGTTTGGTGATTGCCGAATCCCCCAGCGAAAATGATGAGTTCGAAGGGCGGTTGTTAAGCGACCAACATGGCCAGTTGTTGTCGGCCATGCTGTCTTCTATTGGCTGGGGCGATGAGGCGCATAGCGTTTGGACCAGCTTGGTGAAATGTCGACCCCAAGGGATTGCAGTCGCCAGTGCTCAACAAATTTCGGCGTGTTCACCGTATTTATTGGCGCAAATTCAACAGCTAAAGCCCAAAGTAATTATTACCTTGGGCACGTTGGCCGCACAAAGTTTGTTAGAAACATCGGCTTCCTTGGCCGAATTGAGTAGCAAAGTGCACTTTTATCGCGATTACCCTGTGGTGACTTTGGCACATCCCGCTTATTTGCAGCGTCACCCGCAAGCCAAAGCGGCTGCTTGGCAAGCGTTATTAAGAGCCAAAGCCCTTGTAATCTAGGATGATTCAATGTTGCATTTTTATTTGTATTTTTATTGAAAGGCAGTTTGTGACGCGATGAAAAAAAATGAAACCGTGAGTGAATTTAAAGGGAAAACAGGTTTTATGCGGTTATGGTACGCCTTGGGCTATTCTAAAGCGGGTTTGTTGGCGGCTTACCAACATGAAGCCGCTTTTCGCTCTTTGGTTTGGACAGCTATTTTTCTGTTTCCTTTGGGGCTGTTTTTAGGCCAAACACCCGTTGAAAAAGCGGTATTGTGTGGTGTGTTGCTGATTTCTTTGGTGGTCGAGTTGTTGAATTCAGCCATAGAAGCCGTGGTGGATCGCATTTCATTGGAACGTCATGAATTGTCCAAACGCGCCAAAGACATGGGCAGCGCCGCTCAATTGCTTGCGATGGCTTTGGTGATGTTGACTTGGGGGTTGATTTTGCTGCCAGATTTGTATGTTTACTTTTTAGAACTGAATAAATGAGAGGCATGAAGTATGTTTGAAGTGTTAGCTTATATTTTTGAACAATTTCATGCAGATGAAATTTTTCCCAGCCCAGAAACGTTAATCAGAACCTTAGCTCGAGCAGGTTTTGAAGAACAAGAAGTCCGCGATGCTGTGAATTGGATGGCTTTGCTGCCTTCTTTTGATGAAACGCATTTTGTTGAACAGCGCCACACCTTGCGGATTTATACCCCAGAAGAAATCGAGCAATTACCGACCCAAATTCGTGGTTTTTTGTTGTTTTTAGAGCAAAATGAGGATTTAAGCCCTTTTCATCGGGAAGTCATTATCGAGCGCCTGCTCGACATTCCGCGAGATGAGTTGGATTTAAAATCTGCCAAATTGATTATTTTGTTGGTGTTGTGGAGTCAAGATGCCCAAATTTCTGTGTTGTCGGTTGATGCCTTGATGGAGTCAATTTCAGGCAATCCCACCATGCATTAATGGGGTGCCAAGTCGCCAATGCAAAAAGTATAAAAGGTTGGCCGCAAGCACGTGCTTGGCTTAGTAGCCAATTATTGCAGTGCATGATAGACTGCGTCTTTATTTTTTAGTGTTTCATTCAGAGGATAGGGTAATGACCCCTCAATTATTAGCCATTTTGGTTTGCCCTTTATGCAAAGGGGCTTTGGACTATAAAAAAAGCGAACAAGAGTTGGTTTGCCATGCTGACGGCTTGGCTTTTCCCGTTCGTGATGGCATTCCGATGATGTTGGAATCCGAAGCCCGTGTTTTGAATTTAGGTGAGTAAACAATGATTTTTCATGTGATTATTCCTGCGCGTATGGCTTCGACTCGGTTGCCAAATAAACCCTTAGCGGATATTGCTGGTGTGCCCATGGTGGTTAGGGTTGCACAGCAGGCCGCTTTATCTTTGGCTCAAAGCGTGACCGTTGCGGCCGACGATGAGCGTATTGTCGAGGCTTGTCAGCAACACGGCATTTCGGCGATTTTAACCGCGACAAATCATGAAAGTGGCACGGCCAGATTAGCGGAAGCTGCCTTGTTATTGGGTTTTGGCGAGGAAGATTTGGTGGTGAATGTCCAAGGCGATGAACCTTTGATAGACCCAAAATGTATCAATTTGGTGGCTGAATTATTATCGCGTCACAAAGCGCCTATGGCAACTTTGGCGCACCGCATTCATACCATAGAAGAGGTGTTTAACCCGAATGTGGTGAAAGTGGTGGTGAATAAAAAGCAAGAAGCCATGATGTTTAGCCGTGCGCCCATTCCTTATGCGCGGGATTCTTTTAGCGAGCATCCCGTTTTACCCCAAGGCGTTGTGTATTTAAGACACATTGGTTTATATGCTTATCGCGTTGGTTTTTTGTATCAATACATTACCTTATCGCCTTCGCCCATCGAGTTGGTTGAGGCCTTGGAACAGTTACGCGTTTTGTGGTATGGCTACGCCATTTCGGTGGGGATGGTGGATGCCGCGCCTTTGGCTGGGGTGGATACGCCCGAAGATTTAGCGCGAGTGCGAGCCACATTTTTGACCTAATACGCGATGCTCACTTGTTATTTTTTTATTAATCGGGTGTTTTTTTGAAAGGGTTGTGATGAAAATTTTGTTATTGGGTGCGCCTGGCGCAGGAAAAGGCACGCAAGCCACATTTATTACGCAAAAGTACCAAATTCCTCAAATTTCAACAGGTGATATGTTGCGTGCGGCCATTAAGGCACAAACGCCGTTGGGCTTGCAGGCCAAAGCCGTTATGGATGCGGGTAATTTGGTGTCTGATGACATCGTGATTGGTTTGGTGCAAGAGCGCATTGCTCAAGCCGATTGTGCACATGGCTTTTTGTTTGATGGATTTCCGCGCACATTGGCGCAAGCCGTTGCGATGCAAGAAGCAGGGGTGCATTTGGATTTTGTGCTTGAAATTGATGTGCCAGATGCCACTATCGTTGACCGCATGAGTGGTCGCCGCGTGCATTCGGCTTCCGGTCGTACCTATCACATTAGCTATAATCCGCCTAAAATCAGTGATGTAGATGATGTGACAGGTGAGCCTTTGATTCAACGCCCTGATGATGTCGCCGAAGTGGTGCAAAATCGATTGGCGGTTTATCACGAACAAACTGAAGTGTTGATTGGCTTTTATAACAACATGGAAGAATCAGCGCAGGCTAAAAAACCAATCAGCATTAAAATTGATGGCACTTTAGCCGTAGAAGAAGTAAAAAATCGCGTTTTTGCGGCTTTAGGATAAACGCACTCAATACACTATTTTGTGTGCGGTGTTGTCAACCTTGCGGCCAACCTTTTCCCTTATTTTTATCTGAAAAATCGGGACAAGGTTGGCCGCAAGTTTTTTTGAAATCAATAAGTCTAAAAATGTCTAAATATATCTAATATTTGCTGATTTATGAGGATTGTTACTTTTTTTGTTTTACTTTTTGTCTAATTTGATTTACAGTGAGGGCATGAGTTGAGGTTAAATCGGTCAACTGAGATGTCTTAGACACGAAAATAAAGAGGTTTATCCTATGCTAAAACCGTTTAATATACAAAAATTGATTGCAGATTTAGGGGGGGTTGGTGAACTGGCGAATCAACTCAATACCTTGTTTCCAGAAACAAAAACAAGTACAGCAGCCATTTATAAATGGCGTGAACGCGGTTCGTTGCCGTTGAATCAATTGCATAAACTGGCGCATTTGGCCAAAGAAAAAGGCTTGAATTTCGACATTGGACAATACCTCGACTCAAACGGACAATTTAAACCCAACCCCTCTTCAAGGAATGTATCCATGACACAAAAAGACAACCGTGTATTGATTTTTGACACCACTTTGCGCGATGGCGAACAGTCACCAGGTGCGGCCATGACTCGGGAAGAAAAAGTGCATATCGCGCGTCAACTCGACCGATTGGGCGTGGATGTGATAGAGGCTGGTTTTGCGGCGGCCAGCGAAGGCGATGCCTTGGCGATTGCGTCGGTGGCCGAAGTGGTTGAGCGTTCGGTGGTATGCTCTTTGGCGCGTGCCAATGAAAAAGACATCCGCGCGGCAGGGTTGGCCGTTGCGCAAGCCAAACAAGCGCGTATCCATACTTTTATTGCGACCAGCCCCATCCATATGGAAAAAAAATTGCGCATGAGTCCCGATCAGGTCATCGAAGCGGCGGTTAAAGCAGTGAAATTTGCGCAAGAGTTTTGTGATGATGTCGAATTTTCGGCAGAAGATGCTTTGCGTTCAGAACCTCAATTTTTGGCGAAGATTTTGGGCGAAGTCATTAAAGCGGGTGCAAAAACCGTGAACATTCCTGATACCGTGGGTTATAGCATTCCGAGTTTGACCGAAGGGTTTTTCCGCCAATTGATAGAAAACACCGAAGGCAGTGACAAAGTGATTTGGTCGGCGCATTGTCACAACGATTTGGGGATGGCGGTGGCCAACTCTTTGGCGGCCGTTCAAGGTGGCGCGCGCCAAGTGGAATGTACCATTAACGGTTTGGGCGAACGGGCGGGCAATGCGGCGCTTGAAGAGATTGTGATGGCCTTAAAAACTCGTCAAGATGTGTTTGGTTTACAAACGGGCATAGATGCGACTTTGATAGTACCAACCAGCAAATTGGTTTCTACCATTACAGGTTATCCTGTGCAGCCCAACAAAGCCGTTGTGGGCGCAAATGCTTTTGCGCACGAATCGGGTATCCATCAAGACGGCGTGCTAAAAAATCGCGAAACCTATGAAATCATGTCGGCAGAATCGGTGGGCTGGTCAGCTAACCGTTTGACCTTGGGCAAATTGTCGGGTCGCAATGCCTTTAAAACCAAATTGGTCGATTTGGGCATCGTGTTAGACAGCGAAGAGGCCGTGAATTTGGCGTTTGCGCGGTTTAAAGAATTGGCCGATCGCAAAAGAGAAATTTTTGATGAAGATTTACACGCCTTGGTGTCGGACGAAATTGTTGATCAAGAACATTACAAACTCATTTCGATTAAAGTCAGCACAGAAACGGGTGAAGCGCCTCAAGCCGATTTGATTTTTAACGTTGCTGGCGAAGAGAAAAAGGTGCAAGCCACAGGTTCAGGCGCGGTGGATGCCGTGTTTAAAGCGATAGAAGAAGCCGCCAACAGTGAATCTGAATTGGAATTGTATTCGGTCAATGCCATCACCAAAGGCACAGAATCGCAAGGCGAAGTGACGGTCAGACTCAATAAAAATGGCCGCGTTGTCAATGGCCACGGCGCAGATACCGACATCATCACCGCCAGCGCCAAGGCGTATTTGTCGGCCTTAAGTAAATTGTTGCAGGCCGATACCCGCATCAAAGCACAAGGCAATTTGTAAGCATCGCCTAATTATGCGTCACCAGCACCAGCCTCGCCCTCAAAAAGGGCGAGGGGCGCAAGCCCACTCTGATTCAGCCACAAGCCGAAAAAGAGGCTGACCAAACCACCGTCTTTTACCAAGAGGCGGGCAAGCCGTAATACCTTGTGGCCAACCTTTTTTCCCTGAAATATCAAGGAAAAAAGGTTGGCCACAACCGTTTTAAGATGGTTTTGGTTCAGAGCACCACCCCGTCAGGCTGCGCCTGCCACCCCTCCGCTGGAGGGGAATTTGTAAAGCCCAATAATTTAAAAGCCCAATAAGCGGCTCGCTATTCCCCTCCGCTGGAGGGGTGCCCGTTAGGGCGGGGTGGTTTATTAGACCACAACCGTTAAATTTAAACCCTTTGTGGCCAACCTTTTTCTTGATTTTCAATACGAAAATTTGGAAAAAAGTTGGCCGCAAGTTTTTTGGGTGAGAAAAAAGATAGAAAAAGATAAATAGTGCTGGACTTTTATGCACACTTTACGCGGTGGGGGTTTGGGCTGGGTTACACGCCATTTTATCAGCGTTCCAAGCGTGGTTTTGTTAAATAATACTTAATAATCAAAGTGTTGATTGATAGTCTATTTTTTAAGCTAAACCACAATGGCGCTTGTTTTTACAGGAAATATTGCCTTAATCCTAAGCTTATCAACAGACTTATCCACAGTTTGTGTGGGTAAATGGCATTAATGTTGCACGCGGATGTTATAAAGCCCAATTTGTTGGCTGTTTGAACACGTTACCCCTGTGTAATCGAGGCTGGCGTCTTCAAACCGTTTGAATTGTTCTATGGCTAAATTCATTTGTGCGGCATTAAACACACCAAAACCCACCAACAACTCAAAATCTTGTTGTGTCAGCCCCGTCACCAAAGTAAACAGCTTGGGTTCTAATTGGGTAATCACGTCATGCAAGCTGTATTCTCGATAATCAGACACATACATAAACACAGGAATACGCGTGGCAAATTTAATCAATTTGTCGCGGATTTTTTTGCGTTTGGATTGCGCTTCTTTTTCGGCGACCGTGATTATTTTCTTGGTGGTTTTGTCTTTTCCTTTTTCTCCGACAGGTGGTTTTAGGCTGTCGGCTTTTTTTGCACTGGCCACCAGTTCGCCGATTGGATTGCCCAAGGCGCGAAAGCCTTCAATTTTCATGATGGCGGCCAAGGCTTCTGGATCGTTGAGTATGCGTTCTAAGGTGCCGTTGTCCACGTTGACCATGTTGGCGGAGCTCCAACGTTTGGCCAACATGCTGCTACTCGTGCCAGCCGATAATTTATCGAGTAGCGCCCCCGCATCGACGGGCATCATGCTACCGCCTTCATAGGCCAGCACAGGCAAAAAATTGAGCAGATTGGATAACCGTTTTTCAGGGTTGGGTTCACTGCTGTCTAAATTTTGGGCATATTCTGCCATTTGTTCAAAAGCGCGATTGGGCGAAAAATCCAAAATATAAGCGTGATGTTTAAGGATGCACGGTTCGGGCGTGTTGACATCAGAGCTGTTTAATTGCCAAGGCGTTTGTACCCTAAAAGCGGTTTGAAAATAGGTTTCGGGGCTTTTGGTGTCTCGCAGCATTAAAATGCCCGACCAAGGCGGCACAGACACGCCCGTATTGAGTTTGCCACAAGACAGCGTAATGGTTTTGGTGTTCAAACCATCACCGATGGCGGTTTTGATAGGGTTTAGCGCTTTGAGACCAAGGCCAGCTTCGTTGCCTGCCGCGACCAAAATTGTGTAGCCTTGGTAAAAGACATTTTGGGCTTGATTCATCAAATTTTTCATGGCGTGGCAAGCCGCCACATTGGGCAAAAACCAAAATGTGTGCGCCAAATTGGCCAATAAACGCGCATCGGCAAAAGGCATGGGCGCTTTGTCTTTGCCTTGCTTTAAGTCAGAGACGATGGCTTCTTTGTGTTGGCCGCGCAACAAATCCAGCCATTGTTGCACAGCGTTTTCATGCGTGAATGTGGCTTGTTGGCCAGTCCCTTTGGCCTCAAAAAACATATTGAGCGCAAAACCGTTAAATTCGCCGTCCAGCGCCACTGCTTGTATGTGTTCGGGCAATTGATACGTCATCATCACCATTTTTGGCAAGCTGGCGTAAGGGTTGGGCGTGTTTGGATGCTGTTTGGGCCATTCGGCTTTGGCTCTTTGTTCGTCTGTATACGTCCAGTTAAAAATCTCATTTTCGGTAAATTCGCCTTCTTTCAGCGCCCGAAACGGCGTGCCAGACAAATACAAAAAATGATCGCACGTAATGGCCATACGGGCTTCGGTTAAGTCTTGCATGATGGAAAAAGCCTGCGCTTCTTCGGGGTTGAGTTGACCATTTTCGCTGTGTTCGGCAAATAATTCTTTGGCGTTGTCGCGCCACGATCCAAAATGGTATTCGTCAAACAGGATGCAATCCCAATGTTTGGCGTGTATCCATTCATTGTTGGCTTTGTTGGCACCTGTTTCTTTGTCTTTGCCCAGCAAATCTTGAAACGAGGCAAAGCAAACGATGGGGCGGTTTTGGTCAATTTTTGGGGTATGGACAGGTAATTCTGGTTGTCCTTTGTTCAGTTTTCCTTTGTTCTGCTGGTTGGCCTTTTTTTGTTGATCTTTCGATTGATATTGCCAACCCTCAAACGCTTGATGTTCGGTTAAATCGTTGTACCAAGCCGATTCGACAGCAGGTTTAAAGGTAATGATGAGCAATTTTTTCCAGCCCATGCGTTTGGCCAATTGATAAGCGGCAAACGTTTTGCCAAAGCGCATTTTGGCGTTCCACAAATAATGCAAGCGCCGCCCTTGGCCGATGTCGGCTTGGTGCTGTTCAAAATAAGCGGCGGTTTGTGCCACGGCGGCGGCCTGTTCGGGGCGCATCCCAAAAGATTGCGTTTTGCGTTCAAGGTTGGCCGTGCCAGTTTTTACGGCCAAAAAAGCCGCTTGTAAGGTTTTTAAATCACATTCAAACCATTCTCCGCCTTTGCGGCCAACCTTTTGCGCCATCAAAGCCGCGTGTACGGCACCATCTCTAAAATAACTGCCATCGTCGCGTATGGCGGCTTGTTCAAAAATGACTTGATATGACACGCTGGGCGTTTTGGTGGGGTAATGTTCGGCCATGCGTTCGGCCACGGGGCGCGTGGTATAGCCCACTTTAATGCAGCCCTCATAACGGTTGTCGGTGTAACCGTAAATCTTCGGCTGGTCACGGTTGGACAACAAAGCCTCGGCCGATAGACTGAGTGTTTGGGTGTTATTCATCATCGCTTACTCCTTCGACGTCTTCGCCTGTTTCGCTGTCAAACTCGGCCTCACCGTTGGCCGCCTCGGCCTCGGCTCCGTCATTCATGGGTCGTATCATACTTTCTATGTAGGCGATTTCCTCAGCATTTAAGCCATATTTGGCGTACAGTTTTTCATCTGTCCACGGCTCGTTGAAGTTTTGGAGGGGGACGAATTGGTACACCTTGGCTGTGCCATGCTGAGTAATTTTGGCTAAGCTGACCAAAAAGCGAAAAAAGCGTGTTTCTATGTAAGACACAAGGTTGGCCGCAGTAATGGCATCATCAAATAACCCCATCACCAAATACGTTTCGGTACAAGCGCTGTTGGGTGGCGCTAAGATGGGTTTGCCTATGATTTGATGTGGCCAACCTTCACCTGCACCATACGCCTCACTCACTAAAACTTTGTACGGGCTTGTCCAATCTTGATTTTTGAGTAATTGCTCAGGCTTTACATAACCCACACGGCCACGGGCATAAAGGCTCAACGCACCTTCAAACGGCTGGGCTTTGTCATCGTTGAAAAATGTTCTTAAACCAAAAGGTTTACTTGAAGACACTTGCCCTTCAAAGCTGGTCTCTTTTATGGTTTTTACTTTTTGCAAAATGGCGATGGAGCGGTTGTCTCTAATAAAAACAGAATACGCATTTAAAGGCCGCGCCAAACTTTGCTTAATCTCGCCAAACCGATTTTCAATGACGCAATCCTCCGATGTTTTGTCTTTGTCCCACAAAAAATAACACACACCGCCTTTGATTTCGTTGCTAGGAAAACAATCTTTTGCATCAGGAAAATCCACCAAATGGCTAAGGCGTTTATCCGCCAACATATTGGCTCGAAAGTCATCCAAGCCTTTTCCTCCTGCATACCAACGTGATGGAATAATCATGGACAAATAGCGTGGGTTGAGTTTTTTGGCTTGCTCTACAAACAAATGGTACAGCGGTTTGGCCGATGCGCCTGCACCGCCATCGCTCAATTGATACGGCGGATTGCCGATAATAACGTCAAATTTCATGTCTGTTGAAACTCCTAAATACTCAAAAAGGTTGGCCGCGTGCAAAAATGGGTAGGCGTAGCTGTACAGAGCATCGTCTCGGTTGTATTGGCTGGCATTTGCGCCGCAATGGATGCAATGGTCTTGTTTAAATTGGTGTTGCGTGGGCGTGTAGCGCACATAACCTTGCCCTTTTTTGGGCTCGGCTTGCTGGGCAAAAATCGTTGTCACTGACTTTTTTCCGCTGGCCAAACGACTGCAATACACCGAACGCCGCGCCATGTGGCCTGTGATTTCTGATGTCGCAATCCCAAAGATTTGTTTGCTTAAAATGTGGTCGATGCGCGTTTGTAAATCGGGCATTTGTGCGGCCAACCCGATATTCAAGCGCTTCACAATTTCACGCAAAAATCCGCCCGACTTGGTGGCTGGATCTAAAAACGTGGCCTCAGGATTCCGCCAAAGTTCGGGCGGCAATAAATCCAGCATGGCATTCACGACTTTGGGCGGCGTAAAGACTTCATCGCTGGATAAATTGGCCAGTGATTCCAAAATGTCGGTGCTGCGTTGGTTTGCGTCGAAAAGGTTGGCCGCAACATTTGCCTCAAGGTTGGTCGTGGACGCGTTAGGCTGCATGGTTTACCTCCATGTCACTTAAAGCCAAATAAGCGGTCGGCGGCCAGTGTTTTAGGGCTTTGGGTAAATACACTAACAGGCCATCTTCATTGGGTAAAACATCGTGTTGTTTGGGCAGAGTGGCGGTTGCGTTGACTTCCTCAAAAATGTTAAACAAATCGGCTTGGCTGGGTTTTGCTGGCGCATTTTCTTGTGCGATGTCGGCCTCTGTCATGGCCAACCCTTCAAACCGGAAATCACTGCGCCGCACAGTGTAATCGGGCAACAGTGTCCATTCACAAAACACGATGGCCTCATAGGCAAAGCCTGCGTCTTGGCGCGTAAAAGCCAAAGCATCGCCATGCACAATATTTTTGCCCAAAACAAAACGCAAAACGTCCAACAAATTCCCTTTAAAAGACGTGGGAAACTGTTGGACGTAATGCGTCCATAAGTGAGACAACAAGCGTTCACGGCACACAGCGACATTGTCGGCCAATAATTCTATGCCGTACAGCGAGCCAGTCACCGCCACAAGGTTGGCCTCATAATCGGTTTGATTTTTGTTGAGCGGCGTTTTGCGGACTTTACCGCTGGCCGTTTTAAGATACAACGCATCCAAGGTGGCCAATTTACGCGCCAAAATCTCAACCAAAAAATTGCCCGTCCCACACGAAGGCTCAAGATAACGAGCGGTGTGCGTACAGGCATTTTCGGGTATTAAATCCAGCATGGCGTTGACTTCGCGAGCGTTGGTGTACACCTCGCCATGAGCGGCCACGCGCTCACGAGAAACCACTTGACACGTTAAATCAAGTGCAGAACGATTTTCTGACTGACTGACTGACTGACTGACTGACTGACTGACTGACTGACTGACTGAGACATGGTGCGGCCAACCTTTCTATAAAAATTGCAGCTGAATGAACGTTACACCATCATTTTTTCGATGGGCAAGACAAGGATAGACGATGCGCCTAGGGCTTTGAGCTGTTCCATGGTTTCCCAAAAAAATTCTTCGGTAGACACCACGTGCAAAGCCACTTGTTGTTCATTGCCCGCCAAAGACAAAATGGTGGGATTTTCTGCGCCTGGTAACAACTTGGTGATGGCTGCCAGTTGTGATTTTGGGGCGTGCAACATGATGTATTTGCTCTCTTTGGCTTGTTGCAAGCCATTGATTCTGGGTAATAAACGATTGATGATGGCTTGTTTTTCAGCGCTGAGTGGCTTTGGGCTTTGGATGAGCAAGGCTTTCGAACGGTAGATGACTTCAGCTTCTTTTAAACCATTGGCCTCTAAAGTCGCGCCCGACGAAACCAAGTCGCAAATGGCATCGGCCAAGCCCGCGCGCGGGGCGACTTCGACCGAACCACCTAAAAAGACCGTTTTAAACGTCACGCCAGCGTTATCCATAAAGCGTTTGAGTAAAGCAGGATAAGAAGTTGCGATGGTTTTGCCTTGCAAATCTTTGGGTTGGGTGTAGGTCATTTCTTCGGGTACGGCCAAAGACAAACGGCAACCCCCAAAGTCAAATTTTTTCAAGACCTGATAAGACGCTTCTTGTTGGTTGGCCGCGCGAGTGAGGCTGATTTCTTCCAACACATTTTCGCCCAAAATACCCAAATCCACCACGCCATCCATCACCAAGCCCGCAATGTCATCATCTCGAACGCGTAAAATGTCGATGGGCATATTTTGTACATGAGCAATTAAGCGTTGTTCATGTAATTGCATTTTGAGCCCACAGCCTTTTAGCAGTTGGTGGCAATCGTCACTAAGACGACCTGATTTTTGTAAGGCGATGCGCAGACGTTGGGTATTCATATCAAAAGGCTTCCTAAGAAAAAACTTCAAAAAAGGGAGGCGTTACAACACGCCCGCTTGTAGTAAATCGTGCATATTTAAGGCACCAACCAGAACGCCGTGTTCATTGGTGACAAAGAGGCCGTTTATTTTTTTGGCTTCCATTAAATTTAAAGCAGAAACCGCCAATTCGTTCGCCCGAATCGAAAGCGGATTGGGGTGCATTAACGAGGCGATGGGTAAAGTCAAATCGGGTTGACTGTCTTGATTTTGATTGAACAAACGCCGTAAATCGCCATCGGTAAAAATGCCAATTAATTGATGAGTGTCATTGACGATGGCGGTAAATCCCAAGCCTTTTTGGCTGATTTCTAACAAAGCCGTTTGTAAACTGGCGCTGTGGGGGACGCAAGGCATGGCGCTGGCGCTGTGCATGATTTCGTCAACCGTCACCAATAAACGTCGTCCTAAACGGCCAGCAGGATGCGACAGTGCAAAATCGGTTGAGCTAAAGCCTTTTGCTGACAAAACCACAATCGCCAAGGCATCGGCCAGTGCCAAAGCGCTGGTTGTGCTGGTGGTGGGTGCTAAGCCTAAAGGACAGGCCTCGGTCGTGACGTGAGTGTTTAGGTGGATGTTGGCAGCTTGAGCCAAAGTCGATTGAGGGCGGCTGGTGATACTAATGAGGCAGACTTTTTTACGGAGTAAGGCAGGCAAAATGGCCAATAATTCGTTACTTTCGCCCGAGTTAGACAGCGCAATGACGCAATCTTGTGCGGTAATCATGCCCAAATCACCATGGGCGGCTTCGGCAGGATGGACAAAAAAAGCAGGTGTACCCGTTGAGGCAAACGTAGCGGCTATTTTACAAGCAATATGCCCCGATTTGCCCATGCCTGTAATAATGATTCGCCCTTGCGTTTGTAAGATGGCCGTTACCGCTTGCGTAAAAGAGTCATCTAAATTGCGCGCCATTTGAGTGATGGCATCGGCTTCTGCTTGTAAAACTTCTCGCGCCAGAGACAAGGTGTTGCTCGGGAATGGGGAATGGGACATGGCTAATCAAAAGGCTTTCAGATAAAAATACACGAAAAAAAAAGAGTGTCATCGGGTACAATACCCCATTATTTGTTTTTGACACACTGATCGCAAGCCTTAATTTTAACTGATTTTATTCTGTCTATGCTTACTTATTCTTCAAACGCCTCTATTCGGCCAGTCACAACAGAAAAGCCTTGGTTGTTAATGTTATTGGGTTTTGTGTGGTTGTGGCCTGGTATTCTTTTTCGGGATCCTTGGCGACCCAACGAGCCTCACGTCACGGCCATTTTGGCGCAAATGCAGCACAGTGGCGAAATCTTAAATACCTATTTACTTGACCAATTTCAGGCGAGCGGCCCGCCTTTATTTTATTGGGTCTCTATTTTTTTTGTGCGTGGTTTGTCGCCGTGGTTACTCGATTTTGATGATGCTGCGCGGATTGCGACTCCTTTTTTAATGGCCATTTCGATTGCTTTAATTGGCGGCGCTGGGCGTGAATTGTTGGGGCATCGGCATGGCCGCAGCGTTGCATTAATCGTGTTGGGTTCTATGGGCTTAATGTTGCAAGGCCACCGCTTAGATAATGGCGTGGCCTTGTGGATGAGCTTATCTGGCGTGTTTTATGCCTTGTGTTTACGTCGTCGCCTCGCTGCCTTAGGCGGCGCTTTGTTGGGCTTTTTTTTGACGCTGACTTTTTTCGCCAGCTCTATCGTGATGGTTATCGCATTAACGGTTTTAATTGTTTGCCTGTCGCTGTTGCCTGCCTATCACAATCCTACTCAAACCTACCCGTTGTTAAAATCACGTTCTTGGCTTAGTCGCGCGGTTAGCACGGGTATGGCGGTGCTGATTAGTGTACCTGTAATGGTGCTTTGGCCATTTTTATTACATCAATATTATCCTGCCGCTTTTCAATATTGGTGGTTGCACGATGCTTTTCCTATAGAAATTAGCCACTTTAGTTTTGAAAACTTTTGGCGAATAGGGTTTTATGTGGTTAAAAATTTGGCATGGGCGGCTTTTCCTGCGTGGCCGTTGGCGCTTTTTACCTTAACGCGCCCTAAAGCCTTACATCGACCTGTTGTGCAATTTTCTTTGTATTTTTTTGTCGGATATTTTGTGATTCTATTTCTGTTAGGGCACAAAAATGGCGATCATTTTTTACCGTTAGTCTTGCCGTTGAGCGTCTTGGCCGCGATGGAATTGGATCAACTGCGCCGAAATTACGCGGCTTTTTTAAATTGGTTCGGCTTGATGGGGTTTGGGGTTTTAGGGTTGTTACTTTGGTTGGGTTGGTTGGCTATGAATTTAGGATGGCCCGCACAGTTGGCCGCAAGGTCTTTGTATTTCAGTCCTTATTATGTAACTAGAATCAATGTGTTAGCGATTTTGTTTGCTTTGTTCTCTAGTACAGTTTGGGTGTGGGCTGTCACCCGCCCCCATTTGCGCGGTCGTCAAGTTGTGACCAATTGGGCAGCAGGGGTGACCTTAATTTGGTGCCTTTTGATGAGTTTGTGGCTGCCTTGGTTTGATGCTGCAAAAAGCTATCGCCCAGTGGTTTCTCGTATGATGCAAGCCTTACCTGCTGGCGAGACCGTTTGTTTGTCGAATGAGCCGCAATTACAATTTGCGCGCTTAACTTGGCGATATTATGCCCAGTTTGAATTTCAGCCTTCCAGCCCTGCTTGTCGTTGGCAATTGATCGTAAAATCGCAAGCCATCAATTATAGTCCTGAGCTTTGGGAGTCTGTTTGGGAAGGCGCCCGCCCTCGTGAGCGTTCTGAAATTTATGTTTTACTCAAAAAAAGAGATGAATAAAATAAAAAAGGAGCAAATTTTATGGTTAGCTTGTTGTTTACTCGTCGTTTTTTTCCTTTGTTTGGCACACAATTTTTGGGGGCTTTAAATGATAATCTTTTAAAAACCACACTATTGGTTTTAATGGCCTATCATGGTTTGACAGTTGGTGGTTTGGATGCTGATTTTATGGCAAATTTAAATAATGCCATTTTTGTCCTGCCTTTTTTTCTCTTTTCTGCCACGGCAGGGAAGTTGGCAGAAAAAATAGACAAAGCCATTTTGATTCGTTGGATTAAAGCCTTGGAAGTGGCCATTATGGTATTGGCCAGCGTGGGCTTTATGCAAAATTCTGCATGGATTTTGTTATTGGCACTTTGGTTGATGGGCGTGCATTCTACTTTTTTTGGCCCAATTAAATATTCTATTTTGCCGCAATGTTTAGAAGAAAAAGAATTGGTGACGGGCAATGCTTGGGTGGAATCTGGCACTTTCTTAGCCATTTTAATCGGGCAAATTGCGGCGCCTATTTTGGCGACACTAGCGCCAGTTTGGATTTCTGTCTCCGTGATTTTTGTCGCCTTGGTCGGGTTTTTTCTGTGCTTGTCTGTGCCACCCGCTTTGCCAACCAACCCGCGTTTGCAATTGAGTTGGAACGTTGGCCGCGAGACCATTCAGTTGGTTAAGTGTGCATGGACAAATCAAGAAGTACGCATCGCTATTTTAGGAATTTCTTGGTTTTGGTTTGTTGGTGCGATTTTAACCAGCCAACTCCCTTTGTTTGTTCGCGGTCATATTGGGGGAAATGAGTCGGTTTTGGTTGTGGTTTTGGCCTTGTTTTCGGTTGGGATTGGCATCGGCTCTTTGTTGTGCGCCCGTTGGTCGCATGGGCAAGTTCAATGGGGTTTGGTTTTGTTGGGTGGTTTGGGCTTAAGCGTCTTTACGCTGGGTTTGGCGGCGTTGTATCGCATCCCGTATGTTGGCGAATTGCAGTCATTATCGCAGTATGCTTTTGATGCGAAAGCCTACGCTGCCGCTTGCTGCTTGATGATGTTGTCGTGTTCTGCAGGTTTGCTAACCGTGCCACTTTATACCGCTTTGCAATTGGGTTCGACAGATTCATTCCGATCACAATCCGTGGCCGCCAATAACGTTATGAATAGTCTTTATATGGTTATTGGGGCGGGTTTGAGCAGTGTATTTTTGATGGTTAGCAAAAACCTTTCTTATCTGTTTGCTTGTTTGGCTGTGGCCAACCTTTTGGCTGTTCTTCATGTTTTGCTCGTCAATCAAGCCCATTTAAAATCCGCACTTCATTGGTTATTAACAGCTATGTCGATTAAAAACCGCACAACCAACGAAAAATAAAGGCACTTTTTATGAACAGTTATTTTGTTTTTTACCCTTTGCTGGGACTTTTTTCTGGGTTTGTAGCGGGCTTGTTTGGCATCGGTGGTGGTTTGATTGTTGTGCCATTATTAATTTTTATTTTTACGGCTCAAGGACTGCCGACTGAACACGTCATGCATTTGGCTTTAGGGACTTCTATGGCGACGATTGCGGTGACTTCTATTTCTAGTATGCGCACGCATCACGCCCATGGTTCTGTGCGTTGGGATATTGTGCGCGCGTTGTCCCCTGGTTTGATTATTGGTACGCTGTCGGCAGGCCATTTTGCCGCTGGCTTAGAGACGCGTTGGTTGGCGATGATCTTTACAGGCGTGGTTTGTTTTGCGGCTTTGTCTATGATTTTGGCCTTTAAACCCAAAGCGCATCGCCAATTACCCAATTCATTGGGTTTGTTTGTGATGGGGCTAACGATAGGGGGTGTTTCGGCCATGGTTTCAGCTGGTGGCGGTTTTTTATCAATTCCTTTGATGTTGTTTTTTGGTGTGGTTACTCAACAAGCCATAGGTACTTCCTCTGCGTTGGGTTTTCCTATCGCGTTGACAGGCACAATCGCGGCTATTTATAATGGTTACTTTGCGCCAGATGTGGCAAGCTTGCCCGACTACAGCTTGGGGTTTGTGTATTTACCTGCTTTATTTTTTGTGGTCAGTATGACGGTTTTTACGGCGCCTTTGGGTGCAAAATTGGCGCACCGATTGCCCGCTGATATTTTAAAGCGAGCTTTTGGATTTTTTTTAATCGGCTTGGCGGTTCAGATGTTGAGTCAATTGACTGCATAATAAACAATGTCGTTGACTTCTTTTCTAGGAAAAAACATGGAAATTACTGATTTATTAACCTTTATGGTTAAAAATAAATCTTCAGACTTACATTTATCATCGGGTATGCCACCGTTGATTCGCGTGCTGGGTGAGGTGAGACGGGTGAATTTGCCAGCGCTTAGTGCGCCCGAGGTTCAGGCTATGGTGTATGACATTATGAATGACCGTCAACGCAAAGCCTTAGAAGAAAATTTAGAATGTGACTTCTCTTTTGAAGTGCCAGGGCTGGCGCGTTTCAGGGTTAATGCCTTTATGCAAAGCCGAGGCTTGGGTGCCGTGATGCGTCAAATTCCCACCAAAATTTTAAGCCTAGAAGATTTGAAAACGCCCGAAGTTTTTAAAACCTTGTCTTTGCTGCCGCGAGGCTTGGTGTTGGTGACAGGGCCAACGGGTTCGGGTAAATCTACGACCTTGGCCGCCATGGTTGATTATATTAATACCAATGAACCTGCTCACATTTTGACCATTGAAGATCCGATTGAGTTTGTGCACGAAAGCAAACGCTCTTTGATTAATCAGCGTGAATTGGGTACGCAAACGCACAGTTTTGACAATGCTTTACGCAGTGCCTTAAGGGAAGATCCCGATGTGATTTTGGTGGGCGAATTGCGCGATTTGGAAACCATACGATTGGCTTTATCGGCCGCAGAAACGGGGCATTTGGTTTTTGCCACCTTGCATACGAGTTCGGCTGTGAAAACCATTGATAGGATAGTGGACGTTTTTCCTGGCGATGAAAAAGACATGGTTCGTACGATGTTGGCCGAGTCTTTGCGTGGCGTGATTTCACAAACTCTCTTACGCTCTAAAGATGGCTTGAGCCGCGTGGCTGCGCATGAAATTATGTTAGATACGCCTGCCATTCGAAATTTGATACGCGAAAATAAACTGGCTCAGGTCAATTCGATGATACAAATGGGTCAACAATACGGCATGAAAACCTTAGACATGTGTTTGGCTGATTTGGTGAAAAGTAACGCGGTGGATATTGAAGAGGCTCGTTCTAAAGCAACGAATAAAGATAGTTTTATGAAGGCTTCTTGATCAACTAACTCGCACTATCCTTTTGCACACGATTCAACCCTATCAAGACAGATACTAATTTTAAGGTTATCCCATGGAAAAATCTAAAGCGTTAATTTTTATGCACAGTTTGCTCAAACATGCTAAAGACAGCGGTGCTTCGGACATTTTTATTACGACGGGTTTTGCGCCAGCCATTAAAGTCGATGGCAAGATTGCGCCCGTTTCAAATCAACCGCTGAGCAGCGAGCAATCCAAAGAATTTGTGTATTCTTTAATGAATGAGCGCCAAGCGGCAGAGTTTTCGGCGAGCAGTGAATGTAACTTTGCCATTTCAGTTGATGAGGTTGGCCGCTTTCGGGTAAACGCGTTTGTGCAGCAAGGACATTGTGGCATGATTTTGCGTAAAATTGAGGTGGTGATTCCCAGCTTTGAAAGCCTTAAAATCCCTTCTGTACTCAAAGACATTTCTTTGGCAAAACGCGGTTTGGTGATTTTTGTGGGCGGTACAGGTTCGGGCAAATCAACGTCTTTGGCGGCATTTGTGGATTGGCGTAACCGTGAAAATCATGATCATATTATTACGCTGGAAGACCCAATTGAGTACGTTCATGCTCATAAAAAATCAATCGTGACACAGCGAGAAATTGGCGTGGACAGTGACAGCTGGGAAATCGCCTTAAAAAATACCTTGCGTCAAGCGCCAGATATGATTTTGATGGGTGAAATTCGAGACCGAGAAACCATGGGCTACGCGATGCAATTTGCGGAAACGGGACATTTGTGCGTGGCCACTTTGCATGCCAATAATGCCAATCAGGCCATGGATCGCATCCTTAACTTTTTCCCTGAAGAGCGTCATGCTCAATTGTTGATGGATTTGTCAAGCAATATGCGTGCCATTATTTCGCAGCGCCTCATTCCTTTACGTGGCGGCAAGGGCAGGGCGGCGGCCGTTGAAGTATTGTTAAATACCCCTTTGATTGCAGATTTGATTTTTAAAGGTGACACCAGTGGCGTGAAAGAAGTGATGTCACGTTCTACCGATGTCGGTATGCAAACCTTTGATAAAGCCTTGTTTGACTTATATGAAAGTGGTCGCATCAGCTATGAAGATGCGTTAAGAAATGCCGATTCGATGAATGATTTACGCTTGAAAATCAAGCTAGAAGGCACACAAAACGAAGATGTCGGCGATGTCTTAGATGGTTTGAGTTTGATGGAGTAACCGAAATAAGACGCAATGACTGCACTGGTTTGCGGCCAACCTTTTATAAACAAAAAAGGTTGGCCGCAAAGTTTTATTTGATTTTGATTGATTTTTTAACGCATAATAAGGCCTTTTTTTGCCAAGCTTATTTTTATCGCTTCTTTTCTTAAACGAAAGTCTTTATGATAATTCCAGCCATAGATTTAATTAACGGGCGAGTGGTGCGCTTATTTCAGGGGGATTACGCCCAAAAAACCGATTATTCGGTTGAACCCTTGGCTCAATTGCAGCATTATGCCGCTGATGGTGCGCAATATTTACATTTGGTTGACTTGGATGGCGCCAAAGAAGTCACCCAGCGCCAACTGTCCGTCATTCGCCAATTGGCGGCTGATTTACCCGTCCCTTTACAAGTGGGCGGCGGCATACGCAGCCGTGCCGATGTGCTGGATTTATTAGAGGCTGGCGTCGCTCGTGTGGTGATTGGTTCTTTAGCCATCGTTCAACCAGAAGTGGTGGCTGCGTGTTTTGCTGAATTTGGCGCAGAGCGTATGGTGTTGGCGTTGGATGTCAATATTAATAGTGCAGGCTTGGCCGAAGTGGCCACACATGGTTGGCAAACCGGCAGCGGACGCAGCATAGAAAGCGTGATTGAGTATTATTTGCCTTTGGGTTTGCGACACGTGTTGTGTACTGACATTGCGAAAGATGGCACGATGGCGGGCGCAAACGTGGCTTTTTATCGGTATTTGGCGCAAAAATATCCTGATTTACACTTACAAGCATCAGGGGGCGTGGCCAGTTTGCTGGAGTTCCCTGCTTTACGCGCGGCGGGTGTGAAGGGTGTCATTTTAGGACGCGCTTTATTAGAAGGACAATTTACGGTCAAGGAGGCAATCTTATGTTGGCAAAACGCATCATCGCATGTTTAGATGTAAAAGATGGTCAGGTCGTTAAAGGGGTCAAGTTTCGCAATCACGAAGTGATAGGCGAAATCGAAGTCCTTGCCAAACGTTATGCTGCAGAAGGCGTAGATGAACTGGTTTTTTATGACATTACGGCTTCCAGCGATAATCGCGTGGTTGATAAAAGCTGGGTCTCTCGGGTGGCGCAGGTGATAGACATTCCTTTTTGTGTGGCTGGCGGCATAAAAACGGAGGACGATGCGGCGCAAATTTTAGCCGATGGCGCGGATAAAATTTCGATTAACTCCCCAGCCTTAAGCAATCCTGATTTGATTTCGCGCTTGGCCGATCGTTTTGGCGTGCAATGCGTCGTCGTTGGGATAGATTCTTTTTGGGATGAGTTGACTCAAACTTATCAAGTTAAACAGTTTACTGGTGACGAGACTCGAACCATAGTTACACCTTGGCAAACCTCGGATTGGCTAGAAATGGCGCAAAAAAAAGGGGCTGGCGAAATTGTATTGAATATGATGAATCAAGATGGTGTTAGGCAAGGTTATGATTTAAAACAACTTAGTTTTATGAGGCCAATTTGCCACGTTCCGTTAGTTGCTTCTGGTGGTGCTGGCACGATAGAACATTTTAAAGAAGTTTTTTTGCAAGCAGATGTCGATGGCGCTTTGGCAGCCTCTGTGTTTCATAAAAATTTGATACAAGTCAGCGAACTTAAATCTTGTTTGCATCGAGCTGGCGTTGCGGTTCGCTATTAATTCTTACCTAGAAATTACAGGGCATTGCCCTAATAAGTTGGAATTCGGGTATAATCGGCTCACTTTTATTTTGGTCTTTTGATGTTAACTGACTACTTTTTATGGCATAAAACGATGGCACAAAAAATTCAAGCAATTAAAGGAATGAATGACATTCTTCCTAATGAATCAGAGCGTTGGCTTTATTTAGAAGAAATCATACGTCAAGTCATGTTTGCCTATGGTTACGCACAAATTCGGACGCCAATTGTTGAGAATACAGGCGTTTTTACACGCTCATTAGGCGAAGTGACTGACATTGTCGAAAAAGAGATGTACAGTTTTGAAGACAGGTTAAATGGTGAACAGCTGACTTTGCGTCCAGAAGGAACTGCAGGAACCATACGCAGTGTTGTGGAACATAGTTTGCTTTACAATGCCACGCAAAAACTGTGGTATTTAGGGCCGATGTTTCGACATGAAAAACCTCAAAAAGGGCGGTATCGTCAATTCCATCAATTTGGTGTAGAGGCATTGGGCTTTGATGGGCCAGACATTGATGCTGAAATTTTGTTGATGACTCAAGATTTGTGGCAACGCTTGGGATTGGCTGAAAAAGTCACGCTGGAAATCAACACTTTAGGGAGCTTTGAGGAAAGGAATCAGCATAAAAAAGCTTTGATTGCGTATTTGGAAACTCATAAAAGTGCTTTAGATGAAGATGGCTTAAGACGATTGTACAGCAACCCTTTGCGAGTTTTAGACAGCAAAAATCCTGCCATGCAAGTCATTGCGAACGAAGCGCCTCGGTTGATGGATTATTTGGGTGCAGACAGTTTGCAACGTTACGCAGGCTGGAAAGCTTTACTGGACAGCTTGGGCGTGGCTTATATTGAAAACCACCGTTTGGTGCGGGGTATGGATTATTACAATCACTCTGTTTTTGAATGGATTACTCATGATTTGGGTGCGCAAGGCACGGTTTGTGCAGGTGGGCGTTACGATGGGTTGACCGAACAGCTGGGTGGCAAGCCTGCTGCTGGTATTGGGTTTGGTTTGGGTATGGAGCGCGTTCTTTTGCTGATGGCCGCAGCCGAGGTTTTTCCTGCCGTAAAAACGCCTGAGGTTTTTATCGTGAATCAAGCGGCTGAATCGGTGGCTTATGCCATGACTTTGGCAAAACAGTTGCGTCAGGCAGGGTTTACAGTGGTGCAACATTTGGGGGCGGCCAGCCTTAAATCTCAAATGAAAAAAGCCGATGCCAGTGGGGCAAACTATGCGCTGATTGTTGGTGAAACCGAATACACCTCGGGGCAGGTTGCCTTTAAATTCTTACGCGAAGAGCGCGAGCAAGCACTGATAAGTGCCGATAAAGTGGTGAATTTTTTGCATACTTTACGGGTTTAATGTTTGATATTAATTTTTATAAAAAGGTTGAATGAATATGACGGGCATTGAAGAACAAGAAGATTTTGACGTATTTAAAACTTGGTGGATGTCTTGGGGACGCTGGTTGGCCTTGAGTTTGGTCTTGGTGTCTGGCGTTTACTTGGCGTGGTCGGGCAAAGAAGCTTATTTAGAGGCGCAAGAACGTAAAGCCTCTGTTTTGTTCTTATCGGTAGAAAATGTCGTTGGCAAAGCCAATTTTGATGAGGCCAAAAAATCGGTCACCCAATTAAAAACAGACTATCCAAAATCAGGCTACGCTACGCGTGCTAGTTTTTTGTTGGCTGATATGGCGATGAAAACCAAACAGAAACCTGATGTGATTAAAGAAAATTTGCAATGGGTGGTCGATAACAGCAAAGAAGAGCTGGCTGTTGCTGCGGCCAACCTTCGTTTGGCTCATTTGTTGCTAGATGCTAAAGAATATGATTTGGCCTTGGCTAAATTGGGTGGTGGTGTTCCTCTTGCTTTTAGTGCTTTATATGCAGACACCAAAGGAGATATTTTGTACGCCAAAGGTGACAAAAAAGGGGCTCAACTAGCCTTTGATGCCGCATTGTTAGGCTTGGACGAGAAAAACAGCTTGCGAAATTTGGTTGAAATGAAGCGAGATGCCGTGATTTTGGAATTAAAACCGTAAGTTAAAATCGCAAAGTGTATGGCTTAATGGAAAGTGAATAATGAATAAGCAAATGAAAAACAAGGCTGCATTGCGTTTAATCAGTTTGGCTTGTGTGACTTTATTGGGTGCGTGTAGTTTTTTTGGCGAGAGTCAAACCGTCGCTCAACCCACAAAGCTGGTTGAGATTGCCAATCCCAGTGGTACCTTGACCAAAGTGTGGCAAAAAGAAGTGGGCGAGATGGGATTAGGTTTGTTTATGCCTGCGCACACTAGCGGAACGTTGGCCGCAGTCAGTCAGCAAGGACAGTTTAAGTTCTTAGCCTTACAAACGGGCGAACTTCAATCGGGGACCAACTTAAAAATACCTTTGCAAACAGGTGTTGCTTACAATGGCAACCTTCTTTTTGTGGGAACAGCAGATGCTCGTTTATTGGCTTTGGATAAAACAGGGCGCATTGTTTGGTCGCAATCACTAACGAGTATACTTACAGAACCCCCTTTATTGCTGGGAGATAAAGTCATTGCACGTGGTCGCGATGGCCGTATTGCGGCTTATACCGCAAAAGAAGGGAAGGCCATTTGGAATCAAATTGAGAGCACGCCGCCCTTAAGTGTGCGCCCTAAAACATCGACATTAACGCCGTTGGCCAGCGATGCTTTTGTTGCACCTCGTGCGGGTGGGTCATTGGTGATTTACCAAGCTCAAACGGGTAAACCGTTGCTAGACGTTTTGGTGGCGGTTTCAAAAGGCAGTTCTGAAGTGGAACGTGCCTCGGATGTCATCAGTCAATCGGCGTTTAACGGCAGGCAGTTGTGCGCTGTTGCTTATCAGGGGCGAATCGCTTGTTTTAACCCTCAATCGGGTCAAGTTCTCTGGAATAAAGCCATGAGCAGCAGCACGGGCGTAACCTTATCTAATACCAGCTTGTACACCAGTACTGTAGAGGGGGACGTGTTTGCTTTTGATGCAGCGACAGGCCAGTTGCTTTGGAAAAATGAGGATTTAAAATACCGCCAAGTCACCACCCCTGTGATAATGAATCAACAACTGTTAGTGGTTGATGCGCTTGGTTTTGCCCACGTCTTGTCATCGAACACCGGCAAAATTATCGCTAGGCTCAATATAGGTACGGTCGGTGCCGTGTCACAACCTTTGGTGTTTGGTTCGTTGGCTGTGTTACAAGCACCTTCTGGCGAAATAATGGCCTTGAAGCATCAATAAGTTTCTCGTCACCAATAAAGTAAAGTCTTATTCTGTCAGTTATATCCTGTTTTCGATGAACCCTTTTTAATCTAAGGCTTATCGTTTGTTTGAGTTGTTGAACGTTTTATTTGTTCTTAAAAATTTTTATTATGACGCAGTGGTTTTTAAGAAGAAATAAACAAGTTGTTTTTTTGATTGTGATTTATGAAACCTACTATTGCCATCGTTGGCCGCCCGAATGTGGGCAAGTCCACTTTATTTAATCGTTTAACGCGTAGCCGAGATGCTTTGGTCGCTGATATGCCGGGGCTGACTCGCGATCGCCATTATGGGCATGGTCGCTTGGGGAGTAAGCCTTATCTTGTGGTTGATACAGGGGGATTTGAACCTGTGGTTGACGACGGCATTTTGCTAAAAATGGCGCAACAGTCTTTACAAGCGGTTGATGAATCGGATGCGGTTATCTTTTTGGTTGATGGCCGCGTAGGCTTAACCCCTCAAGATCAAATGATTGCGCAGCATTTAAGGCAGCAGCATCGTCCCGTCTTTGTTGTCGTTAATAAAGCAGAAGGCATGACTCAATCTATTGCTGGTGCTGAATTTTTTGAATTAGCCTTAGGTGAACCTTGGGCAATTTCGGCTTCTCATGGCGATGGCACTCGTGAATTAATTGAAGCGGTGCTTGAAGGCTTTCCAGAAGAAGTCGAAGAAAAAGAGGACAAGCATCCGAAATTTGCCATTATTGGACGACCAAATGTTGGTAAGTCGACTTTGGTGAATGCGATTTTGGGCGAAGAGCGCGTGATTGCTTTTGACCAAGCTGGTACGACACGCGATTCTATTGCGATTGATTTTGAACGCGGTGGTTCGCCTTATACCATCGTTGACACGGCTGGGATTCGGCGCAGAGGCAAGGTAAACGAAACCATAGAAAAGTTTTCTGTCATTAAAACCATGCAGGCGATAGAAGAATCGAATGTCGCGGTTTTGGTCTTAGATGCCCAGCAAGACATTGCTGATCAAGACATTAGCATCGCCAGTTTCGCTTTGTCGGCAGGGCGCGCTTTGGTGGTGGCTGTCAATAAATGGGATGATGTTGATAACGAGAAAAAAGAATGGATTAAGCACGAAATTGATCGAAAAATGGCTTATTTGAGTTTTGCCAAGTTTCATTACATTTCGGCCTTAAACGGTTCTGGTGTCGCTGATTTATTTAAATCGATAGATGATGCTTATGCGGCGGCCATGCGAAAATTGTCTACGCCGACACTAACCCGAGTGTTGCAAGTGGCCATTGAACGCCAAGAGCCTCCCCGCGCGGGAGGTGTTCGCCCCAAGCTGCGTTATGCACACCAAGGCGGCATGAATCCCCCTATCATTGTTATTCACGGGAATGCCACCCAGCACATTTCTGCTACTTATACGCGTTACCTAGAAAATACTTTTCGTAAAGCGTTCAATTTAGAAGGCACGCCTCTACGCATACAGTTTAAAGGCAATGAAAACCCATACGATGCCAAAGAAGATTTCAAGCCCGTTGATCGAGGTTATCAGCGCCACGCTTGGCTAAAACCTAAGCCAGAAGCCGACAATGCACACAAGCCAGCAGTGAAAAAAGCCAAACCTTCTGTGGTGACGGCACAAAAAGCCCGCGCGGCGTTGGCCGCCGAATTGGCTAAAAAAGGTGGGGTTTCTGTTGCAGGTGGAAAAGCCATTAAAAACCCGACGGCCAAACGCAGTCCTAAGTCGATAAAAAAGCAGAAATAATTCAATTTACTGCATTCCATCCGTGTTGCAACCCCTTATTTTTGGAGTATGGTCATCATGAGTAATAAAGGTCAAATTTTGCAAGATCCATTTTTAAACATTTTGCGCAAAGAGCACATTCCAGTCTCGATTTATTTGGTGAATGGCATTAAACTACAAGGTCAAATAGAGTCTTTTGATCAATATGTGGTTTTGTTGCGCAACACTGTCACACAAATGGTTTATAAACACGCCATATCAACCATAGTGCCTGCCAAATCGGTGCAAATTCCCCATTTAGAAGATAGCTTGGATTAACCACAATAGGCGGGTTATTTTTTAGGGTGTTTGAGTAAATGTGAATGGCCGTTTGGGAAGTTACCTAGGCGGCCTTTTTCTATTGATAAATTTGGAGTTCTTATTTATGTCAGTAACTGTTTCGAGTCAGCAACGAGTTGAAAGTAGAAAACTTTCGAGTCCAGATTCTTTGATGATGCTCAGGTTGGCCGCATGGTGTATTTTTTTTGCAGCCACAGTCCCTACCTTAAATTTTATGCGTTATGGTAATGTTGCCAGCTTTTGGTCTGATGTTGGTGTCGTTTTATTTGTGGGCTTGGGTTTGGTTTTTTTGAGCTTGTCAAAAAGCGACTCCAGTTCAACTCAAATGCCAGTGATTGTTGTGTGCTCAGGTATTTTTTTATTGGTTGGTGTCGTGCCTCATGTACAAAAGACCGCATTATTGGGCGCCCTGATTCCTTTTTTTGCCAGTATTTTGATGGCGTTGTCAGGCGGCTTGGTGTTGTGGCGAGCGAAAATCAGTCTGGGATTGAATTGGGTCGTGACTCGATTGGCTGTGATGATTTTTGGTATTGGTTTAGTACAAGGGTTTATCGGTCTGTTGCAAGTTTTTAATTTATCCGACATTGGCTTGTTGTCGGTTGATTTTGTTGGTTACAGTAAAATTCCTTTATTTCTGCAAGATTTAGGATTCAAAGAAAATATCATGGGGAATATTGCTCAGCGTAATAATTACGCTCATTTTTTAATGTTGGGCATATTCTCTGGTTGCTATTTATGGGCAACCCAGATTAGGGGAAAATTGAGTTCAGCTTTATTTTTTCTGGGCATTGTTACCTTGTCTTTATTGGCGGCTTGGTCTCAGGCTCGTTTGTTGATTGCTTATGCTGGCGTGACGGCTTGTTGTTTGCCGTATTGGTATTTCTTCTCTAAAGGTCGAATAGAGCCGATACAAAAACGGTTGTTACTGGCGTTGATGGTTGCCGTTGTGTGCGTAGCCATCAGTCTATTTGCTGGAGAAGTTATTGCCAATGGCTTGCGCCATTTAGGCTTACCAGTTGTGGAAGGCTTAGACACTGCTCTGTCCCGTGTTGGTTCTTCTACTGTAGAAGGAACAGGCTTAAATGGTTCAAGACGGATGATAGAATGGCAAAAAGCTTGGCTGATTTTTCAGTCCTATCCATTGTTTGGTGTCGGGATAGGGGGATTTGCTTGGCAGTCAGTGTGGCTAGAATATCATGGTGGTTTGGCTCATTCGAGTGCGTTTGCCTTATTTACACACCCTCATAATTTAGTGGCCATTTTATTGGCCGAAGTTGGCTTGGTGGGTAGTTTGCTTGTATTTGGTGCTGTTGGATATTGTTTGTTGCCGTATTTTAAAAAATCAAATTTAAATGCTGAAAATCATTTTTTGATTTTATTGGCTTTGGTGGGTTTGATACACAGTTTGCTAGAATACCCGTTTTGGAATTTGTATTTCTTATTGATTTTTATGGTAGTTTTGGTGTTGTCGCCTGCTAAAAGTCTGTTGATGGAATTACCTGTCCAATTACGACGCGCGTTTGGGTTGGTGTTTGGCTTGATATTTTTGATATTCAGCGTTCAAAGTATGTCCGTCTTTAGTCATTTAGCCAATAAAACTCGTTTGAGTAATCGAGATCCCGCTGCCGCCGAGCAAAATATATTGTATTTTTCTGATTTACGAACCCATCCTATTTGGCGCAAGGATGCCACACATCAACTCTTAATATTGCTACCGCCTACTAAACAGTCCAGTGCTTTATTTTTGCCTCTTTACGAAGAGTTCGTCAAACTTTATCCGCTTGATGTCCATCTTTTGAAATTATCGATTTTGTACGCTTATCAAAATCGGTTAGAGGAGTCCATAAAAACAATGCGTTTATTGTTGATGTACTACCCAATGGCGGCGTCGAGTTATGCTCAAATTTTAGAAAAATACAATCAAGCTGAATTGGCACCTTTGTTGGCTTTAGCCCATCAAGCCAGTGGTTTGTATGAATTGGCTTATACGGAAGCGATGAAACAGAAATTGGCTGAGAAACCCAACGATCAAAAAACCGTAGCCATCAGACGAGCTTCATTGGCGGTGACCGATTGGTTAGAGAAAGAAAATGAAACTACTGATTGATGCGGGCAATACTCGCTTAAAATGGGCTTTAGTGGCTGATGAGCGGAAAGCCGATTTTCAGTTGCTGCCGATTGTGACGACACCTTGGTTGGCGCAAGGCTGGGCGAATTACGACAGCTTGTCGGATTGGTGGACGCAATTGTGTCAAATTGCGCAAGCAGAAGGGCGGATGATTCGTTCGATTGTTGCGGCCAACGTTGCGGGTGAAACGGTTTTATCTCAAGTGACGGCAGCATTATTGCCGACTGGCGTTAAAATACAGTGGTGCTCGGCACAACGTCAACAATTTGGCATTCAAAATCAGTATGCAAATGTTGCTGAGCAGGGTGCTGATCGGTGGCTGGCGGTTGTGGGTGCGCGTTTGTTTCATCAGGGCGATGTGGTGCTGGTGTTGGCTGGTACGGCTTTAACCGTGGAAGCTTTGACTCAAGACAATTTGTATTTGGGCGGCAGCATTTTGCCAGGGCGTGCTTTGATGTATCAGGCCTTGCGTCAAGGCACGGCAGGCTTGCTTAGGCCACAAGGTGAGTTTGAAGCTTTTCCTAGCAACACGGCCAATGCGCTGGAAACGGGTTTGTTTGATGCTCAATTGGGCGCCATTTTGGCCATGCAAGCAAGGTTGGCCGCACACACAGGGCGAGCATTAGCGCCTATTTTGTTAACGGGTGGTGACGCGCCTGCCTTATGTTCTGCTTTGAAATCACATGGAAAAGCCATCGATGCTTTGGTTTTGTACGGTTTGTGGCGTGTGTCTTGTTTGTAAAATCGGCCTGAAGAGCCGTTATTTATAGGAATTGGACTTTCTTTTTTCGAGGTGTTCTGTTATGATGTGCGTCTCTTTTCCGGGCCTGTAGCTCAGTTGGTTAGAGCAGAGGACTCATAATCCTTTGGTCCACGGTTCAAGTCCGTGCAGGCCCACCAAATAACAAAAAGGACTTAGCTTAGGCTAAGTCCTTTTTTACTATGCACGGCGGAAGTTTGTGGTCTAGTCTTTGCGGCCAACCTTTTGTTTGATGGCTGGGCGTGGGTTGAGTTGGCATTAATGAATTGAATGAATAGGCACTTAACGAGTAAACAAGGAGCGATAGACTATGATAGACGACATCAAAAAGACCCTTTGGGCATCGGCGGATAAATTACGCGCCAATATGGACGCGGCCGAATACAAGCACTTGGTGCTTGGCCTTATCTTCATCAAATACATCAGCGATAGTTTTGAAGCCCACAAAACCAGCCTGACCCAACGCCTGCGCGACCCTGATGACGAGCTGTTTTACGGCGAGGCCAGCGACGAAGCCATTGCTGCCGAATTGGAAGACCGCGACTATTTCACTGCGGCCAACGTGTTTTGGGTGCCCCACACGCCCGAAAAAAGCGCGCGCTGGGCTCAATTGCGCGCCGCTGCACCCCAGCCCGATATCGGCAAACGCATCGACGATGCGCTCACCTTTATAGAGCAAGAAAACCCACGCCTTAAAGGCATACTCGACAAACGCTTTGCCCGCGCCCAATTGCCCGATGGCAAGCTGGGCGAGTTGGTCAACCTCATTTCCACCATCGGTTTTGGTGACGATCCATCGAAGGCTCGCGATATTTTGGGTCAGGTGTATGAATATTTCTTGGGTATGTTCGCCAGCGCAGAAGGCAAAAGGGGCGGACAGTTTTACACGCCAGCCAGTATCGTCAAAACCTTGGTGGCCGTGCTTGCGCCCAGCAAAGGCCAGATTTACGATCCGTGCTGCGGATCCAGCGGTATGTTCGTGCAGTCTGAAAAATTCATCGAAGACCACGGCGGCAAGCTGGGCGATGTGTCCATCTACGGCCAAGAGGCCAACCCCACCACTTGGCGCTTGGCGGCCATGAACCTCGTCATTCGGGGCATGGATTACAATCTGGGCAAAGAGCCCGCCGACACCTTTACGCGCAACTAACACCCCGATTTGCGGGCTGACTTTTGTTTGGCTAATCCGCCTTTCAACATCAGCGATTGGTGGCACGCCAGCCTAGACGGGGACACGCGCTGGGTATACGGCACGCCGCCGCAAGGCAACGCCAATTATGCTTGGTTGCAACACATCTTGCATCACCTCAAGCCCACGGGGCGCGCTGGCATTGTGCTGGCCAATGGCAGCATGAGTTCCAGCCAAAACAGCGAAGGCCAAATCCGCGCCGCCATGGTCGATGCCGACGTGGTGGAGGTTATGGTGGCTTTGCCGGGCCAACTGTTTTTTAACACGCAAATCCCAGCTTGCTTGTGGTTTTTGGCCAAGCAGAAAAAACGCAAAGGCGAAGTACTGTTCATTGATGCCCGCAAGCTTGGCAGTATGATCAGTCGTGTGCAAAGCGAACTGACCGATGACGTCATCGAACGCATCAGCCTCACCGTGGCCGCATGGCGCACGGGTGACGACTACCAAGACATTGCTGGCTTTTGTCGCAGCGTGCCATTGGCTGAAATCGCCCAACACGGCCATGTGCTGACGCCGGGCCGCTATGTGGGCGCTGAAGAAGTGGAAGACGACGACGAAGCTTTTGCCGACAAGATGCAAACGCTCACCGCCAAGCTGGGCGAACAAATGGCCAAAGGCGCAGAATTGGATGCGTTGATCCGCCAGAAGTTGGGAGGGCTGGGGTATGAGTTCTGAGTGGCGAAGTACAACAATTGGGGATGTTTGCTCGAAAGTTTTCTCCGGAGGAACGCCTACCTCGACAAACGCTAGTTACTACGACGGTGGAACTATTCCGTGGTTGAGAACCAAGGAAGTGAACTACGGGAAAATTTATAACACCGAGGGACACATCACGGAATTAGGCTTTGAAAACTCGTCAGCAAAACTTGTTCCAGTAAATTCGGTCATCGTTGCGATGTACGGTAACGGTGACACGGCTGGGCGCGTTGCTGTAAACAAAGTACCTCTCACCACGAATCAAGCTTGCTGCAACTTGGTTGTGGATACGAGCAAAGCCGACTATCGGTTTGTGTACTACTACCTGATGGGCCAATATAAAGCACTGGTGGACCTAAAAAATGGCGGTGCCCAACAGAATTTGAATGGTCAGCTTATTAAGGCATTTCCGATTGCTTTGCCCAGCATAGAAGAGCAAGTTGAAATATCAACCATTTTGGAGTCACTCGACGACCGCATCACCCTTCTGCGCGAAACCAACGCCACGCTCGAAGCCATGGCGCAAGCCTTGTTCAAGTCTTGGTTTGTGGATTTCGACCCCGTCCACGCGAAAAAGGTTGGCCGCACCCCCGAAGGCATGGATGAGGCCACGGCCAACCTTTTTCCCGATGATTTTGAAGAATCGGAGCTGGGGTTGGTACCGAAGGGGTGGGGGGGCGACTTTTTAGGGGATCGCTTAAAGATTTCGTACGGAAAAAATCTACCAACGACTAAACTTCTTAAAAATGGTTTTCCCGTATATGGTGGAAACGGAGTAATTGGTTGTATTGACCAATATCTTTATGAAACTAGGCAGGTTTTA
>JBILQJ010000074.1:0-4234 GCA_044373325.1 Burkholderiales bacterium
CCGTTTGGATGGTTTCCATGCGCGTTAATTCTTTAGCGCCTGCCACCAAACCTTCTGCGCTCAAGCCAAATAAATTTGTTAACATCACGCCAACCAAAGCGGCCAATAAAGTCGTCAACAACAAAACTCCTATCGTTAAGGCACTGATTTTTTGCAAAGAATTGACATTAGACAACCGTGCAACGGCACTTAAAATGGACACAAAAACCAAAGGCATCACTAACATTTGCAACAGTTGTACATAGCCGCTACCAATCACATCTATCCAGCTTCGTGTGCTGTTTAAAATAGCCGCATCATCTGCATAAAGGCCATGCACCAAGCCACCAAACACAACGCCCAACAATAGCCCTACCATAACTTTTTTCGACAAAGAAAGAGCTGTTTTATGAAGTTGCACCAAGCCCAACAACAAAGCAATAAACACCAGTAAATTTAAAATAACAGGCCAATTCATGAATAACTCCTTAATAAGCAAAGAAATTATCCTACCTTTTAACGGGTATGGAAGCCAAATAAAACCGCAGTCCACACAAAAAACCAATGTATTGGTTAACTCGTCCCTGCCTTAAAAATGAAATCAAACACGCAAAGGCGTAAAACTGAAAACCAATTGATTGGTTTTTAACCTAAATATTTTGTAACAAAAAATCAGACACCAAAACCCTTGCGGCCAACCTTTTTTCCTATTTTCGTGTTGAAAATTTGGAAAAAAGGTTGGCCGCAAGGGTTTGTTAACCGTATTAATCAATCAGCTTAACGCTTTAAATATAGCAGGTAGCGCGCCTTTCAATAACATGATACCTGAAAAAATCAATAAAACATAAACCAATTTTTTAAATTTTTCTTTAGGGATGCGTTTATGCACCATATTGCCAATAATCCAACCTAAAAGCATCGTCGGAATGGCTAAAACAACCACTTTAAGATTATTAACAGTATAAATTCCATTGTTAATTAAGCCGTAAATAATAGTGATATTGTTAATCATAAAAACAGCGTTCAGCGTACCACGGAAAACGGATGGAGCCAAATCGCGTAAAATACCATAAATCACCAATGGTGGCCCATTAGTAGAAAAAGCCGCACCCAAAGCACCCGCGCTAAATCCGCAAGGCAAAGCAATCCAATCTTTATCGACTTTTGGAAGTTTAGGGCCTACCCAGCTATAAATAGCGTAAATGACAAGAAAAACACCTAAACCACCTTTCATGATGTAATCGGGTGCGTTTTTTAACACATAAAGGCCGACGGGAATACCGATAAAAGAAGAAAGCACTAAAATCAATACGGACCTCCACTGAACCAGCTTACGGTCAAGGATAACGGCATAAGTGGCGGTAGCAGCGCCTATCGTTGTACTGATAGGTGCGGCCATTTGTACCGGTAAAATCATGGTAATCAAAGGCATGGTGGTTAATCCACCACCAAATCCTGCTGTAATACCAACAAAAGTGTACATAAAAAACAAGCCAACCACGGTAAATAAAGAGGTGGTGGACAACATTTCACCCGAAGGCAAAAACACTTCTAATAAAGAAGAAAAATCCATGAGTATGTCCTTTGTATTGTTTAATCATAAATGAAAAACAGCATTACTTTATTGTATAGACAACCCTGCATCAACAATAAAGTTTTGGCCTGTACAACCTCGGCTGTCATCTGACCCTAAAAACAAGGCCATGCGCGCGCAGTCGCTGACATCCAACCTAAATTTCAGCATTTGTTGCTCTAAAAAAGTCTTATTGGCTTTTTCAAATCCAGCAGGATCATTCGCCCACATAGCATCTTGACGAGGTGTGCGTATGGCGCCTGGCACGATGCTGTTGACGCGAATACCACTCGCTCCCAAGTCTCTCGCCAACGTGCGTGTTAAGCCATTAATCGCCGCTTTAGCAGTGGTATAACACACCATGCCAGGATTGCCACGCATCCATGAGATAGAACCCATATTAATGATGACACCTTGACCACGAGTGGCCATACCTGATTTCACCGCTTGTGTCGCAAAGAAAGCATGGCGCAAATTCACTTCTATGCGCTCATCCCAATACTCCACCGTCACATCTTCCATCGCGTGGCGATCATCACGAGCGGCATTATTAATCAAAACATCTATGCCACCCCATTTTTTTTCAACGGTTTCAATCACCTCCTTTAAAGCATCAATGTTCCGCACATTACAAGGCATAAAAAAAGCACGCTCTTCACCCAAAGTCGCCACCAAAGCGTGGCCACTTTTTTCATCTAAATCAATAAAGGCGACTTTTGAACCTTGTTGATGAAAGGCTTCAACAAAAGCAGCGCCGATACCAGATGCCCCTCCGCTAATAAAAACTACCTTGTTTTTTAATGAAGGGTAATTGGATTGAGTATGCTGATTCATGTAAAAATATCCTTAAGTAAAGTAAAACAAATCGTAAAATAAGACTAAAAAACAAAAGTTAAGAAAAAACCTACCCTAAAAACAAAGGTTCTGGGCAGCCCGCAACATCTACTTCTACCGCAAAAACACAACCTGTTAACGGCCAATTAGCCAGCTCTTCTTCCGTTCGATTTTCGCGTGAACTCGTAATATAAAGGGTGCGTAAGTCTGGGCCACCAAACGCCACCATGGTTGGCCACAAAGTCGGCACACGAATTTCATCGAGCTCTGTGCCATCCAAAGCCAAACGCAAAATTCGCCCACCCGTAAATTGAGCACTCCAATAACACCCTTCACTATCAAATGCCGCCCCATCAGGACGGCCACCAACACCACGCTCAAACGTTCGAACCACTTCACGCGCGCCGATTTCACCAGCCCCATCCAATGGATATCGATACAAAATATGGTTGGGGGTGTCACTGTGATATACCCACAAACGATCTGGGCTAAATGCCAACCCATTCGAAACCATCACCTCATCGGCCATGATTTTGGTATTCAAATCGGCATCCACGCGCACTAACACACCACCATTTTTATCGCGTGGCTGCCAAATCGTGCCCGCCCAAAACCGCCCCCAAGGATCGACTCGCCCGTCATTAAAACGGCTATTTTCGCCGCCCGTCGGATTGTCCGCTACTTTTTCAATGACAGAGCCTTCTTCATTTAACAAATAAATGCCACTGCGTAAAGCAGCAATAAAGCCCCCTTGGCTACGCAATCCAAAACACCCTAAATGTTCAGGCAATTTTATGCGAGAAACCGAACCTGTTTTTGGATCGAAGCGCTGCAAAAAACCGCCCAAAATATCAGCCCAATACAAAACCTGTTCACGCACGGACCAAACTGGGCACTCGCCCAATTCACTGACTTCTGTCACCACACACCGCACTTCGTAAGCCATACTTTATCCTTTTCAAAAAATCTCATTCACGATCAATATCTAAGCGCATCGTCCGCACCATGGTTGCACCAGAGGCGAGCCAAACCATACCGTTTGAGGTTGGTTCAGACATATTAACGGCATTATTTAGATGGCTAACGGGTTCAACCGCAATAAAATCTTGTGGTTCTGGCGGTGTAAAAACCACCAAATAACTCAAATTTTCCGCGCTCAAATTGACACGAATACCAGCCTTTGTCCAAGCCACTTGGGCTTGTTGCGGCCAACCTTCAAAGCAATTATCCAAGCCCACGTAACCGACTTCGCGTGCGGTTTTGAATTTCCATTTTTCAGGAATAAGCGCCCGTTCACAAGGTAAAGCATTGCTGTCATTCAGCCAAACTGCCTCGGCATCAAAAGACAACTCAACCCCAGAATGTCGAGGAAAATAAGGATGCCAACCCAAACCTGTTGGCATACTGTGTGGACTGTCGTTGCGCAAACTCAACACCAAAGAAGCCCCTTTATCATCGAGACTTATTTTCTGCTCGACTTCAAAAGAAAAAGGCCAATCAGCCACCGCCGCTCCTTCCGCTGTGTGCGTTAAACGCAAAAGACATTCTGTTTCATGACTTTCCAACACTTGCCATGCTCGTTGCCAAGCCACGCCATGCAAAGAATGAGGGTGGTCGCCAAAATTCAGCGTCACTTGGTGCTGGCCTATCGGGCTACTGAATTGCCCATAGGCAATCCGATTAGAATAAGGTACCAAAGGATAACACCCACTTTTGCGCACATTTTGGCTTTCATCCCAAGGGCGCAACACATCAAATGTTCCGACTTTAAAATAAGAAATCGCCCCGCCCAAATGAGGCAATACCCCTAACTGAAAATCGCCATGAGTTAACTGAAGATGACTCATC
>JBILQJ010000075.1:0-4210 GCA_044373325.1 Burkholderiales bacterium
ACGAAGTCTCTCTGAAATCGACTCACGCGCCACGCACTGACGTGCATGGCTTGTGTTGAGTTCTACTTTTAAACACTTCGGTTTTGGGGGGTATTACCTTATGCTTAATCCTGTTAAGATGCTTTTTATAGCCGACAAACGTTGGTGATGGTTTGTGGCGCTTTGGCTGCTTATCAGGCTGTTAGGAGAAATTTAATGAATAACACAAATAAAATGACACAAATAAGCCTATTGGGTTGCGGTTGGTTGGGTTTGCCTTTGGCGCAAACGTTACGAGCAAATGGATTTTTAGTGCAAGGTTCCACGACATCCGAAAGTAAACTCGCCCTATTAGAAAAATTAGGGATACACCCCTTTTTGATTGTTCTTTCAGAAGACAAACTCAGTGGAGATTTTGCCAGTTTTCTAAAAAATTCATCTGTTTTAATCATTGATATTCCGCCAAAACTTCGCGGCATAGAAAAAGAAAACTTTGTTTCCAAGATTCAAAATATCATTCCGCTGATAGAAAAATCCACCATTGAGTCCGTGCTTTTTGTCAGTTCTACGTCCGTTTATGGCGAGTCCAAACACGCCATTTCAGAAAATACCAATCCAAAACCCGAGACCGAAAGTGGCAAACAATTGCTGGAAACAGAACGCCTTTTGCAAAGCAATCCCCATTTTAAAACCACGATACTCCGCTTTGGCGGACTCGTGGGGGAAGACCGAAATCCAACCAAGTTTATGGCTGGCAAAGTCAAGATTGAAAACCCAGAAACCCCCATCAATTTTATTCATCAAGAAGATTGCATCGGGATTATTTTAAAAATAATAGCGGCCAATTCTTGGAACGAAATTTACAATGGCGTTAGTCCATTTCATCCGACCAGAGAACATTATTACACTCAAAAAGCAAGCGAACTCGGCTTACCTTTGCCTCAATTTGACCACGCCCAACCCTCCATTCAAAAACTGATTTTAAGTGACAAAGTAGAAACGGTTTTAGGATATTGTTTTATTAAACCAAAGTTATAATTTTGAGGTTTATGGGCATTTGTTTTGCCGCTCACCAACTATCCAAAAAACCTTTGCGGCCAACCTTTTAACCCGATTTTCAACCCGAAAATCACGGTAAAAGGTTGGCCGCAAGGTTTGGACTCAACTCAGCGTTTTTTAGCAAAAAAATCCCGCAACAAAGCCAAACTGTCGGAGGCCAACACGCCGCGCATGATGGCGGTGTGTTGGTTGTAATTGGGGTGCGCGAACAAATCGATGACGCTGCCTGCTGCGCCTGTTTTGGGTTCGGGGGCGGCGTAAATCACTCGCGCCACGCGGGCTTGCAACAAGGCGCTGGCACACATGGGGCAAGGTTCTAAAGTTACGTACACGTCGCATTCGGCCAACCGATAATTGCCCAAGGTGGTTGCGGCCAACCTTAAGGCATTGATTTCGGCGTGCGCGGTGGGGTCGCATTGCGCTATCGGCTGGTTGCCACCGCGCGCAATGATTTGGCCTTGGTGCACCACCACCGCGCCGATAGGAACTTCGCCTGCGGAGCCTGCCAAAGCAGCTACGCGCAAGGCTTGCGCCATAAAAATTTGCGCCTCGGCCACAGATGGCATTACTTTAACGGGCGGATGCGCGGCGATTTCGGCGCGTAACTGTTGCTTTTCGGCGGGCGATAAAAAAACGCGCGGCGCGGCGGGCGCTTTGCCTTGATTGACGCTTTGTTTGACGATTTGCGCCAAAGTATAAGCCGCCGCCAGCGCCAAACTGGGCTGCGCCGCTTTCAACGCCAAAAACGCGCGTGCCACGCCAAACTCGGCCAACTCGTTGGGGTGATGTATGCCCAAATCAGCCAAAGGCTGGCGTAAAAATTCGGGGAAAGTCATGTCGATTTCCTAGTGTGTTTGGTAGTGTGTTTAACTTGCGGCCAACCTTTTTCTCGTGATTGTCACGTTAAAAGGTTGGCCGCAAAGAGTTTTAATGTTTTTATTTATTCAGATTTTATTTGTGATGTAAACATATTTTTGCGTAAACTAGCCGCTAAAATGACAGCGCCAAAGCCTGCTATTTTTAAGCAAAGTGGCCAATAACCCGTGAGGTGGGGTTTTAAAACGAGATCGGTGACCATCATTTCGGCACCCACCCACCCTAACAATCCTGCGCCTATCCAAATAATAATTGGGTAGCGATCCATGACTTTGATGATGTATTGTGCGCCGTAAATAATCACGGGTATGGTGATGAGTATGCCCGCAATGGCGTAAAAAGTGCTGTGCGATCCCGCACCTTGTGCAGCGGCAACCACGGCCAAAACATTGTCTAAAGACATCATAAAATCAGCCACTAAAATGGTTTGAATGGCTGCGCGCATGCTGTTTGGGGCATCAATGTCATGAGTTTCTTCGCTGCTGACCAATAAAGAGTATCCAATAAAAATCAAATAAGCGCCAGCAATGAGTTTGATGTAAGACAATCCGATTAACTGACTTGCAAAGACCAATAAAATGATGCGTAAAATAATGGCGCCTGCCGTGCCAAATAAAATGGCTTTTGGGCGAATGGCGACGGGCAAAGCCGCGCAGGCCAAAGCAATCACGATGGCATTGTCTACCCCTAACATGATGTCGATGGCGATGATTTTTAAAATGGCCATCCAGTCGATGGCGGTTAAAAAGTCCAAAATAGTTCCTTTTCTTGAGTCTGATTTTTTATAAAAATAAGTTTTTAAAACAAAAGTAAGCCCATCGTTTTATGCGATGCGGCTTACTTTTTTATGACTTGAATGGTTTATTTTTCAAGTTTCAGTGCTTGATGAATGGAGATGAATCCAGTTTGTTAACCACGAAACATGGCTTTAGCGGTGCGCAACATTTGTACGCTGAAGCCCCATTCGTTATCGTACCAAGACAAGACTTTGACCATGTTGCCATTAGAGACTTTGGTGAGCGCGGCATCAAAAGTTGACGCTTCTGGTGTGTGGTTAAAATCACTTGAAACCAAAGGTTCCGTATTATAAGCCAAAATCCCTTTTAGGCGGCCTTGAGATGCTTCTTTGACGATGCGGTTGACTTCTTCTACGGTGGTGTCACGAGCGGCTTCAAACGTTAAATCAACCAAAGAAACGTTGAGGGTTGGTACGCGAACCGCAAAGCCATCTAATCGGCCTTTTAATTGAGGAAGTACCAAACCAACGGCCGCCGCTGCCCCTGTTTTTGTCGGTATCATATTGTGCATGGCGGCGCGTGCGCGACGAGGATCGCTGTGGTAAACATCGCTAATGACTTGGTCATTGGTGGCGGCGTGTATGGTGGTCATTAAGCCTTTGACGATGCCCAAACCGTCGTTTAAGGCTAGCGCCATAGGCGCTAAACAGTTGGTGGTACAAGAAGCATTAGACACCACGGTCATGTCGCTGGTCAATACGTGGTCGTTCACACCATAAACGATGGTGGCATCAACATCATCGCCGCCCGGTGCAGAAATAAGGACTTTTTTAGCGCCAGCGCTCAAATGCCCTTGGCATTTTGCTTTGCTGGTGAAGATGCCCGTGCATTCAAAGACTAAGTCTATTTTTAAGTCAGCCCAAGGTAACTTGGCGGGATCGCGTTCGCTAAAATACAAAATCGGTTTACCATCAATGATGATGTGCTTATCGTCGGTACTGACTTCGTGAGGAAAGCGGCCGTGTACCGTGTCATAGCGCGTCAAATAGGCGTTGTCTTCGGTTGTGCCTGCGGCGTTGTTAATGGCCACAATCACCAGCTCTTCTGTTTGATTTTGTTCATAAATGGCTCTTAAAACTTGACGACCAATACGGCCATAACCATTAATGGCAACACGAATACTCATGATAGATCCTTTTTAGTGGGTAAAGTTGAACAGCGGTGGGATTCAAAATAACATAAAAAACAGGCATAAAAAACAGGCTCAAGTCAGCCTGTCAAAAACAGAAACATTTTAACATAAGTCTAAACTTATTTGAGGTTGGACTTGGGTAACCAATTTTCTTGTTGAGCTTTTTCTACAAAAGCCTTGGCTACCGTGTTTGCCCAGACTTCACCTTTTTTGCTGGTATTCCCTTCTTGTGTCACCGACCAAATGAGTTTTCCTTGTTTGTCAAACAGTTGGCTTTCTATGATGGGCGTTTCGTACACATCGTTATAAACGCTACGCCCGATAGGAACGTTGACTCCCCAACCCAAGCCCCGAGAACCACCGCCTA
>JBILQJ010000036.1:0-17026 GCA_044373325.1 Burkholderiales bacterium
AAGCGAGAAGTGCTTATAAAGCAAAGACCTCACGCGGATAGGTTTTTTCGCAAAAATGGCAAGTCAAGGTGACCGCTTCGGCAGTTTGGTGTACCGCAAAATGGCTCTCTACGGGTTCTTTGTGCGAAATGCAGTTTTTATTGGGGCAAGCAAATACGCCAACCAAGGCCGTGGGCAAGGTGAGGACGTATTTTTGCACCACGTCAAAATTCTGGATGACGTTGACGGTAGCTTGCGGCGCAAACAAAGCCAATTGGTTGGCTTGTTCGGCGCTGAGCGCCACGTTTTCGACTTTAAAAATGTCTTTTTTTTGCAATTGTTGGCTGTGCAAATTCAAACCCACGGTGACGCGTTCGCCCGATTGAGCAAAGCGAAACAATTGGATGATGGGCAAAGCCAAGCCCACGGGCAAATGGTCGATGACCGTTCCGTCTTTGATGGCTTCTACGTTGCGAGTGTCCATGTGGGCTCCTTGGGCGGTTAAAACTCGGGATTTAAAATCAGCGCCAGCAACGCTTGGCGGGCAAACACGCCATTTTTGGCTTGTTCAAAATAATAAGCGTGCGGCGTGTCATCGACATCGGTGGCAATTTCGCCGACTCGCGGCAAAGGGTGAAAAACGCGCAAATGGGCTTGGGCATGGCGCAAGTGGGCGGCGCGTAACACATAATCGCCCTGAATTTTAGAGAACTCTTCTTCATCAAAGCGTTCGCGTTGTATGCGCGTCATGTACACCGCATCGACGAGCGGAATGACATCGTCTAAGTGTTCTGCCACGTGGTAAACCAAGTGTTTGGCTTCTAATAATTGGATGAGCGCCTCGGGCAAGGCCAGCTGTTTGGGCGACACAAAATAAAATTCCGCCCCAAATAAAGACAAGGCTTGCACCAAAGAATGCACGGTGCGCCCGTATTTTAAATCGCCCACAAACGCGATGCGTAATCCAGCCAAACGCCCTTGCGTTTCTTGCAAAGACAGCAAATCCAGCATGGTTTGGGTGGGGTGTTGATTGGCACCATCGCCGCCATTGATAATTGGCACGGTTGAAAACGTTGCGGCCAACCTTGCCGCGCCTTCTTGTGGGTGGCGAATGATGATGGCATCGGCATAGCCGCTGACCATGCGAATGGTGTCGGCTAAGGTTTCGCCTTTTTTGGCCGAGGTATTGCCAGCATCCGAAAACCCAATCACGCCGCCGCCCAACCGCAAAATGGCGCTTTCAAACGACAAACGCGTGCGGGTTGAGGGTTCAAAAAAACAAGTGGCCACCACTTTGCCGCGCAACAAATCGGTGCGCGGCTGGGCTTTGAGTGTCAGCGCAGTTTGTATCACGTATTCTATGGTTTCTTTGGTCAAGTCTTTGATAGAAATCATATGTTGCTGGTACAGTGGATTAGTCATCAAATGGCGCTTTCACAAAAGAAGAGGAAGGAAAGGAGACAAGAAACAGCCCCTGATTGTACCAAAAAAAAGACGACTTTAGCGGTCGTCTTTTTCGTGAGTATTTTATTGAGTTTTTTGAGTTTGAAGGCCTTAAACTGTATCGATTCAGCGACAGTTGGCGGGTAGCCATTCATCTTTCATTAAGGCGTTGGTATTAAATTCGGCCACTTGTTCGACATTGGTACCGCTCGAGTTGGCACGGCCACAAATCCATCGGTACGATCCAGCATCTTCGGTGGTATCCATTGCTAAGGCCAAGGTGGCGCCATCGGCGACTTTGGCGTTGTAAGTAATCACGATGGTGGGATTTTTGACAGAAATGGGATTGCCACCCACGGTCACTTGGGTAACGGATTCACCCGTAATGCGATTAGGTTCGGATAACCCTGCATCAGCGTTGTTTTGAGGGATTTTTTTGGTGCTGGCGTAATAATCTATGATTTGGGCTTTTGCGGCGTTAGACAAATTTAATCCTTCGGCGACATAAGTGCGCGCAGTATAGCTTTTGTACACAGGCAAGGCAAAGGCCGCCAAAATGCCGATAACCGCAATGACGATCATTAATTCGATTAAGGTAAAACCAGAGGGTTTGTTTGTTATCATGGGCATTAGAACAATTAAAGTTGGAATAAAAGAAAACTTGGTGAAACAAAGCACCTGCCTTTGTTTTCACCAAGTTTAAATTATACTAACGACAGACTGTTGCGTCTATGGTTGATTGATGCTGACTTATACTGCACCAGTACGGCAGTTAGCAGGCAACCAGCGGTCTAACACAGTTGTTCCAGTGTTTGCTGCAGCTGATACTGTTGCATCAACATTCTTAGGTACGGCTTTACCACAAGCCCAAACGTAAGAGCCTTTTGTCACGTCGGTATCAAGTGCCATAACCAAGGTATTGTCAGTAGCAGAAACTTTGTCATTGTATACAACAGTAATGGTAGGAATTGTTGTACCTTCAACGCCAACCGTTACTGAAGTTACAGCTTGACCAGTAATTTGATCTGCGGATGCAATACCAGCCGCTTCGTTATCAGCTGGTACTAAGCCAGTTGACGAGAAAACATCCAAAATACCATTTTTTGCGCCAGCGGCTAAGGTAATACCTTCAGCAACATAAGTACGTTTGGTGTAATCAGCGTAAGCTGGCAAAGCAAAAGCAGCCAAAATTGCGATGATGGCAATAACGATCATTAGCTCGATTAAGGTAAAACCTTTTTGTAAATTTTTCATAGTACATTTTCCTTTTTTAGGGTTAAGATTAAATGGTGGCTACACAATAGGCTAGTGCTGCATTTGGCTATTGTTTTGTAGTTGACTGAATTATACGGCACGAAATTAAAAATGCCATTTTGAAACAAGGAAATATAGGTAAACTTTTCAGTAGCACCGCCCCTATTTTGTTTTTTATTTTTTTGAATTGTTAGCAATATCCTTGTGAGTCAAATTAAGTTACGCAACAAAAAGATAAGTGGTTTGTTTGGTTTTGGTCGGTATGCCTGCGTAATTTGAGGCTGTTTTTAAAGTGGGCGGGCATAAAAAGTGGCGATGACTCAATACAAAATATTGACTCATCGCCACTTTTTATCAGGCGGTGTTATGTCATGAAATGCTCATCTGCCGTTTAAGCGGTCTTATACTGCACCCGTACGGCAGTTAGCAGGCAACCATCGGTCTAACATTTCGTCATTGGTTGCGAGGAAAGCCGCATCTTTGGCATTGATATCGACATTGGCAGGATTGGCACGGCCACAAACCCAAGCGTAAGAACCTTTGTCGGCTGCGGTATCCAACGAAAGCCCTAAAGTCGCAGGCGCTGTTGCAGCAACTTTCGTGTTATATGTAATGGTGATTAAAGGGTTCTTGTTTGCAGAAGCCGTGACCGCCACAGAGGTGACAGCTTGGCCTGTGATTAAAGCCGCATCAGCGATGCCTGCTTGTGTATTGTTGGTTGGCACGATGCCTGTTGAAGAAAAGACATCAACGATACCATTTTTCGCACCCGAGGCTAAGGTTATGCCTTCAGCAACGTAAGTCCGTTTGGTGTAATCAGCATAAGCAGGCAAAGCAAAAGCAGCCAAAATGGCGATGATGGCAATCACAATCATTAATTCGATTAAGGTAAAGCCTTTTTGCAAACTGTTCATAACCTCTCCTTGAGTCAAGCTGAATGGGCTACTCAATAGACTGATTTTTCAGGCTATTGCTTTGTAGTGAGTTGAATTATATGGAAAATAATTCAAAATACCATTCGATAACAAGGAAATATAAGTAAACTTTTCAATACAGCCAGCTTGTTTTTGTGCTTTAGCTTGTTTAATGATTAATAAGAATGATTAAAATTAACTTCAGTAGGGCCAGCAGGGTACTTGATTGGCTTGTTTAGGCTCTTCTGCAATTCGAGGGCAGCCATAGGGGGCTGACGGTGGTATTTGCTTGCGCTGAATCTAAGACGTTCGTGCCTTCATTAGAGGCAAATCCACAAATCCAGCGGTATGAACCCATATTGGGGGTGGTATCCATCGCCAAAGCCAGTTTGGTGCCATCTTTGACTTTGGTGTTATAAGTAATGGTGATTAAAGGGATGCTGTTTTGACCCGTCACCAATACCGATTTAACGGCTTGCCCCGTTAATCGGTTAGGGTTGGCCAATCCAGCAGCATTATTCATGCTGGGCGCTACGCCTGTTGTTGCATACGTGTTTACCACCGCTGATTGGGCGGCCTGTGCCAAAGTTAAGCCCTCGGCCACATAGGTTCGTTTGGTGTAATCACCATAAGCAGGCAAAGCAAAGGCGGCCAAAATAGCGACAACCGCAATGACAATCATTAATTCAATTAAGGTAAAACCGTGGTTTTGGTGTAGAAGCTTCATAGCTAAACATAATAAAGAGAAGGGTTAAATGTAAAATTGGCGACAAATCAATAATTAACTATTGAGTCATCGCCAATTTGATTAGGCTAAGTCATGCTGTTTAACGCGCATTAAATAAAGTGACTTATTTTGCACCAGTACGGCAGTTAGCAGGCAACCAGCGGTCTAGTACAGTCGTTCCAGCGGTCGCAACTGCTGATACAGCTGTATCGACATTCGTAGGTAGGGCTTTACCACAAACCCAATTGTAAGAGCCTTTAGTGACATCAGTATCCATAGCTATAACCAAGGTATTGTCAGCAGCAGAAACTTTGTCATTGTATACAACAGTAATGGTAGGAATTGTTGTACCTGAAACGCCAACAGTTACTGAATCTACAGCTTGACCAATAATTTGATCTGCGGATGCAACACCAGCCGCTTGGTTATTAGCTGGTACTACGCCAGTTGACGAGAAAACATCCAAAATACCATTTTTTGCGCCAGCGGCTAGAGTAATACCTTCAGCAACGTAAGTACGTTTGGTGTAATCAGCGTAAGCTGGCAAAGCAAAAGCAGCCAAAATTGCGATAATCGCAATAACGATCATTAATTCGATTAAGGTAAAACCTTTTTGTAAGTTTTTCATGTAGATTGCTTTCTAAAAAAAAATTAAAGTTAAAAATTAAGTTATCATCTCGTGATGCAGACTTCAAGGTAAGTGACTTTCATCTGTCCCTCGAGTTTTTAAATTCTACTCAATTTTTCGTTTTCTGTCTTTATTTAAAAAATAAATTCATTTTTTAGGGTTTATTTTTTCGAGCAGTTGGCTCGCTATTTTTATTCTGAATTTGTTGTAGAATAAGGCTTGTTTGTCGAAGTTGAGTGATTTTTTGCTTGTTGCTAAAAAACAACAAGCCTTTATTTTTTTGGTACCCGTTAATTGTACAAATCAGGTAAAAAGCTTCCTGTAAAATTTATAATAAGTTTGTTGGGGTGAATCGCCCCGAGTGACAGCGCATAGAATTATCTATAATAAAAGGCTCAAAAAGAGTCAAATAAAAAATCAGAGGGACGTAGAGATGCCATTGGACTTTCTTGTTATCAATTTTAAAAAACACTTAGGAAAATTAGAAAAACGCGATAACCCACTTCAAGTCACCCAATTGCGTGCCACCCGATTGCGATTCTGGTTTCGGGTTGTGGTGCGTGTGTTGGTGTTGGGCGCGGCGCTTTGGGCGATTGTTTTTGCGCTGTTTTGGCTGCGGGTGCAGGAGGCAAATTTGGCGCAACAGTGGACAAAAGCACTGTCGGTTCAAGGATTTGTTTTGCGCATGGACGAAGGGGTTTCGGCACAAGCGTGGCCTGTTTTTGGGCTCAAGGTTGGCCGCATGGTGTTGTCCGACCCGCAAGGGGGAGCCGTATTGACCATCGAGCGCGGCGCGGCCGATTTATATTTTTGGCCTTTGCTATGGCGCGAGCCCGTGGTGTCTGGCTTGACGTTGACGGGCGTGCATGTCGACTTAAACGAAACCCAGCCCAATGTTTGGCCGTTGGTGCTTTGGTGGCAAAGTGTGCAAACTCAACCCAGTACAGCCAAATTTAATTTAAATCAAGTCGAGATTCAGGATTTAGCGCTAACGCTCAACGCTTATTTAAATCAAAGCACCAAGCAATTATGGTCGGTGCAACACGGCCAATTCAGCTTGTCGGATATGTTGGCCACGCCCAATGCCACTTTTTCGGGTATGGTCTACGCCGAGTCTTTATCCGCTAAGGTTGAATTGACCGCACCGTATTTGCAACAAGGCCGCGCGTGGAGCAGCCCAGAATTTAGCCTAACTGCGACGGGGCAATCAGCCAATTGGGGTGCATTCAGCACCAACTTGACTGGCCGTGCCGAATACGAAGAAACGGCCTCTGCATTGACTTTAAATGATGTGGCGCTCACGCTCACCGAATCTTGGGGGCAAAGTCGCCATCAACTCCAAATCAAACAAGCTTTGCTGTCACCGCATCGGCTTGAAATGCCTGCGTTGCAATGGGTCAGCGACCGCCCCAAAAAAGAAGGCGATGCGTCGTGGTTGCCCAGTCAACTGTCGGGCGAAGTGCAACAAGCATTTATTGACGAAACGGGCATGGCCATGCAAAAAATCAGCCTCAATGCGGCCCAAAGTGTGGGACAAAAAAAACTCACTCTGCAAGGCAGCGCCCAATTGTGGATGCCGCACGACCAAGCCCTACAGCTGCAAAATGTCACTTTAAACGGCATGCTGTCTTCGCTTGTGGCGGGCGAATCCGCGCTGACGTTGCAATTGTTGGGCGTTGCCTTGTTTGATGTGCGAACGAAACAGTTACAAAGCCAATTGCAAGGGACTTTAGATGATCATCCGTTGGTGGTGACTTTTGTCGGTCAAGGTTGGCCGCAACTGGCCGCGACCAACCCTTCTTCACCCAAAGCGACGGCTTCTGGCGACAGCCCAACCCTTGCGCCTTGGCAAGCCAGCGTACATTTTGAACGCCTGAACCTGAACCGCTATTGGCCCATGACCGTTAATCAGGATGCGGCCAACCTTGCGGAAGCTGCCAGCGGTGCCGTGTTAGAAACAGCAACCGAGAACGCGGATTGGCGCTTGGACGCGTTGGCCGATTGGCAAGGGTTAACGGGTCAAGTGTTAGTGGACATCGATAGCCTAAAATGGGGAACACTCGATTTTGAAGCCGTGCATGGCCGCTTGGAAATGGCTAAAAATGCACTGCATTTTAAAAACGTTAGCCTCGCGGCTTATGCAGGCACTTTGCAAGGCGAAGCCAGTATTTATTACAAACCAACGCAATCGGTGTTGTCTTTTCGCAGTCAATTAAATCATGTGCAAATGCAACCCTTATTAATTGGTTTGTTTGATTACTCTGGCTTGACAGGTACAGGCAGCGGTAACGTCACCTTTCAGGCAGAGGGGAACACCGAAAGTGCTTGGAGAAAATCCCTCAAAGGGAACGCCAATTTAAGCATCACGGCAGGCTCGCTTTCTAAATTGGATTTAAACGCCATTTTAAATACCTTGCCCCAAAAAATAGAACCGCGCACGTTGGCCTATGCCACCCCGTTTAGTCAGATGACGACCCAGTTGACGGTGGATGGATTAAGCCTGAAGCCTAACTTTGCCCTAGAATCGCCCCTGTTGACATTAACAGGGCAGGGCAAAATGGACTTGGACAAACAAATCATGGACATTCGGGCGGTCGCTTTAGTCAGCCCCAAAGGCTTAACGACCATAGAAAAAACCAAAGTGCCGTTGCGGATTACAGGCCCCCTTACCGCGCCGTTGTATGCTTTGGATTTTAGTCAATTGCTTGAATCCCCTTTGGCTTCGGATGGCGTGAGTGCCCCCAGTGCCCCAGCGAAAGGGACTTGGCTGGACGATTTGAATACTTTATTAAAACAAGAAACAGCCACTACACCTGCGCAAAATCCATAGTATTAATAAAGACAACAAAAAGGCAGCCAAACTTGGCCTGACTTTTCCCTTAGAAAGTGATGAAAACAACAAGAAAAACAAGCGTATTTTTTGTTTTTTGTTGACTTAATCGACTGTTTTTCAGTATAATTCGCGGTTCTTTCTATTTAGGAAAGAATTTTTAATCAATTATCATCTAGGAACTGATAGTTATGCCAACCATAAGCCAGCTTGTACGCAAAGGCCGCAAAGCCATTGTGACTAAAAGCAATGTTCCAGCCATGGAACGTTGTCCTCAAAAGCGCGGTGTTTGTACACGTGTGTACACCACTACGCCTAAAAAACCTAACTCTGCGATGCGTAAAGTCTGCAAAGTCCGTTTAACTAACGGCTTTGAAGTGATTTCATACATCGGTGGTGAAGGCCATAATTTGCAAGAACACAGCGTGGTTTTAATCCGCGGTGGTCGTGTAAAAGACTTACCAGGTGTTCGTTACCATACCGTACGTGGTTCATTGGATACCGCTGGTGTCAAAAATCGTAAACAGTCACGTTCTAAATACGGTACGAAACGTCCTAAATAAGTTAGCGACGCTTTTTGCACCGATTTATAAATATAACGTTGGCCTCACGGCAATTTAAAGCAGTAAAAAATTGTCGAGTAAGTGATGATTCAATTGGATTATCTCGGGTCACCACCCAACTGAAAACATTAAGGAATTGATTATGCCACGTCGTCGTGAAGTCCCCAAACGGGACATTTTGCCAGATCCAAAATTTGGCAGCCAAGATTTATCTAAATTTATGAATGTTGTGATGATTGATGGTAAAAAATCAGTCGCTGAACGCATCATTTATGGCGCACTTGCTCAAATTGAAAAGAAAACAGGCAAAGATGCCATGGAAATTTTCAACACAGCCTTAGCAAACGCCAAGCCTCTTGTTGAGGTAAAAAGCCGCCGTGTTGGTGGTGCTAACTATCAAGTTCCTGTAGAAGTTCGTCCTTCTCGTCGTATGGCTTTGTCTATGCGCTGGTTGCGTGATGCTGCTCGTAAACGTGGTGAAAAATCAATGGACTTGCGTCTTGCTGGCGAATTGATGGATGCCGCAGAAGGCCGTGGCGGTGCGATGAAAAAACGTGATGAAGTTCATCGCATGGCTGAAGCAAACAAAGCGTTCTCTCATTTCCGTTTCTAATCGGCTCGCTGATTTGATTTCCTGATTTGATTCCAAGGTTGGCCGCAAAGTTTTTGTGGCTAACTTTGCACTTTAATTTTACGAAAAGGCAGTGATTATGGCACGTAAAACCCCTTTGAATCGTTACCGTAATATTGGTATTTCGGCTCATATCGATGCAGGTAAAACCACAACGACTGAACGTATTCTGTTTTACACAGGCGTGAGTCACAAAATTGGTGAAGTTCATGATGGCGCGGCCACTATGGACTGGATGGAACAAGAGCAAGAACGTGGTATTACCATCACGTCTGCGGCAACAACCGCCTTCTGGAAAGGCATGTCTTCACAATACCCAGAACACCGTTTTAATATTATCGACACCCCTGGACACGTTGACTTCACGATTGAAGTGGAACGTTCTATGCGTGTTTTAGATGGCGCAGTGATGGTGTATTGCGCGGTCGGTGGTGTACAACCACAATCTGAAACCGTTTGGCGTCAAGCAAATAAATACAAAGTGCCTCGCATTTTGTTTGTGAATAAAATGGACCGTTCAGGCGCGAATTTTTTCCGCGCGGTAGAGCAGGTTCGTACTCGTTTACGTGGTAACCCTGTACCGATTGTGATTCCAATTGGTGCAGAAGAAGGTTTTGAAGGCGTTGTGGATTTATTGAAAATGAAGGCCATCATTTGGGACGAAGCGTCTCAAGGCATGAAATTCACTTACGGCGACATTCCTGCCGATTTGCAAAGCTTGGCTGAAGAATGGCGTGAAAAAATGGTTGAAGCCGCCGCCGAAGCCTCTGAAGAAATGATGGACAAGTTTTTGGAAGGCAACGACCTGACTGACGAAGAAATCATGTCTGGTTTGCGTTCACGCACGCTATTGAATGAAATTCAACCAATTTTATGTGGTTCTGCCTTTAAAAACAAAGGTGTTCAACGTATGTTGGATGCAGTGATTGAGTTGCTACCTTCTCCGACTGAAGTCATGGCTGTTCAAGGAACAGACATGAAAGACCAGCCGATAGAACGTGCAGCAGATGACAAAGCGTCTTTTTCTGCTTTGGCCTTCAAATTAATGAACGATCCTTTTGTTGGTCAATTGACCTTCTTCCGTGTGTATTCAGGCATGGTTAAATCGGGCGATTCAGTTTTAAACTCAGTCAAAGACCGTAAAGAACGCATCGGCCGTATCGTTCAAATGCACGCCAATGACCGCGTGGAAATTGATGAAGTTTGGGCGGGCGACATTGCCGCTGCGATTGGTTTGAAAGATGTAACAACAGGCGAAACCTTGTGTGACTTGAATGATCCGATTATTCTTGAGCGTATGGTATTCCCTGAGCCCGTGATTCACGTGGCGGTAGAGCCAAAAACGAAAGCCGACCAAGAAAAAATGGGCTTGGCTTTAGGTCGTTTATCTCGCGAAGACCCATCTTTCCGTGTTCGTTCTGACGAAGAGTCAGGTCAAACCATTATTTCAGGAATGGGTGAGTTGCATCTTGAAATTATTGTTGACCGTATGCGCCGTGAATTCAACGTTGAAGCCAACGTTGGTGCGCCACAAGTGGCTTACCGTGAAACGATACGTAAATCGGTTGAGTCCGACGAAAAACACGCGAAACAATCAGGTGGTAAAGGTCAATATGGTCACGTGGTGATTACCATGGAACCGAATGAACCTGGCGCTGGTTATGTGTTTGTTGACGAAATTAAAGGCGGTGTGATTCCTCGTGAATTCATTCCTTCTGTTGACAAAGGCATCCAAAATACACTGAAAAGCGGTGTGTTGGCTGGTTTCCCTGTTGTAGACGTGAAAGTTCGTTTGACATTTGGTTCTTACCATGACGTCGATTCTTCTCAATTGGCCTTTGAATTGGCGGCTTCTATGGCCTTCAAAGAAGGGATGCGTAAAGCAAACCCCGTGTTACTTGAGCCGATGATGGCCGTTGAAGTCGAAACCCCAGAAGATTACATGGGTGACGTGATGGGTAACTTGTCATCACGCCGTGGCATCATTCAAGGGATGGATGATGATGATGCGGGTGGTAAAAAAGTTCGTGCAGAAGTGCCGTTGTCTGAAATGTTTGGTTACTCTACTGCGTTACGTTCATTGACCCAAGGTCGCGCAACGTACACGATGGAATTTAAACATTATGCGGAAGCACCAAAACACGTTGCTGAAGCCATTATGGCCGCAGTGAAAAAATAAGCAGTAAAAGGTTGGCCGCACTTTATACAAAGGCTTTTTTAGTCTGTTGCGGCCAACCTGACTTGGTTTTTTGATGTTCCTTGTAGTCCCCTTATCGCTGTACTTTACTAATAGGTACAGTTTGTTCTTTATACGATCTTTTAAAAAAGGAAGTTGCATCATGGCAAAAGAAAAATTTGAACGGAATAAAACGCACGTTAACGTTGGTACGATTGGTCACGTCGATCATGGTAAAACCACTTTGACCGCTGCAATTACAACCATTTTGGCTAAAAAATGGGGTGGCTTGGCTAAGGGTTACGACCAAATCGACTCAACACCAGAAGAAAAAGCACGCGGCATTACCATTAACACAGCTCACGTTGAATACGAAACAGAAACTCGTCACTACGCTCACGTAGATTGCCCAGGCCATGCTGACTATGTTAAAAACATGATTACTGGCGCGGCTCAAATGGATGGCGCGATTTTGGTTTGTTCGGCTGCTGATGGTCCTATGCCTCAAACTCGCGAACACATCTTGTTGGCTCGTCAAGTTGGCGTTCCTTACGTATTAGTTTTCTTAAACAAATGCGACATGGTTGACGATGAAGAGTTGTTAGAATTGGTAGAAATGGAAGTTCGTGATTTGTTGAATTCATACGACTTCCCCGGTGATGACACGCCGATTATTCGCGGTTCTGCGACATTGGCTTTGTCTGGCGATCAATCTCCTATTGGCGAACCAGCGATTTTCGCTTTGGCTGATGCCTTAGATGCTTACATCCCAACGCCTGAACGCGCTATTGATAAAGCGTTTATTTTACCGATTGAAGATGTGTTCTCTATTTCAGGTCGCGGCACGGTTGTCACAGGTCGTATCGAATGCGGCGTTGTTAAAGTAGGCGAAGAGATTGAAATCGTTGGCTTGGTTGATACAACAAAAACCACTTGTACAGGCGTTGAGATGTTCCGTAAATTGCTAGACCAAGGTCAAGCGGGCGATAACGTTGGTGTGTTGTTGCGTGGTACGAAGCGTGAAGATGTACAACGCGGCCAAGTTTTGGCTAAACCAGGTTCTATCAAGCCTCACACTAAGTTCACTTCAGAAGTGTACATTTTGAGCAAAAACGAAGGTGGCCGTCATACGCCATTTTTCCAAGGCTATCGCCCACAATTTTACTTCCGTACAACAGACGTAACGGGCGCGGTAACATTGGGTGAGGGCACTGAAATGGTGATGCCAGGCGATAACGTTTCTGTTACCGTTGAATTGATTTGCCCTATCGCGATGGAAGAAGGTTTACGCTTCGCGATTCGTGAAGGTGGTCGTACAGTAGGCGCTGGTGTGGTTGCTAAAATCATCGCTTAAGGTAGTCAAGTTTTAATAGGCCAGTAGCTCAATTGGTAGAGTATCGGTCTCCAAAACCGAGGGTTGGGGGTTCGAGACCCTCCTGGCCTGCCAAATTAAACCAATCGGCTTATGCCGATTGGTTTTTTTATATTATCATTTGTACATTTTTTCTCATTTAATGTGGTTATATTTTGAGGGTTGGGTATGGAAAAGCGCGATACAATTAAGGCTCGTTTGGCTCTGGTTTTGTTATTTGTGGGTGTAGCGGTTTATGGTTATTTAAAATCGACACAGTCGATGGTGGCTTACGGCATTTTGATTGGTGGACTTTTAGCGAGCGCAATCCTTTTTTGGTTTTCGCCTCAAAGAATCCAATTTTTGACTTATGTCAACGAAGTGGTGGTTGAAGGTAAAAAAGTGGTTTGGCCAACGGCAAAAGAAACCGTTCAACGTACGATAGTTGTCTTTATTTTTGTCTTTATTTTGGCTGTTTTTTTGTGGGGGGTTGATTTATTGCTCACTAAAATTCTTTATGGTTGGTTATTGGGTCGAGGGTAATTATCATGGCAAAAAAATGGTACATCATTAATGCTTATTCTGGGTTTGAGAAAAGTGTCCATCGTCAATTGGTTGAGCGCATTGAACGCTCTGGGTTCTCGGATCTTTTTGGCGAAATTTTAGTCCCTGTCGAAGAGATTGTGGATAATAAAGACGGCAAGAAAAAAATCAGTGAGCGCAAATTTTTTCCTGGTTATGTTTTTATTGAAATGGACATGACCGATGACAGTTGGCATTTGGTGAAAAGTACGCCCAAAGTCAGCGGTTTTATTGGCGGAACGGCGACAAAACCCTTACCTATGCGCAACAATGAAATGGATGCCATTCGTAAGCAAATGCAGTTAGGCGTAGAAAAACCGAAATCTAAACTACAGTTTGAAATAGGGGAAAGCGTTCGGGTGTTGGAAGGGGCTTTTGCTGATCATCATGGCGAAGTTCAGGACATTAATTACGAAAAGCAAATCATGCATATTAATATTCAAATCTTTGGGCGTGAAACGCCTGTTGAAGTTGAATTTAATCAGGTAGAAAAAAGCTGAAGTTTGTTTTTTATAAACAGAAATCCTCAAAAAGGTTGGCCGCAAGTATTTGTGGCCAACCTTTTTGAGGATTTCTGTTTTGATGTTTTAGTTGAGAGCTTCTAAGATAAAGGTTTCTTGTTGCCAATCTAACAAGGTTTGGTAATGTTGGGCTCCTTGGGCTGGTGTCTCTGCCGAAAAGACGGCACTAAAAAGCCCTTGAATATTAGAGATGGCTGGTGATAACACCTCGCCCGCGCTAACTTTTGGTTGGTAATCTAGGACAAAAGGCAGTGGGCATCTTTCTGGGATTTGGTTGGCTCGTTGTTTGTTTAGGCCTTGTGCGCTCACAATTAATCCGCCACTTAAGTCAGTATTTTTGGGTTCTATGGGCAAGGCTTGATGATGAAAGAGCGAGTTGATTAACCAAGCATTCAGATCGACCCCTCTCAAGAGTGCATTGGCGGTATTAATGGCGGCACCGCCCGTTCGACAAGCGACTTCGCACAATTGCACTTGCTGGTCTTCCGTCACAAAATATTCGGCGTGAAAGGTGTATGGGACAGAAATTGGTGAGGAGGCGATGAGACGATGCTGGTGTGCGCTTAGAATTTGATATATCGGACTGTTATTCGGTAGCAGAACGGAACCTGCTGATTTACCTTGTTCAAAATCTTCAATCGCAGCGTTGATGTATACACTGCAAGTTAGGTAAAGGATGGTTTGATTGTAAACCACGCCATCGACGTGGTGCAATTTCCCCTGAGCAAACGTTTCTACCATGAGCGAGGGTTCGGTAAAACCATTTGGCCGAAAAGTCGCCAGTGCAAATTGCCCGATGTCTTTTTCAGAGCGGAGGACTCGCGCGCCAACGCCGCCTGCGCCTTCTTGCTGTTTGATGACAAGGGGATAGCCGTATTTATCAGCAAAATCATAAACATCCAAAATGGATTTGACCTCGGCATAATGAGGCGTGGCCAAGCCTGCCGCTCGAAAATAATCTTTCATGGCAATTTTATTGCGAAAAATGCGTAATGTTTTTTCGGGGATAAAAGGCAAATTGAGCCAAGATTTGAGTCGTTCTGCGCGATACAAGTCAAATTCGGCCATCGCAAAGACTTGAGTGATGCGCTGCACTTGACTGATTTCATACACGATTTGCTCGAGCGCATTGCTTTGATCATATTGCGAAATCAGGTGCAAGGCCTGCACTTGCGCACGTATGCTTGGAATCAAGCTTAGGCAAGGGGTGCTGATTTTGTCGGCAGACGCAATGACGATGGCGTTGGCCGCATCATCAAAAGCCATTAATAGTTGAATCAAGTCGGGCAAAGTGCCTCTGTGTAAAATGAGGGTGCTCATGATGTCGGCCTTGCGTTAAGGGTTAATGACTGGACTGCTAGCGAGTAAGGCATCTTGAATTTGTACAGCCAAAGCATGACAAAGGTCGTGGTTGGCCGCATGAATGACGGCTAGGGCGTGGCGATTGCCTGAATGTGTTGGTGCTTCTATGAGTTGCCCAAGTTGCAAATTGACTTCTAATTCTTCCAGTCCATGCCGATACGCGGCTAGGCTGTTGATGCCATTGTAAGTTGCACCGCTTGGATAGCGGATAAAAACCGTTTGCGCGACTGGCGCTTTAATGGCTTGGGCTTGATAAGGCACGTCGGCCAATTGATGCAAATAAGCCGCTATCAAATCAACGCCCGTCGTTAAGCGAACCAAACTGACGATGCGATCTCCGCCCGTTCTGGGGTGGCCTTCTACGATGTAAATGCCGTTGTCGTTGGCGATGAGTTCGGTGTGGCTTGGCCCCTCGCGTAAGCCCATGATTATTAAAAAAGCCTGAGTCGCCAGTTGGATGCGTACGGCCAAATCAGGTGAAATGTTGGCTGGGCTGGTGTGACCTGTTTCAATAAAATTGGCATCTATGGTTTTGGCGGTGATGCCTAAAATAGTGTGTTGATGGTTTTGGCTTAAGGCTTCTACACTGAATTCTTGCCCTTTTATGGCGGCTTCGAGCAACACGACCTCTAAGTCTTGATACGCCGCGACCAGCGTGTCGATGTCGGTAACAAAAGGCGTGTAGCGATGAATTAAGGTGCTGCCCGAGCCATCAACAGGTTTGAGTATCAACTCAAATTCGGCGGCTTGCAAAGCGGCTTTGAGTTGGCTGGTTGGCACCAAGCGATGCCAAACGGGCTGACAATCGGGCGCGGTGGCAATTTTGTCGCGCATCAAAGCCTTGTTGCAAAAGGCGGCTACGCAATCGACGGTATTGCCAACGCATGCGTGCTGTTCATTGAGCGTTGCGGCCAACCTTAAATGGCGTTCGGTAAATGTCACAAACAAGCGTATGGGCAATATTGCGCCAAAAAAGCGCAGACGCGTTCCTGCGTAATATCGGGCAAATGCGCCTGCACATAATCCTGTTGTTGCAAAATAGCGGCTTTGCCTTGCCGAATGTCTATGAGTTTGGCTGACTTGGGTGCGCGTTTTACGATGGACTCGCTTGCGGCGATTAAAATAATCCACATCAAAGTTCTCCTTGTTGGGTGCGGCGGTTATACAAAAAGAAGATTAAGGATGACGTTTTTGTTCACGTCGCAAAGTTTGAATAAGGGCTTCATCTTTTTTTGCGACTGTATGCTTGTAATGCCCATGACTGGGTTGTTCAGAATGGCATAATTTGCATAAAACTCTCAGATTACTTGGTCTGGTATCGCTTTTTACGCCATTCACATGATGCGTATCGAGTAAATTGTGGTGTTTATTGAGGTCAACTTTACAAACTTCACAAGTCCAGCTCTTGGCTGATCGTGTGCGTTCGCTAATCTGCGGCCAACCTTTTATCCTAAATTCTCACAAAAATGATTTGACCCCAAAAGGTTGGCCGCAAGGATTATTTTTTCTAAAATAGACGATTGGTTCTCGAGCGGTTAATCATCAATAGGCTTCATTTAGTTATTTCTCAGGCTTTTATATGTTAAAATTAAGCCGCATTCAAAAGTTAAACTGATTGAACTTTACTTTTTTAAAAAAACAATAAAGGATTATTGATAATGAAAAAACCTTTAAATAGCAATCTTAACAAAGCAAAATCAGGCAAAAAAGATGAGTTTTATACAGATCTAACTGATATTGAAAAAGAGTTACGGCATTACAAGGATCATTTTAAGGATAAAACCGTGTTTTGTAATTGTGACGATCCAAGAGTTAGTAATTTTTTTCATTACTTTTCGCACAAATTTCAAGATTTAGGACTAAAACGCTTGATTACAACTTGTTATAAAAACAAAGAAAGAGATTTGTTTAGTAAACACCAATCAGAAAATGCGATTTGGCTTGAATATAACGGCGACAAAAACGGCGATAGAGTACCAAACCCTGAAGAAATTGGTATACATATCTTAAATGGCGATGGTGATTTTAGAAGTCAGGAATGTATTGATTTGCTCAAACAAGCCGA
>JBILQJ010000037.1:0-16585 GCA_044373325.1 Burkholderiales bacterium
CGACTTTATTCGAAAAATATGCTGCTGGTGAGTTAGACGAAATTCATGTGGTTTATGCTAATTTTGTTAGCACCATGAAACAAGCTGCAATTTGCCAAACACTTTTGCCTATCGATATCAGCCAAGGGACAAAAAAAGAAACGCACGCTTGGGATTATATTTATGAACCTGATGCGACAGCGATTATGTCATTTTTAGTACGTCGTTATTTAGAATCAGTTGTGTTGCAAGCCTTGTCAGATAATATGGCATCTGAGCAAGCAGCACGTATGATAGCGATGAAGTCTGCAACCGATAACGCAGGGGATGCCATAAAACGCATGCGCTTGATTTATAATAAATCTCGCCAAGCGGCCATCACCACTGAGTTATCAGAGATTGTTGCGGGTGCTGCTGCCGTTTAATAACGGCCGTACTTAACCGCCTCACCTTTAGGAAACTGATAATGAGTCAAGGAAAAATCGTACAGATTATTGGGCCTGTGGTTGACGTGGAATTTCCACGCGATGCATTGCCTAATGTCTATGATGCACTGACCTTAGTTGAAAGTAATTTAACTTTTGAAGTGCAGCAACAACTGGGTGACGGCATAGTCCGCGCGATTGCCATGGGTAGTTCCGATGGCTTAAAACGCGGTATGCTCGTGAACAATACTGGAAAAGGCATTTCTGTTCCTGTTGGAACGCCAACCTTAGGTCGAATTATGGATGTCTTAGGCAATCCAATCGATGAAGCTGGCGACATTGCAACGACCACACGTCGTGCCATTCATCAAGTAGCCCCTAAATTTGATGAGCTTTCGGCCGCTTCTGAAATATTAGAAACGGGTATTAAAGTCATTGATTTACTTTGTCCTTTTGCAAAAGGAGGTAAAGTTGGTCTATTTGGTGGTGCTGGTGTTGGTAAAACCGTCAACATGATGGAACTCATCAATAACATTGCTAAGGCACACTCTGGTTTGTCTGTTTTTGCTGGTGTTGGTGAGCGCACTCGTGAAGGAAATGACTTTTATCACGAGATGAAAGATTCTAACGTTCTTGATAAAGTGGCCATGGTTTATGGTCAAATGAACGAACCTCCAGGCAATCGCTTGCGTGTGGCGCTAACGGGTTTAACCATGGCGGAACATTTCCGTGATGAAAAAGATGCAAATGGCAAAGGCCGTGACGTGTTGTTTTTCGTGGATAACATTTACCGTTACACCTTGGCGGGAACAGAAGTTTCTGCGCTGTTAGGCCGTATGCCTTCTGCTGTGGGTTATCAACCAACGTTGGCTGAAGAAATGGGGCGTTTGCAAGAGCGCATTACGTCGACTAAAGAAGGTTCTATCACCTCGATTCAAGCGGTTTATGTCCCAGCCGATGACTTGACCGACCCTTCTCCTGCGACAACTTTTGCCCATTTGGATGCGACTGTTGTATTAAGTCGTGATATTGCTTCTTTGGGGATTTATCCTGCGATTGATCCTTTGGATTCCAGTAGCCGTCAGTTAGATCCTGCGATTGTTGGTGAAGAGCATTACACCGTTGCGCGTGGCGTTCAAGTGACCTTACAACGTTACAAAGAATTGAAAGACATTATTGCAATTTTGGGTATGGATGAGTTGTCTGATGAAGACAAATTATTAGTATTCCGCGCCCGTAAAATCCAACGCTTTATGTCTCAACCTTTCCATGTGGCCGAAGTGTTTACTGGTTCACCCGGTAAATACGTTAAACTGAAAGACACCATCAGTGGATTCAAAGCCATTTTAGCGGGTGATTACGATCACTTGCCAGAACAAGCTTTCTACATGGTCGGTGGCATAGAAGAAGCCGTAGAAAAAGCGAAAAAAGTGTAATTTAATTTTGTGGCCAACCTTATTCTGTTGCTTTTGTACCATCAACAGCATGAGATTGGTCGCAAATTCTATAACACTCGTTTAAAGGACAGTAAAATGAGCCAAATGCAAATCGAAGTTGTTAGTGCAACTGCCACCATTTATTCAGGTTCGGCTTCTTTTGTTGTTGCGCCGGGTATCAGTGGCGAATTAGGAATATACCCAGGTCACACGCCATTACTCACTCGCATACAAGCGGGGGTTTTGCGTATACAAGTACCTGAACAAAGCGAAGAAGTGTTGGTGGCTGTTTCTGGTGGTGTCATCGAGATTCAACCCCATTGCATCACTGTTTTGGCGGATATGGCGCTGCGCAGTGAAGAGCTGGATGCTGAAAAAGCTCAGCAAGCAAAATTGGCTGCCGAAAATGCCTTAAAATCAGCCAGCGGCGAACGCAGTGTTGCCAATGCTGAAGTGGCATTGTCCAGCGCCATTGCCCAACTAAAAATGCTCGATTACGTGAAATTGAGAAAACACTAATTGTTGAATTGATTTTTTGTTTTTTAAACCCAACGCCTTTATTCTTAAATAAAAAAATAAAGGCGTTGGGTTTTTTCTATTTTTTGCCTTAACAAAGGCAAAACCTCATCAAGGTTGGCCGCAAGGGGTTGGATTGGGGTTACTTACCGGTGCGGATTTTATAAATACCGTATCCCACCAATGCCAAGCCAAGTAAGATTTGCAAAGCCACAGCTGGAATCAAGCCAAGCGTGTCGTATGCCCATTCGAGAATTCTGGGCATGCGGATTGTGGTGCCGATAATCATGTTGCTGACTTTGATGTAATTCTCAATTGCCATGTATCCGATGAGGACACCAATCACGCACATGCTTGTACCTTTGATTTTTTCCATGGTGGCGAGAAAGGCAGCTTTTTTTTGTTCATCCATGTCCATACTCCTTAATTATTTGCCCAGCATACGCTGTATTTTTTCGGCTGACTTTTTGCATGAGTCGGCCATTTCAGCCTCGCCAAACTTAGCCACTGCCGCTCGATTGTTTTGAATCGTTTGTAAGAATTCTTTTTTAAACTCGGGGAACTTCTCGGCTGCTTGTTCATAGGCTTGATTGGATTGGTCGCAACTCGATGCTTTGGAATCAATCATGGTTTGCGATGTTTTTGCGTCGCCACAGCCAAATAAAATCGAAGTTGTAACTGTGATGCAAAGGAGTGATTTTTTTCTTTTCATAGATTTTTTCCTAGGTGAATTAGTCAACGAAGAGCAACCCCTTTTCTCTATTTAAATCTAGGTAGGCGGTCAGGACTCCAAACAGGCAAATTAATGCATTTTATTTTTTTCGATGGTAGCGAAAAAGTTAAATTTTTATTAATTTATGTTTAATATTAACAAAAAAGCAACAAAACCGCAAGCACAGCGCGTTTGCCATGGATGCGGCTTAAGGTTTGCGGCCAACCTTTTTTCGTGTTTTTCACGTTAAAAGGTTGGCCGCAAGGATTGATACATTGTTAAATCATCATTCAGCAGGCATTAAAGCCAGTTTCATTTTGGATAAGGCTTTGGCTTCGATTTGGCGGATGCGTTCGGCTGAGACGCCAAATTCGGCGGCCAAGTCGTGCAAAGTGGGGCCGCTGTCGTCTGATAACCAGCGCGACTCCACGATGCGGCGACTGCGCTCGTCCAACGTGGCCAAAGCGTTTTGTATGCCTTCGCCATGCAATTTGTCCAAGGCTTTTTTCTCGATTTGGCGAGTGGGTTCGTTTTCGCGATCGGCCAACCAATCAATGGGCGCAAAGCCGTCATCGTCGTTGTCGTCACGCACCAAAGCAATGTCGTGGCCGCTCATGCGCACTTCCATTTCGCGGACTTCTTCGGGTTTGACGCCCAAATCTTCGGCAATTTCACGCGCTTCGTTTTCGGATAAAGCCGAAAAACTGCTTTTCATGCTGCGCAAATTAAAGAAAAGTTTGCGCTGGGGTTTGGTGGTTGCCACGCGAACCAAGCGCCAATTGCGCAAAATGAATTCGTGAATTTCGGCTTTAATCCAATGAATGGCGAACGAAAACAAACGCACGCCGCGTTGCGGTTCGAAGCGTTTAACGGCTTTCATGAGGCCGATATTGCCTTCTTGTATCAAGTCGGCTTGTTGCAAGCCGTAGCCTGCATAACTGCGCGCCACAGAAACCACCACGCGCAAATGTGACAAAACCAAATGATGTGCAGCGTGTAAATCGCCATTTTCTTGCAAGCGAGTGGCCAATTCCAACTCTTCTTCATGTGTTAACATGGGCGTGGCGTTGACGCTGCTAATGTACTGTTCTAGGCTGCCATTGGCGGCAATAATAGGCAAAGACCATTTGTCAATAACGGCTGGGGTTGATGTCATTCAATATCCTCCTTTTATATAAAAAATAATATAAAAAATAAACAATCAGTGAATAAATGAATAAATTAAATAAAAACAAAATTTACGACCTAATAATCACACGAGTGAGTACACGCACTACTCGTTAATTATGCCTTGCTCTGGCCGATAAAACAAGTTTTTAACCCATTTTTATGCCTATTTTTGGGCTGTTTCTGCCACAATCAAGGCTTTAGCGGCCTAGTACAAATGACTGATTTTTCAAGTTTTATGGCAAATTGTGTTTGTGTATTGTCTTGATTTGCAGAAAAGCATACAATGCGCGAATATTTTTTTAATGGCGATTGAGCCTAACTTCATCAATCAGCAATCCAATGTCAACACTAACAAAGGAAGTTTCATGACACATGTCCTCCCTAATTCTGGCCAACAAGACGAGGTCACGCCGCTTGCCGTGAACGCGGAGGCCGCAACACCTTCGATTTGGGCAAGCATACGCCACAATGGCTTGTGGAAACAAAATGCAGGCGTGGTGCAATTGTTGGGCTTGTGCCCTGTTTTGGCGGTCAGCGGTTCGGTGGTGAACGCCTTGTCGTTAGGCCTTGCGACCACTTTGGTCACGGCCTTGTCCAGCGGTTTGGTGGCATCCGTGCGCCATTGGATACCCAAAGCCATACGCAACCCCGTTTTTATTTTAATTATTGCCGCTTTGGTGACCTGCATCGATTTGTTGATGAACGCGTATTTGCATGAGTTGTATTTGGTGCTTGGGATATTTATCCCTTTGATTACAACTAATTGCATCGTCATGGCGCGCGCTGAGGTCTTTGCTTCAAAAAATGGCGTGCTGCCATCGGCTTATGATGGATTGATGATGGGCTTGGGTTTGACGGGGGTGTTGGTTTTGCTGGGTGGCCTGCGTGAGTCATTAGGAAAAGGCACTTTGTTTTCGGGCTTAGACTTGATTTTTGGCGACTGGGGTACTCAATTGACCGTGCATTTGGTGCCTGCCGACAGCCATTACCAATTTTTAATGATGAGTTTGCCGCCTGGTGCGTTTATTGGGTTGGGTTTGTTGATTGCGATGTTTAATGCCATTAATCTTCGCCGTCAGGCCAAATGAAACACTGAACAGTCAACAGAAAAGGGGCGTTGTATGGATTTACTGACGTTAAGAATCGGCCAAGGTTACGATGTGCATCAATTGGTGACGGGCAGGCCGTTGATTTTGGGTGGGGTGGCCATTCCGCATCACAAAGGGTTATTGGGGCATTCCGATGCGGATGCCTTGCTGCACGCCATCACTGATGCGCTTTTGGGCGCGGCAGGATTGGGTGACATCGGCCAACATTTTCCTGATACCTCGCCCGAGTTTTTAGGCGCGGACAGTTGGATTTTGTTGCGTCACGCGGCGACTCGCGTGGCCGAAGCAGGCTTTGCGATTGTGAATGTGGACAGCACCATCATTGCGCAACAGCCAAAATTGTCGCCGTATTTGCCGCAAATGAAAGCACGCATTGCCGCCGCGCTGGGCGTGGCGGTGAATCGCATCAATATCAAAGGCAAAACCAACGAAAAACTGGGGTATTTGGGGCGCGAAGAAGCCATAGAAACACAAGCCATTTGTTTGTTACAACACCTTGCGCCTTGATTTTTTGTAACAGAACAAAGCACTAAACAAACGGTTGCGGCCAACCTTGGCACAAAAGGTTGGCCGCATTTTATGTTAGAATGTTGCACTTTTTTGCGGCTTAACGAGAGGTTTTGACTGGCTTATTTATGACCATATTGCATTTTCCTAACAGCGCTTTTACGCTGCATCAACCGTTTGAACCTGCGGGCGACCAACCCAAAGCCATTGCTCAATTGCTGGAAGGTTTGGACGATGGCTTGCGCTATCAAACTTTGTTGGGCGTGACGGGTTCGGGCAAAACTTACACCATGGCGCAAGTGATTGCGCGCACGGGGCGACCCGCCATGATTATGGCGCACAACAAAACCTTGGCCGCACAATTGTATGCTGAAATGCGCGGTTTTTTTCCTGATAATGCTGTGGAGTATTTTGTTTCTTATTACGATTATTATCAGCCTGAAGCTTACGTGCCCAGCCGCGATTTGTTTATAGAAAAAGATTCCAGTATCAACGAACACATCGAACAAATGCGCTTGTCGGCCACCAAAGCCATTTTGGAGCGTCCCGACTGCATTATTATTGCGACGGTTTCGGCCATTTATGGCATAGGCGACCCCAGCGCGTACCACGCCATGGTGTTGCATTTGCAAGTGGGGCGGAGTATGCCCCAGCGCGACATGATTTCGCGTTTGATTGTCATGCAATATGACCGCAATGACGTGGATTTTGCGCGTGGGACTTTTCGCGTGCGGGGCGACGTGATTGATGTGTATCCTGCCGAAAATGCCGAAGTCGCGGTGCGCATTGCTTTGTTTGATGACGAGCTGGAAAGTTTGACCTTGTTTGATCCTTTGACGGGCGAAACGCTGCAAAAACACGTCACGCGGTACACCATTTTCCCTGCCAGCCATTACGTAACGCCGCGCGAAACGGTGATTAAAGCCTGCGAAAAAATCAAGCTGGAATTGGCCGATCGTTTGGCGTATTTTCGACAAGAACATTTATTGGTAGAAGCCCAGCGCTTAGAACAACGGACTCAATTTGACTTGGAAATGTTGTATCAAATGGGATTTTGCAAAGGCATAGAAAATTATTCGCGCTTGTTTTCGGGGCGACCCGATGGTGCACCGCCGCCGACTTTGTTGGATTATTTGCCCAATAATGCGCTCATGTTTATTGATGAAAGCCACGTCACCATACCGCAAGTGGGTGCAATGTCAAAAGGCGATTCGGCGCGCAAAGAAAACTTGGTGACGTATGGTTTTCGTTTACCGTCGGCGGCTGACAATCGGCCTTTGCGTTTTGAAGAATTTGAAGCCATTTTGCCACAAAGTATTTTTGTATCCGCTACGCCCAGCGCTTACGAAGCCGAACACGCAGGCCAAACGGTAGAACAAGTCGTGCGGCCAACGGGTTTGCTGGATCCGATTATTGAAATACGGCCTGTGGCAACGCAAGTGGATGATTTATTGTCAGAAATTCGGTTGAGAATCGAACGCGGCGAACGCGTGCTGGTGACGACTTTAACCAAACGCATGGCCGAGCAATTGACCGATTATTACTTGGAGCATGGCATCAAAGTGCGGTATTTACACAGCGATGTGGATACGGTAGAGCGCGTTGAAATTATTAGAGATTTGCGCATGGGTACAATAGATGTTTTGGTTGGCATTAATCTGCTGCGCGAAGGCTTGGACATTCCAGAGGTCTCTTTGGTGGCCATTTTAGATGCCGATAAAGAAGGATTTTTGCGTTCTGAACGCTCGTTGATACAAACCATAGGCCGTGCGGCACGCAATTTAGAAGGTCGCGCCTTGTTGTACGCCGACAAAATCACCAATTCCATGCGTCGCGCCATAGACGAAACCGAGCGGCGACGCGCCAAACAAATTCAATTTAATACGGACAACGGCATTACGCCCAAAAGCATCCACAAAAAGATTGGTGATTTAATTGACGGCGTTTATGGCGGCGACATACGCGATGCCTTGCGTTTAGAAAAAGGGGCAGCGGCTCGGGATTTGCGCAATCCACCTGTCTTGTTGACTGAAAAAGAATTGGCCAAACGCATCAAAGAGACGGAAAAAAATATGCTGGCGGCCGCAAAAAGCATGGATTTTGAGTTAGCCGCGACGTTGCGCGACGAACTGAAACAGCTCAAAAGCCAGTTATTTACCGAAGGGTTGTAAAAAGGTTGCGGCCAACCTTGCGGGATAAATTGATAAAAAATAAGGGAACAACATGACAACACAAACGAGCCTAACGTCTGCCACCCAGCCTTGGACAGCAGGCGACATACAAGTGATTGCTTTTGATTTGGACGGTACTTTGGTGGATTCGGCGCAAGACATTGCCGATGCGATTAACGCCATGCGTGAGAGCTTGGCCATGCCAGCTTTAAGCACCAGCGCCATTTGCTCATTTTTGGGCTGTGGTTTGATGCACTTAATCCACAGCAGTTTGACGGGCGATGTCACTAAAAAAGCCAGCGACGAGGTCTTTGCCCAAGGGTTGGCAGTCTTTGCGCCACATTATTTGGCGCACGTGGCTGATAAAACTCGGGCTTATCCTGAAGTCGTCACGACTTTGGCTTTGCTAAAAAAATGGGGCTACCCCTTGGTGGTCGTGACCAATAAACCACAAATTTTTGCCGATGCCTTATTGGATAAACTGGGTTTGCGCGATTATTTTTCTTTGGTGTTGGGTGGCGATGCCTTGCCAGAAAAAAAACCGCATCCAGCCCCCTTGTTACACGTTTGTTCGGTTTTTAATATCGAACCCAAACAGTGTTTGATGGTGGGCGACAGTCGCAACGATGCCTTGGCGGCACAAGCGGCCGCTTGCCCTTTGGCCTTGGTGCGTTACGGTTATCATCACGGCCAAATCGATTGGGCGGCGCAGGATATTGATTGTGTTTTGGCGCAGTTTGTTGATTTATTACCTTATTTTAAACCTGACTAAAAGGATAAGCGCATGGCACACCCCAAGGCAGATCAATCCACGGCAAAAAAATTGTGTGTGATTTATACGGGCGGCACGATAGGCATGGGCATGACGGCGCAAGGGTTAGCGCCTGTTGCAGGCAAAATGGCCGATTATTTGGCGAGATTTTCTGATGATTTGGCCTATACTTTAACCCTACAAGAATACGAGGTGCTCATCGATTCTTCGTGTATTTTGCCTGAACATTGGCAAACCATGCTGAACGACATTGTCGCTGCGTTGCGTGACTTTGATGGCGTGGTGGTCGTGCATGGCACCGATACCTTAGCTTACACGGCGAGTGTGTTGCATTATGCTTTGTCGGGTTTGGCCAGCTTGCATAAGCCTGTCATCGTGACGGGCGCTCAATTGCCTTTGTCTGCGCCCAACAGCGATGGCTGGGGCAATTTGTCCGATGCTTTTTTGGCGGCTTGCCAGCCCAATTTAAATGGCGTGTTTGTGGTGTTTAATCATTTGATTTTGCGTGGGCAGGGCGTGACAAAAATCAATTGCGAACATTTTAGAGGGTTTGAAACCCCTAACTGGCCTGTGGTGGCCGAACTGGGCTTGAGTCCTTTGGACTTATCTGCGCCTATTTTTAGCGCTAATTTACCTTTTAAAGTCAACTCGTTACAAACTGATTTGCCCGTGTTGGTGTGTTGGCTAACGCCAGGGTTTTCGTCTTCGGCGTATGGCAAACTGTTGCAAGATTCCTCGATCTTTGGCGCGATTATTGTGGCTTACGGCAACGGTAATGCGCCTTATTCAGAGGTGTTAAGCGCAGGCATACGTCAAGTAACGGCGCGTGGCGGTTTGGCGGTGGTGGTGACGCAATGTGCGCAAGGTGCGGTGCAAATGGGCAATTATGCGGCAGGCTCGGCGCTGTCTTCCGCTGGTGCGGTTGGGGCAGGTTCTCAAACCATAGAAGCCGTTTATGCCCAGCTGTGCGTTTTATTGTCTGAAGGTTTGCGCGGAGAGGCTTTACGGAATGCCTTTTTGGCGGAAGTGATTTGAGTTTTTCTTATTTAATGGGTCGTTATTTTTACAGAAAGTATGGTTATGTCTCAACTGATTTTATTGGCCGTCTTGGTCGTCATTCTAGCGGCGGTGTTTGTATTTTTGTACCGCGACATGAGCCGAAAATATGAGCAACAAATGGCTGAATTACAAGCTAAGTCAATGGAGTTGACCGAAAGGTTGGCCTCAACTTCGGCGGCACTGGCGCAAAAATCAGAGGCCTTAACCATCGTTGAAACGCGTTGGGCTGGCTTAAATTTGCCCGAAAAAGAGGCTTTGATACAACAGCAAGGTCACGAATTGAAAAAAGTATCTGAAGACCTTGCGGCCAACCTTGCGCATTTGGGGCATTTAGAAAGTCAATTGGATCAAACCAGCAGCGAATTGAGTGAATTAAAACTAGCCTTAAGCCAAAAAGAAGGGCAAGTGTTGGCCTTAAGCGAAACGCTGGCGCGTACTGAAACGGCTTTGAAGCAAGAAAAAGACAGCGCCGCGCAAAAATGGGATTTATTGAATGAAGCCAAAGACGTGTTGGCTTTGCAAACTCAAGAAAAAGAAGCGCAATTTACCAAGCAAATGCAACTGCGTATGGCTGAATTGAGCGACTTAAAACTAGCCTTAAGCCAAAAAGAAGGGCAAGTGTTGACCTTAAGCGAAACGCTGGCGCGTACCGAAACGGCTTTGAAGCAAGAAAAAGACAGCGCCCAAGAAAAATTGAATTTGTTGAATGAAGCCAAAGAGGTATTGGCGTTGCAATTTAAAAACTCGGCCGCTGAAATTTTGAAAGAAAATAGCCAGCAATTTGTCATTAAAAATCAAGAAAGCATGACGGGTTTGTTACAGCCTTTGCAGCAAAGGTTGATGGATTTTAATAAACTGGTACACGATAGCACGGTACAAGATAACCAAGGTCGCATTGATTTATTGGCCGAATTGTCACGCTTGCGCGAACTCAATCAAGGCCTGGGCAAAGAAGCCCACGCCTTAACGCAAGCCTTGACGGGCGGCAACAATAAAACCCAAGGCACTTGGGGCGAAATGGTGCTTGAAAAAATCTTGGAAGCATCGGGCTTAACCAATGGCCGCGAATATCGGGTTCAGGTTTCGGGGACTTTGGAAAGGGACGAAGGCAATAAACGCTATCAACCTGATGTGGTGATTGATTTGCCCGATGATAAACAAATTGTGATTGATGCCAAAGTGACGCTCAATGCTTACGTGCGTTACACCGAAAGCACCGACCCCGACGAATGTGCGCGCGAAATCAAAGCTCATGCCGCGGCGGTGCGCCAGCATATTAAAAGTTTGTCCGAAAAGCAGTATCAAAATTTATACGAACTCAATACCTTGGAGTTTGTGTTCATGTTTGTGCCGGTTGAACCTGCTTATTTGGCGGCCTTAAGTGCCGATGAATCGTTATCAGCTTACGCGTTTGATAACCGTATCATGTTGGTTTGTCCAAGTACCTTGATGGCCACCTTGCGCATCGTCAGCAGCATTTGGCGGCACGAACGCCAAAACAAAAAAGGCGAGGAAATTTGGGCTCAAGCCACTAAAATTTATGACAAGTTGGTGGGTTTTATTGCCACGTTCGACAAAGTGGGCAAGCAAATTGAAACCGCACAAAGCAGTTTTATCACCGCAAAAAAACAATTGTCTGAAGGTGCAGGCAATTTAACCGTGCAAGTTGAAAAACTGAAAATTTTGGGTGCAAAAACTAATAAAAGTTTACCCAAATCTCGTCATTTGGCCATTGAAGAAGCCAATGAAAGCTCAGACGCAACGTCAGACAACGAAACAGAGGAAGCTATGGAAGCCTTGAATGCAGGTGATGATGAGCTGTAAATGAGGCGCCCGCAACCTGCGGCCAACCTTTTTTGTCTAGTGGTAAAAAACATAATCGTATTTAATTTTACTTTTATTGACCTTTTCTTGGTACGTATCTACAATACACCTTTTTGTTTTAATGAGATTTGAGGGTTGAGCCATGTTAAAAAAATTAACATTCAAGCTAGGAATGAAATGGAATGGCCATGGTGCAAATCATTTTGCCAAAGCTGAAGCGGCTGAAAAAAATCACAACGAAGCAGAAGCGTTGGCTGCTTATGAGTTGGCCGCCAAAAATGGCCATGCCAAAGCCCAATATCGGTTAGCTCAACGATATTTTCTTGGCTTGGGGGTCAAAAAAAATCATGCGGAAGCGATTGTTTGGTACCAAAAAGCAGCGGAACAAGGCGATGCGGAAGCCCAATTCAGTTTGGGCGTGATTTATCGAAAAGGACGAGGCGTTGCCCCCAATCCTGCCGAAGCCATGCATTGGTACAAAAAAGCCGCTGAGCAAGGTTTGATGGAGGCACAAAATAATTTAGCCAGTCTTTATTATTACGGTGAAGGTGGTGTGCCTGATTTCGCCGAAGCCATGCGTTGGTATAAAAAAGTGGCCGAACAAGATGTCCCCAATGCGCAATATAACCTGGGCATCATGTACCAAAAAGGCAAAGGGGTGCAGTCTAATTTTGTTGAGGCACTGCGCTGGTATACGGAAGCGGCTGGGCAGGGGCACGTGCAAGCCCAATTTAACCTTGGTGTGATGTATGACAAGGGCGAGGGCGTGCCACAAAATCCGACCTTAGCAGCGCATTGGTACAAAAAGGCCGCTGAAGCTGGGCATGCCAAAGCCCAAAATAATTTGGGGTATTTGTATGAAAGTGGCGAAGGTTTGGCGCAAGACTCTGCTGAGTCTTTGATTTGGTACACCAAAGCAGCCGAACAGGGCGTGGTAGAAGCACAGCACAATCTTGGATTTATGTATGAAACAGGTTTGGGGGTTCAAGCCGATGCGGTAAAAGCCTTTCGCTGGTACACCAAAGCCGCCGAGCAAAATTTTGCGGTCTCGCAGCATAACTTGGCCGAATTATATTATTACGGGCGAGGCGTAGAAATCGATGTGGCAGAAGCCGTTCGTTGGTATAACAAGTCGGCCGAGCAAGGGAATGTTCATGCTCAATTTAGTTTGGGGATGCTGTATTGGCATGGCGAAGATTTACAGCAAGATGTGCTTGAAGCGTATCATTGGCTTAAGCGTGCCGCTGCGCAAGGCCACGATGAAGCTCAAGCCCAGTTGGCTTTATTGTCCTTGGATGAGTTATTCAAATAAAGAGGGATGATTGCTTCACCAGCCTTGTGTTATTGTGTCCAACCTTTTTTGTATTAAAAAAGGTTGGACACAAACTTATCTGCATTTTTTTAGATTTCCGTTATAATTCGCCCTTTTTTATTCAATATTTTATTCCACAGAGAAAACGCACATGGATGCCTTTATTAAAGCAATACACAGCTTGATTGGTCTGGGTAACGATTACATTTGGGGAGGGAACCCCATTTTTTGGAACAAAATGGGATTGTTGGTGTTTGTCCTAATTGCGGTCGGCCTATTTTTTACCTTGGGGACGCGATTTGTACAAATCCGCTTTTTGAAAGATGGTTTTAAAATGATGTTGCAAGGTCGCGGGCATTTGTCTAAAGGCGATATTTCGCCTTTTCAAGCCTTTGTGACGGGCTTGGCCAGTCGCGTGGGGACGGGCAACATTGCGGGCGTGGCCACAGCCATCGCGGTTGGGGGCCCTGGCGCGATTTTTTGGATGTGGATTACCGCTTTGTTGGGTATGGCCAGCGCTTTTGCCGAGTCGACATTGGCTCAGGTATTTAAAATCAATCATCACGACAACACGTTTCGGGGCGGGCCTGCGTATTACATTCAAAAAGGCTTAGGGTCGCGAGGTTGGGGCGTGGCCTTTGCTTTATCGTTGATTTTGGCTTTTGGTTTTGTTTTTAATGCGGTACAAGCCAACTCGATAGTGGCCGCCACGCAAGGCGCTTGGGGCTGGAATCCTTTATATGTGGGCATTGCCTTGGTGCTGTTGACCATGCCGATTATTTTTGGTGGGATGCGCACCATTGCTCGAGTCGCTGAACTCATTGTTCCCATCATGGCCATTTTGTATTTGGGGGTGTCCTTTTTTGTGGTGGTGACTCATCTTGAAGATTTGCCTGTTTTGTTGATGCGCATCATTAACGGCGCGTTTGGTTTAGAGCAAGTGGCTGGCGGTGTGGCAGGCTCGGCGATACAAGCGGCGATGAGCAACGGCATTAAACGTGGATTGTTCTCTAATGAAGCGGGCATGGGTTCTGCGCCCAATGCGGCGGCCATTGCGACCACGCGTCATCCCGTCAATCAGGGCATTGTGCAAATGATGGGCGTGTTTGTGGATACCATTTTGATTTGCTCTTCGACAGCCTTTATTGTTTTATTGGCCGACGTGTCGCCTGATTTGGGCTTAAAAGGGGTTGCTTTAACGCAAAAAGCCATGGAAGTCACCATGGGGCCTTGGGCAGTTAATTTTTTAGCGGTGGCCGTTTTCTTGTTTGCTTTTACCTCGGTCATCGGCAATTATGCGTATGCTGAAGGCAATTTAGAATTCATCAATAAAAAGCCTGTCGCTTTGTTTTTGTTTCGAGTGACCGTGCTGGTTATGGTGATGTTGGGTGCCTTAATTGAAGTGCCTGTGGTTTGGGATATGGCCGATTTGGCGATGGGCATCATGGCGTTGATTAACTTGGGTGCGATTATTTTGTTGTCTAAAACGCTGTTTGTGGTGTTGAACGATTACGAATCACAGCGTAGTGCTAATATTGCAAAACCCATATTCAAAGCCCAAGAATACCCTGAGTTAGCCAAAAAAATCGAGCATGACGTGTGGCAATAAAGCCTAAAAAGGGTTGGTTTTGTCAGTAAAAACTTTGCGGCCAATCTTCTTCAAATCAAAAATCCCCCGTTTTCGCCGATTAGCGACAATGGGGGATTAATGTTTATTCTTTTAAAACCATGTCGATGGACATGACGGCTGCCAAAATGAGCTGCCGAATGGGATCGTTAGATGCAACGTTTTCTTCGATTTTGATGGCATAATTGTCTGCGCTGGTAAACAGTTCTTTGCCCATGCCTGCCCATTCTTTGCTGACTTGGGCGAGGGTGATATTTTGATGGCTGATGGTAAAATCCCAGCCTGTCCATTTGCCTTTAAGGTTGGCCACAAGATTGTTATTGGCATCTAAAATATCAAACTGCCCGCCTATCGAGAAAAAATGCTGTTGAAAGCTGCCTAAGAGTTGGTCTTGTGCGCCCAGTACCTCAACACGGGAACGAAAAATCGAAATCCCGCGCTTCACGGTTAGCACTTTTTCACCCAATGGGGTAGAGAGCTCAATGTGGAAGGGGGTCATTCTTTTGTAATCGCTAAAGCGCAGCAGTTTGGTGATAAGTCCTAATTTGTCTTCTCGGCAGTTTAGTACCAATTGATTCGTTTCAGGATCATAAATGTCATAATGATTGGCTGCTTTGAGTAGCCCAATTTGTTCTTTAACTAAAAAGAGATTGCGTTGGAGTGCTACATTCATGCGAGAGGCCTTTTTATGGAAGAAACAAGTAAAATGGATGAACTTCAAGCGGTATTTATTCCAACTAAGAATAAATACCGCTTGAAGTTTTTATATGGTGGGCTGTACGGGATTCGAACCTGTGACAAATGGATTAAAAGTCCACTGCTCTACCAGCTGAGCTAACAGCCCTAAAAAAGGGTAAAAATAGGTTTTGGTGGGCTGTACGGGATTCGAACCTGTGACAAATGGATTAAAAGTCCACTGCTCTACCAGCTGAGCTAACAGCCCACGATGCTTAACGACTTTTTTAACGAAACAGAATGGCTAAAAACAGACTTGAAAAAGTACTTAATATCAAACCAGAATTGCGTTAAGGGCGCAACTATATAGAAATCGAGCTACAAAGTCAAGGTTGTTTTGTTGTTCCTTGTGTTTTTGTGGCTTGCGTTAGGTGCGTGCTGAATGGTTTTTTAAAGAAATCCATTAATAAATCAAGTCGATTCAAAGAATAGCCCTCGATTCTTAAGGCTAAAATTTGACCGACCCAATTTTGTGGCCAACCTTGGGTTTTTTTGGGTGCGCGTTCATTTGTCATCCAAATGCCATTTTTATATTCAGGTAACAATCAGGTGCTGGCACCATCTTCCTTTTCATCGTAACGAATTAATAACATGGGTTTTTCGGTGATATGGAGCAAGCCTTCCGCGACGCTGCCCAACAAAAGATGCATCAAACCTGTGCCACCATGTGTCCCCATGACCACCAAGTCAGCCGAACAGGTCAAACTTTCTTCTTTGAGGCAAGTGGCAATTTTTTGATCCCAGCTTTCAATTAAACGATGACTGGTTGGTACGTTGGCCGCATGGCAACGGGCAATGGCCTCGTCCAATACTTGTTGCCCTTTATCTTTGATGGCTTTTTGTAAACTGCTGCCATCGATAAATTCGGCACCTGACCAAGCAAAGCTGGCAAAATCAATGATATGCACCAAGTGTAAATGGGAATTGGCCACTAAAGCCAATCGTATGGCTTCCTCTAAAGCGCGCAGGGAGGTTGCGCTTTCATCTACGGGTACCATAATACGTTGATAAAATTGAGTTGAGTTCATGATAATACGCTCCATAGTGAAACAATCGTTCACAATCTGACCGAGTGTTTAGAGGTTGATTTTTGATTTCGAATTTCGGCGATTGCCTATTTTCATTTTAGCTGGATTCTCTGTCAAAAGTGCAATTTTTTGAACAAAAAAGAAGGCCGCCTTGATGGAACAAGGACGGCCTTCTACAAAAAACAATAAAAAATTATGTGAAA
>JBILQJ010000038.1:0-16258 GCA_044373325.1 Burkholderiales bacterium
GCTGGGCGGCAAAACCCCCTTCCAAATACGAAGTCTCTCTGAAATCGACTCACGCGCCACGCACTGACGTGCATGGCTTGTGTTGAGTTCTACTTTTAAACACTTCGGTTTTGGGGGGTATTACCACATGGACAGCAAGTAGGGGCGATTAGTGTAACGTAATCGCTCATATTGGCGGCTCGGTTGGGCGATTACGCCAAGCGAATCACCCCTACCTTTTTGGCCATGATTTTTCACGGCGTAAAGTTTGCGGCCAAACTTTTTACCTTTAAATATCAAAGGAAAAAGGTTGGCCGCAGGTTTTTATTTAAAATCAGATGTTAGATGTCTTTTAAAATTTGGGGATGTTTGATGGCGATTTTTAGCAAGGTTTCTGCGGCGCCGCTGGGTTTTCTGCGTCCTTGTTCCCATTCTTGCAAGGTTCGGAGCGATACGCCCAAGAGCTGGGCAAAAAGCGTTTGGGTAAACCCAATTTTTTGGCGAGCTTCTACGATGTTGGATACCGTCACCAAATGCACCGTTGATCCGTTATCAAGTCCTTGTTTATGTTCATTCATTTCTCGAATGGATTGCAGTAACTCTTGGCTAAATTGTGCCATTTCTTGGTCGGTCGTTTGTTTCATTTTATGCTCCAAAATTAGTAATAAAATTAATAGATTAAAGGCTTTTTTTTGAGTTCGTTTAATAAACTGTTGGGCAAATTGTCAAATTTTGCTTTGGTATAAATGGTGATTAAATAAATGTGGCCATTGTCCAGTTGATTGTAGTAAATCACCCGAACGCCGCCGCGTTTGCCTGTGCCTGATTTCGCCCATCGGATTTTTCTTAAGCCGTTGGTGTTGGGTATGACGTCTCCGCCAAGTGGATTATTGGCTAAAAAGCTAATAAATTCAGTTCGTTCATCGGCTTGCCAAATGTCTTGAGATAATTTTTTAAAGGTGGGGGTTTCTATCACAGTCGCCAACATGCCAATTCCTTTTTGTTGATAAGATTGTACGTCAAAGACGTACTTCAAGCGAGTTTTTTTTGAGTAAATTGAGTGATTTTTTTGCGGCCAATCTTTTACCTGTGAATTTTGGATAAAAGGTTGGCCGCAGGATTTAATTGTTTAAATTTTAAGTTTTTAAATGTTATTTTTATTTCTAAGTGTTGTTTTTTTGGCGAAGTTGCTGCGACCAACCTTTTATCTTTTCAAAATCAAAGCAAGTAGGGGCGATTAGTGTAACGTAATCGCCCATATTGGAGGCTCTGTTGGGCGATTACGCCAAGGGAATCGCCCCTACATTTTTGGCTATGATTTTTAATGGCGCAAAGCTTGCGGCCAACCTTTTGTCTTGATTTTGCAAAGTTAAAAGGTTGGCCACAAGGTTGTTTGATTCTGATAACACGCGCGGGCAAGTGTTGGCGGTGTTGCCTGAAGCTGAATCGGCGGCAAGGTTGGCCGCAGGGCAATTGAGCATCAACAGCGGCGAGCTGAACAACGACGCGGGTTTGATTTACGGCGCGTCCAGCGTGACGGTGAACACGGGCGGCGCGGCGTTGAATAATGTCAATTCGGGCACAGACAAGGGTATCGCGGCGGGGAATGGCTTGAACTTGGTGCTTGGTCACTTGAACAACCAAACAGGGTTCATCGGCCAACAAGGCGCAGGCGATTTGACGGTGACTGCGGCCAACCTTGACAATCAAAGCAAGTAGGGGCGATTAGTGTAACGTAATCGCCCCTACCTTTTTGGTCATGATTTTTAACGGCGCAAAGGTTTGGGGTTTAACGCAATTCATTTGGATGTGGTAACAATGCAACGATGCGTTCGGTTGCCCCTTGGTGCGCGTGGTAAAAAGCCAGTGCGGCTTGTTTTTTGTGGGTTTGCTGGTCGGGATTTTGCCAAAATTGCCTGAGCGCTTGTATGGCTTGCGTGGCTGTTTCAACTTGTAGACAAGCGCTGTAGGTTACGGCGGCTTCGGTGGCGGCGGCAAAATTATAACTGGATGCCCCGATGATAGTCGGCACGCCCAAGCTGGCGGGTTCGATGAGGTTTTGTCCGCCTAACGGCAATAAACTGCCGCCGATAAAAGCCACATCGGCGCAAGCGTAATAGCTGGTCATTTCGCCCATGCTGTCGCCCAACCACAGCGTGGTTTTGGCGTTTAGGGGCAAATTGTCGCTGCGCCGCTGCACGACATAGCCCAATTTGGTGGCCAAAGCGGCCACGGCATCAAAGCGTTCGGGGTGGCGTGGCACCAAAATACACAAGGCTTCAGTTTGATACGGCAACCACGCTTCTAGCAACAGCGTTTCTTCGTCTTGTCCATTTTTGGCGCGGGTGGAGGCGGCTATCCAAACAGGGCGGTCGGCATGGTTTGCGGCCAACCTTTTTTTGAATTTTTCGGTTAATGCCACGCTGTTTTCTTGCAGAACTTGATCGTATTTTGTATTGCCACAAATGCTGATGCGGCTTGCGCCTAAGGCTTGGTAACGCACAGCATCGGCGGCGGTTTGTGCGGCAATGTGCGCAAAAGATTGCAGTGCTGGCGTCGCCAAAGGGCGGATGCGTTGATAAGCACGCGCCGATTTTTCGGACAACCGTGCATTGACCAAATAAGTGGGTATGCCTTTTTTTTGGCATAAGGCCAGCAAATTCGGCCAAATTTCGGTTTCCATCATCAAGCCCAAACTGGGCTCGTAAGTGCGTAAAAATTCTTCCATATAAGCGCTTTTGTCGTAAGGCAAATAGGCAACGTGAACATTGGCATAGCGATTTTGCGCTGCGCTGCGCCCCGTTGGGGTCATTTGTGTGAGCAAAATCGGCCGATTGGGATAGCGTTGTTGCAACGCTTGGATTAACGAGGCCGCCGCGTGGGTTTCGCCAACCGAAACTGCATGCACCCAAATAACGCCTTTGGGCGGATGGGGTGGCGCATTGCCGGGCTTGGGAAAACGTTCGTCCCAATGCAATAAATAATCAGGCGCTCGCCGCGCCCGTTTACGCAAATACCAACGTAAAAAAGGCGGCGCAATTTGCCACAAGGTTGCGTAAAAAATGCGCCAAAAAAGACGACTAAAAAAATGAGGTTGAGCAAAACCAGAGTGAGGCGCAGGCTCGTGGGCAGGCAAAAAAGGCATGGGTTTTATCGTCAAAACAGCGTAAAAAAGAAAAGAGAAAAAGCAAACAAGTCGTGATTTTAACATTGAATGCGCTCCAAAGTAGCGCGTTAGATGAAATGACAAGCACCCCAATAAAGCGCTATAATTCGCGCCATGATTACTACCCTAGAAAAAAATGCCATCGGCGACTATTATCGCGCGATTGCGGCCAACCTTTCGGGCTTTCGCCCTCGCGCTGCTCAGCGTGAAATGTTGGCCGCAATCGCCAATGCTTTTTCGCGCACACAAAGTCGAAATTCAGAGGACGAAGAGGCCATCAAACGCGAAGGCGAAAGCATTATTGTCGTCGAAGGACCAACGGGCGTTGGGAAAAGTTTGGCGTATTTGTTGGCGGGTGGGGTGATGGCCAAATCGCGCGGCAAAAAACTCATCGTCACCAGCGCCACCATTGCTTTGCAAGAACAGTTGGCGGGGCGAGACTTGCCTTTTTTAATCGACAAGAGCGGCATAGAATTAACGTTTGCCTTGGCCAAAGGTCGCGCGCGCTATGCTTGCCCTTATCGTTTGTTTGGCTTAACCGCGACTCACGGGCAAGGCCAGTTGTTGGCCGATGACCCTTTGTTGGCCATGTGGGAAAAAAAGCCTGATGTCACCGAAGTGGCGACTTTGGGGCGTTTGGCCGATTTGTTGTACCACCGCGCTTGGGATGGCGATCGCGACACCTTGGCCGACGTGGTGCCTGATGAAACTTGGATGCGCATCACCAACGACAGGCACGGCTGTTTGAAAGCGGCTTGCCCAAACAAACCCGAATGCCCTTTCTTTTTGGCCAGAGACACCTTGGAAACGGTGGATGTGATTGTGGCCAACCATGATTTAATGCTGGCCGATATTGGCATGGGCGGCGGCGTGGTCTTGCCTGCGCCTGCCGACAGTTTTTATTGCATCGACGAGGCGCACCATTTAGCCAGTAAATCCATCAATCAATTTGCGGCCGAACATTCACTCAACCAAAGCTTGATTTGGTTGGAAAAAGTGCAAACCTTAGCGCCAAAATTGGATGCGGTCATCGATAAAACTGAACTCATCGGCAATATGCTGGATGCCGCCGTCGCCTGTATCGAAACCTTAAAAGAATGGGAATGGATCGCCGTGCGTGCGCCAGAGTTGGCGGTAACGGGCGATGATTTGTCGCCCATTTGGTTGTTTAACCAAGGGATTTTGCCTGACAATTTACAAATCCCTGCGGCCAACATGGCTTTGGCCGCACGGTCGCTGGATAAATGCTTGACTCAATTGAGCGATGCCTTAGCCTTGGCGCGTAAAAACAAACCCCAAGACGCGTTGATGATAGACAAAGTGACCAACGATTTGGGCATGATAATTGGGCGTTTGGAAGCCTTGTCGGCGGTTTGGAATCAGTTTGAAATCATGCCAGAACCCGACGCACCGCCCGTGGCCAAATGGATTACCCGCGTGGCCACGGGCAAAGATGATTTTTTATTTTCAGCCAGCCCCGTGTCGGCCGCCGCCAAATTGGCCAGCAATTTGTGGCACAAAGCCGCTGGCGTGTTGTTGACTTCGGCTACACTGCGTTCTTTGGGTGATTTTGATTTGTTGCGGCGAGAAACGGGCTTGATTTGGTTTGGCGCAACCACGTATTTGGCTTTAGCCTCGCCTTTCGATTTCCCCAATCAAGGCGAACTCTATTTGCCACCCATGCAATCTAGCCCCAAAGACAGCGTAGCGCACACGGCCGAACTCATCGATTGGCTGCCTAAATTGGTGAATTTGACTGAACCCGTTGGCACTTTGGTGCTGTTCAGCTCGCGCAAACAAATGAAAACCGTGGCCGAAGGCTTGATAGCAAATGATGAAGATTGGAAAACCGTCTTGCTGCTTCAAGGCGATTTGGCCAAATCTACTTTGTTAAGTACGCATCACGACCGCATCGCCAACAATAAGCCCAGCGTCATTTTTGGGCTGGATTCTTTTGCCGAAGGCTTGGATTTACCTTTAGAAGCTTGCGTGCATGTGATTTTGGCCAAATTGCCTTTTGCCATGCCCGACGATCCTGTGGCAAAAACTTTGTCGCGCTGGATAGAGGCGCGGGGCGGCAATCCGTTTATGGAAATGACCGTGCCGCAAGCGTCGATTAAATTGGTGCAAGCCGTGGGGCGCTTAATCCGCACCGAAGAAGATTACGGGCGTATTACAATTATGGATAACCGTTTGACCACACAACGTTATGGCAAGCGCTTGTTAGATGCTTTGCCGCCCTTTAAAAGACTTTGATAGCCCTTTTTTCTTTGACGTGTTTTTTGACGTGTCTTTTTGAAATTTTCACCAAATAGAACAGAAAGTAATGCACCATGATTTGTAATCCTTATGAAATTGTGATTCAAGGCATCACCAATGCGGGCGCAACGTTTCGTCCCAGCGATTGGGCCGAACGCTTGGCGGGCGTTATGAGCTCTTTTGATGAAGGCAATCGCTTGGCTTATCATGAATATGTCCGCCCCATGATGTTAGAAGGCGTACGCTGCGTGGCGGTCGATAAAAAAGTCGAACACACTTATCCTGCGGTGTATCAGTTTTTAATGGATTTTGCCAAAGACAACGATTTGCGCGTGGTGGATTGTCGGACTTTATTAAACGAGGTTTATGTAGACAATAATAATTGACTTATTGTTTTTTTAAATAATTTTATAATATAACTTGACTGGATTGATGATGATTGCTTTTTACACTTTGTTTAAAAAAGAAATTTTACGTTTTTGGAAAGTGGGGTTTCAAACCTTAACTGCGCCCATTTTAACCGCTTTAATGTATCAAATGATTTTTTCACAAGTCATGTCTAAACACGCCGATGTTTTTCCAGGCGTCTCTTACGTGGTGTTTTTGATACCCGGTTTGATGATGATGTCTATGACCCAAAATGCGTTTGCCAATGGCTCGTCCAGTTTGATACAAGCCAAAATCATGGGCAACATTATCTTTTTATTATTGCCTGCCATTACGCCCATGGCTTTTTTAAATGCCTATGTTGGCGCAGCCATTGTGCGGGGTTTGGTGGTTGGTATCGGCGTCTTTTTGGCCACTTGTTGGGTGGGTTTGCCCATCCCTGCCGAACCTTTGTGGTTGCTGATTTTTGCCTTTTTAGGCTGTGGTGTGCTGGGTTGTTTGGGCGTGATTGCTGGCATTTGGGCTGATAAGTTTGATCAATTGGCTGCTTTTCAAAACTTTTTGATTATGCCGTTGACCTTTTTATCGGGCGTTTTTTATTCGATACACACCTTGCCACCTTTTTGGCAGTTTATTTCGCATTACAACCCCATTTTTTATATGATAGATGGCTTTCGATACGGTTTTTTTGCACATTCTGATTTGAGTCCCTTGCATTCTTTAACGGTCGTGGGCATTGCTTTTGTGTTGGTGTATGGCTTGGCTTGGAAAATGATTGCGTCAGGCTACAAACTGCGCTCTTAACGATTAAACGAATGAATGAAAAGGATTTTTTATGTGGTTTAAGCAATTAACAATTTATCGTTTACCTGATGATAAGTGGCCAGATGTGTTGGCTTTTGAGGCGGCTTTGGCAGCCAAACCGTTTACGCCTGTGGTTGGGTTGGATTGGTTTAGCGAAGGCTACGCCGCGCCGTGTTTGGCGGCCAGCGAGGGTTTGATTTTTGGGCAAAAACAGCATCATTTGTTTGCCTTAAAAAGAGAAGACAAAGTTTTGCCTGCGGGCGTGATACGTGATTTTTTAGAGGCCAAAGTTCAAGACATCGAAGAAAAAGAACAGCGCAAGGTTGGCCGCAAAGAAAAGATTGATTTAAAAGAAAAAATCATAGACGATTTGCTGCCGCGTTGTTTTACGCGCAGCAGCCGAACGGTGGCTTATTTGGATTTGGCGCGGGGCTTGTTGATGGTCAATGCCACGGGCAAACGCGCCGATACTTTAATCGGCAAAATTTTCGAAGCCTATCCTGAATTTAGAGCGGCGCTGTTAAAAACCAACGTGTCGCCAGCGCTGGCCATGACTGAGTGGTTGTTGAGCGGTGTTTTACCAACAGGATTTGCCTTAGATGACGATTGCGAATTGAAAGAAGCCAAAGAGCAAGGTGCAGTCATCCGCTGTCGGCGCATGGATTTAAGCGCCAAAGAAATTGCTCAACACGTCGAAATGGGCAAACAAGTGTCACAATTGGGCTTGATTTGGAACGACAGCATACGGTTTTTGTTGAATGATGCCTTGCAAATCAAACGCATACAATTTTTAGATACTTTGCAAGAAGAAGTCAGCAGCGCAGGTGAAGACAAAGCCTTGTTAATGGGCGCAACGTTGTTGATTATGGGCGAAGCTTTGGGAGATTTGACCAATGATTTGCTGGCTGCGCTAGGAAATGAAATCGCGGCGTGACGGTGTTTTGAGTGTTATTTTAATTGCGGCCGACCTTTTCCCTCGAAAATCAAGGAAAAGGTTGGCCGCAAGGGTTTTGGATTGTTTGGATTAAACCGTGCTTGCATTAAAATCACGCAGTTGATGTGCCGCTTGGCGCAAGACTGTTGCGGTGGTTTCCCAGTCGATGCACGCATCGGTGATGGAACAGCCATATTTGAGTTGACTTAAATCGGCTGGAATGGCTTGGTTGCCGACCGTTAAGTGGGATTCTATCATTGCGCCGACAATGGATTGATTGCCGCACCGAATTTGGTTGATGATGTCTTGTAAAACCAGCGGTTGTAACTCGGGTTTTTTGTGGCTATTGGCGTGCGAACAATCGACCACAATGTTGGCGGGCAAGTTGGCTTTTTGCAGTGAGGCTTCGGCCATAGCGATAGAAACCGCGTCATGATTGGGTTTGCCTTCACCACCGCGCAACACCATGTGGCCATAACGATTACCCAAAGTACGCACGATGGCCACTTTGCCTTGTCCGTTGAGTCCCAAAAAAGCATGAGGGCTGGCCGCAGATAAAATGGCATTGACCGCGACGTTTAAATCGCCGCTCGTGCCATTTTTAAAGCCCACAGGGGTGGATAAACCCGATGACATTTCGCGGTGCGTTTGCGATTCTGCGGTGCGCGCCCCTATGGCCGTCCACGAAATCAAATCGCCTAAAAACTGGGGGGAAATCGGATCTAAAGCTTCGGTGGCCGCAGGTAAGCCCAAGTTATTGACTTCTAATAAAAATTTTCTGGCCATTTCCATGCCTTTAGCGACTTGGAAACTGTCGTCCATCATGGGATCGTTGATGTAGCCTTTCCAGCCCGTGGTGGTGCGCGGCTTTTCAAAATACACGCGCATAATAATCAGAATGTCGTTTTGCAGTTCGTCGGCCAATTGTTTTAAGCGTTGGGCATATTCTAAGCCTGCCACGGGATCGTGTATGGAACAAGGGCCAACCACCACAAAAAAACGCGGGTCTGTGCGATCGAGTATGTTGCGCAAAGCCGTGCGTGCGGTTTGCACGGTTTGTGCCGCAATGGCGTTCATGGGAACGCGGGCGTGCATATCCTCTGGCGTTGGCATGGCTTCAAAGCTTTGAATGTTGATATTTTCGAGAGGGCTGTTCATAAAGGTGCTTTCATAAAAAAGGAGCGGTAAAAATTAAAGTGCAAGCGGAATGGGAGCAGTTGGCATTGGTTGTCTGAATTAATTAAAAACAATCATGACACCGCTTTGTATGTTCATCAAACCAATAACGGCCAACCAAAGTACCAAGGCGCGCCAGATTAAACTGACGGCACTTTGTAAATATAAAGGTTCGAAACGTTCACCCAAGCCTAATACGGGGCGGTCGTTGCCCAAGGTTGAAAATTCTTGGTCTGACAAGCGGATGCCCAGCGCCCCTTCGGCCGAGGCAATAAGCAAATGCCGAGCGTGATTGCGCCCTGCCGCGACTTGCGCGCGCCAATAATAAACAGCTTCTTCAAAATTGCCCATTAAGGCAAAACTCATGGCGGTTAAGCGGGTGGGTATGTAATCGAGTGTCGCCAGCATTTTGTGCGCCACGAAAGCAAAGTCATCGTCAGGATTGTCGCGTCGCCATTGTTTGGCGATTTGATAGCTCAAACGATAAAGCACCGCGCCCATTGGCCCCGGTAATACCGAAAACCAAAATATGGTAGCAAAGACGTGATGATAACTGTCGAGTACGCCCATTTCTATGGTTTTTCGGGCGATTTGATTGGCGGTTGTGGCTTCGTTGGTTCGGCCTGTCCATTCGCTTAACAGCAAGCGGGCTTGAAAAATTTGATTGTCGAGCAGTGCCTCTCGAATGGCGGTGATTTGGCCAGAAAAATGACGAAAACCCATGGTGAAATACAACACAAACACACACCAAAGCGTTGCCCAAATTTGACCAACAATAAAATAATGAAGCGCAATATAAACCAACCAAGCCAGCAAGGTCAGCGGCACAACGGCGGTAACCCACGCCAAAACAACATAAGCGCGTTTGCCCGCGTTACATTGGGTTTTGAGATGGGCAACGTAAGCCTCAAACCAGCGCCATACTTTTGAAAATTGTCCCAAAGGGCGCAGTTGTTCTAAGGCTAAAGCTACAATTAAAGCAATCCAAGTCATGATTTCATTATCCCAAAAAAGTAAAAATAAAACACAGTCATCATACCATTAAGCCATAAATCAGGGGCGGTCGCGTGTCAAATTAAGGTAAGACCAGAAATGTCTCTGGCCACTTTTGCCGCGTAGTTGTCCGTCATGCTGCCAATAAAATCAAGTACTTGCATATAAGCTTGATAAAGGCTGATTTCGGGGCTAAGTGGCTTTTCTAATAATTGCAAAGCCAGCGCTTGTTGCACACTAAGCCCTTGGCCTTGTTGTTGTACCCAAATATAAGTGGCTGGAATCAAGGTTGTTAATAAAATGCCTAAACAAGGGAAGGCGGCCAACTCGGTCAATATCTTGGCTTTGTGTTGGTAAATTTTTTCTTTGGCTAAGGCTTTGGCGGTGTTGAGCGCATTTTTTACGCTGGGTTTGCAGACGCTGATTAAATCCTTGGCTGGAAATTGGCCTGTGCGCAGGGCTTGTTCGTACAAAATAAATTGGTGACTGACTTCTTCTATGCACAAGCCCACGGCCTTACCGCGCAGTGCTGCGCAACGTTGCGAACTGTCTTGTAAATCGGTGCTTTCATTGGTGCATAAGCCAGACAAAGCGTCTTCAAACTCGGCCATGGGCAATATGCCCATTTCAACGGCATCTTCTAAATCAATAATGGCGTAGCAAATGTCATCGGCGGCTTCCATTAAATAAGACAAAGGGTGACGCGCCCAATGCGTTGTGCTGTATTGTTTGAGCCCCAAAGCCTGGGCGATGGCTTGATAATAAGTCAATTCTGTTTGATAAAGATTGAATTTTTCTTTGTCAGGAAACGTGGCCGCTGTCCAAGGGTATTTAATCAGCGTTCCTAAGGAGGCCGCAGTCAGGCGCATACCGCCTGCGTTGCCGTACATTTCTAAGCTGGCCAAAAAACGCAAGCTGTGGGCATTGCCTTCATACCTTTGCACGTCGGCTTTTTCGGCCTCGGTCAAGCCTGTTAAATAATGCGCGTGTTCGGGCTGCGCAAACCAAGCCCTTAACGCGGCTTCGCCTGTATGGCCAAAAGGCGGATTGCCTAAATCGTGCGCCAAACAAGCCACTTGTATGATGTTGCCGATGTGAAATTGCGTGAAATTGGGCGGCAAAAGTCCTTTTTCTGCCATTTTTGCGCCCACCATATTCCCCAAACTGCGGCCAACACTGGCCACTTCTATGCTGTGCGTCAATCGATTGTGAGCATGATCGTTGGTTGATAAAGGGTGAACTTGGGTTTTTCTGCCCAAGCGCCGAAAGGCTTTGGAAAACACCACGCGATCGTAATCGATGTGAAATTCGCTGCGGGTTTCTAGCGTCGCGGCGATGGGCAGCGAAGTCGACAAAGGCATGACCTTGCCATTTTCAACTTTAAAACGTTGCGTAGATAATAAATCGGACCATTGCATGGTTGCATCCTTCATCAAATAAAAGCATCTGTGTTTCGGTGGTTGAGATTATAACGCAAAGTTGCGGCCAACCTTTTCCCCATTTTTGTGGAAAAAAGGTTGGCCGCAAAAATAGGGCAGTGGTTGAGACACTCTTTGCGCCTGTCTGGCTTAATTATCGGCTGTCGTGCCGCGCGTTGGGTCTTTAAGAAAAAAGCCTATGCACAATAAACACGCCGCGCCCATCAACAAATTAAAGGCGCTGAATAAGCCGTTTCCGCCCACCAAATACGCGTGTTTGCTGCATTCTATGCCTGCAATAAAAATGAACATTTGTAACATCCCCATAGCAGCAGACACCGTGCCTTTGCTCATGTCGCTGGCAAATAAGGTTAGGCGCACCAAGCCCGCGTTGGCCAGTCCGATGCCAAAGGCATACAAGCTTAAGCCTGCGGTCATCCAATAATAAGCGTGCGCATCCAGCCCAGTGGCCACGGCCGCCATGCTTAAGCCCAAGCCCAAAGGCCAAGCGCCAACGCGGATTAAGTCGCGCACTCGCCAACTGGCGCTTAATTTAGCCAACACCAAATTGCCCATAATCAATGCACCAAAAATAGGCACTTGCAACAAACCATAATCGTAGCTGGTGCGGCCTTCACCCGTTATGATAATCACGGGCGATTGAGCTATCCAAGCCAATAAAGGCACGCTGGCAAATGCAATGGCAAACGCGCCAGCCAAAAAGGCTTTGTTTTTAAGAACGACTGCATAATCTTGCATTAATGGCCGCACCGCCAAAGTTTCGCCCAAGCGCGTGGCGGTTTCTGGCATGCTTTTTTGTAAACCAAAAAAGGCAATCAAGGCCAAGAAAGCAAATAAGAAAAACATCGTTTTCCACGGTAAATAATGCACCCACGCCGCACCAAAAAGAGGCCCCAACAAAGGCGCAACCAAAGCCACATTGGCCATTAAAGCCGTGATTTTGATGCAATCGGCTTCGTCAAACGATTCTTGTATGGCGGCGTAGCCTACGCCCCCAATAAAACACAAACTGATGCCTTGTAAAAAGCGCAAAATCATAAAAAATTCTATGCTAGATGCCCATAACGTCGCCAAACACGTGACCATAAACCATAAAACACCTGCCAACATCACAGGTCTGCGGCCAACCCTGTCGGATAAAGGCCCCAATAACCACTGCAAAGCGATACCACCTGCCAAATAAGCAGTCATGGAAGTCGGCACCCATTCTATGCCAACGCCATATTCTTGCACCACGGCCAACATACCCGGTTGTATCATGTCGTTGCAAATGTAGGTTGAAAATTCATATAAAACCAAACAGAAAGGAAACAGCAAGGTGGCGGCTGTTAAACTTTGTTTTTTTGTTTGGGTGGAATGGGCAGGGGTCAGTGTTTGCATAAAACCGAATCATCTCAATTCATTAAAATAAAAAAGAAAAAGAAAAATAGGCCGTAGCCTATTTAAAATACTGCTAAAAATCAGTGCAATTTAGTGTTGCGTTGCCAATAAAGCAGCGGCTTGCATGGCCATTTCGCCTTCTTCATCGGTGGCAATCACATAGGCCGAACGCACACTGTTGGGCGTGGTGATTTGATTGGGTGAAACGCCACGCAAGACATTTTTGGCCGTATCCAACTCAAAACCTAACCAGCCGAATTGATGAAGGATACATTCACGAGTGAGGTTGCCATTTTCGCCCACACCAGCGGTAAAAATCAGCGCATCGAGCCCGCCCAAGTGGGCGGCCAACTCGCCAATTTGGCCGATGACTTTGTAGTGAAATAAATCCAAGGCCATTTTGGCTTTGGGGTCGGTGCTGTTTTCTAAATCACGCATGTCATTGGAAAGCCCAGAAACGCCCAACAAGCCTGATTTTTTATACAATTCATCGCGCACTTCTGCCACGCTCATGCCGTATTCTGATTGCCAAACCAAAGGAATGTCGGCATCCAATTCCCCTGGGCGCGTGCCCATCGATACGCCGCTTAGCGGTGAATAGCCCATGCTGGTGGCGATGCTTACGCCATTATTCATGGCGCATAAACTCGCGCCGCTGCCCAAATGGCAAACAATGACTTTTTTGTTGTTGAGGCCGATGCTGTCAAGTTGGCGTGCGATGTAAGCGTAAGACAAGCCATGGAAACCGTAACGGCGCAAGCCTGCTTCATGCCATTTGTCGTCTATGGCGTAGCGCGTGGCTAATTCGGGCAAGCTGGCGTGAAAACCCGTATCAAAACAAGCGATTTGCGGCGCTTGTGGTGCGGCCAACGTGCAAGCATCAATCACGGCCAAACTGGCTGGCTGATGCAAAGGCGCTAAACGGGCAAAGTCGCCCAATTGTTGGCGAACTTCGGGCGTAATTTTGACCGCTTGTTGATACAGGCCACCGCCATGCACCACGCGATGCACAGAGGCTTGCAAGCGGTAGCCTTGAGTTTGTAACAAAGCCAAAACAGCTTCTATGGCTTGCGTTAATTGGCCTGCAATTTCTTGATTTTTTAATAAGACTTCGCCGTCGGCTTTTTTTGCGGACAACAGGGCCGTGGGCGAACCGATGCGCTCTATCAATCCACCGCATAAAAATTGCGTGCCGTCTGGCGTGTAAACTCGAAATTTTAAAGAAGAAGAGCCAGCGTTAATGGCTAATAAAATGGGCGTTAAAGACATAAAATGAACCAAAGTAAAGTGATTAAAAATAAAAGGGCGTTAGACGATGAGTTTGCGTTTGTGTTCGGCGATTAAAGCAGCCACGGCGGCGGACACCAAACGGCTGCGCGCGTCGTCCGAGCGGCTGTTTAACACGATAGGCACTTTTGCACCCATGACCACGCCTGCCGAGGCCGCACCTGCCAAATAAATGAGTTGTTTTGATAAAATATTGCCTGATTCCAAATCGGGCGTGAGCAAAATATCAGGATCGCCAGCCACAGGCGACAAAATGCCTTTGATTTGAGCTGCATCGCGTGAAATGGCATTATCAAAAGCCAACGGGCCGTCAAGTAAGCCGCCTACAATTTGGCCACGATCGGCCATTTTACACAAAGCGGCGGCATCTAAGGTGGATTGGATTTTTTCGTTGATGGTTTCCACTGCCGATAAAATGGCGACTTTGGGTTGGGCTATGCCCAAAACGTGACACAAATCAATGGCATTTTGGCAAATGTGCATTTTGGTGGTCAAATCGGGCGCGATGTTAATGGCCGAATCCGTAATGAATAGCGTTTTGTGGTAACTTTTTAAATTCATTAAAAAAATATGGCTAAGTCGGCGCTCGGTGCGTATGCCTTTGGTGCGATCGATGATGGCGGTTAAAAACTCGTCCGTATGCAAACTGCCTTTCATTAAAAAGGCGGCCGACCCTTCACGAACGCGTTCAACCGCCCGCGCGGCGGCGGCATGGCTGTGCGGCACAGAATCAATTTCTACGCCGTCTAAAGACAAGTTCATGCTGTCGGCCAATTGGCGGATACGGGCTTCTGGGCCAATTAAAATCGGCGTGGCTATGCCTTGGGTATAAACATCAATCGCGCCTTGTAAGGCATCTTTAGAACAAGGATGCGCAACGGCCATGGGCAAAGCGCCTAAGGTACGGGCTTGCTCGATGAGTCGGTCAAATAATTGGGGTTGGGTGGACATGGGTTTTCCTTTTTAAGATGTGATAAATCGGTAGAAGAATGCGGCTTGAAGCGGCATTGAGTTGAAACCATTGTAGTCAATATCGGTTTAAATAAAAGCTAAGTTTGAGATAAGTTTGTGTTTTTTAGTGTTTTTGTTTGAATTTGGCTGATTTTAAGGTTGGCCGCAAGTCTAAAGCGCGTTTATAATGCGCTGTTTTGTTTTTTATGTTTGTGCAGGCATCTGTGCAAACCCATTCTAACCCTTAAAAAGGATAATTTTTTTATGAATACCCCCGAGACTAACCTTGTAGATTCAGCCGCTGAAACGATAGAAGCGGGTTTTGACATTCGCGAAATCATGCACCATTTGCCGCACCGTTATCCTTTTTTGTTGGTCGATCGAGTGACTGAATTGGTGTTGGGCAAACGCATCCGCGCGTATAAAAACGTCACGCTGAACGAGCCTTTTTTTATGGGACATTTTGCCGATTATCCCATCATGCCGGGCGTGTTGATTGTTGAAGCCATGGCGCAAGTCGCTGGCTTGTTGGCCATCAAAACCGTGGGTGGACGCAAAGACAACGAGTTATATTTTTTTGTGGGCATAGACAAAGCGCGCTTTAAACGCCAAGTCATACCCGGTGACCAATTGGTTTTTAACATAGAAGCCATCGCTGTCAAACGCGGCATCGGCAAATATTGGGCCACAGCGCACGTTGATGGCGAATTGGCTTGCGAAGCTGAAATCATGTGCGCGCGCAAGGAGGTTTAACTCATGGCCATACATGCTGGAGCAAAAATCCACGCCATGGCGGTGGTGGAAGCTGGCGCGGTGATTGGCGATGGGGTTGAAATTGGGCCATTTAGTGTCATCGGCGCCAACGTGGTCATAGGCGCAAACACTTGGGTAGGGCCGCACGTGGTCATACAAGGCCACACCACCATCGGTGCAAACAATAAAATTTTTCAGTATTGTTCGTTGGGCGCGGTGCCGCAAGACAAAAAATACGCAGGCGAACCCACTCAATTAATCATAGGCGATAACAACGTCATTCGTGAATTTTGCACGTTTAATTTGGGCACGATACAAGACGGCGGTCTCACGCGGTTGGGCAATGGCAATTGGATTATGGCTTACGTCCATTTGGCGCACGATTGCATGGTGGGCGATAACACCATATTCGCCAATGGCGCGTCTTTGGCAGGTCATGTCACGATAGGAAACGGCGTGATTTTGGGTGGCTTTACGATGGTGAGGCAATTTTGTCGCATCGGTGATTACGCCATGACGGCGTTTAGCACGGGCGTGAATCAAGACGTGCCGCCGTATGTGATGGCGGCTGGTTATCAAGGCGCTCCCGCTGGCATCAACAGCGAAGGCATGAAGCGCCGAGGCAGCTCGCCCGAAGCCATACGACAAGTCAAAAACGTCTATAAAATTTTGTTCCGCCAAGGTTTGCCTTTGGCCGAAGCCAAAGCCCAAGTTTTGGCGTTGGCACAGGCAGGTGATAAACCCGAACTG
>JBILQJ010000076.1:0-3901 GCA_044373325.1 Burkholderiales bacterium
TCTGTGACCAATCGAACCGCATCTAATTTAAATTCTCTTGTGTAGGTTTTACGTCCCATTTTTCACCTCGTTGAGTTAATCTTTCAACCTAATTAGGTGTCCTTGTTTATTAGACCACAACAGCACAAAACTCATTGTTTAAAGCTGCCAAGGAGCCATCCCAAAATATCATATGGGCCGCCCTAAGATTCGCAATTTTTTTCTCATCAGGATTTGACACTTTTTTTGTTGCTAGCTCAACAAGCTTATTGCGTCCATCAATATATAAGCCCTTAAAATCAAGACCCAATTGTACCAGGGTTGGCTCAAATACTTTCTGTGCTACGTACGATAACCCTCCTATTACTGCAACGGTAAGCGTGTCCGACATGATGAAATTCCTTTTTATTTAAAAATAAAATCAAGATATTAATGATTAAAAAGGTTGGCCGCAACGTTTTAACCCTTGCGGCCAACCTTTTTTTACTTAATGCTTAACTTAAACGCTTAAACACCAACCCTCACTCCCATTCAATGGTAGCTGGGGGTTTGCCGCTGACATCGTACACCACGCGGTTGATGCCGCGCACTTCGTTGATGATGCGATTGGACACACGCCCCAGCAAGCTGTACGGCAATTCTGCCCAATGCGCGGTCATAAAGTCGGACGTGACCACAGCGCGCAAGGCCACCACGTAATCGTAAGTTCGGCCATCGCCCATCACGCCCACGCTTTTGACGGGCAAAAACACCGCAAACGCTTGGCTGGTGAGTTCGTACCACGTTTTGCCCGTGGCCGCATCGCGCGTGTTGCGCAGTTCTTCGATAAAAATGGCATCGGCGCGGCGCAACAAATTGGCAAAATCAGGGCGCACATCACCCAAAATCCGCACGCCCAAACCCGGCCCAGGGAAAGGATGGCGATACACCATGTCAGCTGGCAAACCCAGCGCCACGCCCAGCGCGCGCACTTCGTCTTTAAACAAATCGCGCAGCGGTTCAAGCAATTTTAAATTTAACGTGTCAGGCAAGCCGCCCACGTTGTGGTGGCTTTTGATGGCGTGCGATTTACCGTTTTTGCTGCCTGCCGATTCAATCACGTCAGGGTAAATGGTGCCTTGCGCCAACCACCGCGCGTTGGCGCATTTTTCGGCTTCTTGCTGAAACACGGTGACAAATTCTGCACCGATGATTTTGCGTTTGGCTTCTGGGTCGGTCACGCCCGCCAATTTGCCCATAAATAAGGCTTCGGCCTGCACGGGAATGATTTTCACACCCAAGCGATCGCCAAACATTTCCATCACCATCGCGCCCTCGTTCAAGCGCAACAAGCCGTGATCTACAAATACACAAGTCAACTGCGAGCCGATGGCTTTATGAATGAGCGCGGCCGCCACAGACGAATCCACACCGCCCGACAAGCCCAAAATCACTTCGTCCGTGCCGACTTGGGCGCGGATTTTTTGCACGGCTTCTTCTATGTAATTGGGCATGGTCCAAGTCGGTTGGCAAGCCGCAATGTCCAACACAAAACGGCTCAACATATCCGCACCGCGCGGTGTGTGGGTAACTTCGGGGTGAAATTGCACACCGTAAAAATGGCGCGTTTCGTCCGCCATGGCCGCAATCGGGCAGCTGGGCGTTTCGGCGATGACGCTAAACCCTGCTGGCAAAGCCGTGACTTTGTCGCCGTGGCTCATCCAAACGTTCAACAAACCGTGGCCTTGCTCGTTTTCGCGGTCTTGCAAGCCAGTCAATAAAGCGCTGTGGCCACGGGCTCGAATTTCGGCATGGCCAAATTCACGTTGCTCGGAACTTTCAACCCGTCCGCCCAAGGTTTGTGCCATAAACTGCATGCCGTAACAAATGCCCAAAATTGGCACACCCAACTCAAAGATGCCCGCATCGGCTTGATAATCCGATTCGTAAACCGAATTGGGCCCCCCCGACAAAATAATCGCATTGGGCGCAAAAGCCTGAATGTCGGCCAAAGGCATATCAAACGGGTGCAATTCGCAATACACAGCCGCATCGCGCACACGGCGTGCAATTAACTGCGCCACTTGCGAACCAAAATCCAAGATTAAAATTTTAGACATAATGAGTTTTTCCTTGTTGAAATAAAAGTGTATGAAAGCGGCTCGAAAAAAAACGTATTATAAACGATTTAGACCTAAAACTTAGGCGTTTCAAAGACAAACTTGCGGCCAACCTTTTTACCTCAAAAATCAGGGGAAAAGGTTGGTCGCAAAAAAAAACGGCGAGCGGGGTGCATCAATCGTATAATAGGCACTTTTACTTTTAAGTATGGAGCGTCTCATGTCATTACAGGCCAAATTCTCTTTTTTTGTGGCTATTTTAGCTGGATTGGCCATACCCATTTCAACCGCAGGGCAAAATATCAGTATGGGTGCAATGCTGCTGTGTGGTTTATTGACAATAGGGTCTGGGCGCAAATTATTAGAATACATAAAAATGCCCTTTTCTATAGCGGCTTTGGCTTTGGGTTTTGCTTTTATCTTATCGATTGCATGGACATCTGCAAGCTCAACAGAAGCTTGGGCCTTTATTTTGAAATTACGTAATTATTTTTTCATTCCTGTTTTTTTGTTTTTCTTTTCTAACGAAAAACACAGGAAAGGGTTTCTAATCAGTTTTTCTAGCATGGTGATGCTTAGTGTTATTTTGTCTTGCCTTTCCGTATGGATAGATTATCCAATCTATAAAGCAAAAATAGGCGATTGGGCAGTTTTTAGAGATCACATTACGCATAATCTCTTTGCCAGTTTGTTGGGTACTGGCCTTTTTTGTGGTTTAGTCATGAAACAGTGGACAGACTATAAGAAGTACTTTGCGATGATTGGATTGGGATTGATTTCGTACAATATATTTTTTGTTGTACCCGGTCGAACAGGGCAACTTGTCTTTCTTGGTATGTTAGCGACCATCCTTTTAGTTTGGAATTGGCGTAAAGGTTTGCTGTTGGGAAGCATCGGACTCTTGATTATTAGTTCTTCCTTATTAAATTACTCTTCTGTCATCAAGCAGGGGTTTGAGCAAGCCCACGAGGAAACCATCTCTTATATGCAAGGCAGTACCGCCCATACCTCGTTAGGCCTGCGGTTAGAGTTTTATAAAAATAGCCTGCAACTCATACAAGAACAGCCTTTTCTTGGCCATGGTGTCGCCAGTTACAGTCAAGAATACAAGCGTCTCACAAAAGCCAATCACAGTTTTGTTCCTGAGTCAGGCAACCCTCATAATAATTATTTATGGTTTGGTGTTGAACTTGGTGCAATGGGTATTTCAACTTTATTAGGATTAGTGATTGGGGCCGCTTGGCAAGCTCGCTCCTTGCGACTATTATGGAGGGCTAATTTCTTTGCTTTATTAGCTTGCATGGAAATTTCCTCTCTAGCCAATTCTTTTTTTGTTGATAATGTGTCAGGATCGGCGTTTATTTTACTAGCTTGCGCTTTACTAAATTCACCAAACGTATCGAAGTACAATCATGGCGAGGCTGACCTATAAACTCAGCAAATTCAAGCGCAAACAACAATTAGGCGCGTGGAAAAAAAACGAGCTCGCCCAATACGGCATGACCTTGCATGGTCTGCGCGAACACGGCGATTTTGTGTGGGTAGCGAATATTTAGCTCAGCATCAATACTAATTACCCCTTGCGGCCAACCTTTTACCCAGTTTATTTGGGAAAAGGTTGGCCGCAAGGGGCTTGGTTTCAAATAACCGAAGCAACAATCGCTAAAGGGAACCCAGAGTACTAAATTAAATAAATTACGCCAGACGTTAAAACGCCCCAGCGGTTAGGCTGGGGCGTTTGGTATGGGGTTGGCGGTGTCCTACTTTCACACCCGTAATGGGCACTATCATCGGCGCTAAGGTGTTTCACTGTCCTGTTCGGA
>JBILQJ010000039.1:0-15161 GCA_044373325.1 Burkholderiales bacterium
TTGGCTTTCGCTGTATTTGCTGGTTTTCATGTAAAACTCCTTTTGGGTTTATTGTAAAGGGTTCTACTTTTCAATGCTTCGGTTTTGTGGGGGTATTACCATTCATTTATTTATGTCGAACTGGCCAAATGGAACGAAAGCGCCAAAGAAGCGCTGTTGGCCGCAGACAGTTTACCTGCATTAGAGGCTTTATTTGAGCAAATGACGGCGGATTATTTTTTAAATTACAATTTGAATATCAAAGTATTTCAAGCCCAAGTGTTGAAAGAAGAAGGGTTTAGAGCGTTAACTTTGGACGAACAAAAACGCTTTTTTATTGAAATGCTCGATAACAATCAATTGTATGTCCAAGCCACTGAAATGGCGGACAAAAAATTTGGCATTGATGAGGCCGACCAAGCCTTAACCAAGGCTTTTTATGAAGGGGCAAATCATGGCTCAATCTAACTGCCCTTTGTATGAAAAGATTGAAAAGGTAGTGGGTCAAAAAACCCTTAAAAAAATCGAATTGCCAGCCTATCTTGCGGCCAACCTAAAACATGATTTTTTTGATTGGCAAAAACAAGCCTTGCAATATTTTTTGGCTTACGAAGACCAAGATAACGGCTTAAAACCCGTCAATCAACCCACGCATTTGATGTTTAATATGGCCACAGGCACGGGCAAAACTTTGGTGATGGCGGCTTTGTTGCTGCATTATTACAAGCAAGGTTATCGCCATGTCTTGTTTTTTGTGAATACCAATAACATAGTCGGTAAAACAGAAGCCAATTTGATGGAGGCATCACACCCTAAATATTTGTTTAAAGACCGCATCGTCATCAATGATGAAACCATTATCCTTAACAAAGTCGAGGTATTTTCAAACGATCCACAAGGCATGGAAATTAAATTCACCACCATACAAAAATTGTATAACGATGTGCATCTCGAAAAAGAAAACCAAACGACTTTAGATGATTTGCATCAATTTAAATTATTGATGTTGGCCGATGAAGCGCATCATTTGAATGCCGACACGAACAAAAAAGCCAAGGCGATTGCTGATGTGATTGATACAGAAATCACCGAGCGCACCAGTGCCGTAGAAATTGAAAAACGGGGCTGGGAACATATGGTCATTGATTTGATTTTGTATAAAAATCAGGGTTCAACAAGATGCGGCCAAAATGTCTTGCTAGAATTTACGGCCACCGTGCCTGAACTCAAAGCGGTGGCCGAAAAATACCAAGATAAAATCATTTTTAAATTTGATTTGAAAGCTTTTTTAAAAGCAGGCTACACCAAAGAAATTAACTTAATTGCAACGAGCTTAGGCAAAAAAGAGCGTGTCTTGCAGGCTCTGCTGTTTCAATGGTATCGCCATCAAATGGCGTTAAAACATGGTGTGGCCAACTTTAAACCAGTGATTTTGTTCCGTAGTAAAGACATTTCTGAATCAAGAACCGATTATGAAGATTTTATTCAGTGGATGAGTGATTTGTCGGTGGATGATTTTGTTTTTTTAAAGCATATTCAATCACATATCGATGAATCAGAAAACAATCACCCTAATGAACAGGCTAAATCACGCATCGCCAAAGTGTTGGACTTTATTAAAAATCAAGATCAAGAAGGCAACCAGTTTGGTTTGATAGTGGATTGGCTTAAACAAAATTTTCAAGAAAAAAATGTCATCATCACCAATTCAAAAACAAACAATAGTCAAAAAGAAAAAACCGACGAACAAACGGATCAGTTATTAAATAATTTAGAAGCTAAGAGCAACACAATACGGGCGATTTTTACCGTGCAACGTTTAACGGAAGGTTGGGATGTCTTAAATTTATTTGATATTGTGCGTTTGTATGAAGGCCGAGATGAAGGGAAAGACAGTAAAGGTAAGCGTAAAGCAGGTGCGGCGACGGTTTCAGAAAAGCAATTAATAGGCCGTGGCGTGCGTTACTTCCCTTTTGTTTACGCTGATAAAATACGCAACAAACGTAAATTTGATGATGATTTACATCATGAATTACGGGCTTTGGAAGAGTTGTATTTTCATTCAACCAACGAAAGTCGATATTTAGATGAGTTAAAACGGGAATTGAAAAAAGAGGGTTTTCTGGAAGACAACAAAGTCATCAAAACCTTTGATTTAAAGTCAAAATTTAAAAACAGTGATTTTTTTAAGAAAACCAAAGTATTTGTTAATCATCAAATTGACAACCCAAACCGTAGAAAAACAAACTTAAAAGATATATGCAACAAATTTGAATACACGGTTAAAGGGTTTGAAATGAAAGAGGAGCAAGTAGATTTTGATGAACAATCCACCATCAAAATGGCATCAAGTTCAAATTGGCAAACGGTAACTAAATCATTCAAAGAGATAGAAAAACACATCGTTCAAAAAGCCATTCATATTAAAGCCAAGCAAGATCAAGCTTTATTTCAATTTGAACACTTAAAAAAAGAATTACAGATTGAAAGTATGGACGAGTTGCACACTGATAAATTGGCGAATTTTAAAATCCATATCATTTGTCCTAAGGAATTGGATTATGAAGCCATTGGTCATGATGAAAAATTGAGTATGGTGCTGGCTTTTCTTAATCGTGTGTTTGGTGAGTTGAAAAAAGTCATAGTGCCGAAAATAGGCACTGAATTTACATCAACCTCCTTTAGTCGCTTGTTTTTAGAGCCGAAAGTAAAAAGTATTGATATTACTCAAGAAGACAAAAGCATACCTAAGCATGATTGGTATGTTTTAGATGGGTTTGTTGGTAGCAGTGAAGAGGTGGCATTGGTTGATTTCATTAAAAAGACTTTTGGTAATTTGCAAGAACATTACGAAGAGATTTACTTGTTACGAAACGAAGAGGTTTACAAAATCTATGATTTTAAGACTGGCCAAGGATTTCAGCCTGACTTTATTTTATTTCTCAAAACCAAATCGTCTTTTGACAATGGCATAGAAAATTCCCCATTGATTTATCAGGTATTTATTGAGCCTAAAGGAGCGCATTTGCTTGAATATGATCAATGGAAAGAAGACTTTTTAAAGGAAATTAGCGCTAAATATGGCTTAGGAAATATCATCAATGCAGAGGATTTGAATTATCGTTTGATTGGCTTGCCATTGTACAATAGGGACAAACAACAGTCTTTTGATGAGGAATTTCAACGGTTAGTACCATCAAGTAACATTTAGAATTTGACTGAAGCCTATAAACACATTGCGGCCAACCTTTTTCCCGAAAAAATTGGAGAAAAAGGTTGGCCACAAGCTATGTTATTATGCGCAATTTTATGTCAACTTCACTGAAAAGGAATCTTATGGTACGTGACAAAGTGGTTTTGTACTTGTATGCGGCTGGGTTGGCGCATTGCTTGGTGGGTTTGATATTGACTTGGGCTGGTGGTTTGGGGTGGTTTGATGGCTATTTGGGGCTGGTTGAACTAAGGTTTTGGGGGACAGAGCTTGCTCCTGCGCCCGCCAGAACCCAACAAATTTGGTGGCTGGCTTTGTTCGGCGCAACCTTACAAAGTTATTCTGTGTATATGCTTGCGTTGGTGCACATCGGCAATCGCTTGAAAACCCCACTGGCTTGGGGCGGTTTGATGGCTGGCCTTGTGTTGTGGGCACCGCAAGATATGTTGCTTTCTGCCCAAAAAGCCATGTGGTTGCACGTGTGGTTAGATGGCTTGGCTTTGTTTTTATTATTGCCGCCATTGATTTGGCTTTATGGTCACGATCGTCGTTTCTCTTATTCAAATAACATTAAGTGAGTCTCATTATGGTTGATTATTTTTTATTGAATGCCGCTTTCACTTTGCTGATTGCTCAAGCTTGTCTTGGTGCGTTAGACACGCTTTATCATCATGAACTGACGGTTGGGCTGCCTTATCGCCGCAGTGCCAAATTGGAATTGTCGATTCATGCTTTGCGGTCTTGTTTTTACGGTGTTTTGTTTATGGGTATGGCTCATTTACAATTTCATGGCGCATGGGCAGCGGTGATTGCGGCGCTGTTTTTGTTGGAAATTGGCTTAACTTTATGGGATTTTGTGGTCGAAGATCGCAGCCGAAAATTGCCTGCCGTCGAACGCATGATGCACACCATTTTGGCGGTTAATGGCGGCGCATTTTTTGCGTTGTATTGCTTGCAATTGGCGAAATGGGGGCAATTACCCAGCAATTTGGTCGCTTTAAATTTTGGTTGGCAAAGTTGGGTATTGACGCTGTTTGCGATTGGCGTTACCGCGTCTGGGATTCGTGATGGCTTGGCCGCATTACGATTGGGGCGTGAAAAACAGCCTGCCAATCCATTTGTGGGCGGCGCTTATCAACGTGTACTCATTACGGGTGGCACTGGATTTATCGGCGAAGCCTTGGTGAATCAATTGCTTGATGCTGGCCACACCGTCAGTCTATTGGCACGTGATCCGTTAAAAGCGGCCTATTTGTTTGATGGCCGAGCCCGTTGCGTGCGAACCTTGAGCAAAATTGGCCACGACGAAATATTTGATGTCATCATCAATTTGGCGGGCGCGCCCGTCGCTGGCCCCCGTTGGAGTCCCAAACGCCAAGCCCAACTGTTGGCCAGTCGGGTGGATACCACGGAAGCCTTAATGACTTGGCTTAAACAGGCCAAACAAAAACCCAGCGTCTGGATACAAGCCTCAGCGATTGGTTTTTATGGGGTGCGCGATGCCAGTGAAAACTTGGACGAAGCAGCCAGCAAAGGTAACGGATTTATGGCGGAATTGTGCGCCAACTGGGAAGCGGCAGCGCACCCTGCGACCGACTTTGGCGTGCGCCAAGTGGTTTTAAGGCTGGGCGTTGTGTTTGGCAAAGGCGGTGCTTTGTTGCCTTTATTGATGCCTTTTCGATTTGGGGTTGGTGGGCGCATGGGAAACGGCCAGCAAATGATGAGTTGGGTGCATCTTGAAGATGTCCTGCAAGTGATGGCTCTTGCTTTTCGCGACCAGACTTTGCAAGGCACTTACAACCTTGTTGCGCCAGATTGCATCAGCCAAGCAACGTTTGCCAAACAGGTTGGCAAAGTGTTGCATCGCCCAGTTTGGTTTCATCTACCAGCCACGCCTATCCGTGCGGCGATGGGGGAAATGGCTCAATTGTTTTTAGATGGGCAGCGCGTAGAACCTCGGCGTTTATCTGAAGCGGGTTACACCTTTCGCTACCCAACGCTAGCCGCGGCTTTGCGCAATCTAGCTTAAGGATGGCAACAAAAACTGCTTTGATTTTAGGGTTGTGGCCAACCTTTTTCCCTGAAATATTGGGGAAAAAGGTTGGCCACAAGGGTTTATTGACAAACGGGGTTCTTATGTTGTGTTAATTGCCACGCAAGGCGCTGGGGGCAATTTTTTTCACCAACAAAATCAAAGCCAAACTGGTGAGCAACAGCACCGCTGAAATGGCATTGACTTCGGGCGTGACGGCGATTTTAATCATGGAATAAATTTCGGTCGGTAAAGTCGAAACGCCTGCGCCTGCGGTAAAAAAGGTGATGACAAAATCGTCTATGGACAAAGTGAAAGCCATTAATGCGCCAGCAATGATGGCGGGCAAAATTTGGGGCAAAGTCACCAAACGGAAGGCTTGAAAAGGCGATGCGCCCAAATCGCGGGCAGCTTCAACCAAGGCATCGTCCATGCCTTTCATCCGCGCATTGACGATTAAGGCCACAAACCCCAAACAAAAAGCAATGTGCGACAGCAAAACGGTGGTAAAGCCCAATTCTAGATAACCCGTTAATTCGTTGACCAAAACATAGAAAATAATCAAACTCACGCCAACCAATAATTCGGGAATGGCGATGGGGGTGAGCACCAAAAAAGACAAAAATTTGGGGCGATATTTGTGCAACGCAATGCCGGCCAACGTCCCCAAAACGGTGGCAAAAAAACTGGCCACTATGCCGATTAACAAAGAATTTCTAGCCGCAAGGAGCATTTTTTCGTTATGAAACAAAAGCCCGTAATATTTGGTGGTGAAACCTACCCATTCGGCATTGAGTTTGGAGTCGTTAAAAGAAAACACAATCACCACGATGAGTGGAATGTATAAAAAGGCGTAAGTGATGCTTGCGGCCAACCAAAGCGGCCAAGAACCTCGCCGTTTACCGACCAGAGCCATGAACTTCTCCTTGTTTTTTTGAAAGGGTTTTGCGTTGTTTTAAGCGAGCCAAACCGCCGCCTGCGAGCCACGAAGTGCCTGCCAATATCAACAAAACGCCCAAAGTAAGCATTAAGGCCAACACAGAACCAAAAGGCCAATCGCGCGAATCTAAAATCTGTTGCTTAATCAAATTCCCGATCATAATCGCATCGGTGCCGCCCAAAATATCGGGAATGGCAAACATGCCCAGCGATGGGACAAACACCAAAGCCGACCCAGCCAAAACACCCGGCATAGAAAGAGGCCACGTAATGCGCCAAAAGCGTTGCCAAGCATTTGCGCCTAAATCTTGCGCCGCATCCAATAACGCCATGTCGTGTTTTTCTAAATTGGTATAAAGCGGCAAAATCATAAAGGGCAAATTGACATAAACCATGCCAATAATGACGGCTTTGGCGGTAAACAAAAACTGCATCGGCTCCATGCCCAAATGGGCGGTGAACCAATTAATGCCTTTAACCAAAATGGATTGAGGGCCTAAAATAATCATCCAAGCATAAATACGCACCAAAAAGTTAGACCAAAACGGCAAAATGGCCAACAATAACAATAAGTCGCGATTTTTCTTTTTAGATCGAGCAATCAACCAAGCCACGGGATAGGCCATAATCAAACAGATTAAGGTCGTTATGGCTGCATAAATAGCTGATTTTAAAAATAAATTAAAGTAGATGGCATCTTCACCCAACCGCGCAAAATTACTGAAGGTGAGGTTCCAAGTCAGTTGATTGCCCACTTGTTCGTACAAAGGCGCGAGCCCGCCAAATTCTCCTGGTTCTCTAAAAGCCGCCACGGTCATGATGAGCGAGGGGATTAGGAAAAACAGAATTAAATACACCATGGGCGGTAAATTTAATGCCCAATACCCACGATTACCGATTTTTTTCATTTAGGCATAACCCCTTTCTGTGTTTATTATTGGGTTAAAAAACGTCCTGCATCAAATTGCCATGCCATTTCAACTTGATCGTTATCGTCAAAAAATTTGGCCACGCCGGGAATGTTGTTAGGCAGCATGGTTTCAATTAATACCCCATCACCTGCTTCAACAATATAAATCGTGACATCGCCCAAATACAAACAATCGTGAACGCGACCTGAAAAATGCGTTAGGGAATCTTGTTTTGCTAGCGTGCGATCCAATAGGATTTTTTCTGGACGCAAAGCCAACCAACCTTTTTGGCCTAACACAACGCCACTCACGGCAGGGCAATTCATTTCGCCCAAGCCTTTCAAATTGAGTCGCAATGTGTCTGTGCCGATGTCGACAACGGTGGCTTCTAGGACGTTGCACGTCCCGATGAAGTCGGCGACAAAACGACTGCTGGGCATGCTGTAAATGTTTTCGGGTATGTCGAGTTGCGCGACTTTACCGTGATTCATGACGGCGATGCGATGCGATAAAGCCAAGGCTTCGCCTTGATCGTGGGTGACGTAAATAAAAGTGATACCAACTTCTTTTTGCAAATTGATGAGTTCGATTTGCATTTGTTCGCGCAATTTTGCGTCTAAAGCTGACAGTGGTTCGTCTAATAACAAAACGCGCGGACGATCAACGAGCGCGCGCGCAATGGCCACACGTTGACGTTGGCCGCCCGACATTTCGTGCGGATAGCGCTGGCTAAATTCGGTTAAATGCACATCTTCGAGTAATTCTTCGACTTGAGCTTTCATTTTGTCTTCAGCCCAGCCCGACATTTTGAGCGGGAAGGCGATGTTATCCCAAACCGTCATGTGCGGAAATAAAGCGTAATTTTGAAACACGGTGTGTACAGGCCGTTTTTCGGGCGGTACGTTGGCCAAATCTTGGCCGTCGAGTAAAATTTGCCCAGAGTCTGGGTTTTCAAAGCCAGCCAGCATCCGAAGTAGGGTGGTTTTGCCACAGCCCGATGGGCCTAATAACGTAAAAAATTCTCCCGATTCTACGGAAAGGGTCACGCCGTCGACGGCGGTGTAGTCGTTGAATCGTTTCACAACATTGCGAATTTCTAACAGTGCCATTGTGGTATCCAAAAAAAGTGTCAAAGATAAAGTGCGCATTGTAACAAACCCCCCCCCTCGTGCAAGCTTTTTTTGCAAGCGGTTGGTGAGAAAAATGCCTATAATCGAGTCAAGGCCTATGCCGAAGTTATCTTTTAGTTACTCTTATTTTTATTCTTATAAACAAAGGAGTTTTGCCATGAGTAAGCAAACCAAGGCGCTAAAAAAATTATTTGTTTTAGACACCAATGTGTTGCTGCACGACCCCAGTTGCATTTTTCGGTTTCATGAACACGATGTGTTCATTCCGATGATGACGCTGGAAGAGCTCGATGCACAAAAAAAAGGCACGACAGACTTGGCGCGTAGCGCACGGCAAAGCAGTCGTTTTTTAGAGTCAGTGTTGTTGGAACATGAAGGCGATTTAACGCAAGGCATTGCTTTGTCGGGGGCAGGTGATGCGTCGGCGCAAGGTTGGCTATTTTTGCAGACTGAAGCCATACGCACCGACATCAACCAAATTTTAACCTTGGGCAAAGCCGATAATGAAATCATTGCCGTGGCCGCAGGGTTGGCCGCAACCCAAACTAAGCATCAAATCGTGCTGGTTTCTAAAGACATAAATATGCGCATCAAAGCTCGCGCTTTGGGTTTGGTGGCCGAAGATTATTTCAGCGACAAAGCCATCGAAGACAGCGATGTATTGTATTCGGGTTCGCAGCCGATTAATGCTTTGTTTTGGGAACAACACGCGCAGCAGTTGAAGTCTTGGCAAGAAAATGGGCGGGCTTATTATGAATTGGTGGGCGCTGATTTGATGAAATGGCACCCCAATGAATTCATTTGGGACGAAGGTTTGGAAGGTTTTGTGGCCAGAGTCATCAAGTTAGAGGGGAAAGTCGCCACGCTCGAAACCTTGCGCGATTACACGCATCAAAAAAATGCCGTTTGGGGCGTGACCGCGCGCAATCGAGAACAAAATTTTGCCTTAAATTTGTTGATGAATCCTGATATTGATTTTGTCAGCATCAGCGGCACCGCAGGCACAGGAAAAACCATGTTAACGTTGGCCGCAGCCTTGCATCAAGTCTTAGAAACGCAACGCTATGCCGACATTATTATGACGCGCGCCACCGTGCCTGTTGGTGAGGATATTGGCTTTTTGCCTGGTACGGAAGAAGAAAAAATGGCACCTTGGATGGGCGCGTTAGAAGACAACTTGGAAGTGTTAACCAAAACCGACGCGCAGCATACCGAATGGGCAAAAGCCGCCACGCGCGATTTGTTGGGCTCTAAAATTAAAGTCAAAAGCATGAGTTTTATGAGGGGACGCACCTTTTTAAATAAATTTGTCATTATTGACGAGGCGCAAAATTTAAGCCCCAAACAAATGAAAACTTTGATTAGTCGTGCAGGGCCAGGTACCAAAATCGTGTGTTTAGGCAATTTGGCGCAAATTGACACGCCGTATTTAACCAGCGGCAGTTCTGGGCTGACTTATGTGGTGGATCGATTCAAAGAATGGGAACACGCAGGACACATTACCTTGACTCGTGGTGAGCGCTCGCGGCTGGCGGATTTTGTCAACGATCATTTGTAGACGGACGTAACCGGCTTGAAGTAAGTCTTTAAACCATTGTGGCCAACCTTTTTACCCTGAAAAATACGGGAAAAAAGGTTGGCCACAATCACAAAGACGCGATTTTATTTTTTAGGCACGTAAACATCAGAATAAAAATGCTGGCTGGGCAATTGACGCGTTTGTGTCAAAGCCGTGTAAGCGGCTTCTACCATCGCTGGCGCGCCACAAGCGTACAAATCCACCTGTGACAAATCGGTGTAATCGGCCAAAATGGCTTCGTGCACCAAGCCTCTGCGCCCTGTCCAAGCATCAGAATCAGGCGCATCAGACAACACAGGAATGAGGCGGATGTGTGGATATTGCTGCGTTAAGGCTTGCGCCTCTTCCAATAAATACAGGTCGGCCAGCACGTTCGCGCCCCAATACACCGTAATGGGCGCATCGCATTTTTCATGGATACGCTGGCGTATCATCGAAAATATGGGTGCAAAGCCCGTGCCACTGGCCAACATTAAGGCGCTGCGGTGAGCGGGCGTTTGCCATACAAAATTGCCTTTTGCGCCTTGAAAGCGCAATAAATCGTTGGTTTTTAAGGTGTTGAAAACATAATCTGAAAAAACTCCGCCAATTTGTTGGCGTATGTGTAAGGCAATTTGGCCTTTTTCGGTCAAATCGTAAGGCGCACTGGCTAAAGAAAAACTGCGCATTTTTCCATCGAGGCAAGCTATGTCTATGTATTGCCCAGCTTGAAAATGAAAGTCTGTTTGACGGGGCAAAGCCAACTCTAAAATGGCCACGTCATGCACCAGTCTTTTTTGTATCAAACGGCAGGCATAGCTCGGTTTGATGGCCTCTGCTTGCCTTGAAGCAGGTTCGCGCACCAACAGACGCAAATCGGATTGCGCCCTAGCCTGACAAATCAAAATCTCCCCCGAAGCTTGTTCGGCGGCGGTGAGCAACGCATTGCCTTCTGCGCTGACTTGGCCTTCAATTAAAGTGGCACGGCAAACGCCGCACTCGCCTTCTTGGCAAGAATAAGGCACTAATTGATTGGCTGCCAAAGCCGCGTCTAGCAAGGTTTGCAGGGGGCTGGCCGTAAAAGTCGCCAGACTGGGCAATAAAGTGATGGTAAAAGACATAATGGAGTTTTTGTGTAAAGGGTTGAGTAACAATCAGGAAAAATAAACTGAAATTAAGACACGCGACGATTGTAGCATAGGCGCGCGCGTCCCATAAAATGGCTTTAACCTTTCGTTATGTAAATGACTTGCTTGCTCTATTGTTTGAAAAGTGGGATAATGCAAGGCTTAATTGTTGTTTTTTACCCAAAAATACCCAAAAACTTAAAAGGATTTCATTCATGGTAGTTATTCGTTTAGCCCGTGCTGGCTCTAAAAATCGCCCTTATTACAATATTGTTGCTACCGATTCACGCAATCGCCGTGACGGTCGTTTTATCGAAAAAGTTGGTTTTTACAACCCTGTTGCAAACGACAAACAAGAAGCTTTGCGTGTTGCTGAAGACCGTTTGACTTACTGGTTGGGCGTTGGCGCACAAATGACCGATGCTGTTAAACGTTTGACTTCTAAGTAATTGTCGATCATACAATTGTCTAAGCATGCGATGATGCAGCCAAATACAATGCTCCCCGATGATTTACTCTTAATGGGGTATATCAAAGGGGCTTTTGGTATTAAAGGCTGGGTAAAAATCCATACAAATACGGCCGAACGCGATGGTTTGTTTGACTATCCTGTTTGGTATGTGTCTCGTCAACCCGACTTGAGCTCGCCCAATTGGCAAAAAGTTGACTTGCTTAATGGTGCGGTTCACCAAAAAGATGTCGTGGCGCAATTGTCTTGCGCCACCACGCGGAGCGAAGCCGAAGCGTTGCAAGGGTTTACGATTGCCGTGCCGCGTTCGGCTTTGCCCAAGCCAGCTAATAATGAATATTATTGGCACGATTTGATTGGCTTGAATGCCGTCAATTTGAAGGGTGAGTCTTTTGGTGTGGTGGCTGATTTAATGGAATCAGGCGCACATGATATTTTGGTGCTAAAAAAAGACCAACAACAATGGCTGGTGCCATTTGTTGGGCAATTTGTCAAATCGACGGATTTGGAAACCAAAACGCTCTTAATTGACTGGGAGCTGGACTATTAAAATGCAGCTGGATGTCATCACTCTTTTGCCAGAAATGTTTAGCGCTTTGACTCAATATGGCGTAACGGGACGAGCGGCTCACCAAAAAAAATATGCCTTAGTGACGCATAATCCTCGTGATTTTGTGACCAATGTCCACAAAACCATCGATGATAGGCCTTACGGCGGAGGCCCAGGTATGTTGATGTTGGCCGCACCTTTGTGCGACAGCATAGAGGCCGCTAAATTACGCCAACATCAGCTGGGGATTGTTGATGCGCCTGTTGTGTATTTGTCACCGCAAGGTGCGCCTTTGACGCACCAAAAAGCACAAGACTTATCAAAACAAGCCGGATTGATTTTGTTGTGTGGCCGTTACGAAGGCATAGACGAGCGGGTGGTGCAAACTTACGTCACGGAAGAGCTTTCTATCGGCGATTATGTTTTGTCAGGCGGTGAGCTGCCCGCCATGGTGTTAATGGATGCCATCATTCGGCTCTTACCCACCGTATTAAATCACGAGCAATCGGCTTACGAAGATTCTTTTGTGAGCGGCTTGCTAGACTGTCCGCATTACACGCGGCCAGAACTCTTTCGGGGCATGACCGTACCTGAGGTTTTACTCTCGGGAAATCACGCCCTGATTGCCTCGTGGCGATTAAAACAAGCTTTGGGACGAACGCACACGCGCCGCCCAGACTTGTTGGCAAATCGACCACTTACACAACAAGAGTCTCGACTGCTGGCTGAGTATCAGCAGGAACAAGACTCTCTAAAAATGGAATGAAATCATGAATTTAATTGATATTTTAGAGCAAGAAGAAATTGCTCGTTTGAACAAAACCTTACCTGAATTCAACCCTGGTGATACCGTGGTGGTTCAAGTTAAAGTAAAAGAGGGAACGCGCGAGCGTTTGCAAGCGTTTGAAGGCGTGGTGATTGCAAAACGCAATCGCGGCTTAAACAGCTCTTTTATTGTTCGCAAAATGTCTTCAGGTGAAGGCGTTGAGCGTACGTTTCAAACGCATTCTCCTTTAGTAGCGGCGGTTGAAGTAAAACGCCGTGGCGATGTTCGTCGTGCGAAATTGTATTATTTACGTGGCTTGACTGGTAAGTCTGCGCGTATTAAAGAAAAACTTGTTCGTCGCGTTGCTAAGTGATTTTTAGCATGTGATAAAGTTGCGGCCAACCTTTTACGAGAAAACACGTAAAAGGTTGGCCGCAATTTTATTTTGATTCGGGCGGTTAATATTTCTTTTTAGTATTGCTTTTTAGTAAGCGTAAATATATAATTCATGCATATTAATTTGGAGGTGGCAAATGTTTGAGCGTTATTGGATCGGCGTTGTGTCTCACGAACATGTGAAAATCGGTGTAACAGGCGGTTTTGCCCAGTTGTGCCACGGCAAATCCGCACCGCTCAAACGCATGAGAAAAGGCGATTGGTTGATTTATTACTCGCCTAAAACCAGCATGACAGGCGCACCGTTGCAAGCGTTTACCGCCTTGGCGCAAGTATGCGGCGATTCGCCTTATTTGTTTCAGATGAGCGACACGTTTACGCCACATCGGTTGGACGTGCGTTATTTGCCCAGTCAAACCGCTGAAATCATGCCTTTATTGCCCCATTTAACTTTTATCAAGGACCTCAAACATTGGGGTTACCCTTTTCGCTTTGGACATTTTGAAATAACACAAGCTGATTTTTTAATCATTTCCAACGCAATGAAAGCGACCCATGAATAGCCCTTTTAGCGTGGAGCAAGCACACGACAGCAGTGGCTTTTTACTCTGGCAAGTCACCGTATTATGGCAACGGCAAATCGCCTCGGCTTTGCGCCCGTACGGTTTAACCCAAGTGCAATTTGTGTTGCTCGCCAGCACATTATGGTTGTCTCAGAGCGAATCGAACATCACGCAAATACGATTGGCAAAACACGCCAAACTCGACATCATGATGACCTCGCAGGTGTTGCGCACATTGGAACGTAAGGGTTGGCTGGTGCGCGAACTCCATCCAACCGATAGTCGCGCCAAAATCATAACGTTGACAGAGCAAGGCATCGAGATTGCTCGCGGCGCCATTCCTGTGGTTGAGCAAATTGACCGAGACTTTTTTGCCAGTCAAACGTTGAGCCAGCATGAGTTCAATCACGCCTTACAACAACTCATTATTCAAGGTGAATAAATATGTGGACACGCTCATACAGTGCCACCGTCGCTGATTTAAAAATAGAACAATTGTGGGCGGTTAGGACAGATGTCGCGCAATGGCACACCTGGAAAGACGATGTTGAATACGCACATTTAAACGGTACGTTTGATAACGGGCAAACCTTTACGTTTAAGCCGCGCGGCGGCCCACGGTTGCAACTTGCCTTACTTGATGTGATTGAAAACCAATGTTATAGCGACCTCACTCGATTTTGGGGTGCAAAAATGTGGGGCATCCATGAGTTTATTCAAAGCGATAACGGTGTTGAAATTAAAACCATCATCAAACTTGAGGGGCGATTGGCGTGGCTGTGGCGGAAATTAGTCGTGCAAAAAATCGTGGATGACTTGCCACATCAAACCGAAAAACTGATTGAGCGGGTGCGGTATTTAGCGCGTCAATTTTGAGGTTTGACGATGCATCAAGTGTGCACGTTCAAAAGAGTCAGGCGTTTGAGCGGTTTTTTTCTAGAGGCATAAGACTTCTTCTTTCTGAAATAAAAAATTTAAACAAAAACTTTCCAGCAAAACACATAAAAAGGTTGGCCGCAAAAAAGCCCAAATCGGTGCGCGATTGTTTATTGTTGACTCACTGTGACATCCCATACTTACAATTAAGGTGCATCTCCATGAAACGTATTCCCTTTGAAATCTACAACGTCTTTGCCCAATCGCCGTGGGGCGGTAATCCGCTGGCGATTGTGCCGCACGCAGACGCATTGTCTGATACCCAAATGCAACTGATTGCGCGGCAATTTAATTTGTCCGAAACCGTTTTTATTTGCACCTCAGATACCGCAGATGCGGCATTGCGGATTTTCACCCCCGAGTACGAAATGGCCTTTGCGGGTCATCCCACCATCGGCGCAGCGGCTTGGTTGCATGCCAACCTTGATTTTCCCGATGCGTTTACCTTGCAATTGCCCGCTAAAACCGTGCGCATCATGCATGATGCCGGCGTATTCAAACTGGCCACAGCGGGTTACACCCATTTGCCCTGCGCTTTAAATGATGCCGATTTAGCGGCGGCGTTGGGCTTACACGCTCAAGATGTGTTGGCTG
>JBILQJ010000040.1:0-15113 GCA_044373325.1 Burkholderiales bacterium
CGGCCACAGGCGTGATGGATAAAACCAACAACGTCGGCTTAAACAGCGAAAAAGATGCCGCTTGGGCGGACATGAGCATCGGCATGAAGTACCAAACCAGCTCGGACATCAGCCTTTACGGTCATTTAAAACAATCGGTAGCTATCGGTGGCGGCACCAACACCACCACCAGTGGCGCGATTGGTATTCAAAAAACGTGGTAATTTGTTTAAGTTGTTGTAGCTATTCAGTCGTAAAACAGCAGTAAAACCCTTTGCGGCCAACCTTTTCCCCCAGTTTTTGGGTTAAAAGGTTGGCCGCAAAGGGTTTTACTGCTTAGAGGGAATCAGATTTTAATGACCACCATAAACCGTTATTCTTTTGGTTTTATGTTGATGAGTTTTTAAGGTAACGTCAGCAAGGTCATCTTGGGTAAAAAGAAACAAACGGTTAATGACTATACATTTCTTAATTTTTGACGTATATTGATTTGCCGCTCGTTCAGGGAGCTTTTGCATTCAAGCCTATTTTTTGTAAAGCTCTTTTTATGGCATCGGCATGCTTAAAGGGTTGAAATTTGTTGTTTAACCGTTAATCGGAGAGCTTCATCATGAGCGATACTCAATCAGTGACATCAAACTCGTCTTCCGTTGATTTTGAAAAAGTTAACGCAGATTATTTTCAACAAAGATCTTTAAAAAAAGGGGCGGCAGGTTGGATATTGTTGGTGGGCTTGGGGGTTGCCTACGTCATTTCGGGTGATTATGCTGGCTGGAATTTTGGGTTAGCGCAAGGCGGTTGGGGCGGCATGTTAATCGCTACTTTGCTCATGGCCACCATGTATTTATGTATTTGTTTTTCTTTGGCCGAGTTGTCTTCTATGATTCCAACGGCTGGCGGTGGTTATGGTTTTGCACGCAGTGCTTTTGGGCCTTGGGGTGGTTTCTTGACCGGGACAGCCATTTTAATCGAATACACCATCGCACCAGCGGCCATTGCGGTTTTTATTGGCGCTTATTGTGAATCGCTGTTTGGTGTAGGAGGATGGATTGTTTATTTGGTTTTTTATGTGACTTTCATTGCCGTACACATCGTGGGGGTGGGTGAAGCGCTCAAATTAATGTTTGTGATTACCGCCGTTGCTGTATTGGCCTTGGCTGTTTTTTTGGTGGCGATGGTGCCTCATTTTTCTGTGACAAATTTGTTTGATGTGCCAGCGACTCAGGCGCTGGGAGCCAGTGCTTTTTTACCGTTTGGTTACATGGGCATTTGGGCAGCCATTCCTTATGCCATTTGGTTTTTTCTTGCCGTTGAAGGCGTCCCTTTGGCCGCAGAGGAAACAAAAAATCCAACTCAAGATTTGCCTAAAGGCTTAATTGGTGCCATTTTATTTTTAACCACGTTTGCCTTGTTGATTTTGGTGATTGCCCCTGGTGGGGCAGGCACGAGCACGTTGATTGCTTCAGGCAATCCCTTGGTGGCTTCGTTGGACAAGGCTTACGGCCAATCAACGTGGATGGGCAGTTTTGTCAATTTGGTTGGGTTGGCTGGATTAATTGCGAGTTTTTTTTCGATTATTTACGCCTATTCAAGACAAATTTTTGCACTTTCCCGAGCGGGCTATTTGCCCCGAAAACTGTCCGAAACCAATCAAAATAAAGCGCCTGTTTTGGCATTAATTATCCCTGGGCTAATCGGATTTAGTTTGTCTTTAACTGGGCAAGGGGATTTGTTGATTTTGGTCGCGGTTTTTGGTGCCACCATTTCTTATGTGTTGATGATGGCTGCGCACATCAGTTTACGTCTTCGCCGCCCCAAAATGGAAAGACCCTACAAAACACCAGGCGGCATCGTGACTTCTAGCATCGGCCTCATCTTGTCTTGTGTGGCCGTGGTTGCTGGTTTTTTGGTTGATCCAAGAGTCATTATTGGTGCGGCCATTATTTATGCACTTTTGATTGCGTATTTTGCGCTATACAGTCGACATCATTTGGTGGCTGGCACGCCAGAAGAAGAATTTGCCGCTATTCAATCTTCTGAAAAGGAGGGGGCTCATGGCGATTTTTAAACAGACGGTCGGCACTTTTGTTTATCAATTTGCGGACTTAAAAGAGGTTTTAGCCAAAGCCAGCCCCGCGCGATCGGGCGATTTTTTGGCAGGGTTGGCCGCACAAACCGATCAAGAGCGAGTTGCCGCACAAATGACTTTGGCGAACATTCCACTGTGTTATTTTTTAGAGGAAGCGCTGATTCCTTACGAACAAGATGAAGTGACTCGCTTGATTTTTGATACTCATGATAAAGAGGCTTTTCAATTAGTCAGTCATTTGACGGTTGGTGGGTTTCGAGATTGGTTGCTAAGCGATGAAGCAACGGAAACTTCATTACGTCACCTCGCTTTGGGCTTAACCCCTGAAATGGTGGCGGCTGTTTCTAAAATCATGCGCTTGCAAGACTTGATTTTGGTGGCAAAAAAAGTGCGAGTGGTGACCCGATTCCGTTCTACGTTAGGATTGCAAGGCCGGTTATCTACCCGATTACAACCCAATCATCCGACGGATGACCCTTCGGGCATTGCGGCCAGCATTTTAGATGGTTTACTGTATGGCAATGGCGATGCAATGATAGGCATCAATCCTGCGACAGATAATTTATCTTCTATCGGTGATTTGTTGACCATGCTTGATGCCATTATTCGACGGTACGACATTCCAACGCAATCTTGTGTTTTAACGCATATTACGACTTCCATTGCGGCGATTAATCAAGGCCTGCCAGTTGACCTCGTCTTTCAATCAATAGCAGGAACAGAGGCCGCCAATGCTGCGTTTGGTATCAATCTTAATCTGTTGAAAGAAGGTTACGATGCTGGATTGAGCCTCAATCGAGGCACTTGCGGCAACAATGTCATGTATTTTGAAACAGGGCAAGGCAGCGCTTTGTCATCGAATGCTCATTTTGGTGTTGATCAACAAACCTGTGAAACCCGTGCTTATGCGGTTGCTCGGCATTTCCATCCTTTTTTGGTGAATACGGTGGTTGGTTTTATTGGCCCAGAATACCTTTACAACGGCAAGCAAATTATTCGTGCGGGTCTTGAAGACCATTTTGCGGGAAAACTGTTGGGCTTACCGATGGGGTGTGACATTTGTTACACCAATCACGCTGAAGCGGACCAAGATGATATGGACAATTTATTGACGTTATTGAGCGTGGCTGGCATCAATTTTATTATGGGCATACCAGGTTCAGATGACATTATGTTGAATTATCAAACCACTTCTTTTCACGATGCTTTGTATGTCCGTAAAACGCAAGGCTTGAAACCCAGTCCTGAATTTGAGCGGTGGCTAGAAAAATCAGGTATTTGGACGCAAGACGTTGAAGGCTTTAGTCTGCATGCCAGCTCTAAGATACCTTCGTTGTTTCAATCTGCTTTTTTACAGTTGGGGTAACGCTTTCATGACTTCACCTTCTAATCAGAACTCTCCTTGGTTGGCTTTACGTCAACTCACAACGGCACGCCTTGCATTGGGGCATACTGGCGTGAGTTTGCCCAGCTCGGTGCAGCTCGATTTTCAATTGGCTCATGCCCAAGCACGCGATGCGGTGCATTTGCCCTTTAATCATCAATATTTGGCGCAGCAACTAACGGCCATGAATCAAGCCTCTTTGGTGTTGCATAGCGCGGCCGGCAATCGCTTGCAGTATTTACAAAGACCCGATTTAGGCCGACAGTTGGGTACTGATTCGGCGCAACGGTTAGATGAATTTGCCTTGTCATTGGTGCAAAAGCCAGAACTCTGCATTGTGATTGCCGATGGGCTATCGGCTTTGGCGGTTCATCGTCATGCATTGCCTTTTTTGCAGGCGTTTGAACCTTACCTTAAAGAGGTCTCTTGGTCGATAGCGCCCATCGTGCTTGTTCAGCAAGGGCGGGTCGCGATTGCTGATGACATTGGGGAACGTCTGGGTGCAAGGATGAGCCTTATTTTGATTGGCGAGCGTCCTGGCTTGAGTTCGCCCGACAGCCTTGGTATTTATTATACGTTTCAACCCAAGGTTGGCCGCAACGATGCCCAGCGCAATTGTGTATCGAATATTCGTTTAGAGGGTTTGAGTTACGACACAGCCGCGCATCGATTGATAGGATTGATGCGAGCCTCTTGTGCGCGTAATCTTTCGGGTGTGCTGTTAAAAGATGAGGCCAACGATACCGATGGGAGTGCCTTAACTGAGACACCTCTTTTTTCATTGACTTAATGCGGGCGCTACCCCTTGCGGCCAACCTTTTTCCCCTGATTTTCAACACGAAAACTGGAAAAAGGTTGGCCGCAAAGATTTTTATTTGCCAACATTAAGATATGTCTATATATTTAAGGGCGTTGTTTTTACGAGGATAAATTTTTAGACAAAAATATGGAGGCATGATGAGAAAACTCCCTTCTTTAGAAGCGTTGCGTTTTTTTGATGAGGCAGCACAACATTTGAGTTTTAACAAAGCGGCTGATGCTTTGTGCGTCACGCAAGGGGCGGTGAGCCGTCAAATTAAAAATCTCGAAGCTCATTTGGGTGGGCCTTTGTTTGTACGAGACAGTCGTGGCGTAAAGTTAACGGCTTTGGGTGAGCAGTTTTTGCCTCATGTGAGCCGTGGTTTTGATGCGTTGGAGTTGGGGGTAAAAACCGCCAGAGTGAGCGCAGGTCAGGTGCAAAAAATGGTGCTGTGCGTGCCGCCAACCTTTGCAACGCAGTGGCTGTCGCCGCGTTTGCCTTCTTTGCTTAAGTTGCTGAATCATAATAATGTTTCTATCAAAACAGGCGAGGAAGAATCGGGCGATTTTTATATTCGTTTTCAAAATGGTTCGAGCGATCACAAAACAAAAAATAAGCGTTGCGTCATGATAGAGCGCCATTGCTTGGTTGGTGCGCCAGAGTTGGCAGGGCAGTCGGTTAGTCACTTGATGGAAAACTTCCCTGCTTTGCACGTATTGCATCACGAGCATCGCTTGGATTTTTGGCAAAATTGGCTGCGGCATGCGGCCTTGCCTGAAGATTATGCCCAGCATGGCATCGAGTTTTCAAATTTAGAGCAAGTCATTCATGCGGCTCGCCAAAAAGTGGGGCTGGCCATTATTGATGCCAATATGATAGAGCAAGAATTGCAGCAAAAAAGCTTGGTTGTGTTGTCAGAGCTTGTGTTTAAAGGCCCTTTTGGTTATTGGTTGGAAGGCAATGAAATGCAGCAGAAAAAACGAGAATATCGCATTTTAAATCAATGGTTAGATGGTCAATGTCCTGTTGAATCAGTTCCTTAACCTTTACACAACAAAAAAAGAGCGGTTTAGTCATTCAGACTAAGCCGCTCTTTTTTGTTGTGTTGGGTATGTCTTTTTGTCATGGCTTGCATGAAGAAACATCGCTACCGATAAAAGTCATTCTGTCTATACAATTACTTCCTCACCCACTTTTAGAAAAGGAAAGATTTATGAACCCAGCAACTCAACTTTATATCGGCGAAGGCTTTGAAGGCCCAGGCGTGAATTTGGCACACATTAATGTAATGGTTGGCCCCAGAAACGGCCCCGCTGGTCATGCCTTTGCAACCGCTTTGGCCACTCCTTCGGCGGGGCATGCCCCTTTTATGGTCATTGCTCAACCGGGCATTCCAACGAAACCAGCCACTTTGTATGTGAACAAGGCTGTGATTCATGGCGATTTTCATGGCAATGCGACATGGGGTGCATCACAAGCGGGTATCGCGAAAGCGGTGGCCGAAGCCTTGGAAAGTGGCGTCTTGCCACCCGAAGCCGAAAATGATTGGGTTGTGATTACCGCCAATTGGGTGAATCCAAACACAGACGATTTAGACGCGGTTTTTTATAACAATTACACCGCCTGCAAAAATGCGTTGTTGGCCGCAATGCAGGGTTTACCTTTACGCGAGGCTGTTTTTGCGGCTGCGCGTGAGGTGTCGAATCCTTTTTATACCCCTACAAAATAATTTTTTGCGTGATCAATTTTTAAGAAGGAGTTTTATCTATGGAATATATCCGTTTAGGACAGTCAGGTTTAAAAGTCTCTCGCTTGTGTTTGGGCACAATGAATATGGGCACACCAAAATGGAAGCCGTGGATTTTTGATGAGGCGCAAAGCGAACCCATCGTGCGCCATGCTTTAGAGGCTGGGGTGAATTTTATCGATTTGGCTGATTTTTATTCGACAGGCGTGGGCGAAGAGGTTTTGGGACGGATTTTAAAGCGCTTAAGTCGTCGAGAGGAAATCGTTGTCACCACCAAAGTGGGGTATGACATGGGCAATTATCCCAATGCGGGCGGCCATTCACGCAAACATATTTTCGATGGCATAGACGCTTCGTTAACGCGGTTGGGCATGGATTACGTTGATATTTATATGCTGCATTTTTTTGACATCAACACGCCGATAGAAGAAACCATGCGCGCCATGCATGACGTGGTTGAATCGGGTAAAGCGCGCTATTTGGGTGTTTCGACCATGAATACGTGGCAATTTGCCAAAATCTTGCAAGTCTGCGAGAAAAATGGCTGGCACAAACCCATCAATATGCAATTGCAACTGAACTTGGCTTATCGCGAAGAAGAACGCGAAATGTTGCCGTATTGCCAAGATCAAGGCATAGGCGTGTCGGTATTTAGTCCATTAGCGCGCGGTTTGTTGTCTTGCGACCCTAAATCAACGCGCAATCAAACCGACTTTTTTACCAATCAAATGTACGGTGACGAGGCTTCTTTTCAGATTGCCACCTCTGTGGCCAAAGTGGCGGCGCGTCATGGCGTGCCAGCGGCGCAAATTGCCCAAGCTTGGGTGTTACACAAAAAAGAAGTGTCGAGTATGTTGGTTGGTGCCGATACCGTTGCCCAATTTGACGGCGCTTTGGCCGCTTTAAACACACATTTGAGCGCAGAAGATTTGTACGAATTAGAGCGCAATTACACGCCGTGCGATTTGATTACCGATTACACCTCGGGCAATCGCATTGCGCGGGTGGCACGCGAACCGCAGGGCATTTATGCCGAAGGGGAAACCGTATGAACCTCTCTTTTTTGCATCACCAACATTACATTAACGGCGCGTGGGTAGACAGCGCAGAGCAGTACGATGTTTGCAATCCAGCCAATGGCGAGCTGATTACCAAAATGGCCAGCGCCAATCAAGCACAAGCGCAACAAGCCATTGATGCGGCTGAAAAAGCGTTTCCGATTTGGCGCGATTTTACGGCCAAAGAGCGTTCGATACGGGTGCGGCGTTGGGGCGAATTGATGTTGCAACACCAAGAAGCCTTGGCGAGTTTGCTGTCTTTAGAGCAAGGTAAGCCTTTGGCCGAAGCGCGTGGCGAAGTCGCTTATGCGGCCAGCTTTTTAGAATGGTTTGCTGAAGAGGCTAAGCGCAGTTATGGCGACGTGATTCCTAGCCCCAAGCCCAATTCGCGCATTATTGTGGAGCGAGAACCCATCGGCGTGGTGGCGGCCATTACGCCTTGGAACTTTCCCTTGGCCATGATTACTCGCAAAGCGGGCCCTGCTTTGGCGGTGGGCTGCACGATGGTGCTCAAACCGTCCGAAGAAACGCCTTTGTCGGCCTTGGCTTTGGCTGATTTGGCCGAGCAAGCGGGCATCCCTGCTGGCGTGTTCAATGTGATTTCTGGTGATGCGATAGGCATAGGCGCGGCTTTTATGGCGTCTGATGTGGTGCGTAAGCTGTCCTTCACAGGCTCAACACGAGTCGGCAAATTGCTGGCGCAACAATCGGCTCAAACGCTTAAAAAGCTGTCGTTAGAATTGGGGGGCAATGCGCCTTTTATCGTGTTTGATGATGCCGATGTGGATTTGGCGGTACAGGGCGCGATGGCTTCAAAATTTCGTAACACAGGGCAAACTTGCGTTTGCGTCAATCGTTTTTATGTGCAAGAAGGGGTTTATGAGGCGTTTACTCAAAAACTCACTGCGGCTGTGCGCCAGTTAAAAGTGGGTGCGGCCCATGAATCGGCGGTGACTCAAGGCCCGTTAATCAATCATGCCGCCTTAAATAAAGTCAAATTGCACGTGGCCGATGCCTTGGATAAAGGCGCGACCCTTTTGACGGGTGGACAAGTGAGCGCTTTAGGCGGCACTTTTTACGAACCCACGGTTTTGGTGAATGCACGCGCTGATATGTTGCTGGCCAGCGAAGAAACGTTTGGGCCCGTGGCCGCTTGCTGGCGTTTTGAAACCGAAGCAGAAGTGATTGCTGCGGCCAACGATACGCCGTTTGGGTTATCGGCTTATTTCTATACACGCGATTTAGGTCGCGCTTGGCGGGTTGCGCGGGCATTGGAAACGGGCATGGTTGGCATTAATGACGGCATTATTTCAACCGAAGTTGCCCCGTTTGGCGGCGTTAAACAATCAGGTTTGGGGCGTGAAGGCTCTAAATATGGCTTAGATGAATATGTTGAATTGAAGTATTTGATGATGTCTGGATTGTAATTAGAGGCTGCGGCCAACCTTTTTGGGTTGCGCCACGGTTTTTTTATACTAAATGGAGAGTCCAATGAATACAGTCACTCAAGCCGCGACCTTAACTGGATCGGCGAATCTTTTTCATCCTCACATGACCGCACCGACCTATGGGCCAAAAATTGCCTTAGATGATGCGCCTTTGAATCGGTTTCATATCAAAATTGCGGCCTTAACGTTTGGCGCACATTTAACGGAAGGGTATATTTTAGGCAGCATTGGGTATTCTTTAAACAGCATGAAACAGTCCTTGCCCATGGACACGTTTTGGACGGGGATGTTAGGCAGTTCTGCTTTGTTGGGGGTTTTTTTGGGTAGCCTGATTTTTGGCTGTTTGTCAGACAAAATCGGTCGTCAACGGGTCTTTTTGTGCAGCTTTTTGATTATTACCGTGGCCTCTTTTTTACAGTTTTTTGTGCCATCTATTGCCATGTTGTGTTTGTTGCGGTTGATTATTGGCATCGGTATCGGTGGCGATTTTGCGGTGGGTCATGCCATTTTGGCCGAAATTGCACCGCGTAAATATCGAGGGGTTTTGCTGGGTTCTTTTAGTGCCATTTGGACGGTGGGTTACGTTGTGGCCAACGTTTTGGGGATGCAGTTTGCGGATGTAAGTCCTGACGCTTGGCGTTGGCTGTTGGCTTCGGCCTGCGTGCCTGCCTTTTTGGTGGTGATTTTGCGCAAAGGCACACCAGAATCCCCGCGCTGGTTGATGAGTAAAGGGCGATCTCAAGAAGCCCAAGCCATCGTGACCAAACATTTTGGTAAAAACATCGAAATTCGCCAAGAAAAACCCAAAGATTGTGTCGTGAATTCAGGCAATTTTTCACGCTTGTTTAGTCGAGAACTCATAGGCCGAACCTTTTTTAACGCGACTTTTTTTGTGTGTTTGGTGATTCCGTATTATGCCGTTTATACGTTTTTACCCACCATCCTTGACATCATTCGTGTACCACAAGGCGGATTTGCCGATTTAATGCTCAATGCCTTTTTGATTTTGGGTGCACTGTTGGGTATTTGGTTGACGATTAAACTCTCTCGGCGCGCTTTTTTAATCGGCTCGTTTGCGGTAACGGGTTTGTCTTTGGCGTTGATGAGCTTTTTGCCCGAGTCATCAACGGTTTTGTTGGTGTTGTGTTTTTCTGTTTTTACGTTGGTGATGTCAGCCTTTTCCAACTTAGTTGGCGTTTATCCACCTGAATGTTTTCCCACCGATGTACGCGCCAGCGGCGTGGGATTCAGTATTGCTTGCAGCCGTTTAGGCTCGGCAGCAGGCACCTTCTTATTGCCTTTTAGTATAGAAAGCTTGGGATTTTCGACGACCATGCTGTGTTTAGCTGGCGTTTTATTCTTTGGCATGATGGTGTCTTGGTGGTTAGCGCCAGAAACCAAACATTTAACATTGGCCGAATGCGGTCACGGTTGATTTGTGTTCCACTTAAAGCTTGCGGCCAACCTTTTTCCCTATTTTTTGGGTAAAAAGGTTGGCCGCAAAGTATTCAATCCCAAACATTTAAATGGATGGTTCAGGCAAATAGAGCAGGTTTTAACTGTTTGTTTTATTAGTGATATTGCGCCGCAACATCAGTTGATGCCGTCATAACTATCAATAAGTTTGATTGTTATATAAAGGACTTTGTAAAGTATAGTTTCGCCAGTGACCTTTTAAAGCACTGCCAATCAACACTCAAACAGGAGCGTATCGCATGAAAACTTCACCACAAAAAGAAGAGCAAGCTTTAGTAGAGAGGATATTAAATTCGGCCAGTTTTAAAGCGTATGTCGCCAAAAAAACGCGTTTTGGTTGGATTTTATCTGTGATTATGCTGTTGATTTATTATGGATTTATTGTTACGTTGGCTTTTTCTCCCGAATTATTGGGTACGCCCATCAGCGCCAATGGTGTGATGACGTGGGGCATACCCGTTGGTTTGGGGGTGATTTTTGCGTGTTTTATTTTAACGGGCATTTATGTGCGCCGTGCTAACGCCGAATTTGATGATATGAACGCGGCCATACTTAAGGAGTCAGGTCTATGAAAACCATGCAAAAAACCATGAAATGTTTGGGGTTGGTTGCGGTGCTTGGGCTTGTGTCCAGCCCTGTTTTGGCTGATGCGTTGACGGGTGATGTTGTGAAACAAGCCACCAATTGGTCGGCCATTGTTATGTTTTTGTTGTTTGTGGCGGCCACCTTGGGGATTACGTATTGGGCTTCCAAGCGCACGCAGTCGCGCGCTGATTTTTACACTGCAGGCGGCAGCATTACTGGCTTTCAAAACGGCTTGGCCATTGCAGGCGATTATATGTCGGCGGCCTCTTTTTTAGGCATTTCGGCGATGGTGTTTGGGTCGGGTTTTGACGGCTTGATTTATTCGTTGGGCTTTTTGGTGGGCTGGCCTGTAATTTTGTTTTTGATTGCAGAGCGCTTAAGAAACTTAGGCAAATACACCTTCGCCGATGTGGCGTCTTATCGATTGGATCAAAAGGCCGTGCGAACTTTTGCGGCTTCAGGTACTTTGGTTACGGTTTGTTTGTATTTGATTGCTCAAATGGTGGGCGCGGGCAAACTCATACAGCTTTTATTTGGCTTAGATTATTCCTTGGCCGTGGTGTTGGTTGGCGTGCTCATGGTGATGTATGTCACGTTCGGCGGTATGTTGGCCACAACTTGGGTACAGATTATCAAAGCCATTTTATTATTGTCTGGCGCGAGTTTTATGGCGTTTAGTGTGATGAAAACGGTAGGGTTTAGCCCAGAAATGTTGTTTGAAAAAGCTGTCGCTGTGCACGCTAAAGGCATTAAAATCATGTCTCCCGGTGGTTTGGTGTCCAACCCAATAGACGCGATTTCCTTGGGTATGGCCTTGATGTTTGGTACGGCTGGCTTGCCTCACATTTTGATGCGCTTTTTTACTGTAAAAGATGCCAAAGAAGCACGCAAATCGGTCTTTTTTGCGACTGGATTTATCGGTTATTTTTACATTTTGACGTTTATTATTGGCTTTGGCGCCATCATTTTGTTAAATCACCCCAGCTTCATGGAAACCGTGATGAAAGACGGCAAGCCTGTGGCTCAACTCATCGGTGGTGCTAACATGACGGCTGTGCATTTGGCCAAAGCCATCGGCGGCGATGTGTTTTTAGGCTTCATTTCGGCGGTGACGTTTGCCACCATTTTGGCGGTCGTGGCTGGATTGACTTTGTCTGGCGCATCAGCGGTTTCTCACGATTTGTACGCTTCTGTGATTAAAAAAGGCAAGGCCAATAGTGCCGATGAATTGCGCATTTCAAAAATCACCACCTTGTGCTTGGGCTTCATTGCCATTATTTTGGGCATGGTGTTTGAAAACCAAAACGTGGCGTATATGGTTGGATTGGCCTTTTCTATTGCGGCTTCGGCCAACTTTCCTGTTTTGTTTTTGTCGATGTTTTGGCGCGGTTTGACCACACGTGGGGCCGTTTTGGGTGGGGTCATTGGCTTGTTGTCAGCGGTTCTTTTGATTGTCATCAGCCCAACCATTTGGGTCGAAGTGTTGCACAATAAAGAAGCGTTGTTCGCCTACAAAAACCCGACCATCTTCTCGATGACGGCCGCTTTTTTCTTCTCTTGGTTTTTTTCGGTGACGGATAAATCGGCACGCGCGAAAGATGAAAACAAAGCATTTGATGCCCAGTTTGTGAGAGCCATGACCGGCATGGGCGCAGAGGGTGCGGCTAAGCATTAAGGATACAGTATTGTGGTTAAGGTTTTGTTGCTGCCAACCTTGCTTTGAAATCGAAGGTTGGCCGCAAGTTTGTATGATGTTTTTTGTTCACCGACTTATTTAAATAAAGGAATGTTTCAATGTCTAATATCGAATCCGTTTTGAAAGAAACCCGTGTTTTTGCACCGTCCGATGTGTTTAAAACCCAAGCCAATGTGGCAGGCATGGAGGGTTACAATGCTTTATGCGATGCTGCCAGCCTTGATTTTGAAGGGTTTTGGGGGAAACTTGGACGGGATTTGTTGACGTGGAAAAAGCCATTTACCCGCGTACTCAACGAAGAAAATCCGCCATTTTTCAAATGGTTTGAAGATGGCGTGCTGAACGTTTCATACAATTGCATCGATAGGCATTTGGCGGATAAGGCTGACAAAATTGCCTTGATTGCAGAACGGGATGGCGGTGATTTTGACAACATTACGTATGCAGATTTGTATACGCGTGTTTGTTTGTTGGCCAATTCGCTAAAGGCTTTGGGCATCAAAAAAGGCGATCGCGTTGTGATTTATATGCCCATGGTGGCCGAAGCGGTAGTCGCCATGCAGGCTTGCGCGCGCATCGGTGCGATACACTCGGTCGTCTTTGGTGGATTTTCGGCCAGCGCGGTGCGCGACCGCGTACAAGACGCATCGGCAAAATTGATTATTACCGCCAACGAAGGCGTGCGCGGTGGGAAAAGCGTGCCACTCAAAGCCGTGGTGGACGAGGCGCTTTCAGGCGATACCTGCCCGAGTTTGCAACACGTTTTGGTGTTTCAACGCACACCCAACGAAGTGGCTTGGCACGCTGGCCGCGACGTTTGGTGGCACGACATGACCGCCCAACAAGCCGCTGATTGCGAACCCGAATGGATGAATGCAGAAGATCCCTTATTCATTTTGTACACGTCAGGCTCAACGGGCAAACCCAAAGGCATACAACACAGCACGGCGGGTTATTTGTTGGGGGCGATGAATTCTATGCGTTGGGTTTTTGACTTAAAAGGCGACGATATTTTTTGGTGTACGGCGGATGTGGGTTGGATTACTGGCCATTCTTACATAGCTTACGGCCCTTTGGCCAATGGCGCCACGCAAGTCATTTTTGAAGGCATACCCACCTATCCAGACGCGTCGCGTTTTTGGAGCATGATTGCCAAACACAAAGTGAGTATTTTTTACACCGCACCCACGGCCATTCGTTCGTTGATTAAACTGGGTGAAGAGTTGCCCAAACAGCATGATTTATCGACCTTGCGATTATTGGGGACGGTGGGTGAACCCATCAATCCAGAAGCTTGGATGTGGTATTACGAAACCGTTGGCGGTGGCCGTTGTCCGATAGTGGACACTTGGTGGCAAACGGAAACGGGTTCGATTGCGATTGCGCCTTTGCCCGGCGCCGTGCCAACCAAACCGGGGTCGTGTACCTTGCCTTTGCCGGGGGTAGCGGCGGATATTGTGGACGAATCGGGTGCGCCTGTGCCTTTGGGGAGCGGCGGTTTGTTGGTGTTAAAACGCCCAATTCCTTCTTTGGTGCGCAGCATTTGGGGCGATGCCGAGCGCTTTAAATCGACTTATTTCCCTGAAGAATTTAATGGTCAATATTATTTGGCTGGTGATTCCGCTCACCGTGATGAAAATGGCTACATTTGGATTATGGGGCGCATTGATGACGTGCTGAACGTGTCTGGTCATCGCTTGGGTACGATGGAAATCGAGTCGGCCTTGGTGGCGCATCCCATGGTGGCGGAAGCCGCTGTGGTTGGCAAACCTCACGAAATCAAAGGTGAATCGGTGGTGGCTTTTGTGACCTTAAAAGGGGATCGACCCGATGGTGAGGCCGCCGTGCAAATGGCGCAAGAACTGAAAAAATGGGTTGCTCAAGAAATCGGCAAAATTGCCATTCCTGATGACATTCGTTTTGGGGAAAATTTGCCCAAAACGCGCTCGGGCAAAATCATGCGCCGTTTGTTGCGCACCTTGGCCAGCGGCGGTGAAATTACGCAAGACATTTCCACCTTAGAAAATCCTCATATTTTAGAGCAGCTCAAACAAGGCCTGTAACCTTAGATGCGCTGAATAGACCAAAACCCCTTGCGGCCAACCTTTTCCCCTGATTTTTTTGGGGCAAAGGTTGGCCGCAAGGATTTAAAGCATTTAAATAAAAATTAAAAATGTTATATAATTCATATTGTCGTAAATTATTGTTTAATTACACATTGAGAAAGTTATGAATCAGTCATATCGTTTAGTTTGGTCAGCCGTGCGTGGTGCATGGATGGTGGTATCAGAATTAGCCAAATCACACGCCAAATCCCACGCCACATCGGCGTGGAATCCGAGCCACCGAACATCACCCCAGCACGCGGGCCGCCGTTGTGGGACGAGTTTGATGCGCAGATCGGTGAAGCCGTGCAAATCGAGCCAGATTGGCCAGCAAGCTGGGACGATGCGGCGCAACTGGCACCGGACTTTGAGGTTGATCAGCGTGTCAATTGGTGAGTGAACTGACCAGGCAGTTGGCGAGCCACTGAAGCAACGATTTCTACACGCTGCGGGGCAGCGCTGCGTGCCAAGCGGGCATAAAGTGCAGTTGCTCCATGCGGGTTCGTCAGTAGGCGGCTGCGAAGACTCAAACGTCACAGGATGAGGGTCTTCGGAAGCTCCTAACCGATGCTAACCCATGCCATATTTGGCTACATGCGGTTGAACTTCCTATCCCCAAGCTGTAGTGGTCAAGTAAATTCGGACACTATTTTAGGGTGTTTTCAGCAAGCGCTGGCGGCAACCCGTTATTAGCCGCATGAGGCCTGTCGTGGTTGTAGTGAGTCATTAAATAAAAGCCCACATCCA
>JBILQJ010000077.1:0-3593 GCA_044373325.1 Burkholderiales bacterium
CAGCGAAGCGGATGAAAGCCAAGCAGAGTAATCGCTCGCCAACTTAGGTCATCACAAAAGCCATCTCGCTTTAAAACTTTGCGGCCAACCTTTTTTCATTAAAAACAGAAAAAAGGTTGGCCGCAAAGTTTTGTCTTCAGTTTAGGTTGATTAAGGCTAAACTCTACCAAGGAACTCTTTATGCCCATATTGGTTGATGCCGATGCGTGCCCACGCGCCATCAAAGCCATCATTTTTAAGGCGGCGGATCGCACCAAAACCGCCACTTTATTGGTGGCCAATCAAATGTTGCACACGCCGCCCTCGCCCTATATACGCGCCATACAAGTGCCGTCGGGGTTTGATGTGGCCGATAATGAAATCGTGCAGCGCGTCCAGTTGGGCGATTTGGTGATTACCGCCGACATACCGCTGGCGGCGCAAATTGTCGCCAAAGGCGCAACGGGCTTAACGCCGCGCGGTGAATTTTATACACCAGAAACAGTGGCGGTGGCCTTAAGTTTGCGCAATTTTATGCAAACTTTGCGTGATACGGGTACACTAACGGGCGGCCCCAGCCCTCAACAAGCGCGGGATTTGCGCCTGTTTGCCCAAGCCTTAGACGCTTGGCTGGCCAAAAACGCCTCTTGAATTTCAGCGCCTTTGGCTAATTTAGCCCTTGTTTTTCATCTTACTTTTTTAACCACTTAGGAAAAATTATGAAACCCGTTACCCTTTACACATCAGCCAATTGCCCTTTTTGTGTGCGCGCCAAAAGCCATTTAAAGCAACATGGCGTGACAGAAATGACTGAAATTCGCATCGATCTTGATGACAATGAACGCGCCATCATGATGGAAAAAACAGGCCGCCGCACCGTGCCACAAATTTTTATTGGTGACACGCACGTTGGTGGCTGCGATGATTTACAAGCTTTATCAATCAACGAACTGAACGCCTTGTTGGCTGATTAATCGTTAGTCATTCAAGACTCAGCCTTGCGGCCAACCTTTTTCCTTTGCAAAATCACGGAAAAAAGGTTGGCCACAAAGATTTGAAATAAAATAGGTTTTTTGTTGTCACCATGATTATTGGCAGGCTTTTGGTTGAGTTAGTGCTAAAAATAGCGCTAACCTTGCCTTTAAAGGGTATTCTAAAATCAGGCGCGAAATTTTTGCACGCCCGCTTGGCACTCGCAAAAGGGGATTTTGGTCTGCAGAGTTCAACAGTAAAATCATTTGAATGGATAGTTTGATTATTGATTTTTTCAAGATGTTGCGGCCAATCTTTTCCAGTTTTCAGCACGAAAAACAGGAAAAGATTGGCCGCAAAGCTTTCATGGCTTGATTTTTTCTGCGCACAAAAAATTACAATTCTTTATTTAATTGATTGCGTAAAATCAATTAAAACAATATAATGTTACGTTGTGTTTTAAAATGTTTTTTGTTTTTAATCTATTTTCTTTTTTATTTGAGGTTTTTTTATGAATCAGTCGTATCGTTTAGTTTGGTCAGTCGTACGTAGTGCTTGGACTGTTGTCTCAGAATTAGCCAAATCACACGCCAAATCAGGCGCGGTGATTACGGTCGTTGCGGCGGCCACCGTGGCTGCGCCAGTTCAGGCAGGTCCGCTCAACGGTTATGCTCTCGCTGCGGGGACGGCCACCGGCGATTTGATACAAAACGTGGCTGGGCAACACGCCATTGATGCTGCCGATATCTCGGGTAATTCAGTGACCTTTTCAGGGACGAATTTCAACATCAGCTCGATAGATGTCGCCGCCATTCGAGCCAGTGGAGTCAATGCCAGAATTAAAGAAGCCAACACAGGTGCTACTTATAACATTAGCACAGGCAACGGGGTTTCTGGGCTTTTGAGTTCGCCAGTCATATTGACTCAATCGGGAGGGAGTCTCGATTTAAAAGGCGCTAAGCTTATCAATCTGACCAGCAATTTTTCCACAGTATTGTATGCAAGGGATGTGTCGCGCATGGATCTTTCTAATGTCGTGATTAACCATACCTCGCTTGCTCCTAATGGCCGAGGCGCCATTGCGGTGGAGAATGGCTCTTATATTGGCATCAAACACTTAGATTTAACCACCAATGTTAAGGGAATAGATGCTTATAGCGGATCCTCTCAAGGTGTAGCTGCCGTACTAACTATTGGCGCAGTCGATAAACAAAGTCTCATCAAAGCGACTGGCACGGCGGTGGAGTCTCATGGTTATGCTAAAGTCAATTTGCTTAACACGGCCATTAGCACAACGGGCAATGGGGCAAAAGGTGTGAATGTTTATCAGGGCGGTGAAGTGACCATGACCGACAACAGCAGCATCTCGACCACCGGCGCTAACGCCGTGGGCTTGAGTGTTGAAGGCACAGGTTCTTACACAGACCCAACTGTGGGCATCACGTCTTTGATTTCTACGGCCAACCTTAACAAAACCAGCATCACCACCACAGGCGAAAAGGCGACAGGGGTTAGTATTTGGATAGGCGGGCAAGTCAAGTTAACCGACAGCAGCGTGACGACTTCAGGCCTTGATTCGCATGGTATTTTTGTCGGGTATAGCGGTCCAGAGAGCGTGATCAGTTTTGTAGGCACGAACAGCATTTTAACCAAAGGCAATAAGTCGACTGGCTTGTATCTGTCAAATGGAAACACAATGTCGGGGGTGTTTTCTGGCAGCATCGAGACTCAAGGAGTAGATTCGACTGGCATCCTTTCGGGTGCGGGCGCTCTTGCGGTGGCCAACGCCACCATCAAGACGACAGGCGTGTATTCAATTGGCATTCATGCGTACGCTGGAGATGCATCCATTTTAAATTCCACCGTCACCACAACGGGAAACAACAGCTCAGCGGTTGCTTTCAGTGGTGGTGCAAATGGCACGTTAACTGGCGTTAACATTCGAACCGAAAAAGACAATTCAGAAGGGGTGTATGCGGGCTATGCGACTGTTACCTTAACAGACAACACAAACATAGAAACTTTAGGTAATAATTCAATAGGACTGGATTTGGTGACTAACGGAAGAGGAATCTTAAACGGCGCCACGATAACCACCAACGGTGCCGACTCCGAAGGCATAAAGGTTGGTGATACTGGTTCTGTCAATTTTGCTGGCACAAACAACATTAACACCGCTGGCGCAAATTCAACCGCTTTGTTGGTTGGTGCAGGCGCGACGGTGACAGGCACATTAACGGGTTCGGTTGTCGCAAACGATGCCGATGCTCTGATGTTTGAAGACACCAGCGTTAACACCAAAACCTTCGCGTTAAGTAGCGCAACGGTTAGTTCGCCCACCAACGCCATTTTATTAAAAGCAGGCGATTTGGCCGTGACCGCCACCGACAGTATCATGACGGGTGACATCAAAGCCGAAGCATACGCAGTGTTGGACTTGACCATGGTTGGAACGGACAAAGCCAAAAGCGTGTTGACAGGTGCGATTGTTAACGCGCGTAATGTCAACATCGACCCGTCAACGTGGAACATCACTGGCAAGTCTGACGCGGTTAATTTGACCAATGATGCCAGCGATTTCCGTTTTGTGAATGCAGATGGCTCCGCACCGACAGGCGCTTACACCGACTTCAAAACCGTGA
>JBILQJ010000078.1:0-3531 GCA_044373325.1 Burkholderiales bacterium
ATATCGCCATGGCTTTTGATGTGCGCTTGTTGGCCAAACAGCCAGAAACTCGATTGTTTTCAATGACAATTTAGCCCGCCAGCAGAATTTTTTTGATGTGCTATCCTATTAGAAGTCTAATTAAGACACCGTTTTTACCTTTAATTTTTAATCTTAATCTTTGGAAATGGAGCAAATCATGAGCGGCATCCCTTCTTACAAACAGTTAACTAACGACATCAACACCAATTTAGCGACCTTTCGTAAAGAATCCCCTGCCGCGATGAAAGCATTTGGTGAATTAGCGCGCAGCTACTCAACCAGGTGTAATCGATGAAAAAACCAAAGAGCTGATTGCGGTGGCCATTGCGGTTGCCACGCGTTGCGATGGTTGCATCGGGTTTCATGTCAAAGCTTTGGTGCGTTTGGGTGCAACTCGCGAAGAGCTCAACGAAACCTTGAATATGTGCATTTATTTGGGCGGTGGCCCCTCTTTGATGTACAGCGCCAATGTGTTGGCGGCTTTTGACGAATTTAGTCAAACAGGCGCTTAAGCTTAATCTCAACTCACGGCTGAACGTTATTCTTGTTGTTTTAATGCCTTTGCGGCCAACCTTTTTCCCATTTTGGGGAATAAAAGGTTGGCCGCAAGGCTGAGCGCTTTGTGTTTGGAAATTATTTAGGCATCAATCAGTTCAATCCATATCGGGCAATAATTTCATTTTTATAAATATCAGCTTGAGTCCCATAAATGAGTTGCAATCCGTTGCCAGACCGAATCACGCCTTTGGCATTTAATGCTTTAAAAACATCATCACTGGCCACTGCCGAGACGGATTTGACGGTAATACGCAAGCGGGTAATGCACGCATCTATGTCATTGATGTTTTCTACGCCGCCAAGCGCCGCAACGATTTCGGTTAAAATATCGTTTTCCAAGGGTAGCGCCGTATCCGTTGGGTTGGGATTTGCTGACTCTTTTTTCGCGTTATAGTCGGCGCGATTATAGAGTTTTGCTTCTGTTTCATTGCGCCCTGGCGTGGATAAATTGAACTTCTTAATTAAGAAACTAAATAGAAAATAGTAAACAACTGCATAAATGGGGCCGAGTAGAAGTATCCAATAATAGGACGTTTTTTCATTGCCTTGTAACAGACCAAAAAAAGTAAAGTCTATCAAGCCGCGAGAAAAGGTAATGCCGACACTCACATCCAACATGTGCATTAACATATAAGCCAAGCCTTCTAAAGCAGCATGTAAGACGTATAAAATCGGTGCGGCAAATAAAAAGGTAAATTCAAGCGGTTCGGTGATGCCTGTTAAAAAAGAAGTCAGCGCGGCTGAAATCATAATGGCTTTTACTTTCGATCGATGCGCCTCATCGGCACAGCGATACATGGCCAATGCGGCGGCGGGTAGCCCCCACATCATGGGTAAAAATCCGCCTGTCATGGTGCGAGTCGCTTCCGAACTGAAATGAGTTACGGTTGGGTCGGCCAATTGTGCAAAAAAGATTTTTTGCCCACCCGAGACCATTTTGCCTGCAACTTCCAGCGTGCCACCCAATTCGGTATACCAAAACAAGGGATAAATGGCATGATGCAAACCAAAGACATTTAAGGCGCGCATGGTAAATCCATAAAAGAATGTGCCGATATAACCCATGCTTGAAAAGAGTTCGCCAGCATGCACAACCGCTTTAAAAATCGTTGGCCAGACAAATGGAATAATCATTCCGATGGGTAGAAAAAAGATCATGGTCAATACGGGTACTAAACGGCTGCCACTAAAAAAGGCTAAATAATCGGGTAATGTTTTTTGAGAAAAACGGTTCGTAATCCACGCCGAGACTAAGCCAACAATAATACCCCCCAAAACGCCTGTTTGTAAGGTAAAAATGCCTAATTCTTTGGCATACATGGCCGCCAAACCCGCTGCTTCAGCCGCGTTGATGTTGGCATCAATCAAGGCTTGCACAGTTGTATTGTCTGGTGTTTTATTTTGAAATCCCAAAATCACACCGATAACGGTATGCATTAACAAAAATCCCAGAACCGCAGATAAAGCGGCGGTTTCTTTGTTGGATTTTGCCATGCCGATGGCAACGCCCACCGCAAATAATAAAGGTAAATTCGCAAAGACAAATAAACCCGCTTGGAAGCACAAAACTAAAAATTGATTTAACAAAGTTCCTTGAGCTAACCATGTTAAATCATAGGTTTGTATGAGAACGGGATTGGTGAAAGCCCCGCCAACACCAAGCAAAATCCCTGCCATCGGCAAGACGGCAATGGGTAACATGAATGAACGCCCAATCCGTTGAAGTAAAGAAAAAATACCTTGCATAATAAAATTCCTTAAGTTAATAACGCTGACAGATTAGAGGGCAAAGAAGTTGAATGACTAAACAACTAAAATAATTAACGCATAGCGGCTTTTTGGGTGGCTTGAAGAAACCAGTCGGTGACGATTTCTAAGCGCGTAATTGCGCTGCCGATTGTGACGGCTGTCGCTCCCAATCGTATGGCCTGTGCCGCCATATCTGGCGTGTTGTAACGACCTTCTGCCATAACAAAAAAGTGCTTGGCTGCAAACGCTTGGACAAGTTCGAAATCGGGCTCAATAGGAATAGAATCTGCTTCGGTATCGACATAGCCTGACAAGGTCGTCCCTATAATTTCTGCACCGTATTCATGCGCCCATAAACCATCTTCTAAACGACTACAATCCGCCATAGCCAAACACCCCGTCTTTTTGATGGCTTGTAAAATCGCCAATCGTGGAACAGGGCGAGTGCGATTTGTCGGGTCAAAGGCAATGACGGTCGCACCCGCTTGCGCCAAAGCTTCAACATCTTCTAACAGGCAGGTAATTCGGATGGGATGATCGCTGGCATCTCGTTTCACGATTCCAATAACTGGAATCGTGACCGCGCGACAGACGGCTGTCACGTTTTGAATGCCTTCTATCCTTAAAGCGGGTGCGCCGCTATTTTCAGCCGCTTTTGCCATGGCAACAATGATGTCGGTTGTGTCTAGGGGGCTGCCTGTGACGGGTTGAATAGAAACAACGATTTTATTGATAACCTGTTGTTTAAAAGTTTGAATGTCCATACGTCATCCTTAGTTTTGTTTAGTAAAAATATGTTTTACTGCGTGTTAATATTAGTCAATTGTCTATAAGAAGTCAACGCGCGAGTTTAAACCAGCCATTTGAACCATTAACCATTACAACACTCTGCGGCCAACCTTTTTCCTTGATTTTTTAGGGAAAAAGGTTGGCCGCAGTGTTTAAAACCTCGCGTTAATCTTGTTGCAGCACCGAAGGCCGAAATTGTTGCAGCCAACTTTGGGCAAAGCGCGAAAAAAGCCCATCGGTTTCGCTGCTGCTGGATAAGTGTTGAAACACTTGCTGTTGGTCGTCTACCGAGCGATGTTGACCCAGTTTCAATTTGCCTTTGATTTCGGTGATGTCTATGCGGATGCCTTTGATGCCGCGCATGAGATTTTCTTTGTATTCAAGGGGAAGCGTTTTTGAGTCGTGTAATAATTG
>JBILQJ010000054.1:0-7541 GCA_044373325.1 Burkholderiales bacterium
CCGAAAGCAAGTTGGGCATTTAGCAATCAGCAACAGCAATGCAAGGTCTTAGAACCTGCCCAAAATTATTTGAATCAGGCTCAAACCAAAATACGGCAAATCTTGGCAGGAACAAAAGGTTTCGAGTTTGTTGGCAATTTGCAAATTTGTCGGTTGGACTATGGCAATCCTTATGCTGATGCGCTTAGCCACCGAATTTACCTTCGGGATTGGCGCAAAGAAGAAGATAAACTGACCCTTTGGCACGAATATTTGCATTTGGCTCTGCGTTATCATCCTAATGGCCAAAGCGAAATAGAGGTTGAACGTATGGCCAGAGAAATCATGCAAAAGTTATCTATCGCTTCTGATAATAGCCCGTCGAGTGTTCAGAAAAAAACTGTGCGTCGAGCACAATAAGAGAAAAGAGAAAATCATGTTTTACCGTCACTGTTTTTTTGTGAGTCAACTGATTGTTGGGCTGTGCATGTTTTTGGTTATGTCTTTTGGGTATGCAAAAAACATCACACGGCCATTGGGTGGGTGGCGTTATCAAGACAGCAATACTGCTGATTTTGAGCAGTCCACTCACTATCCAGCGAGTAATACGAACAGCGGGAACAAGTCAGAACGAACCCTGATAAAAGGACAAATCACCGCACAACCTAAAGAGAAAGGCCCTAGAAAGCTCATTGTTAATGGCGCAAACATGCCTTTAGACGTTGATGAATCTGGCCAATATGCTCGCCCTTATGTCTTTGGCAGTGGCAGTAACAGTGTAGAAATACGCGATACTAAGGGCAACGTGATGTCTCGCCGTCAGTTTTTTGAGGCAAATCCCACTAAATCACCTGTTAAATTGCGAATTATTTTGGCGTGGGATTCGGGTAATACCGATGTTGATTTACACATTATTACGCCCAAAGGGGAACATGCATGGTATGGTCAGAAAATTTTACCAAGCGGGGGTGGTATTGATATTGATGCGACCAATGGGTATGGTCCTGAAATTTTTGCAACGCCAAATCCAGAAAAGGGAGAGTACCAAATTTATGTGAACTATTATGGTGGGAACAGCGAGAGCCAAATCATCACAAACACTCGTATCATATTGATTAAAGATGAAAATACTCTAAAAGAAACTCAACAAATATTCAATGTGCCATTAAGACGAGCTGGTGAATTAATGTTGGTAAAATCCTTTTTGTATTAACCAGAAATTGAAATCATTAAAGCCCTTGCGGCCAACCTTTTCCCGTGTTTTTCACGTTAAAAGGTTGGCCGCAAGGGGTTATTGTTTAATTGAATCCTTTTAAGAAAAGATGCAGTTTTTTTGAAGCTCAATAGCGCGGATTAAGGTGGCTTCTATGTCGTCTTCGGGCTTAGCCAGTACAGTGACATGCCCCATTTTACGGCCTTTTTTGGCGGATGTTTTACCATACAAATATAATTCTGCCTCATTGAGTACATCGACAAAGTTGGGTGGGCGCTGGCTGTTGGCACACCAAAGGTCACCGAGTAAATTAAACATCACGGCGGGATGATGTTGCACGGTACTTCTGGGTTTGAATCCGCATAAAGTCAACGCTTGTTGATCAAATTGGCTGTGTAAACAAGCGTCCATGCTGTAATGCCCTGAATTGTGTGGGCGTGGCGCAATTTCATTCACCACCAAATCACCATTGTCCAGCACAAACAATTCCAAGGTTAATACCCCGATATAATTCAGCTGTTGTGCCAAAGTTTTGGCCATTTCTACGGCCTTGTCAGCCAATTGAGCGGAGATTCTTGCTGGGACTATGCTGTATTTTAAAATGCCGTTGACGTGTTGATTTTCTGCCACGGGGAAACATTGGATTTCCCCGCAATCACTGCGCGCCAAAATGACAGAAATTTCTTGTTTAAGCGCGAGGCGCTCTTCTAAAACGCAAGCCACGTCCCCCAAACTAAGATACGCCGAGCGCAATTCGGCAAGGCTGTTAACGGTGATTTGTCCTTTGCCGTCATAGCCCATGCGCGTGGTTTTTAATAGGGCTGGGAACACAAAGTTGGCCGCATTTGTGGCCAAATCGCAATCGGCAAGCGTGTTTAATTCAAGATAGGGCGCGGTTTTTAAGCCCGCACGGCGCATCCATTTTTTTTCTTCTGCCCGATTTTGCGCAATGGCCACGCAATCGGCAGACGGAGAAACTCGAGTGTATCCCTCTAAATACCGCATCGAATTGACATCAATATTTTCAAATTCGGTAGAAATGGCCGCGCAGGTATGGGCTAAAGTAGACAAAGCCGCTTCGTCATCAAAGGCCGCGCATAAATGCTGGTCAGCGACTTGCCCTGCAGGAGAGTTGACATCGGGATCAAGTACGCAAACACGATAGCCGCGACGCTTTGCGGCCAACGTAAAATACAAACCCAATTGGCCTCCCCCTAAAATGCCTAATAAGGCTGGCGGTAAAATGGGTGAATTTAAGCAAGCAGTATCAGTCATCGATTGCCTCGCCCATTTTGTGTTTTTTAATTTTCTTCTTGAGCATATTTTGTTTTAAGTTAGACATGTATTGCACAAAGACTTTGCCAAGTAAATGATCTAACTCGTGCTGTATGCAAATGGCCAATAAACCATCCGTCTCGAGTTCAAACCACTCGCCCTGTTGGTTTTGAGCTTTAATTTTTACCCATTCTGATCGGGTCACTGTTTCGCGAAACCCTGGCACAGACAAACAACCTTCTTCGTAATCGGTTGTGCCTCGCAATTCGAGAATTTCAGGATTGATTAAGACCAAAGGACTTTTTTCTTCGCCTTCTTCGTGTATATCAATAACAACAACGCGTTTGTGCACGTCAATTTGGGTAGCGGCCAACCCTATACCTTGGGTGGCGTACATGGTCTCAAACATATCTGTGACTAGCGTTTGTATGCTGTCATCTATGTGCTTAACGGGTTGTGCTATCGTGTGTAAACGGGGATCGGGGTAATGCAAAATTGAACGGATGGCCATGATTTTCTCTCGGATGAAATAGTAAAATGAAAAAACAATCTATCAAATTAAGAATTGATGTTAATATATGCAATATTTAACTGGGTTTAAACACCTCGTATAGTACACTTTTCACAGCCATTTGCCTATTTTTGCTTAAGGCTTTTTTCGTTTATTTGACGGTTCTTTTTTTATTTTTTAAGTTGGAGCTCATTGATATGGCCTTTTCTTTTCGTGTTTCTTTTGATTTAAAACAGTTGGCTTTGGGTGCGTCACTCAGTCTTTTTGCTGGGGTGTTATGTGCTGATGTCGTCAATTTAAAAGCCGACTCACCCGAACAATATACCGTTAAAAAAGGCGATACCTTGTGGGATATTTCGGGCAAATATCTCTCGGATCCAAGCAAATGGCCAACCTTGTGGTCGTATAACAAACAAATTGCTGACCCACATTGGATTTATCCTGGCGATGTGTTGGTGTTGGATAAAACCACAGGTAAATTGCGCATCAAAACCAAAAATGGCAATTTAGACAACCCAAACGGGCAGCGTCCTGATATGGGCGGCTTTGTGCCAACCTTACCTGATTCTATTATTAGCGCTTTTTTACGTCAGCCTGTGATGTTGACTGAAAATGAATACAAATCAGCCCCTGCAGTGATGGCTGGGCAAGAAAGTCGTGTTTTGTTTTCTCAAGGTGACACGGTATATACCAACCGTTTACCCGTCAATGGCGTTTGGCAAATTGTCAAAGGATTCAAGCCAATTAAAGACGTGGATACGGGTGAAATTTTGGCTTACGAAGCCATGTATGTGGGTTCGGCAGAAGTGGAACGTGGCGTAAAAAATACTTCGGTGTTAACCATACAAGACACGTTGCAAGAAGTCAGCGTGGGAGACCGTTTGGTCAAATACAACTCGATGGAAACCACTAACTTTACGCCACACCCAGTGAGCGCCGACATGAAAGGTAAAATTGTGGCCATTCATGGCGCAACGGGTCAGTTGGTTGCTTCAAGTTTTGATAATTTAGTCATCAATCGTGGTCGCAAAGATGGCGTTGAAGTTGGTCACGTTTATGGCGTTTATAAAGCGGCGCGGACAGTAAAAACGAGTGATGCGGCTATTTTGATGGACGAGCAAGACCATCGCTCGGTGACCATTCCTCCCGAGCAAATTGGCACCATGATGGTGTATCGTGTTTATGACAAAGTGGCTTATGGCATCAGTTTTAATATGACGCGCCAAGTGGTGGTAGGCGATGAAGTTGCCAAAGCCATTCGGTAATTAGTTTTAATGTCGGTTTAACTTTGGGTAGAATCGGGAGCTGCTAATGTCAGACGTGACTCAAAACAAACAACTATCGACTGAAGAAGCGGCATGGTTGATGCTGGCGTTTACCGCTGGCATCGGCTCTGCCGCTTTTTTGAAGTTATTACAAGCATTTGGGAGTGCCAGCGCGGCTTGTGCTGCGACTGTGCAAGAATTAAGTACCGTCGTGCAACCTAAAATAGCCTTGGCGATACACCAAAAAGAAGCCGAGGCCATGGTGTTGGCGATTGAAGCTTGGGCAGCTGGTGAGGGGTGTCATCTGATTTTTTTGTCAGATGCCGATTATCCTTTGGCTTTGGCCGAGTCTGCCGCACCACCGCCCGTGTTACTTGGGCGAGGGCAGCGGGCTTTATTGCAAGGTGCTTTGCTTGCGATGGTTGGCAGTCGCTCGGCTTCGCCACAAGGCTTGATAAATGCGCATGCATTTGCCAAAGATTTAAGTTTAAAGGGTTACACCATCGTCAGTGGTTTGGCCAGTGGCATTGATGCGGCGGCGCATGAAGGGGCTTTATTAGGTCAGGGTTCCACCATTGCCGTTGTTGGAACGGGCATAGACAGGATTTACCCTGCTAGCAATAAAGCCTTGGCCTTAAAAATTGCGGCCACAGGATTGGTTTTATCCGAGTTTCCTTTGGGGACTGGCCCCATTGCGCATCATTTTCCGCGTCGTAATCGGGTTATTGCTGGCTTATCGCGGGCTTGTTTGGTGGTTGAGGCCAGCGTGGAATCGGGTTCTTTAATCACCGCAAGGTTGGCCGCAGAATCGGGGCGAGAAGTCTTTGCGATTCCTGGTTCAATACACAACAGTCAAGCGCGAGGGTGTCATCGCTTGATTAAAGAAGGCGCAAAATTGGTGGAAAGCGTGGTTGATATTTTAGAGGAACTCCCTCCGACTTTGGTTTTGACGCAGGCATCTGCTTTGTCTCACGCCATAGACGCTAAGAATCAGCCTAAACCCAGTAAAATTGTGCCGCGTCCAATTCAAACCTCATCTTTACTGCCTTTTGTTGCAGAGCAAAGTCCTTTGTCTGCGCCCGCATTGGACTCGCCTTTTTTTGAGGTGCTGCAAGCCATGGGCGACGACATCATAGACATCGACAGTTTGAGTCGTCGTTTGAATGATACGGTCGAAAATGTCGGGGTAAAATTGTTAGAAATGGAGTTGCTGGGCGAGGTGGCTTCGGCTCAAAATGGGCGCTATCAACGACTTATTTAAATAAAGTGTCGTTGTATAATTGATTGCGGATTGCGGCCAACCTTTTTCCATCTTTTTAAGGGAAAAAGGTTGGCCGCAAGTTTGATTTGTTCACTCAAGGCCGCCAATAGCGCGGGCTTTTTTCGGCTTCGGTTTCTATGTGAACAGTGTCATCGAGTTTGAAGAGGATTTGCCCCGTTTTGTCGGTGCGCCAAAGCGGGATATTTTCTTGAGACAGCCTTTGTAAAATAGACGGGTGAGGATGGCGATAACGGTTGAGGTAACCTGCGCTGACCACAGCCATTTTTGGATTGACCGCTCGCAAAAAATCGAGACTGCTTGAAGTCTTGCTGCCGTGATGACCTACAATGAAGACTTCCGCGCTAATGGCCTCTGTAAGCAAACGACTTTCTTCTTGGGCAGGCAGATCGCCAGTCAGCAGCGCGGCAGTGCTGGGGGTTTGAATGTGCAACACGCAACTGCGGGCATTGTCGTCTGTCTCTTTCAGGGGCGTATCCAAGGTTGGCGTTAAAAAGCGAAAGTTGATTGAGTCCCATTGCCAAGCTAATTGTTGGTGGCAATGTTGTATCGGACGCGTTGTGCTTAACCCTTGGTATGCTGCGGGTTGCCCCGCATAAATGCGCTGGACGGGCAGTTGAGCCAACAAGCTTTCGGCCGCACCATCGTGATCGTTGTCGTGATGAGATAAGACCAAAGCGTCTAAGTTTTGGTAGCCCAAAGCTTGCAATTGGGGTAACAACACTTGATGAGCCGCTTGCGCACCTGTATCAAACAACAAGGTGTGATTTTTTGTTTCAATTAAAACAGCCAGCCCTTGCCCCACGTCCAAGACCCTAACCCAAGCCACACCCGCTTCTGGGCGCGCAGGCTTAAATAGCAATAAAGGTAATAAACACAATAACCCACTGATTTTAAGGTGAGTGCCACGCGGAAAGCCCAATAGCAAGCTTCCTAATAAAGCCAAAAGCAGCAAAGGTATAGGGAATTTGACTTGAGTAAAGACAGGTACTTGCGCCAAATGGTCTAAAATAAAAAATAAAAATTGTGCTAACCACGCGGCCAACTGTAATAGATAGCCTGACGGGTCTATTAGCCCCAACAAAGCCACGGGCGTGATGAGCGCGCTGACCAAAGGAATGCTGATGGCGTTGGCCGCAGGCGACACGAGAGGCAATTGCCCAAAAAAATACAACAAAGGCATAACGGATACCAAAGTCGCAATCCATTGACTTTGAAAAAAAGCGCGTATGCCTGTTGATGGCCTTAGTTGAGGCGACAAAAAAGCAAACAAAGCTGCCACCAATCCAAATGACAACCAAAATCCTGCGGCCAACACGGCAAAAGGGTCTAGCGTTAAGACCAAGGCTAAGGCAAGGCTCATTAAGAAAGGCATGCTGGTATTGCGTCCCCACATCAATCCAGCCCATAAACCGATTAACATAAACAAAGCGCGTTGCGTTGGCACAGAAAAACCAGCCAAAGCGGCATAAATGACCGCGCCCAGCAAGGCGATGCTGGCAATCAGGCGTTTGGGGGCTATGGGCAGGAGGTGAGAGCTCGGTGCGTAGCGGTAAATGACCGTGAATAAGTAAGCCAATAAACTGGCCAATAAGGTAATATGTAAGCCTGAAATGCTGACCAAATGGGTGGTGCCTGTGTTGGCAAAGGTTAGCCAATCGGCGGCATCCACTTCATTTTGCGCCCCTATGGTGAGTGCCGCTAAAAGGTTGGCCTCACGCGTTTTGCCTAAGGTATGATGAATTTTTTCTAACAAAGCCGCTCGCACACGATTGATTTGGCTGATTAGGCCAGCATCATCTTCGTGTTGTATGCGGCCTTTTTGTATGTTGCCTGTGCCTGAATAGCCTTCCGAAAAAAGCCAAGCTTCGCGGTCAAATCCCACGCCATTTTTTTGCCCATGTGGGGCTTTTAGGCTAAGGCTGACTTGCCATTGGCTGCCAACTGGCCAAACGTTGGTTAAGGTGTAATCATTCGCCAAAATCAATATGGGCTTAAATTGAGGGGTTAGCGCTTGCT
>JBILQJ010000079.1:0-3462 GCA_044373325.1 Burkholderiales bacterium
TGACAAAACTATCTTGCGGCCAACCTTTTACCCAAAAAATCCAATTTCAGCCCTCCCAACATGATAAAACCATTATCCCGATTTAAATTGCTCGTTTGTGCGGTGCTGTTGCCACTGACGGTTTTTGTCCTTTACTACATCGCAACCCACTTCAATTTCAACAGCTCGCACGAGGTCGGTGACCAACTCGATGAGTTGAATGGCGTGGCAATTTACTACAATGGTGGCGTAAATACCGCGCAAGGACGTAATCTAAGCAAAGAGGGTTACAATTTAGGGCTGCGCTATCAGTGCGTCGAATTCGTAAAACGCTATTTCTTCGAACGCCATGCTCACCGTATGCCCGACACTTATGGACACGCCAAAGACTACTTTGATAAACAACTCGGCGATGGCAGTCTAAACACCAAACGCGCCATGTTGCAATTTCAAAACGGCAGCGCAACGCAACCACAAGCAGAAGATTTGCTGGTGTTTGCGCCGACATTGTTCAACCCCTACGGACATGTTGCGATTGTCGCTCGCGTTGGCGCAAATGACCTGCAAATCGCCCAGCAAAACCCTGGCCCATTTGGCGATTCCAGAGTCGAGCTAACGCTTACCCAACGCGAAGGCGGCTGGTACATCGGACAATCCAACGTACTCGGCTGGCTAAGGCTTTTGCCAACCAATAAATAGCCCGAACATCGCCACTTATCCATCATCTTGCGGCCAACCTTTTTACCTCAGCCAAGGAAAAATCCCCTATGACAACTGTTTTTTTATTAGACAATTTTGATTCTTTTACTTATAACTTGGTCGATCAAATCCGCAGTTTGGGACACAAAGTCACCATTTACCGCAACAATGTCCCCGCGCCAACCATCGCCGAGGCGATATTGGCTGAGGCCAACCCCTTATTAATGTTATCGCCAGGGCCAGGCAAACCGTCCGAAGCAGGTTGCATGGCCGAACTGATTACGCTGATGCGCGGCAAAGTGCCCATCATCGGCATTTGTTTGGGGCATCAGGCGCTGATTGAAGCTTACGGCGGCGAAGTGGGCAGCGCGGGCGAAATTTTGCACGGCAAATCGTCGTTAATGCAACACGACGGCTTGGCCATGTTTGCAGGCTTGCCCAATCCCTTGCCGATTGCGCGTTATCATTCTTTGGTTGGCATCCGTCCAGCGCAACAATTGGTGGTTAACGCCCAATACAACGCCATGCCCATGGCCATCCGCTGTGACAAAGACCGCGTTTGTGGTTTTCAATTTCACCCCGAATCGATACTGACCACGCATGGCGCTCAATTATTGGCGCAAACCTTAACTTGGGCAACCCAAGCCAATTAATTCTAAAAACATAGGAATATCATCATGTTACGTTCTTTTTTAACGCCTTTATTGGCAGGCGAGCGTTTAAGTGCAAGCCTAAGCACGCAATTATTTGAACTCATCATACAAGAAGAGCGTGATCCTATTTTATTGTCGGCCATTTTAAGCGCCTTAAAAGTTAGAGGTGAAACGGCAGATGAAATGGCGGGAGCTGCTATGGCTTTGCTCAAACACGCCGCCCCGTTTCCGCGCCCTGATTACGATTTTGCCGACATCGTTGGCACGGGCGGCGACGCGCACAATACCATTAACATTTCGACCGCCAGCGCCATTACGGCGGCGGCTTGCGGTTTTAAAGTCGCCAAACACGGCAGTTCGGGCGTGTCGAGTTTAACGGGCGCGTCCGATGTCTTAACCCAATTGGGCATCAATGTGCAAGTGTCCGCCGAGCGCGCGCGCAAGGCCTTAGACGACATTGGCCTGTGTTTTTTATTTGCGCCGCAATACCATGCAGGCATGCGCCACGCGCGCGCGGTTCGGCAGGCTTTAAAAACACCGACCATTTTTAATTTATTGGGGCCTTTGGTGAATCCTGCGCGCCCAAGCAAACACCTAATGGGCGTGTATCACCCCAAATTCATACAGCCCGCCATCGATACTTTGCAACGCTTGGGCGTGCCTCATGCGGCGGTGGTGCATGGCGCGGGTTTGGACGAAGTGGGTTTACACGGCATCACCCAAGTGGCCGAATTGCAAGAAGGTCGCATCGAACACTACACGCTGACGGCCAGTGATTTTGGTTTGCCTGCCCACCCCATTTCGGCCATCAAAGGTGGCGACCCAGCCACCAATGCCCAATTACTACAGGCTTTATTGAATGGTTCAGGCGCACCTGCTCATGTCGATGCCGTTGCGGCCAACGTGGCTTTGCTGATGCGTTTATTTGGCCATCGCCAATTAAAAGAGAACGTCGAACGCGTCAAAACCGTCCTGTCCAGCGGCGCACCCTACCAAACTTTGTTACAATTGCAACGCGCTTCCCTACCCTATTCTTAACTTACTTCACTTAAACAAAGGATTACTTCATGAAAGTTTTTTCTACCTTTACAGGCAAAATTTGCCCTTTAGATCGTGCCAATGTAGACACTGATGCCATCATCCCCAAGCAATTTTTAAAATCCATCAAACGCTCGGGCTTTGGCGTGAATTTGTTTGATGAATGGCGTTATTTAGATCGCGGCGAACCTGGGATGGACGTGACGCATCGCCCCAAAAATCCTGATTTCATCTTAAACCAACCGCAATACCAAGATGCTAGCATTTTGCTGACGCGTGAAAACTTTGGCTGCGGATCAAGTCGCGAACACGCGCCTTGGGCGTTAGAAGATTACGGCTTTCGGGTCATCATCGCACCGAGTTTTGCCGACATTTTCTTCAATAACTGTTATAAAAATGGCCTATTACCGATAGTTTTACCAGCCGCGACGGTAGATGCTTTATTTGTTGCCTGCGCCCAAATGCCAGATACCGGGTTAACGGTCAATTTAGAACAACAAACACTCACCACCGCACAAGGTCAAGTTCATTCTTTTGATATTACCGAACATCGCAAACACTGCTTAATCAATGGCTTAGATGAAATCGGACTCACCTTGCAACACAAAGCTGCCATTCAAGCCTTTGAAGCACAATACAAAACTCAGCAACCTTGGTTATTTCACACGGTTTAAATTCACGTCAAAAGGTATAAATGCACATGATTTTATCGAACGCAATAGATGTAAACTTGACCAAACGACTCTCGATACGTCAGACTGGCTTATGCTGTCTTTTGGTCTTGCTTTGTGTTACGCCGTTTGATGACCTCTACGCGGCAGAAAACACAACGCCACGCAACCCAACTTGGGCGAAACAGATTGATGTGTCCAGTAATTTATTTCAAGTGGATCAAGGTTTTTATCGCAGCGAACAGTTGCAAGATAAAGATATTGCCTTGTTACAAGAATTAGGCGTAAAAACTGTCTTGAATCTGCGCTCTTTTCATTCGGACGATGACTTACTGAAAGGCACGGGTATCGAATCGGTTCGCGTCCCCATTAACACTTGGGCAATTAACGATAATAACGTGACTGCGGCTCTTAAAGCCTTG
>JBILQJ010000042.1:0-13836 GCA_044373325.1 Burkholderiales bacterium
CAGCCCTCAAAGTCATCTGCGCAAGGCCGTCGCAACTGGATTGAATCAAGCACCCATGTTAACTGGTTTAACAAAAAGCCACAATTCAAACGACACAATTAACACCCAAACCCCCTTGTGGCCAACCTTTTTTCCAATTTTCAACACGAAAACAAGGGAAAAAGGTTGGCCGCAAGGGTTTGCACTTTGATTTCTATTATTGTTGGATAACGCCATCCACGCTAATCAGCTCGCCATCGTCAAATACTTTAGTGTGGATTTTTTTGCCTGATTCATCCCATTCTATCCATTCACCTGTTCGCTTGCCATCGTCGTTATAACTGCCTTTTGATCCGACTTCGCCGTTTTCGTGCCATTCAATCCATTCACCTGTTTCCTTGCCATAGTCGTTATAACTGCCTTTGGATCCGACTTCGCCGTTTTCCTGCCAGTACGTCCATTCGCCTGTTTCCTTGCCATAGTCGTTATAACTGCCTTTGGCTAGGACTTTGCCGTTTTCGTGCCAGACTGTCCATTCGCCTGTTCGATTGCCATTGTTATAACTGCCTTTGAATCCGACTTCGCCATTTTCGTGCCAGAACGTCGATTCGCCTGTTGGATTGCCGTCGTCGTTATAACTGCCTTTTTGTGCGACTTTGCCATTTTCGTGCCAGCGCGTCCATTCGCCTGTTCGATTGCCATTGTTATAACTACCTTTGGATTTGACTTTGCCGTTTTCGTGCCAGCGCGTCCATTCGCCTGTTGGATTGCCATCGTTGAAACTGCCTTTGCGGTTGACTTTGCCGTTTTCGTACCAGACCGTCCACTCGCCTGTTAGTTTGCCATTGTTATAACTGCCTTTGGAGTAGACGTTGCCGTTTTCGTACCAGACCGTCCATTCGCCTGTTGGATTGCCATCGTTGAAACTGCCTTTGGCTTTGACTTCGCCGTTGTCGTCCCAGTACGTCCATACACCTGTTGGTTTGCCATCGTTTAAACTGCTCTCACTTTCTTTTGCGCCGTTTGCGTGGTAGGTGGTAAAGCTTTTTTGTGTTATACCCAACCTTCCTTTATAACTTTCAGTCAACAGCGCTTGGCGATTGCTGGTGGTGAATGTATCAGATTTCCGTTGGCCGCTGCTGTAATAATCTGTGGCGATAAATTGCCCGTCGGCCGTTTTACCGTCGAGTACGCGGTAGTATTCTGATGGTTTTTTGCTGACTGCAAAATCCTCATCAAAGTACGCAATCACGCAGCTGTTGGGCGCAACGGCCAATTTTTTGCAGGTGATTTTGGCTTCTTTTGCGGCGACTGTGGCGGATTTTGCGATGTCAAACGGGGTTTGAGCGTATGCCACAGAAAGAGAGGCGGCAATTAAACTGATGGAGAATAGGCATTTCATGGGGAGTCCTTTTTACAAGTAATTTAATTGGTTACAGCGTGTGGATTTTAGCATCATAAAAAGACAAATGAAAAAAATGGTGCGGCCAACCTTTTTCCTAAATTTTCGTGTTGAAAATCAGGAAAAAAGGTTGGCCGCAAAGGTTTTAAGCCATGACACCCAAGCAAACGTTAGGCGGTGGTTAAATGGCTGTTAAGTTCGCGCATGCCTGCCGACAACATGGCCAAGTCCAAGCCCGAGTAAGATTGCAACTCGCTGAACATGCCGTGACACAAGGCCACCGATGCGGCTCGATTGGCTAACCAGTTTTGTGTCATGGCGGCGTGGCCTTGTTGTTCGTCCAGCGCCGCTTGCAACAACTGGGCGTGTTGACGGTACAAATCATCGCGCAAAGCGCTACGCGCCAAAGACTGCCAACGGTTGTCTCTGGGCAAACCCGTAATGGCCACGCGCAGCCAATTTAACTGCAAAGCCTCGCCCATTTCATAATAGTTTTGCGCCACAATCAACAAATCCACGGCGTTCGCATCGGCCAATTCGATGATGTCAAACACCGGCACAGCATACGACAATCTGGCCAATACGGCAGCCAAATCGCGTGGCATATTAGGGACATCAAACTCGGCTTCTATGCTCGCCACTTCGGGATCTTGCTGCGCCAAAATCAAGCGCGGCAAGGCTTGCATCACTTGCGCGACTTTGGGCGAAAACGCATCAATACACGTTTGTAAATCGCCACCCAAATTCACCAGCGCGCGTTTGTGCGTCAAGAACCAACGCGTTGCACGCTCCACCAAAGTACGCACCATCATCATGCCGTGAATTTGCAAATCGGCGGCCACCAAATTATCCAAGGCTTCGAGTTGCAACCAAAGTTGTTCGGCATTCAGACTGCTGCTGGCCAACCACCACGCGCGGCAAATGGCCGCTTCATCACAAGGAAAGGCTTCTTTCATTCTAAATAAGAACGTCGTGCCCATGCGATTAATCACGAGATTGGCCAGTTGATTCGAGATGATTTCGCGCTTCAAATGATGCGTGTTCATGGCATCCGCAAACTGCGTTTGCAAGGCTTTAGGAAAGTAAGTCACCAAAATGCTGGCGAAATCAGCTTCATCAGGCAAAGTCGTGTTTAACAAGGCTTGATCAAGATTGATTTTGTTGTAGGCCATCAACACCGCGATTTCTGGGGCGCTTAAGCCCAACCGCGCCGATTTTCGAGCGGCCAACTGCGCTTCATTCGGCAAAAATTCAATCTCTCTGTGCAGTTTTAAAAAGCCTGTTTTTTCCATTTGTCCCATCATGCGCGCGTGCGTGCTTAACATCGAAGGCGCATGAAAATATTGATTAAAAGCCAACGCTTGTGTTTGTAAATAATTGTTGCGCAACACCAAGGCACCAACCTCTTCGGTCATGCTGGCCAACAAAACATTGCGCTCTGCCGTTGTCATTTGCTGGGCTTGCACCACAGCCCCCAACAAAATTTTAATATTCACTTCATGATCAGAACAATCAACCCCTGCCGAATTATCAATGGCATCGGTGTAAATATTGCCGCCATTTAAGGCGTATTCGATGCGCCCTTTTTGGGTGCAGCCCAAGTTTCCGCCCTCGCCCACCACTTTGACGCGCAATTGATTGCCGTTGACGCGCAAAGCATCGTTGGCGCGGTCTTTGGCATCGGCGTGGCTTTCATCGCTGGCTTTGATGTAAGTGCCTATGCCGCCGTTGTACAACAAATCCGCTTCGGCTTGAAGCAACGTGTTGATGAGTTCCAGCGGTGGCATTTCGGCGCGTTCGGTTTTTAACCACGCCCGCACTTCCGCCGATAAGGGGATGGATTTGGCCGAACGTTCAAACACGCCACCGCCTGCTGAAATCAAAGCAGGGTTGTAATCTGCCCAGCTGGATCGCGGCAATTGAAACAAGCGTTTGCGCTCGGCAAAGCTGTTGGCCGCATGGGGCTGAGGGTCTAAAAAGATGTGTTGGTGATTGAAAGCGGCCAACAAACAAATGTGTTCGGACAGCAACATCCCATTCCCAAACACATCGCCCGCCATGTCGCCTATGCCGATGACGGTAAACTCTTCGGTTTGAATGTTTTTGCCCAAATGACGGAAGTGGCGTTTAATGGCTTCCCACGCGCCACGCGCCGTAATGCCCATGGCTTTGTGGTCGTAACCCACCGATCCGCCAGAGGCAAAAGCATCGTCCAACCAAAAGCCATACTCGGCTGAAACCCCATTGGCAATGTCCGAAAAAGTGGCCGTGCCTTTATCGGCAGCCACCACCAAATACGGATCGACTTCGTCACGACAATGCACATTGGCTGGGGCTTGCACTTGGCCGTTGACCAAATTGTCGGTCAACTCCAACAAAGCCGAAATAAAGAGTTTATAACAAGCAATGCCTTCGGCCAAAAAGGCATCGCGCTGGCTGGGCGCTGGCAAGTTTTTGCACACAAAACCGCCTTTAGAACCCATGGGCACAATCACCGAATTTTTAACCATTTGAGCTTTCACCAAGCCCAATACTTCGGTGCGAAAATCTTCCATCCGATCCGACCAACGCAAGCCGCCACGCGCTACTTTAGAACCGCGCAAATGCACGCCTTCCATGCGCGGACTGTAAACCCAAATTTCAAATAAGGGACGCGGCTGGGGCAAAAATGGCATGGCGTTACTGATTAATTTAAAGGCAATGTGATTTTTGAGTTTGCCATCACCCGTTAGCTGCCAAAAACTGGTGCGGCAAGTGGCTAAAATCACCTGCAACAAACCCTGCAAAATTTTGTCATCGTCTAAATTAGACACTTGATTAAATTGAACTAAAATGGCATTTTCTAGTTCAGTGGCGGTGAGTTCATTTTGGCCACTGGGGTGCAAGCGCGCGTAAAACAAAGACACCAAATTTTGTACGATGGCGGGATAACTGGCCACGCAATTTTCAACGTAAGTTTGGCTAAACGTAAACCCTGCTTGGCGCAAATATTTGGCCAAGGCACGCACCAAAGTCAAATCGCGCCAATTCAAGCCTGCGGCCAACGTTAAGCGATTAAATCCGTCATTTTCAGTGGCTTTATCAATGACGCGCAAAATCAACTCTTCTAAATTGCGCTGTTCATCTGGGTTTTGCAAATGTGCGCCCGCATCCAATTCTAAGGCAAAATCAGACACCGAAATGGTGATGCCATCGGCGCGAAGCACCGAATACGGGTGTTCTTCGTTCACCTTAGCGCCCATATTTTCTAAAATGGGTAAGCTTTGCGACAAAGGCAAAGGCGCGTGCAAACGGAACAATCTTAAATTAAAGTTGGCCGCACCCGGCGTTTGATAAACGCGTAACGCAATCGGTTGAGCTTCTGTTAACGTTTCCATTTGCGCCACATCTTGCACCGCCATGTGCGCATCAAAATCAGCACGATACGCCACCGAAAAGGCTAGCCGATATTTTTGGAACACCGCATTGCCTTGTTCTTCGCCGTATTCGGCCAACAGTTTGGCCTGTAAATCGTCTCTAAACCCACGCACCGCTTGGGCAATGTCGTTTTCCAACAAAGCCACATCGATGGTTTCAAACACAAAATTGGCAGGCGTTTTAATCACATAATGCACACGCGCCAATTTGGTATCGCCAATTTCTACGTTAAAGTCCATGTCCGATTTTTGTGGCGCAAGGTTGGCCGCAGCACACAAAATTCCTTGAATTTGCAAACGAATTTCGGTCGAAAAATTGTCGCGCGGTACAAAAATCAAAGCGCTTAAATAACGGTTGTATCGATCTTGACGCAAAAAGACGCGCACGCGCGGACGATCTTGCAAAGCCACGATGCCATCGGCAATCGGGTACAAAATATCGGCATCAATTTGAAACATTTCCTCGCGCGGATAATTTTCTAGCACTGAAAACAAGGTTTTGGCTTTGTGGCTGTTGTCAACATAATCACACAAGGCCGCCACGCGGCTGACTTTTTGGCGCAAAATCGGCAATTGGCGAACCGATGTATGGTAGGCCTCGGCGGTATACAAACCCAAAAAATGGCGCTCGCCGATGACCAAACCCGCCTCGTTAAAGCGGCGCACCGCAATAAAATCTAAATGCGCATTGCGATGAACCAAAGAACGGCGGCTGGATTTGTTCAAAATCACTGGCGTTTCCACATCAATTTTGGCGCGCATGGCATCGGTTAACGCATCAAAAGATGCCGAATATTGCTTATCGCCTTGACTTTTTAATATCCCCAAACCCGACGTTTGAAGCATTTTTAAGCGTTTGCGGCCATTTTCATCCACCAAATCATAATCGCAGTAGCCCATGTATAAAAAATGGTTGTCATTCATCCAATGCAAAAAGGCAAGACTTTCCGCTAGCACGTCTGGCTCAACCGTGGTGCTGGCGGCCAAGACTTGCACCGTTTCTAACAAAGCCGAGCGCATGGGTTTTTCATCTAAATTGGCTGCCCGAGTGGCCAACAAAACGGCCTTTAAATCGGCTTCCAATTCGGCCAATTTGGTCGCATCGGTGATTTTATCAATGCGCAAGTGCATGAACGATTCTAAAGGCCAGCTTTGGTCTTCGGCTCGTTTTATCGCCAAAAGCTGCCCCGCGTCGTCACGCTGTACCGCCAAAACAGGGTGATTCAACAAATGTAAACCCACATCGTGTCGCGCAATACATAAAGTAATAGAATCCACCAAAAAAGCCATGTCATCGTTAACGATGTCTATCACCGTGTGCGTGGTTTCCCAACCGTCTTTGGAGCTTGGGTTGTAAATGCGTAACTGATGAACCCCTTTCTTTCGTTGCTGCGTCAGGGCATAATGGCAGGCTGCCGCCCCAAACAAATCGGCGGGACTGCACGCCAACAAATCACTGTATTGCGCCCCTTCAAAATACACAGGCAAAAACGACAAAAAAGAAGCATCGGCTTCTTTTTTCATGGCAAATTTTTCAATTTTTTCAATTAAATCTGATAATTGAGCTTTATTATACAAAGACATGAAACAGTTCCTTTAATGGAAAAGCAATAAGAAAAACAACGGTCATTCAACGGTAACGCAAGTACAAAATATCCCACCCTAGGCAGATAGGGCGCAATGGTAACAAATTCCCAACTAAAAACAACCTTGCAATGCAATATAAATTCCCCTCAACACACCCAAGCCACCATGAATCCTGAAACCCTTGCTTGGCCTCATCCCCTTTGGGTAGGCTTGTTGTGTCCACAGCCTGCTTTGTTTGTGCATAAGCGCGTGCAAGTCACCGAGCAAACATTTCAAAACAAAGCCGTGTATACTCTCACCCCAAAATTAGGGGCAAATAGCCGCTTGATGTTAATTTATTTACATGGCGGCGCGTATGTTTTGCCTTGCACGCGCCCCCATTGGAAACTGGCCACCGATTTGGTGACGCAGCTCGATTGTACGCTCGTGATGCCCGATTATCCTTTAGCCCCCGAAGACAGCGCCCAAAACATACAGCAATTCGTCAATGACTTTGTGGCCAACCTTAGTCGACAAAACCCACACAAAACCATCGTTTTGATGGGCGATTCAGCAGGCGGTGGTTTGGCACTGGCTTGCGCACAAGGGTTAACGACGAAAGATTTGGGCAAGCCGCACGCTTTGGCACATTTGATGCTGTTGTCTCCGTGGATTAACCTTGAAATAACCCCAACCAACGCGCCTCTGGACAGTTTACTCACCTTGGAGCAAGCTCGACACGCCGCGCAACTTTACGCTGGCTCGCAGCCCAAAAACAATCCCCTATTAAGCCCAGCCTTAGGCTCGTTAACGGACTTGCCGCCTATCAGTTTATGGATAGGCACGCACGATTTATTGTGGCCTGATGCTGTCATTTTTCAAAAAAGGTTGGCCGCAACCAACCAGCCGCACCATTTTTTTGTTTACCCAAATATGGGGCATACTTGGTTTTTGTTTCCTCATTTGGCCGAAGCGCAACAAGCCCTGCACGACATCGTCACGACTTTAAAGTCACTTTAAAATCGCCTGACATACCCTCATAAAACAGCCCAACCTCACAAAAAAGAAAGCATAATGGCCGAACACTTAACCGTTGCCCAAGGCGACAAAATCGCGCAATATGAAACCCTATTTCCACAAATTGCTGCTTTATTAAAAGACGAACCCAATTGGGTGGCGCGCATGGCCAACGTCTCGGCAGCACTAAAAACCACCTTTGATTGGCTTTGGATAGGCTTTTATTGTGTCGATGCCAGCAACAACACCTTGGTTTTAGGCCCCTTCCAAGGCCCCATTGCCTGCACCAGAATCCCTTACGGGCGCGGCGTTTGTGGGGCAGCTTGGCAAAGCCAACAAGTCCAAATTGTCCCCAATGTGCATGAGTTCGCGGGTCACATTGCTTGTTCATCGGCGGCTTTATCTGAAATTGTGCTGCCCATTTTTAACGCCCAACACGAAGTCATAGCCGTGCTAGATGCCGATGCCGACGAATTGGCACAATTTGACGAAACTGATCGTCTGTATTTACAAAAAATCATACAACTGTTGTGCCAAGATACCGCTTTTTCCTCTTTTTAATTTTCACTTGACGCATTAAATTCATCATGACAAATTCCTTACAAAATCGAGTTATTTTAGTGACTGGTGTCACGCAAGGCTTAGGCGAACAAGTCGCTTTGTATTGTGCCGAACAAGGCGCAACCGTTATTTTGGTTGGCCGCAAACAACGTAAACTCGAAGCGCTTTACGACCAAATCACACAAGCAGGCTGGCCAGAACCCGTCGCCATACAAATGGATTTTTTGACCATCAGCGACGATGAATTGTCGGCCTATGCCTATCAAATCAAACAAACCACAGGCAAATTAGATGCCATCATACACTGCGCCGCTTATTTTTATGCGCTGTCGCCTTTGTTTGAGCAGCGCATGGACGAATGGCAAAATCAATATCGCATCAATACGGTTGCGCCTTTCGCTTTAACACGCGCGTGCTTGCCATTATTGGCCGACTCCCCAAATGCCCACGTAATTTTTGTTGGTGAAAGCCACGCGCATCAACCCAAAGCCTATTGGGGTGGCTTTGGCGCATCCAAAGCTGGCTTGGCTTATTTGGCTCAAGTGGCTCAAGATGAATGGGACAAAACCCCAAAAATCCACGTTCATCACCTCATCCCAGGGTGCATCAATTCGCCGCAACGCAACCGCACTCACCCTGGTGAAGCCAAAACAGAACGCGCCAACATCGCCGACATTTTGCCCTTTTTTAAAGCGGCCTTACTCCAAGAGGGTGATATCCGCACCGATATTACCATCGATTGCGCCGCTTTATTGGCCAACCAACAACAGTCTACACCATGAAAAAATGGCTCTCTTTATTTGTCATCAGCGCTTGCGGTGTCTTTCTACTTTATAATCTTTGGGTCTTTGCCCATTTGTTATATTGGCGCAACAATAACCCAGAAAGCACAGCCTTTATGCTACGCGGTTCTGTGTTATTTCAAGAAAAGCACCCCAACAAAAACATTAAGCAAGAATGGGTAGACTATGACAAAATATCCGCTCATTTAAAACGCGCCCTCATTGCGTCAGAAGATGCCAAATTCAACGATCACGAAGGCTTTGATTGGGACGGCATCGAAGTCGCTTTTGAAAAAAATCTCAAAAAAGGACGCATCGTGGCGGGTGGCTCCACCATCAGTCAACAACTCGCGAAAAACTTATTTTTATCACCCAGCAAAAATCCGCTGCGGAAACTCGAAGAAGCCGTCATCACTTTTATGATGGAGCAAACTTTGCCTAAGCGCCGTATTTTAGAAATCTATCTCAACGTCATCGAATGGGGGAACGGGGTTTACGGTGCACAAGCCGCCTCACAACATTACTTCAAAACCAATGCGGCCAACCTGACCCCTTATCAAGCTGCCAAATTGGCCGCCATGGTGTCTAACCCTAAATTTTATGACACCAATCGCAACGCGCGTGGTTTGGCCAAAAAAACACGCATCATTCAACGCCGACTCGTTCAAGTCGATTTACCCGACAATTAAAAATCACGTTCCCTCGATCTTTTAATTGACAAGTCCAAAAAACTGGGTATAATTCGGCGCTTGTTCCTCGATAGCTCAGTCGGTAGAGCGCCGGACTGTTAATCCGTAGGTCCCTGGTTCGAGCCCAGGTCGAGGAGCCAAAAACACAAAAACACGCCCCAATTCATGTCATCATGTTTTGGGGCGTGTTTTTTTGCGGCCAACCTTTGCCTTTAAATCGGGGAGTATTCATTTTTTGGATAGTCTCAGATCATTTTTCTGATTTTAGTGTTGACAAGCCCATAAAACTGGGTATAATTCGCCGCTTTTTCCTCGATAGCTCAGTCGGTAGAGCGCCGGACTGTTAATCCGTAGGTCCCTGGTTCGAGCCCAGGTCGAGGAGCCAAAAATACAAAAACACGCCCTAATTCATGTCATCATGTTTTGGGGCGTGTTTTTTTAAATCCAGTGAATTGCAGGATTTATAAACGCATGAGTTATCGACAACACGGGGCATACCCGAGTAAAATAGCGTCACTTTTCCCTTGATTTTTTCTTTATTTTTACAAAGATCCGACCATGACTACTGATTATCGCAAAACCGTCAACCTGCTTGACACCCCTTTTCCTATGCGAGGCGATTTGGCCAAGCGTGAACCCCTTTGGGTCAAGCAATGGCAAGACAAAAAACGGTACGAAGCCCTGCGCGCGCATTGTGCTGGTCGCCCAAAATTCGTGCTACACGATGGCCCGCCTTATGCCAATGGCGACATTCACATCGGCCACGCAGTCAATAAAATTTTAAAAGACATCATCGTGCGCAGTAAAACCTTGACGGGATTTGATGCGCCTTATGTGCCAGGTTGGGATTGTCATGGTTTGCCGATAGAATTGGCCGTAGAAAAATTGCACGGCAAAGCCGTCTTAAAATCAGGTGAATTTCAAGCCTTGTGCCGCCGTTTTGCCCACGAACAAATCGACAAACAACGTGCCGCTTTTATTCGATTAGGGGTGCTCGGGGATTGGTATCAACCCTATCTCACCATGAATTTTGAAACCGAAGCCAATATTGTGCGTTTATTAGGTCAAATCCGTGACAATGGCTATTTGCATCGCGGCGAAAAACCTGTGCATTGGTGTATCGATTGCGGTTCTGCCTTGGCCGAAGCCGAAGTGGAATACGAAGACAAATTTTCGCCTGCGATTGATGTGGGCTTTCGTGTGGTTGATGCGGCGCTTGCGGCCAACCTTTTTGGCACAGAAATCGCCAATTTACACAATGCAATGGCCGTTATTTGGACAACCACGCCATGGACCATGCCAGCCAATCAAGCCGTCGCGATACACCCCGAACTCCATTACCAATTGGTTGCTAGCCCAAAAGGCACTTTTATTTTGGCGGCAGATTTACTTGAGTCGACCATGGCGCGTTACCAAATTGACTTGGCTGACGTGACTTGTTTGGGGCAAGTGGCTGGCAAACAACTCGATCAATTGGCGCTCCGCCACCCTTTTTACGACAAAAATGTTCCCATCATTTTGGGCGAACACGTTTCTACCGAGGCGGGAACGGGCTTGGTTCATACCGCGCCTGCACACGGGATAGAAGACTTTCAAGTGGGTTTAGCCTATGGATTACCGATGGACAATCCTGTGGATGATGACGGTTGCTACAAACCCACCACGCCGTTATTTGCAGGGGAAAACATTTGGGTCGCCACACCAAAAATCCTAGCAACGTTAAGCGAACAGGGCACTTTGGTTCACCAAACCAAAATCAGCCACAGTTATCCACATTGCTGGCGACACAAAACACCAATTATCTTTCGCAGCACGGCACAATGGTTTATCAGCATGGAAAAAGTCAGTCCTTTGGCCGATGGCACGTTGCCTACGCCTTTGCGCAGCTTGGCCAATGCGGCTGTTGCCGACACAGATTTTTTCCCTGCTTGGGGTCGCGCGCGCTTAGAAAGCATGATTAACAATCGTCCCGATTGGTGCGTGTCACGACAACGCAACTGGGGCGTTCCCATGACGTTTTTTATCCACAAACAAACGGGAGAATTGCATCCTAATTCGGCAGAATTGCTGGAAATTGTGGCTCAACGCATCGAAAAAAATGGCATAGAAGCTTGGTTTATGCTGGATATCAATGAATTACTGAGTCCCGAAGAAGCGCCGCTTTACCGCAAATTAACCGACACATTAGACGTGTGGTTTGATTCGGGTTCTACTCATTTTTCTGTTTTAAAACAAAGACCAGAGTTACAGTGGCCTGCTGATTTGTATTTAGAAGGTTCTGACCAGCATCGCGGTTGGTTTCAAAGCTCTTTGTTAACGGGTTGCGCCAGCATGGGCAAAGCGCCTTACAAACAATTGCTGACACACGGCTTTGTGGTCGATGGCAAAGGACACAAAATGTCCAAATCCGTTGGCAATGTCATTGCGCCACAAAAAATCAACGACACTTTAGGCGCAGACATTTTAAGGCTTTGGACGGCTCAAACCGACAGCTCTGGCGAAATGGCCATTTCAGATGAAATTTTAAAACGCACCTCCGAAAGCTACCGCCGTTTGCGTAATACTTTACGGTTTTTATTGGCAAATTTGACCGATTTCAATCCAGCAACGGATACTGTCGCCACTGAAAATTTGTTAGAATTGGATCGTTACGCCCTGCTGTTGGCCAGTCAATTGCAGCAAAAAGTGGCAGAAAAAGGGGGCTTGTACGACAAATACGCTTTCCATCAAGCCATGCAGGCCATTTTAAGTTACTGTTCAGAAGACATGGGCGCGTTTTATCTAGACATCATTAAAGACCGTTTATACACCACCCAAGCCCAGAGCTTGGCGCGACGCAGTGCACAAACCGCTTTGTATCATATTACGCGCAGTTTATTGTTACTCTTGTCGCCCGTCTTGTGTTTTACTGCCGATGAAGCTTGGCAGGTTTTGGTCAATGATACAGAAGACAGCACCCTGTTCCACACTCACCAAGCCTTGCCCAACATAGAAAATGCCACAGAACTCGAAACGCGTTGGTTGGCTTTGCGCGCTTTACGTGACTTGGCCAACAAAGAAATTGAGGGCTTACGTTCGGCAGAAAAAATCGGCTCGGCCTTACAAGCTGTTTTGCATATTACCGCCGATGCACCCACCCACGCCCACTTAAGTCGTTTGGGCGATGATGCCAAGTTCTTATTCATTGTCTCAGCCGTTCATGTACAGTTGGGCAGCAGCAATCGCATACAAGTCAGCGTCGCTGAAGGTGATAAATGCGAGCGTTGCTGGCATTATGCGCCGTTAGGCACCGCTGAAAACCACCCCACTTTATGCGAACGCTGTGTGAGCAATATTGATGGGGACGGCGAAACCCGTTTGGCGGTGTAATCGTTTAGACCTTAATCACCCTTGCGGCCAACCTTTTTTCCTAAAAATCAGGAAAAAAGGTTGGCCGCAAGGGTTTTATCATAACAAATCAAGCATCATTCAAAAAAGATTTATCCTTTTGCAGGCAGCTTCTTAATTTTCATGGCTTCAGGATTTTTAAGAAGTTTAAGCGCTTCATCCAGTTGATAGTCCTTTTTAGACTCCGGGTTAACAGCATCCTTGGTCGTCACACCCGAAGCATCAACGGGCATGATTTGTGGTAAAGCAACCGCGTCTTTAGCCGCTTTGCTTTTGGTTTCCGATTTTTTAGTGTCGACAGGTTTCTCCGTATGTTCGGTCGCGCTTGGGTCGGTTGGATTACTTAACGCATTTTGATAATCACGTTCTGTCATCACAAAACGATCTGATGCACCGCTTTCTGTTTCCTCTATGATTTTGTCAGGCAAAATGCCTTTAGCCTGTATCGAGCGGCCATTGGGCGTAAAGTAACGCGCGGTGGTGATTTTTACGCCACCCGAATTTGGCAAAGGCACTACGCTTTGTACTGACCCTTTACCAAAGGTTTGCGTGCCGACAATTAAAGCGCGATTGTGATCTTGCAAAGCACCCGCAACAATTTCAGAAGCTGAAGCCGAACCGCCGTTCACCAAAACAATCAAGGGCACATTTTTAGCTGCGGCAGGCAACGTGGCAAAATAATCTTCATCGTCACTCATCATGTAATTGGCTGGTTTGGCTTGCAAGCGCATTTGTGAGCCTTGCGTCCGCCCTTCGGTGTAAACCACCAAACTGTCTTTAGGCAAGAAGGCCGCTGAAACCCCCACCGCACCATTGAGCAAGCCACCCGGATCATCTCTTAAATCTAAAACCAATCCTTTTAACGGCGTTTTGTTTTCTTCGTATAATTTTTTCACAGCGGTGGCCAACTCTTCCGTTGTTCTTGCCTGAAATTGCGCCACACGAATGTAACCATAATCCGCTTCCAATAAGCGCGACTTGACGCTTTTGGCTTTAATGATTGCACGGGTTAAGTTGAATTTTAAAGGCTGCGCACT
>JBILQJ010000043.1:0-13765 GCA_044373325.1 Burkholderiales bacterium
ACCTAAGCCAAAACCGTCAACCCCTATTTTGCCAGCCTGACTAAAAACCCAACCAAAAAACCACCAAAAATCCCATAAAAACCCAAACAAAACAAGCCAAAATCTACCCGAAAAATAATCCAAAAAAAGTTAGAAAAAATTCAAAATGATTGAACAAAATGGCCGAAAAGTTTCTGCAACCTCGCCAACGTCATTCTAAAAACAACCCAAAACCCTTGCGGCCAACCTTTTTTCCCGAAAAACAGAATTAAAAGGTTGGCCGAAGGGGCTTTTATAACAAAGTCTCCAATTTTTTCAGCCACGCATCAAATCGTGGACATTCTTTTCTAATCAGGGACAAACCAATTTCTTTTACGGCTAGCAAGCCATGTGTAGGCTTATTATAGCCTGGATAAAGTTTCATAATTCGTTTGCTGGGTGCTGTTTCTTTGCTGTTATTGATGGCTTCTGGAGAGCCAAATGCCGCTTTAATCTTCTGAAACTCTAAAGTCAACTCGGGCTTATTTATTCCTTGCGCAAAATTTTCTGGATCGCTAAACAACAAACCCTCAAATTCATACATTTGAACATAAGAAATAAACCGCTGCATCTGATTGTAATCCAGCGATTCCTCTAATTTCTTTTTAAAAACGTCCAATAAACAATCCGCCTTCTCATCTACTCCGCGCTTACTCATCGCTTCTTGTTTGCCAGGAAAGTCATCAGGCAATCCATAAAAATCAAACAAAGTCGTGCAATAGGCTTGTTTGTGCTGCAACAATGATTGAATATGGTTGAGTACTCGAGAATAACTAAAATGCCCGCCACGCTTGCCAAGCAAAATTGGCGTAAGAATCACATGCTGATTTGAAAATCCTTTAGCAATCTCGTTAATAAAGGCTTCTTCTGTTTGCCCTTCACAAATGACATAAACTGTCTTCATTTAGGCCTCCCACCAAGAATGTTTTTCTCCCAAAGCTCACCCACTGAATAGGTTTCTAACCAAAGTTTAAAATCTTCTTCTTTGCATCGTTTAAAAATGCTCGCGTCGTTTTCTCGCTCAACAATAATCAAATCATTCATCGTAAATTCGTTGACCAATTGAACTGATTGCGTAGAAACAATGACTTGCATACGCGTAGCCGCAGTTTTCAACAGTGCGCCTAATAAAGTAATGGCGTAAGGGTGTAAACCCAATTCAGGCTCATCAATAATGATTGTTGCAGGTGGATTGGGTTGCAACAATGCCGTCACTAAACAAATAAAACGAATCGAACCATCAGACAATTGGCTGGAGTGAAATGGATAATCGCTGTTTTTTTGCCGCCAAAAGAGTTGTATAAATTCCTCACCCGATGACAAAGTTCTTATTTTCAAAACAAAATCATCAAAAAAAGGAATTGCCAAACTAACGGTTTTACGAATTTCATCATAACAAGTTGGCTTTTCTTGGGACAAACGGTACAAATAGGCAGCCAAATTTGCAGCATCTGGCCGCAAAAATTCATTATCTTGCAGTGCGCCTGCTCTCTTAACGCGAGCTGTTTCGCTCGTATCGTGGAAATGAAAAATTTTCCAACTTGATATGGAACTGTAACAATAATCTACTTCGCTACCTTTCCCTGAAGTATCAAACTTCTGTTTTAACTGACATTCGTTATGTCCTGAGCCTAGGTGAATCCACTTTGGACCAAAAAGAGGACCGTTAAAAAATATACTTTCCTTGCCAAACGTAAAAGCACCATCAACAGTGGGTTCAAGGATAAATTTATAACCATTGCGACCAAACTCAATGAATGACTCAATTTTATCGGTTTCTTTAATACCAAAACTCAACACCCGATCAGCAGAAGCTTGTTTACTAGTCCAGTTTTGTAAACGCAAATGCATCATTTCGGTCAACATGTGAAAGTAAGAAATAAAATTACTTTTCCCTGCGCCATTGGCTCCTATCAACACATTTAATGAGGTCAACTCTAATTCTAAGGATTTGATGGACTTAAACCCTTTGATTGTCAGCTTCTTTATCGGATTTTCTATACCCATAAGTACCACCATTCACCAAGTAAATAACATAATCAATGATTCAAAACTGTTTTAACGACCACATGGCGGGTTTACTGTTTTCGTAAGCCTCGGTTTTTTTGAATTGATCTCGATTGTTTTCGGCATCAATAAAATAGGGTGCGCCTATGCTGGGCGTGATTTTGGTTTGATAAACTTGGCCATTGCGGCGGTATTCTTCAATCAGTTCAGCGTGTTCTGTATTTTCAGGTTGAGCGCTGACTTTGTCATCCACGGCTTTGGGTTTAACGTTTTCCTCGATTAGTATGCGTTGACTTGCGTTGGGTTGGGCTTCTGCTGCAAGGTTGGCCGCAGAGGCGCACATAAAAATCAATAAAAAATGTTTTGTAGCATGGTTCATGATGTTTTCCTCGTTGCTTAATCCAGTTGAGTGCTGCAAACTTTGTTAATGTCATTATTATCTAAATTTTCATAAAAATCAGTAATAATTTGAATGACTTCTGTGGGCGTGTCGCACAAAGAGACCAAATTTAAGTCTTCTGGTGCGATGTAAGCTTGCCCCAACAATTGCTCGCGTATCCAGTCCCACAGGCCGCCCCAAAAAGGTTGGCCGCATAAAATAACAGGCATTTTTCTGATTTTACCTGTTTGAATTAGGGTCAGAACTTCAAACAATTCGTCCAGCGTCCCGAGTCCACCCGGCATCACCACGTAGGCGATGCTGTGCTCGACAAACATGACTTTGCGACTGAAAAAATGTTCAAAATTCACGCTGATGTTTTGATACGCATTATTTTTTTGTTCGTGAGGCAAAACAATATTGAGGCCTATCGAAGCGCTTGCGCCTGCAAAAGCGCCTTTGTTGGCAGCTTCCATAATACCTGGCCCGCCGCCTGAAATGACAGAAAAGCCGACATCGGATAAGCTCTGCGCCAATTCTTCAGTCAGTTTATAATACGGGTTGTCGCTGGGGGTGCGGGCGCTGCCAAAAATACTCACCGCAGGGTGGCTGTCTTTGAGCTTTTCGGCCGCGCCCACAAACTCTTCCAACACTTGCATTAAATGCCGCGCATTACCCGAGCGAAAATTATGCTTAATGACTTTGGTTGATTTTTCCATAACTGGATGATTCCTTTTTTGTGTCTCGTTGATGATTTAATTTGTCTGTTTTGGCTGAATGCCAGCAATTTTACAAAAAAACAGTGCGGCCAACCTTGTCCCAACTTTGGCCGCCTTTTTCTTCTGTTCAAACCTTTTAGAAAGTCTCCATGAAAACTCTGCTATTAATTGATGGTTCATCGTATTTGTACCGTGCTTTTCACGGTATGCCCGATTTGCGTTCACCAACGGGCGAACCCAATGGCGCGATTTATGGCATGGTCGGGATGTTGCAACGCTTAAAAAAAGAACTGGCTTTTGATTATTGCGCTTGTATTTTTGATGCCAAAGGCAAAACCTTTCGTGATGAAATGTACGCCGATTATAAAGCACAACGCCCTTCTATGCCTGACGATTTGGCCAAACAAATTCCTGTGATACACGACATTGTGCGCGGCATGGGCTTTCCTTTTTTACAAATCAGCGGTGTAGAAGCCGATGATGTCATGGGAACATTGGCGCAAATGGGGGTCGCTGCTGGCTTTAAAGTGATTTTATCCACCGGTGATAAAGACATGGCGCAACTGGTCAATCCGCACGTTTCTTTAATCAATACCATGACCAATGAAACCTTAGATGAGGCGGGCGTTTTGGCCAAGTTTGGCGTGCCACCCAATCGCATCGTGGATTATTTGGCCTTAATTGGCGACAAAGTCGACAACGTACCTGGTGTGGACAAATGCGGCCCAAAAACGGCTTTAAAATGGCTGGCGGACTTTGACAATTTAGACGGCATCATCGCCAATGCGCATCAAATTGGGGGCAAAGTGGGTGAAAATTTACGTGCTGTCACCGATTGGTTACCCAAAGCCTATCAATTAATCACCATTAAATGCGACGTGGATTTGTCGGCAGAGGTCGGCGAAACGCTGGCTTCTTTAGAACAACTACCGCCTCACGTTGAACATTTGGCCGATATTTATCAAAAGGTTGGCCTCAAAAGTTATTATCAAGAGTTGACAGGCAAACCGCTGGTGCTTCAATCTCCCTCCAAACCTGCGGCCAACCTTGCGTCAGCCACTCATGATTTATTTGAATTAGAAACAGAAGCAACGCCCCATTCAGCACCACCAGAAAAGCCAGCCGAAAGTATCGCCAGACAGTATGAAACCGTATTGACCGAGGCCAATTTACAGCGCTGGTTGGCGCAATTAAGCCATGCCGAACAACACGGCATTTTGGTCGCAGTCGATACCGAAACCACAGGTTTGGACGCACTGAACGATCAATTGGTCGGCATCAGTTTTTGCATGGAAGCGGGCGTGGCTTGTTACATTCCGCTGGCGCATTGCGGCCCCGACCAGCCCCAACAACTGGATAGAAAAGCCACCTTAGCGCAGTTAAAACCTTGGTTAGAAAGCCCGTTGGCGAAAAAGGTTGGCCACAACCTCAAATTTGATCGACACATTTTTGCCAATCACGGTATTGCGTTGGCGGGCATCGTTCACGACACCTTGTTGGCGGCTTATGTACTGAAAAGCCACGAAAAACACAATTTAGCTTATTTGGCGGAAACGCAATTGGGCGTTAGCACGGTGGCTTACGAAAGTTTGTGCGGCAAAGGCGCAAAAATGATCGGCTTCGAGCAAGTCGATGTGGAACGCGCGGCCTATTATGCGGCCGAAGATGCTGATTTAACCTTGCGGTTGTGCGCCGTTTTGCTGGCACAAATGGACGACACCCAGCGTCGGGTTTACGAAACCATAGAATTACCGACGGCTCAAGTGTTGTTTACCATAGAACGCAACGGCGTATGCATAGACGCGGCGGCTTTGGCCGCGCAAAGCCATGATTTGGCGGTGCGTCTACTGGGTTTAGAAAGCGAGATTTATGCCTTGGCTGGGCAACCGTTTAACATCAATTCGCCCAAACAAATGCAAACCATTTTGTTTGAGACCTTGGCCTTGCCCACCAAAGGCCTCAAAAAAACCCCAACGGGCGGTTATTCGACCGATGAATCAGTGCTAGAAATCTTGGCTACGCAACACCCTTTGCCTCAAAAAATCTTGGATTATCGCGGATTGGCCAAACTCAAATCCACTTATACCGACAAATTGGGCGCATTAATTAACCCGAAAACAGGCCGTTTACACACCACTTATGCCCAATCGGTTGTCATTACGGGGCGTTTGGCCAGCAACAACCCCAATTTGCAAAACATTCCAGTACGTACCACCGAAGGTCGCAAAGTCCGCGAAGCCTTTGTGACCGAAACAGGCAATTGCTTGGTCAGCGCGGATTATTCACAAATTGAATTGCGCATCATGGCACATTTGTCGGGCGATGCCACCATGATACAAGCCTTTGAACGCGGCGATGACATTCATCAAGCCACCGCCGCAGAAGTGTTTGGCGTGCCACTGGGCGAAGTCACCGCCGACCAACGCCGCTCGGCCAAAGCCATTAATTTTGGCTTGATTTATGGCATGGGCGCTTATGGTTTGGCGCGCGCCTTAAACATCAGCAACGGGGCGGCCAAAGATTACATCGAACGCTATTTTGCGCGTTATCCCAACATCGCCCATTACATGGAAGCCACGCGGGTACGCGCCAAAGAAATGGGTTATGTCGAAACTGCCTTTGGACGCAGGCTGTATCAACTCGACATCAACAGCAGCAACGCAGCGCGGCGTGCAGGCGCAGAACGAGCCGCCATCAATGCGCCCATGCAAGGCACTGCCGCCGATTTAATCAAACTGGCCATGATAGCCGTGCAAAACTGGATAGACACTCAACAACTCAAAACCAAACTCATCATGCAAGTTCACGATGAATTGGTGTTGGAAGTGCCTGAAGCCGAATTGGCAACCGTGCAGCAACAGTTACCCGTCTTAATGGCACAAGTCGCTGACTTTAAAGTGCCTTTGTTGGCAGAAGTTGGCACGGGTAAAAATTGGGAATCGGCACATTAATTCAATAGAGCATGATTTGCGGCCAACCTTTTTCCCTGAAAAAATCAGGAACAAGGTTGGCCGCAAGCGTGTGGTATAAAAAAACGGTTAAGACTTTAAAAATTTACTCCAGCAATACAACAAGACAGCTGCTGAAAGACTAGACATCAACACCCCTGCGGCTTGGTTGACGTGCAACAGAGTGGCATTAATAAAATTGCCCAAAAAAGCGCCCAAAACCCCAAGCAATGTCGTCAACCAAAAGCCTGCGCTTTGATCACCTGGAACGAGCGCACGGGCAATTAAACCAATCACAAAACCAGATGAAATCGTCATCAACAAATCCAGCATATTGTTTCTTCTCCTTAAAATTTAATCATGTCATGCTCAAAAAATACAAAACGAAAATAGATGAACAGCCTGATTATAATAAAAGAAAAAATATTTTTTTATGTTTTTCAAAAATTTACAAAAAAATTTAGCCAGCATTTTTTAGTTAAATTAAGCTATATAAGTTACTTACCCTTAACTTAAAAATAAAAATAGATCTGCCCTTAAAATATTAAGGAAGCAGATCCAGACGATACAAATCAATAACGCAGGCCATGAGTAAAGACAACGCAAGAACTAAAACAATCGATCCCAAATAAACAAAATTGCAGCCCCAGCCACAATCGCTACGGTTACATACAGGATGTACTGAAACCCAGCCTCAAAGACGATGCCTTTAGCAAAAAATGGTGTCGTCATAAAATATTGTTGCGCGACTTTATCTCCAAGAAAACAGCCAGCAACCCCCAACAAAGAAGTAAATACAAAGCCCCGTTTACGATCGCCTGGTAAAATGGCACGAGAAAAAACACCCGTAACAAATCCTGTTAAAACAACGGTCATAATTAACATAATATTTTGATACACTTTCCGGCTCCTTTAACTTTTAAGAACTTTAATTATTACATTTTACCGCAATAAAAACAATATAAGATGATAAAACAGCCAACAAGAAAAACAAGCTTGAGGTAAGCACAGGGGCTTAGTTTTCCGTTATAATTGCCTTTTTCACCCTAAGCTTAGTCTTAACTTTCACCTCAATTTAAAGGAAAACTCATGGATATCAGTAAAATCGGCGCAGGTAAAAACATGCCCAACGACTTCAACGTGGTCATCGAAATCAGCGCCAATGCTGCGCCTGTTAAATACGAATTTGATAAAGAAGCGGGCGCGATTTTTGTAGACCGTTTTATGAGCACCGCCATGTTCTACCCCACCAATTATGGCTTTGTGCCCAATACTTTGTCAGGCGATGGCGATCCTGTTGATGTGCTAGTCATGACACCTCACCCTTTACCACCGGGTGTGGTGGTGCGTTGTCGCGCTTTGGGTATGCTAAAAATGGAAGATGAAGCTGGCGTGGATGGCAAAATCATCGCCGTGCCTGTTGAAAAATTGTGTCCTATGTACAAAGACATACAAACCTTAGAAGACATTCCTTTGTTGTTAAAAGAGCAAATCAGCCACTTTTTTGAGCATTACAAAGATTTAGAAAAAGGCAAATGGGTTAAAGTAACAGGTTGGGTTGGCGTAGAGGGCGCAACCGAAGAATTGGTGAGCGGAGTCGCCAATTACAAAGGCTAATCTCAAGCTTGTTTGTTAATCCGATTTAAATAGCCCAGCAATTACCTTTGCGGCCAACCTTTTTACCCAAAAACAAGGGAATAAGGTTGGCCGCAAAGATTTTTATCTTTTCAATCCCGATTAAGTCAATAAATCATTCACTTCAGCTTCGGTTAGATAGCGCCAATCGCCGAGCGGCAAATCGCCCAAAGTCAAACGCCCCAAACTCAGGCGATGCAAGCCACTGACTCGATTGGCACAGGCCGCTATCATGCGTTTGACTTGATGATATTTGCCTTGATGTATGGTCATTTGCAACACCGTTGGCGACAGCAAAACGGGCAATTCTGCGCAAAACAAACCCGTTTCGCCGTGCAATTGCACCCCTTGTTGTAATTGTTCGACCAACGCCCCGCTGGCGGGGTGTTTTAGCGTCACTTCGTAGCGTTTAGGGACGTGACGTTTAGGGGAAGTTAATGCGTGGACGGCTTGGCCATCATTGGTCAAAATCAACAAGCCCGTTGTGTCCGCATCCAATCGCCCGACCGCATTGATGCCCCTATTTTGTAAAATAGGCGGTAAAATGCTGAACACGCTGGCGTAATGGCTGGGCTGATGAGAGGTTTCTGTATTGGGTGGTTTGTGCAACATGATGTAAATTTTTTCGGGTATCACGTCCCACACGACACCATCTATCGTCCAAATATCCGTCTTTGACATCGTAAAGATTTGATTATTATTGAGAATTTCCCCATTCAAAGCCACGCGACCTTGTTTGAGTAAGTCTAAGCAAGTTTTACGGCTACCTAAGCCTTGTTGTTGTAAAAATTGATAACATTTTTTCATGGTGCAAAGTCTTTTTGAGTTTGAGTATATTTTTGAAGTAAAAACTGAACCACTATGCCATTAAAAACGCCAGTCACCGTGGCGCTAAAAGCAAAAAAAGGCAATAAATACAAAATACTGTCGCTGGGCAACAAATAATATCGCGCAAAAACCAGTTGTCCTAAAATGTGTCCCCAAGCAGCCAAAAGGCTGGCGCTAATCAGGCCAAAATATTTTTTGGGCAAGGCCATGTATGCACCTAAGCCCACGAAGCTGGCCGCACCGCCGACCAAACTCAACATAAATCCCGGCGTAAACAGGCTCCCAAACAACAAGCCAAAGCCCAAAATACGCAAGCCATTCACCCACGCAGCGACTTTTAAGCCATAACGTTGAAAGCACAGTAAAATGACACAGTTAGCCAAACCCAGTTTTACCCCTAAAATAGGGGACGGTATGGCCGCTTCTATCACAGATAAAGCAATCGCCACCGCCGCAAAACGGGCAATACTGACATCTTCGGCTGTCGGCAACGCAGGCAAATGAGGGGAATTTTTCATAAAATGTAAGCAAAAATGGGCAGCCATTTGAAATAACAGGCTGTCGGAATCGATTGAATGACTAAGGAAAAAACATGACTAAGGTCAAAAAAAATATTTTAATCACGGGTTGTTCTAGCGGCATCGGTTTGGCCACGGCCAATCAACTACAAACGGCAGGCTGGCAGGTTTACGCCACGGTACGCAAGCCCAGCGATGCCGCGCCTTTATTAGCTGGCATCAAACCCATTATCATGGACACCACCGACAATGACAGCATACACGCCGCGTTTTGGGACGTTGTTGGGCAGTTGCAAGGTCTAGCCTTAGATGCCGTTTTTCACAATGCAGGTTACGGCCAACAAGGCGCGGTAGAAGACCTCACCCGTGACATGATACGCGCCCAATTTGAAACCAATGTCTTTGGCGCTTGGGAATTAACCCGTTTGATTTTACCCATGATGCGCACTCAAGGCCATGGCCGCGTGTTGTTTTGCAGTTCTTTTTTTGCTTACGCGCCAGCCAAATTTCGAGGCGCATACACGGCCAGCAAATATGCCATCGAGGGGCTATGCGACACTTTGCGCCTAGAATTACACAACACCAACATCCACGTGAGCATCATACAACCTGGATCGATAGAAACTCAGTTTCGCGCCAATGCTTTACTGAAAATGGAAGCCCTTGCAGCCAACGATCACAGCCCACACCAAGCGGCTTACGCCAAACGAAAAAAAGATTTGCAGGGGCTAAAATCTGTTTATCGTTACACTTTGCCACCTGAAGCCGTCGCGCGTGTCGTGCAAACTGCGCTGGCGGCAAAACGCCCCAAACCGCGTTACCGCATCACTTGGCCTGCGCAGTATTTGTGGTACGCCAAACGTTGGTTGCCCACGCGCTGGTTAGACGCTTGGTTGTTGCGCTGATTGAAGTTGCTCACCAAAAAATCAATAAATACTGTGCTTGAGTTGGTGGTGTTTAAAATAAAGGGCGACGTTTTCGAAGGTCGTTTCTGCAATATTGTGCAAGGCTTCTTGGGTTAAAAATGCTTGATGCGAGGTAATCAGCACATGATTAAAAGTCAATAATCTGGCCAATACATCGTCATCTATGCCCGAGTTGGCCGACAAATCATGAAAAAAGTATTTTTCTTCCTCTTCGTAAACATCTAAAGCCACCGCGCCGACTTGTCCCTGTTTTAAAGCTTCGATTAAGGCGGCGCTGTCCACCAAGCCACCTCGACTGGTGTTTAAAATCACCACCCCTTTTTTCATGGCAGTTAAGGCGTTGGCATTGATTAAATGATGATTGTCTGGCGTTAATGGACAATGCAAAGACAACACGTCTGATTCTGCAATCAATTTTTCTAAAGTGACGTACTCAAAGCCCATTTCTTGGGCTTTTTCCACATTTGGATACAAATCATAAGCCTGCACTTTCATCCCAAATCCCAAGGCTATCTTAATGAAGACCAAACCAATTTTACCCGTCCCTATCACACCCATGGTTTTTTGATTGAGGTCAAACCCCACCAAACCATCAATATTGAAGTTCGAATCTCGGATGCGATTGTAAGCTTTATGCGTTTTTCGATTGAGCGTCAGCAACAAGGCAAAGGCGTGTTCGGCCACCGCGTAGGGCGAATAGTCAGGGACACGAACCACGGGCATGGCGCAACGTTTGGCCGCATCTATGTCTATATTATTAAAGCCCGCACAGCGCAGCGCGATGAGCTTGCACCCATTTTCTTTCAGCGCTTGCATCATGGCCAAATCCACCCGATCGTTCACAAACAAACACACCACATCGTAACCTTTGGTCAAGGCCACATTGTCCATACTTAAAGTCATTTTATGAAATGTAAGCTGGTAACCGTAATGTTGATTCACGGCATTAAAACTGTCCGACACGTAAGATTCCGAGCTGAAGATGACGATGTTCATAGCATAATTCCCTTCCTCATTAAAACTTCGTTTAATCGCCAAACAAGTTAAAAAGGTTGGCCGCAAGGTCTGAAAAGGGCTTGCGGCCAACCTTTTTTTAGGGTTTTAACCACGCCTGCAAAGCGCTGTCGTTGAACGCTTTTAACACGGCAGTATGCGGTGAACTGGCCTGTAACGTGACCAGTCCACTCAATAAATATTCGCGCCGAAACGCATGGTAACTCAAGGTCGTTTCGGCCTCATACGCCGCCAAAGTCTCCTCTAAAGTTTTGCCAACTTTGAGGCTATTCAACGCCAATAAAATGTCGCCGCCCGCCAAACCTGCCGCCTCGGCCGCGCCACCCGATTTGACGTGATTGAGCAACAAACCCATCGCGTGTGGCGTCGCGGTCACGCCCAAATCAGCGGCGATGTTCGCCGTTTGCCATTCTAAGGCCACGCCACCCACCGCCAAACAATCAATCACGGGCAAATCGGCGGTGCTGCGTATGGCCAACTCAAAAAAGTCGCTCAAATTCAGCCCCGTCACTTGGGCGGCAATGGCTTCCCAATCGCCCTCGCCCACGCCTTGATAGTCGTCACCTTGCACCAAGTAATCTTGCCACAACTGGCGCATCACATCATCCAAACTCAAGCGTTGTTGGGTCTGATTGCGAATCAGTAAATCCAAACACAAGGCCGCCAAACTGCCTTTGGTATAATACGAAATGTGGCTATTGGGTGCATTTTCGTCAGGGCGATATTGCTTAATCCAAGCATCAAAACTGGCTTCGGCCAAGCTTTGTTGATGTCGCCCAGCCGTGCGCTCTACCGCCGACAAGGTTTTGGCCATCAAGCCCAAATACCGTTCGGGCGAAATCAAGCCCGCACGCACCAAAAACACATCGTCATAATAGGCGGTAATGCCTTCAAAAGCCCAAAGCAACGTGGTGTAATTTTCTTGGCTCAAATCGTAAGGCACGAAAGCCGCTGGTTTAATGCGCTTCACATTCCAATTGTGAAAATATTCATGGCTAATTAACCCCAACAAGGTCACATAATCATCACTGCGTTCGTTCGCACCTAATGCTGGTAAACTTTTTCGGTCACACATCAAAGCCGTAGAGTCGCGATGTTCCAAACCGCCGTAAATGCCATTGCCGACGTACAACATAAAAATGTAACGTCCTTTTTTAAAAGGATGTCCCGTGCCAAAAAAGTCGATTTGCGCTTGGCAAATGGCTTGCGTATCCGCCACCAAACGCGCCGCATCAAAATCAGCCACGCAACCGCTTACCACCAATTCATGCGTCGCACCCGCCACGTCAAATTCAAAACGCCGCATTGGCGCCATGTCCACGGGCGTATCGGCCAACTCATCATAATCAGCTGCTTGATACACGCCAAAACCCGACGCATCAACGGCTACTTTATCCAACATGGTCGCCACCGTCCAAAGCGTTTTTTCACTGGGTTGCTGTATGTGCAATTGGTGTGGGGCTTGCGTGTAACCGTCCACAGACAAGCACACGCTGGTGGCATTAAAAAAGCAACGGCTGTCATCTAAATACGCGCCGCGCACCGACAAATCATAAGCATAAACCGCATAATTCAGCACCCAAGGTTCTGAGACCAACCATTTTTGGGACAATTGCCAAGTGCTTTTGTCCAACTTTTGTATGGTGCAATTGCCTTCTATCGTCACCAAATGTTTGGCAAATTCGCGCACCATGTAACTGCCCGCAATCCAAGTCGGTAAGCGCACCAACACCGTCTCTTCTGGGGCTGAAATGCTTACGCTCACGTGTATCAAATGCGTTTTTGGGTTGAAATTGAGTTTGTATTGAATGGCCGTTTGCATGAAATGCTCCTATTTTTGGTGAGATTAAAAATAAAAAAATTGAATTAAAAACACAAAAGACAAGTCAGTTTAAGCCATTCAAATCCAAGACGCAAAAGCAAATCCATTTTTGTGGCCAACCTTGAGGCGCTCAGGCACACAAAAATCGAATAAAATTTCACTAAAAACCAACCAAAAAACAAAATAACGATTTATATTCAAAACCATAAAAAAAACATCGTTTTTTATGCCGCTTGCTTTTTTGTAAACAACGCGCCATACTTTCGCCTTTTCAAAATTCAGCGCAACTGTCGCCTAAATCGGGCGGCTTTTTTCCTTATTTCCTTTTGAAAGTATGCCATGATCACTCGTTTTTCTTCTGTTTTAACTTTGACTTTATTGGCTGCCACCTTGAGTGCATGCGCGCCCGAAGAAAAAAAATCGGCTGCTTCGGCCAATGCAGGCAGCGCAAGCGATCCTGTGGCTGGCGCACCCTTAAAAATTCGCTTTGCCACGGATGCGTCTTATGCGCCTTTTGAATACAAAACCCCACAAGGCGACATTGTTGGGTTTGACATCGAAATTGGCAAAGCCATTTGCGCCGAAATCAAAGCCGATTGCACGTTTCAAGACCAAGCTTGGACGGGCATTATTCCCGGTTTAGAAGCCAAAAAATACGATGCCATTTTGTCTTCTATGTCGATTACGGCCGAACGCAAAGCCAAAGTCAACTTTTCACAAAAAATATGGAATGTCCCCAATACCATGGTTGCGCCAGAAGGCGTTAAAGTTGCGTTGACCGCCGAAGGCACAAAAGACCGAGTCATCGGCGTGCAAAAAGGCACGATACAAGACATTTACGGCACAAAAATCTTCACGGGTGCCACGTTTAAACGCTATGAATCGCTAGAAGAAGCGTATGCCGACTTGGCCGCCAAACGCACCGAAATGGTGTTTGCTGACCGCGTGGTG
>JBILQJ010000080.1:0-3334 GCA_044373325.1 Burkholderiales bacterium
AGAATCAAAATAATCAAAATTAAACTTTACATGTGTATCAAAAAAGACATTGCGGCCAACCTTTTTACCCTGTTTTTAGTGTTTTTAATGACTAAAACAAGACAAAAAGGTTGGCCGCAAGGGAATATTTCCAGCCCCAACTCCAGACGTCCCAAAATCCGCATATCCCGCACCATTGATCATCAAACAGTCATCCACAAGCTTAGGAAACAAACGCGAAAATGCCGCCGATAAATGTCCGCCTAAACTGTGGCCTGTTACGGTGACTTTGCTCGGATGAATATTAATCCCTAAACCCGTGGCGCGGTCGTCGCCATCGCCAGTGTAAATCTGGCTAGAATCTTTTTCGACAAACCGCATCACTCGCCTAGATCCCGTCACTGGGTTAGATTCGATCACGTAGCCCTGCGCTTGAAGCGAGCGTTGAAGCGCCGTGCCTTCGCCTGTTTGGTCTTGTTCCTGTCTAAAAAAAGCCTCCGCCAGAGCCACTGACTCAACGCCATTTTCCTCAAGTACCCGAACTTTGTAACTCTTACCTTTGGGCGCGTTGATTTGCTGCCAAAAATTGTACATGTCCACAATTTGATAGATCGCAAGGCCGTCATGAACCATGTCGCCTATGTCCGCCTCCGCTCCATCAACGTACAATTCTGCCGTGCCTTTGCACGCAAATACATATTCGTTCGTGTCTTTATTCTTAAATAAAGTCGCTGAAAAACTCGATTCTTCCGTGCGGTCGCGGTATTGCGCGAGAACGCTCCAGTCTTGGAGGAGTTCTGTGGCCTGGGTTTTTGAGAATTTGCCACCTCGATCTTCATTTTGTAAATACCCCAACATTATCTCAGAATTGGTTTCTAGCTTATTACCATCCCAAAAATTAACATAGGAAGCTTCTGCTAATTGGGTGTAATCAAAAATATTTGAGTTGTTCATCATGTGTTCCTTTAAAAAATAAAAAGTTATTTACGGTTGTTTTCTGGGTCTAAAGCTGGGTTGCTTAAGGCTTCTCGATAAGGCGATAGGTCAAAGATACTTCCACAATCTCTATTATCTAGATTTAACCAAAGTTTTAGACCTTGAAATCCAAAAGGATTGCTTAGCTCTAAAGAGTTACCAGGTCCTGCCCATGCTCGTTTGCTCATTACTAAAATTTCCTGTTTTTGCTCATCATATAAAAACCTAGTTGCTGTAAATACCAATAAAGGTTCATGTTGTTTTCCAGCTGCATACTCAGAAATACGTTCATTAATAGGTCTACGCCTATAACTAACACCCTGATAATCCATATCTTTCTTGCCAGAAGCTTCGAGAAATTCGTCTTCAACATCCGATGGATAAGAAGAAAAAGATCTCAAAGTCTCCCACACCCCTGGGTTTTCCTTTTTCCATTGTTCAACGGGCTTGAATTCTGTAACCCCTGTTTGTTTACAGTAATAATCATGCGCGATGATCGTTGGAATCCAGTCCCAAAAAACGGGCAGAAAAATGGCTAAAAATACCGTTGTGCCTGAATATATCGCTGATTTGCGGGATCGATTTTTAAAAAAACGATACCCCCAATAAGTGGCAACCATCAAAATCACAAAGTACAAGCCTATGGCGAGCAATACCATTAAACCCAGCATGGTGGTGCTCCTTCCTGTAAAACATATTTTCTAAAATATTTCATGTCAAGCTCCTAAAACGCTATTAACCTCTTAAAAAATTGTCCTGCTCAATCAAAGCCTCCTTTCCTATTAAAAAACAAAGCAAAATCCACAACGCCAAAAACGCAAGCTTAACTTAAACCAAAGCCAGAATCAAAATAATCAAAATTAAACTTTACATGTGTATCAAAAAAGACATTGCGGCCAACCTTTTTACCCTGTTTTTAGTGTTTTTAATGACTAAAACAAGATAAAAAGGTTGGCCGCAAGGGGTTGCACGTTGCTCGTGAAGCTCCAATTGGTATTATCTTTTTTATTTTTAAGGTTAATTGATAAAATATTTAAATCGCTTAACGTCAATAATTCTTCGCTTTGGCTGATGCCGTCTTGGTTAAAATCTCGCCAAATGCGCAAGAACAACGGCTTAGTGTTTTGGAAGGGCAAATAACTCACGCCGACCAAGCACCAACCAAGCGCCTGTACTTAAAAGCCTGAAGGTCACTTATGAACGGACATTGCCTCGCGGATAAGCCCACATATCAGCCAATAAATGGAAAATTTGGGCGATAAAAATAAACGTAAATGGAATCGCCCCAACCGTCGCGATGACAGTCGTGAGTTTAATGTTATCTTGGTAACTCAACGCCAAAGTAAGAAGGGTTAAAACCATGCCCCAAGCAAAAGAAAGTTTCATCGTTTCTGGGGTGTCTTCATTATTTTGTATCGCACTGTTTTTTTCAGTAGGCGATGACAAACTCAATAATTGCATCACGTATACCGCTGAATCCGCGCTGGTAATCACAAAAGTGGTCAGCAAAAGCATCGCCAATAAAGACAGATAAACCCCAAGTGAAAATTGCCCAAAAAAGAAGAAAAGGCCTTGGGTGTAATTGGCCTGAACAAGGCTAATGACTTCGGCTTGATTGGGCAAATGGAAAGCCGCTGTCGCAAAAACGTTAAACCACAAGATAGTCGATGCTGTCGGTATCAAGACAACCCCCAGCAAACACTGGCGTATGGTTCGACCATAACTGATTTTTGCAATAAACAAACCCACAAACGGTGCCCAAGCAATCCACCAAATAAGGTAAATAATCGTCCAATCATCAACCCATGTTTTATAAGCTTCAGGCACAAACCAAGACCAAGCAGGCAGCGACTGGATATAAATCTGTGTCGATAGTCCAAGTAAATCAAGCAAGCTCTGCAATGGTGTCAGAGACAGCGCCAAAAATACCGCCAGCATCAAAAATAAGACGGCAAAATAGAGGTTAAATAGGCTCAATCGCCGTATGCCTTTATTTAGGCCCAATAGAGATGAACTAACAAAACACACACTAATCAGCAAAATGATGACTAATCGTTGGATAAAATGGCTGCTGGTTAGCCATTGTAATTGAATCAGACCCGCTTCAATGAGTGCTGCCGTATTGGAAACCGTGGCAGCAACCCCAAATAAAATCGCCAAAATTGCCATGAAATCTAAGGTTGCCAAATAAGGCTGTAAGCGCGGATAACGATAAAACGAGCTTGAAATGCGGAGCGATTGGTCTCGGTTATAGCTAAACCATGCAATCGCAAGGGCGGAGAGCGCGTAAATTCCCCATGCGTGCAAGCCCCAATGAAAATAGGTAATGGCCAATGCCGTGGCCTGATGATGTTGGGGATTGCCTGGTGCGTTGAGGTGA
>JBILQJ010000008.1:0-47747 GCA_044373325.1 Burkholderiales bacterium
CTTCCGTTGTTCTTGCCTGAAATTGCGCCACACGAATGTAACCATAATCCGCTTCCAATAAGCGCGACTTGACGCTTTTGGCTTTAATGATTGCACGGGTTAAGTTGAATTTTAAAGGCTGCGCACTGGTTTTACGCAAAATGGTCAATTGGACTTTAGTACCGGGTTTGCCACGCATTTTTTTCACGGCATCATTTAAACTCAAGCCCTTGACTGAAATATCGCCAATTTTAACAATCAAATCCCCACTCTTAACGCCCGCGACAAAAGCTGGCGAATCTTCTATGGGCGCAACAATGCGAATAAAACCATCTTCGGGGGCAATTTCGATGCCCAAACCACCAAACTCACCGTGAGTGACTTCGTTCAAGGCTTTAAACTCTTCTTCGTTCATGTAATCTGAATGCGGATCCAGCCCTGTCACCATGCCACGAATGGCATTTTCCATCAAAATTTTATCCGAAACAGGCTCAACATAATCTTGTTTAATAATGTCATAAACAATCGCAAAATCTTGCAATTCTTTAGAGTCTTGCAAAGGCACTTCAGCCGCGACGGGTTTATTGCGATTTTGATTGGCAAAAGCACCTGAACTAAAGCCCAAAATAGAGCCAAAGACCGCTCCCGAACACAATAAAGCAATTTTAGTATAACGATTGGTTGTGGTTTTCATGGGTCACCTCAAAAAGAATACTGATAATTATCTGAAAAATCGAACCAAAATGAAATCGGGGCGATGGTTTTTAAACAACAAACACTAAAACCAAGGCATGGGATTGATGGCACGCCCTGTTGCTCTTAATTCAAAATACAACCCTGACGGTAAATCAGCCATTTGCCCTGATTTTGCAATGGGCGAACCCGTCGAAACGACATCGCCAACATTGGCATTAAAGGCCAGTAAACCTGCGTAAACACTCATATAACCTTGGCCGTGGTCAATAATCAACGTGTTACCGTAACCACTTAAGTTGGCCGCATAAATGACCCGTCCCGCCATGGCGGCCAGTACAGATTCTCCTGATTTTTGCGTCAAATAAATGCCTTTCCAAGTGCTACCAGAAGGCCGTTTTGTCCCAAAGTGACCAAAGATAACGCCAGAACTCGGCCATTTTAATTTGCCCAGCGTTGGTGCATCGTCTTCCGTCACAAGAACAGGCGCGGGGTCAATCTGAACTTCTGCTACTTTAGGAATCGGTTTGCCTGCCAAAGTGGCTAGACGAGCTTGTTCTTTTTGCTTGGCCTGAGCAGCCAGTTGGGTTTGACGTTTTGCCAACGCGGCATCGTAATTGGCTTTTTTGGCAGCTTGTGACTTAGCGGCATCAAGCTTGGCCTTAGCCTTGCTTTGCGCGGCGGCGCTGACCAAAATCGTCGTTAACCGAATCTCATCGACTTTGAGTTTTTCTAGGCGCTGTGTTTTGGCGGCTAAGGTTTCTTTTTGTTGCAAGGCCAATTGTTGCTGCGTCGCCAAAGTCGCCTGCGTCAAGCGCCGATTTTTTTCTCGCCCTTCACGCAATCGCGACAACCGCGCAATATCAGCTTCAAGTTTAGCAGAAATGCTTAACAATTGACTGGTTTGCAAACTCAAATCGTTGAGTAATTGCTGTTGTGCACGATTAATTTGCTGATAATAAACGGCATCTCGTTCACGCTGATTGGCCTCTGTCGGACTAAAAAAAAGGTTGGCCGCATCGGGGGTGCCATTTTTATACAGGCGACGCAACAGCACGCCCACTTTTTTTTGGCTTTCGGTCACATCACTACGCAAAAGCAATAACTGCCGTTTTAAGTCGGCCAAAGCCAAGCTGGCTTTATCCGATTTTTGACTCAATTGAGCAATATCCGCTTCCGATGCTTCTATCGTTTGCAATGCCTGATTCACCGCTGAACGGGCTTGCTCAAACACTTTTTTTTGCTGCTGTATGTCGCGCTGCAAGACCTGAATTTCTTGTTTAATACCGTTGACTCCAGAAACCGTGCTGTTTTTTACCGATGCAAGCCCCGAATTGGGTGACTTTTCAGCCCCCAATCCTGTGCTACAAAACAAAATCGCCGCCATCATTAACCGACATTTCATGGAAGAAACTCAATTAAAGAAGTGCCCGTCATTTCTGTCGGAATAGGCAAACTCATCAAAGACAAAAGGCTGGGCGCAATGTCTTTCAACGCGCCACCTGATTTGATGCTGGCAGCACGACCCACGTATAAAAAAGGCACTTGTTCTGTGGTGTGCTGGGTGTGAGCTTGATGACTTTTTTCATCGTACATTCTTTCACAGTTTCCATGATCGGCCGTAATCACGACTTCGCCGCCTTGCGCCAAAGTGGCCGCCACCACTTCGCCCACACAACGATCCAAAGCCTCCACCGCCAAAATAGCAGCCTCTAAATTTCCCGTGTGGCCAACCATGTCACCATTGGCATAATTGCAAATTATCACATCAAAACAATTACTTTTGATGGCATCAATCAATTTTTCAGTTAATTGAGGGGCATTCATTTCGGGTTGCAAGTCGTAAGTACTGACTTTGGGCGAAGGCACCATAATCCGTTCTTCACCTGCATAAGGTGCTTCGACGCCACCATTAAAAAAATACGTCACGTGCGGATATTTTTCAGTTTCCGCCATACGCAATTGACGCTTGCCCTGCATCGATAAATATTCGCCCAAGCCTTGTTTGATGGTCACGCTAGGATACATCACCGACACTTGGGCATACGCATCGCCATAGTTAGTAAAACTCACAAAGTCGGCAAATTTGGGTTGTCTGATCTCAAAGCCAGCAAAATCAGGATCGGTTAATACGGTAACCAACTGACGCGCTCGATCTGCTCTAAAATGCGTAAAGACGAGCACGTCACCGTCTTGCATCGGTACACCCGCGCCAATTTGAGTCGCTTGACAAAACTCATCGTTTTCATCACGGGCATACGCCGCTGTCAAAGCAGCCAAACCAGTTGCCGCTTGCAAGGGCGCTCGGCCTTCTACCAATAATTGACAAGGCGTTTGCATGCGTTCCCAGCGGTTATCCCTATCCATAATCCAATACCGTCCGCAAACACTGGCCAATTGAGTATTCGGATAGCGTTCAAGCAGGGTTTCTAATGCTTGCAAATACTTACTTGCGCTGCGCGGTGGTGTATCGCGACCATCTAAAAACGCATGTACGGCAACGCGCTTAATACCCGCCGCATGAGCCGCCGCCAATACCGCGTGCAAATGCGCCTGATGGCTGTGCACCCCCCCATCGGACAACAAACCCAATACGTGCAAGGTATTCGAGCTATTTGCAGGCGCGGAAGTCAACTGTGCAAAAGCCTGTTTCAATATCGCGTTATTGGCAAAATCGCCCGTTTCGATGGCCACATCAATACGACTAATGTCCTGCGCAACGACACGACCAGCGCCTATGTTCAAATGCCCCACTTCTGAATTGCCAAATTGCCCTGAAGGCAAGCCCACAAAAGATTCCGAGGCCTGTATGGTGCCGTAAGCATAACGTGATTTCAATGCCGTCAACTGGGGCGTTTTTGCCAAAAGAGTGGCATTGTCTGCCCCGTCTTCTCTGTGGCCAAAGCCATCTAAAATCAACAAAACAATAGGTTTAAGCGGTGCCATCATTTTTAATCAACCTCTTAATAAGAAAATTATAAGCTTTAATCAACTCAATCAACCCCAAGCCCAATGCCAAGTTTTGCGGCCAACCTTTTTGTTCTTTTTACCCAAAAATCAACCAAAAAGGTTGGCCGCAAGTCACATACAAACATTTGAATACTAAGCTTCAATCCTTAAACTAACTCATTTCGATTGGTAAGCATAAGGTTTATTGGGTAAGCGTGCGCTGTCGTGTTCGGCTTGACGTTGCAAATCCAACGTCCCTGCTTCCCAATAATCGGCGCGATTGGCCATACGCTCTGCCTGTAAATCAGGATTTTTTTCTATTAAATCATTTAAAAACAAAGTCACCTCAGAAACATACGCCATGATTTCACTACTCCTTTTATTGGTAAAGTTAAAGCCACTGTATTTTTTACAATGTAAACCCAACATCATACGCCATTTTCAAAACGGATAAAAGGAAAAACAGCCCGCCAAATTGACCCTTTTAAAAAAATAAAGCAGCACAAAAAACCGCAATAAAAAGAATGCCACGAAATGGCTTTTAAAGGTATAATCTCGCCTTAGAAGTTTAGACGCTTCTATTTTTAGGAAGTTTTGCTGGGTTGTAACCTAACGCACGATTATGACTCGGTTTGACTTGTCCATAACCACTCGTTTTTTGTCTTGTGCTATGCACTTGATTGAGCAAAACGAGCATTTATATACTTTATATCGGAGTTTTACATATGGCACTCGATGCTGCTAAAAAAGCTGTTGTAGTTCAAGAATTTCAACGTAGCCCAACAGACACAGGCTCTTCTGAAGTTCAAATCGCCTTGTTGACTGCGCGCATTAATGATTTAATGCCTCACTTCAAAGAAAACACCAAAGATCACCACAGCCGCCGTGGTCTATTGAAAATGGTCAGCTCACGTCGCAGCCTTTTAAACTATTTAAAACGTAAAGATTTAGCAAAATATCGCGAAATCCTAACTCGTTTGAATTTACGTAAATAATTTAGTCAACCAGCTGATAAACAGATTTTGTTTTCGGCTGGTTTTTTTCATTTTTATCTTTTAGTCTCTGACCTTGTTGTTAATTATTTTTTGCAAAAAATCTTTCTATCAATTTGGCACTTAAGCAACTGTATCAAAAAATTAAATCTAATATTTGAATTAAAAAAGTCAAAAGGACACCTTAATCATCATGTTTAATAAAATCAAACACACCTTCCAATACGGCAAGCACACCGTTACTCTAGAAACAGGCGAAATGGCTCGTCAAGCAGATGCCGCCGTCAAAGTCACCGTAGATGACACCGTTGTTTTTGTGGCAGTCACTGCGGCCAAAACCATCAAAACAGGGCAAGACTTTTTCCCTTTAACGGTGGATTATTTAGAGCGCACTTATTCTGCGGGCAAAATACCAGGTGGATTTTTTAAACGTGAAGGTCGTCAATCTGAAAAAGAAATTTTAACCAGCCGCCTGATTGATCGTCCAATTCGCCCTCTGTTCCCCGAAGGGTTTTACCATGATGTTCAAATCGTTGCCATGGTTGTCTCTCTTAACCCCGAAGTCGATCCAGATATCGTTGCGATTATTGCCACTTCGGCGGCCTTAACTTTGTCAGGCTTGCCATTTGCTGGCCCGATTGGTGCTGCGCGCGTTGGTTACATTAACGGTCAATATATTCTAAACCCCAGTCCCAAAGAACTCTTCGAATCCAGCATGGATTTAGTGGTTGCAGGCACTCAAAAAGCCGTTTTAATGGTTGAATCTGAAGCCAAACAATTGTCTGAAGAAGTCATGTTAGGCGCGGTTGTATACGGTCACGAACAAATGCAAACCGTCATCAATGCCATCAATGCCTTTGCTGATGAAGTCAATCCTGAATTATGGGACTGGACAGCCCCCGAAAAAAACACCCAACTCATCAGCCAAGTGGTTGATTTGGTTGGCAATGACATTTCTGCCGCTTTCGCCATCAAACAAAAATCCCCACGCGAAGTGGCCTTAAAAGCCGCATGGGCAAAAGTGGCAGATGCTTTAATTACCGAAACAACGGACACGTTAGTGGCCAATGAAATTAAAGGCATCTTTAAAAACATAGAAGCAGAAATCGTGCGTGGCCAAATTTTATCAGGCCAACCTCGTATAGACGGGCGCGACACCCGCACGGTTCGCCCTTTAAACATACAAACTGATGTTTTACCTCGTACGCATGGTTCGGCTTTATTTACCCGTGGCGAGACCCAAGCCTTAGCGGTAACGACTTTAGGAACAAAAAGCGATGAGCAAATGATAGACGCTTTATCGGGCAGTTATACCGAACGCTTTATGTTGCATTACAACTTTCCACCGTATTCTACGGGCGAGGTTGGCCGCATGGCTGGGCCTAAGCGCCGCGAAGTCGGGCACGGTCGTTTGGCCAAACGCGCCTTGGCTGCGGTTTTACCGAACGAGGTCGATTTTGGTTATACCATCCGTTTGGTGTCTGAAATTACCGAATCGAATGGCTCATCCTCTATGGCTTCAGTTTGCGGTGGCTGCTTGTCTATGTTGTCCGCTGGCGTTCCCTTAAAAGCTCAAGTGGCGGGCATCGCCATGGGACTTATCTTAGAAGAAACGCGTTTTGCGGTACTAACCGACATTTTAGGGGATGAAGATCATTTAGGCGACATGGACTTTAAAGTCGCTGGCTCTGAATATGGCATTACAGCTTTGCAAATGGACATCAAAATCCAAGGCATCACCAAAGAAATCATGGAAGTGGCGTTAAGTCAGGCCAAAGAAGGTCGTTTACACATCCTAAAAGCCATGCAAGCCGCCGTTCAAGGTCCTGGCACTTTGTCTGATTTTGCGCCTCGCTTGTACGTCATGAAAATCAACCCCGAAAAAATCCGTGAAGTCATCGGTAAAGGCGGTGAAACCATACGCAACCTAACCAAAGAAACGGGCACGGAAATCAACATTGAAGAAGATGGCACCTTGACCATTGCGTCAACTTCAACAGAAGGGGCAGAGGCTGCGAAAAAACGCATCGAAGAAATCACCGCTGAAATTGAAGTGGGTAAAATTTACCAAGGCACCGTCATCAAATTATTAGACAACAATGTCGGCGCGATTGTGTCGATACTGCCAGGAAAAGATGGTTTGGTACACATTTCACAAATTGCACATGAACGCATTAAAAATGTTGCCGATTACCTAAACGAAGGCCAAGTCATTACGGTCAAAGCCATAGAAATTGACGATCGCGGTCGCGTTCGCTTGTCTATCAAAGCTTTGGTAGATGCGCCGCCTCGATTCGCGCCAGAAGAAGCCGCAGTCGTTTAAACGTATTGATTTAAGCCATGTCTTTTATTGCGGCCAACCTTTTTATCAAGGTTGGCCGCAAATTTCTTTCTTACTTTTATACTTTAATTACACGGAAAGCATGATATTTTCTCTGCATGACTTTTATAAGACTGTTAAAATACACCCCCAATTCATTTTTTAATTAAGGAGTTTTACCATGGCGATTCAACGCACACTTTCTATCATCAAACCCGACGCAGTTGCTAAAAATGTCATCGGCAAAATTTATGACCGTTTTGAAGGCGCTGGCCTTAAAATCGTCAATGCCAAAATGGCTCAATTGACGAAAGCCGAAGCCGAAGGGTTTTACGCCGTACACGCTGAACGCCCATTTTTTGGTGCCTTGGTTGAGTTCATGATTTCTGGCCCAGTTATGATTTCGGTCTTAGAAGGCGAAAATGCAGTATTAGCGCACCGCGATTTAATGGGTGCAACCAATCCCAAAGAAGCCGCTGCTGGCACCATACGCGCCGATTTTGCAACCAGCATTGATGCCAATGCAGTTCACGGCTCTGACAGCGAAGAAAATGCTTTGATTGAAATTGCTTATTTCTTTGGCAAATAAGTCTATGATTGAAAGCCAGTCTCTAGGGAACCCCCAACGGGCTGGCATTTATCCTTTTTTATAAACAGTTCAAAAACTCAACATTATTCAATATCTTTATTTATTCCATAGAATCGAACGGCATGAAAACCAACCTCCTAGACTTTGATTTACCCAAAATGACTGATTATTTTGCTCAAAATGATGAAAAAGCCTTTCGAGCCAAACAAGTCATGCGCTGGATACATCAAATGGGTGCGTCTCATTTTGACGACATGACCGACATCGCGAAAACCTTGCGTCAAAAATTAGAAGCGCAATCGTGCATCGTTGTACCCAAACTAATGATGGAACAATCAGCCAAAGATGGCGTTTTTAAATGGTTGTTAGATGTTGGTACTCAAAATGGCATAGAAACGGTTTTTATCCCTGAAACAGATCGGGGGACTTTATGTATTTCATCCCAAGTCGGCTGTGCTTTAGAATGCACTTTTTGCTCGACAGGACGACAGGGATTTAACCGAAATTTAACCACGGCAGAAATCATAGGCCAACTTTGGTGGGCCAACAAAGCCTTAGGCGTGACCCCAAAAAATGATCGCGTCATTTCTAATGTTGTCATGATGGGCATGGGTGAACCCTTGGCTAATTTTGATCATGTCGTTACTGCTTTAAATATTATGTTAGACGATCATGCTTATGGTTTATCTCGCCGCCGCGTGACCGTTTCAACCTCGGGCTTGGTCCCGCAAATGGATCGTTTGGCTGATGCCTGCCCCGTTGCTTTGGCGGTTTCTTTGCACGCACCCAATGATGCCTTACGTGACATCATCGTCCCCATCAATAAAAAATACCCTATCGCCGAATTATTGGCCGCTTGTAACCGTTATTTAGACAAAGCCCCCCGCGACTTTGTGACGTTTGAATATGTCATGTTGGATGGGGTTAATGACTTGCCTGAACACGCTCATCAACTGGTTGAAATTGCCAGAACCGTACATTGCAAATACAATCTCATTCCTTTTAACCCTTTTCCTAGCTCGGGTTACAACACATCGAAACCAGAAGCCATACGTGTCTTCCGTGACATTTTACAGCAAGCTGGCATCGTTGTGACCGTCCGCAAAACGCGTGGTGACGACATCGATGCGGCTTGTGGTCAATTGGCAGGACAAGTTCAAGACAAAACCCAACGCCAAATCAAATGGCGCATCAAAGCACTGGATCAATCATGAAGTCTTTCGTTCGTTTGAGTTTGCTTTTCTGTTTGTGCGTGAGCGCACCAAGTTTTGCGGCCAACCGCAATTTGGCCGAAGTACAAGCTCGTCTGGCTTTTGAATATTTAAGACTCAATGACTTAGCTAATGCCTTAAGTGCAGCCCAAAAAGCAGAAAAAGCAGATAATCGTTATAACTTGGGCTTACTGTCTATGGCTTTAGTTTATGCTTACGGCGGTGACAATCAACAAGCAGAACAATACTTCAAACGAGCGTGGGTCTTAGATAAAAAAGATGGTGACGTCAATACCCAATATGCTTGGTTTCTTTGTCAAAAGCTCAATCAAGCCGATAATGCAATGCCTTATTTTGATGCCGCCATAAACAATACTTTTTATAACAATGGCCAACTCACCCAATTCCAAAAAGCCCAATGTTATCGTAAGGTTGGCCGCAACGATGAAGCCTTGACTTTACTGAATCGCTTGGCAATACAAAATCCAAATCAACCCGAAATTTTACGGGAAATGGTGCAAGTTTCTATCGATCAACTCCAGCCCAGCAAAGCTCAAAGCTATTACGAACGATATGCAAAAACCATTAAAGAAGTCAATGCAGCAGACCTTTGGTTGGCCATTCGCTTATCAAAACTCACCAACGACAGACAAGAAACAGAGCAACTCAGCCAAGAACTTATCCGACGCTTTCCTAAGTCTCAAGAGGCGCAATTCTTACTTTATGGTAATAACTAAATGACAAATGCCCTTCTAGAATCTAACACTGAGCAAGAACTTTTAAAAAGCAGCGTCGGAGAACAATTGCGCTTGGCTCGTGTCAATCAAAACCTCTCGATTAAAGACATCAGTAATCGTCTAAAGTGGCCTAGCTCTAAAATTTCGGCCATCGAAGCCAATGAATATGAGAAGTTAGGCGGATTGACTTTTATACGTGGTTTCGTGCGCAGCTACGCTAATCTATTAGGCTTAGAATCTGATGCGCTTTTATCGGAACTGGCGCTTCAATTACAAGCGTCAACTCAACTTGATCAAACCGATATTGTTGCTAATGCCAGCACCAACAAAGAACCCAAAAATCGTCGTTATGGCTTGTTTTTTTTCTTGCTCACACTGGCTTTGTTAGCCACATTTTTGTGGATTTATGGGCATAAACCCAAATCCCCCCAAGCGCCTGTCCATCTACAAACCCCAGTTGCTAAGCCAGAATTAATAGTCGCTCCCGAGCCGCTGGCAAGTCAAGTGACAGCCTCGCAAGTGATTGCCAATTCAACCTCAATCAGCCAAAACAGCCGCCTGCGTTTGATTCTGGTTAAACCATCGTATTTTACGTTGATTGATGCTAAGGGCAACAAACTCCACAGCGGCTTATTGACAGCAGAAGCCCCTGCTGAATTTGAAGGACTTGCGCCCTTTAAAATCACGATAGGCGCAGCAAACGATGCGCAACTTTTTTTCAATGACGTACCCGTCCCTCTGGCCGATAAAATCAAAGGGGGCGTTGCCCGTTTAAATTTAGGCGAGTAAACCCTAGCCTCTTCTTTGACTGTTTTTGAAAGCTTCTTATTCTATGGCACATTCCTCACTCACACCCAGCCTTCGTCGCCTAACCCCCACTGTCATGATAGGCCACGTGCCTGTGGGTTCAGCCGCACCCATTATGGTGCAGTCCATGACCAACACCGATACCGCAGATGTGATTGCGACAGTCGTACAAGTCAATGCTTTAAGTAAAGCGGGATCGGAAGTCGTCAGAATTACCGTCAACTCGCCCGAAGCGGCAGCGTCTGTGGCCGAAATTCGCCAGCGTTTAGATGATATGGGGTGCAATACCCCTTTGGTTGGGGATTTTCATTTTAATGGGGAACGCTTACTCAAAGATTACCCCGCTTGCGCGCAAGCTTTAGCAAAATATCGCATCAACCCAGGTAATGTGGGTAAAGGGAAAATGGGCGATGAAAAGTTTGCCTACATGATTAAGCAAGCCATTGAATACAACAAAGCCGTGCGCATAGGCGTGAACTGGGGCAGTTTAGATCAAGCTTTATTGGCCAAAATACTGGATAAAAATGCCAAGTTGGCCGCACCGCTCCCTTTAGAAATGGTGATGCGTGAAGCTTTGGTTGTATCGGCATTAGAATCGGCCGACAAAGCGAGAGAACTTGGATTGTCCGAAAATCAATTGATTTTGTCCTGCAAGGTCAGTCAAATACAAGATTTACTACACGTTTATCGAGACTTAGGGGCGCGCTGTTCTTACCCTTTGCATTTGGGTTTAACCGAAGCGGGCATGGGTTCTAAAGGCATTGTTGCCTCCAGTGCGGCTCTGGCGATTTTATTACAAGAAGGCCTAGGCGACACCATCCGCATTTCTCTCACGCCCGAACCGAATGGATCGCGCACCAAAGAAGTCATCGTCGCACAAGAGTTATTACAAACCATGGGGCTGCGTTCTTTCACCCCCTTAGTGACGGCTTGCCCTGGTTGTGGGCGAACCACCAGCACATTTTTTCAAAGTTTGGCTGAAGAAATTCAAACCCATCTAAGAGACAATATGCCCTTCTGGCGTTTAAAATATCACGGGGTCGAAAACATGACCGTTGCCGTCATGGGCTGTGTGGTCAATGGGCCGGGAGAAAGTAAAATGGCCAACATAGGCATTTCTTTACCTGGAACGGGAGAAACGCCCGTTGCGCCAGTCTATGAAGATGGCCAAAAAACGGTGACGCTCAAAGGGGACAACATGGCTAAAGAATTTACAGCCTTGGTCGATGCCTACATCGCCAGAACTTACGGACAAAGAACATGAGTGCAATTTTAACCTTGGCCACAGAAGAAACCTTAACGCAATATTTTCAGGATTTAGACGGCGAATGCCCTTCTGCCATTTACGACATGGTCACACAACAAGTTGAAGTGGCCATGATTGCTTTTGTCCTTAAAAAGACTGAAGGCAACCAAACGCGTGCCGCCCAATGGTTGGGTCTAAATCGCAATACCTTACGCAAAAAGATACAAGCATACGGTTTAGAATAACTCCTTCAAATCATCCGATCCAAGCACACAACAAAATGGCAATGAACAACAAAGAAATCCTCATACAAGGGTTGGCCACATTAGGTCAGCCTTTAACGTCTAATCAACATCAACAGCTTTTGGATTACGTTGCCTTACTGCAAAAATGGAATAAAACCTATAGCATCACGGCCATCACTGCTGCTGACAAAATGATCAGCTACCACGTACTCGACAGTTTGACTTTATTGCCTCGTTTAGCCGATGCGGCCACAAAAACATTACTGGACGTTGGTTCTGGTGGTGGCATGCCTGGCATTCCTTTGGCCATTGCACGGCCTGACTTAGCCATTACCTTACTCGACAGCAACCAAAAAAAGACCTCTTTTTTACGCCAAGCCATATTGGAATTGGGCTTAAAAAATGTCACCGTTGAGACGTGTCGCGTCGAACACTGCACGGCCTTGGCTCATTTTGATGTCATTACCAGCCGTGCTTTTGCCAGTTTGAACGATTTTGTGTCATTAACTCGACATTTATTGGCCAAAGAGGGTTGTTATTGGGCCATGAAAGGCCTTTACCCAACAGAAGAGTTGGCCGAGTTGCCTGCTGATGTACAAATGACCAAGCTGTTAGCGGTTCAATCTCCTAACGTTGAAGGCGAGCGGCATTTAATCCAGCTTCGCATCGTGCCATAATCTCCTTTTTGAATGGACAAACGACTCATCATGACCGACATTGCCCCAAGCACCCATATTATTGCCATCGCCAATCAAAAAGGTGGGGTAGGCAAAACCACCACGGCCGTTAATCTTTCGGCAGCATTGGCCAGCTATGGCCTGCGTGTTTTGTTGGTTGACTTAGACCCTCAAGGCAATGCCACCATGGGGTCTGGAATAGACAAAAGTACTTTAAAAGTAGGGCTTTACGATGCACTACTAACCCCCACAAAAATTCGATTGGCACGCAAACCCAGTGAAAGCGCGGGCTTTGATGTTTTACCTGCCAACCGTCAATTGAGTGGCGCGGAAGTCGATTTACTCACCATAGAAAAGCGTGAGTTTCGGTTGAAAAGTGCGTTGAGCATGATACAAAACGAATATGACTACATTTTTATCGATTGCCCTCCTGCTTTGTCTTTGTTGACCATCAATGGATTGGTGGCGGCAGAACACGTTTTAATTCCCATGCTTTGTGAATATTATGCACTGGAAGGCTTGGCCGATTTAGTCAGCACCTTACGTAAAGTCCGCAGCAACCTCAATCCACACATCGATATTTTGGGTTTGATACGCGTGATGTTTGATGGGCGCAGCAATTTGGCGGCACAAGTGTCGGCGCAACTGAACAACCACTTTGAATCCAAAGTATTCAATACCGTCATCCCAAGGAATGTCCGCTTAGCCGAAGCCCCCAGCCACGGATTAACGGGTTTGGCTTACGACCCGACCTCACGCGGTGCAAAAGCTTATTTGGCCTTAGCTCTAGAGCTAGAAGAGAAACTCAACCCGACCCAAAAACTATAACGAGGCTCCCCTTATGGCAAAATTCAAAGGCTTAGGCCGTGGTTTAGATGCCCTACTGTCCAGCGTAGATACTTCAGACAACACCTTACAAACCGTTGCCATTCATCAAATTCAATTGGGTGCCTTCCAAGCCAGAACCCATATCAACGAAACCAATTTACAAGAATTGGCTGATTCTATCCGTGCCCAAGGTCTCATACAGCCGATAGTCGTGCGCGAAGTCGGTTTGGGGCAATATGAAATCATTGCAGGCGAGCGTCGTTTTCGAGCCGCCAAAATGGTTGGCCTCACCGATTTACCTGTTTTGGTGCGCAATGTTCCCGATGAATCGGTGATGGTGATGGGTTTGATTGAAAATATACAACGCCAAGAGTTGGATGCCATCGAAGAAGCACAAGGCTTGCAGCGTTTGATTGAAGAGTTTGGCCTAACCCACGAAAAAGCCGCCAGCGCCATTGGACGTTCACGCAGCGCGGTGACCAATTTATTGCGTTTATTACAACTGGCCGAACCCGTTCAGCGCTTGTTGCACGACAGAAAGCTCGACATGGGACACGCCCGCCCCTTGTTGGCTTTGCCTGCGTTAGAACAAGTTCAACTCGCCCAACAAATTGTTGAGCAAGGCTACAGTGTGCGCGAGGTCGAACAACGAGTGAAACAAGCCTTGGCCGCGCCGACGCCAAAGCCAGCCAAAAAGCCTGTGGACAATGACATCCAACAATTGGCTTCTCGCCTGTCTGAAAAAATGGGCGCGCCCGTCAACATCACCCACAACGCCAAGGGCAAAGGTAAATTGTCCATCACCTACAGTTCATTAGACGATTTCGAGCGGATTGTGGATTTATTAAATCTTTAAACAAGACGAAGGAGTAATAAAATGCCTCATCAATTCACCAACGGTTTTAAAATCATCGGGATTGCAACCAGAACGAGCAATCAAAATCATCAAAGTCAAGCCGATTTAGGCAAGCTTTGGACTCGCTTCTTTTCAGAAAATATCATTGAGAAAATACCAAACAAAGGTTCGTTTGAAATCATTTCACTTTACACAGACTATAAAAGTAATTTTACTGATGAATACACCACCATCATTGGTTTGCCAGTTTCAACACTGGATGAAATCCCAGCTGGCATGGTAGGTCGTGAATTTCAAGCCGAGCATTTCCAAACATTCACAGCCCAAGGAGAAATGCCCAAAGCCGTCGTCGACACTTGGGCAACGATTTGGGAAAAAGACAACGAATTAAACAGAAAATACGCTTATGATTTTGAAGTTTATGGTGAAAAATCACAACGGGGAAGCGCTTCCGAAGTTGATATTTATCTCTCCATCAAGTCGCAATAAAATAACACTCAAGCGCTGAATTCTATCCCGCTATTGCTATTCTGAAAGATTAAAACTGCTTGCGGCCAACCTTTTTACCTGATTTTCAACACGAAATCAGGTAAAAAGGTTGGCCGCAAGGGGTTTATTAAAACAGGTACTTAGGTGCTTTGCACAGGCAAAAGCAATGTGGCGCTGAATCCTTGCCCCCATTGGCTTTTTAATTGCAAATCGCCGTGATGGCGCAGCGCAATGTGCTTGACGATGGCCAAACCCAAACCATTGCCGCCTGTGGCGCGGTTGTGGCTGGTATCCGCGCGATAAAAACGTTCGGTCAAGCGCGGTAAACAATCGGTCGGCACGCCCATGCCCGTGTCACTCACCCGAAAAGCAAACCGTCCGCAAGGGCTGAGCAAGCCACTTACGGTGATTTTTCCACCTTCAGGCGTATAACGCAGTGCGTTGCTCAATAAATTATGGCAAGCAATCAGCAACAAACCCGCATCGCCCACTACCACAGGCAAGTAGCTGGGCAAGTCAAAAATTAGGGTTTGTTGCGGTATCGTGTCGCGAACCTCTTGTTCTAACAAAGAAAAAATAACATTAAAATCAAGCACTTTAGATTCAATCGCCACGGTATTACTTTCTAAACGCGCCAACACCAACAACTCTTCAATAATCGACTGCATCCGCTGGGTTTGGCTGGCCATTTTGGCCAAAAAATCCTGCTGTTGGCTGGCGTTTAAGGGCAAACTTTGCAAGGTTTCAATAAAACCGCGCAACACGGTCAAAGGCGTTTTGAGTTCATGCGAAGCATTGGCAGCAAAACTGGCGCGAGTTTGCTCCAACTGGTCGGCATCCGTAATGTCTTGGCTCACCATTAAATGCTTGTCTGAACCATAAGGCACAAACTGCAAAGAAATCAGAATATTATCTTGCTTTAACGTCAACGACCCTTGATAATTTTGACGCTCAACATAGCGCACAAAATCAGGGTGGCGAATCAAAAATGTGATGGTTTGCGCTTGATCCCGCGCCAAATTCAAATCAAATTGGCTGGCGGCGCTGTCATTGAGCCATTCAATTTGATTGTGTTGATTCAGCACCATCATGCCAAATGGCGCGGCGTTCATGGCAGCTAACCAATCATTTAAAACTTGTTTTTCGGCCATTAAATGGCGCTCGCGTTTTTTTCGGGTTCGGTTCACGTGATAAGCCAACTCACGCCAAATGCCTTGGGTTTCTTGTTCGTTGATGTCTTGGTCGCGTTCCAGTTGAGCCAAAAACTGACGAAAAAAACGCTGTTGCAAGCCAAGCACCAGCGCCAAAACCAACACAAAAATTACCCAAGCTAACCACGGTGCAAGCCAAACCAAAATGGCGCTCAACACCGCAATCCCACTAAAAATCAGTCCATTTTGTTGATAAAACATCTAGTCTCCTTGGCCGTTAATGCTTGCCTTTTAGTCTTTGGCAGTTTGCTGTGGCGCTTGCGGCCATACGCGCAAGCGATACCCCAAACCCCTTACCGTTTCTATCATCTCCCCCAACTCCACCGTCGCCAAAATGCCACGCAACCTTTTAATGTGCACATCGACCGTGCGCGCTTCCAAAAAAACATGGTCGCCCCAAACCGCATTCAACAGCTGTTCGCGGCTGTAAATGCGGCCAACGTGCGTCATCAAAAAATGTAACAATTTAAATTGCGTCACGCTTAAGGTCAATGCCACGCTGGGTTGCGGCGCAAGGTTGGCCACAACACGGAACGTGCTGGGATTAAGCGTTAACGCGCCCAACACCACCGCATCTTCGGTGTGGTGTGGCAAACGGCGACGCAATACCGCTTTGATGCGCGCCAACAATTCTTTGGGCGAAAACGGTTTGGTGATGTAATCATCTGCGCCGCGCTCCAAGCCCAACAATTTATCTTGTTCGTCGGCGCGCGCCGTCAACATAATAATTGGCACATCCGCCGTGCGGCTGTCTTGCCTCAAACGCTTTAAATAATCCGCGCCTGTCGTTTTTGGCAGCATCCAATCCAGCAAAATTAAGTCGGGCAACAGCTTGACAAGATGCCCTTCTGCCGCGGCAACGTTGGCCGCAGTTTGTACCGAATAGCCTGCAAATTCAAGGTTTATTCGAATCAACTCAACAATATCCGCTTCATCTTCTACGATTAAAATGGTGGTCATGATTTGGCCTTGCTGTCGGTTTTACAGCCCTTCTGCTGGATTGCGTTCAATTTTTGGGTGGCGCACGTCCAATCCATCCACCACAAAAATCAAAAATTGAGCGATGTTTTTGGCATGATCGCCCACGCGTTCTATGGCTTTGGCCATGTTCATAAAATCGAGCGCAGACGAAATACAGCGCGGGTCTTCCAACATAAAGGTCAATAATTTACGCACAAAGCCTTTAAACTCAAGGTCAATGGCTTTGTCGGCTGCAATGAGTTCACGGGCTTTGTTGGCATCTAACCGCGCAAAAGCGTCTAAGGTATCGCGCAACAAAGCTTGCGACAAATTGGCCATACGCACCAAATCGTGCAAACCAATCACGCGATGCGCTTCATTTTCTAACAAACGGCAGGCATTTTTGGCAATTTTGACTGATTCATCGCCTGCGCGTTCTAAATTGGTGACTGCCTTAGAAATGGCCAACACCAAGCGCAAATCGCGTGCCGTAGGTTGACGGCGTGCAATCACATCAATACACGCCGCATCTAAAATCAATTCGGCTCGATTCACTTCTTGTTCTATGTCACGAATTTGGGTCAACAGCTCGGGTTGATTGTCTTTTAACAGGGTCAAGGTCAAGCTTAAAATGGCTTCTACATGGCCGCCCATTTCCATTAATTGGGCCGATAATTTATTCAAATCCACATCAAACTGGCTAGACAAATGGCGCGTACTCATAACTATCCTTTCTGGGTTAAACGGCTTTTTTACAGCTGCAAAATAACTGGGCGCATTACCCAAAACGTCCCGTAATATAATCTTCGGTTTCTTGGCGACTGGGTTTCACAAACAATTGTTTGGTGGGGCCCATTTCGATTAATTCGCCCAAATACATATACGCGGTGTAATCACTGCACCGTGCGGCTTGCTGCATATTGTGGGTGACAATGACCACCGTATAATCTTGTTTTAATTCAACAATCAGCTCTTCTATTTTTAAAGTAGAAATCGGATCTAAGGCCGAACACGGTTCGTCTAATAACAACACTTGCGGTTTGATGGCGATGCCACGCGCGATGCACAGGCGTTGTTGCTGGCCGCCCGACAAACTGTGCCCCGATTGCGTTAATTTGTCTTTCACTTCTGTCCAAAGTGCCGCTTTCGTCAAAGCCCACTCGACGCGTTCATCCATGTCGGCGCGGCTTAAATTTTCAAATAATTTCACCCCAAACGCCACATTGTCATAAATGGACATGGGAAACGGGGTCGGCTTTTGAAACACCATGCCAACTTTAGAACGCAACAAAGCCACGTCTTGCGTGCCAGCCAACAAATCCTCGCCATCCATCCAAATTTGCCCCTCGGCGCGTTGCTCGGGATAGAGTTGATACATTTGATTAAAAATCCGCAACAAAGTCGATTTACCGCAACCCGATGGCCCAATAAAAGCCGTCACTTTGTTTTTTGGAATGCTCAAATTGATATTTTTGAGCGCATGAAATTGACCATAATAAAAATTCAATTGATTAACGCTGAGTTTTGCTTCTGTTTCCATGATGTCCTCTTTTTTCTGTATTGGTAAGGGTTGGCAAGGTTGCGGCCAACCTTTTTAATGCGTGACTTTAAAAATTGAGTGAAAAATTGAGTTTACGTTTTGTTCCGCCCTAAAACCCGTGCAATCACATTTAAACACAATACGCCCAAGGTGATTAATAACACGCCCGCCCACGCCAATTTTTGTTGGTTTTCATCGGGTGTCATCGCAAAATTAAAAATCGTAACAGGCAAGCTCGACATGGGTTGCAACGGGTCGGCGCTCCAAAACTGATTGGACAAAACGGTAAACAACAAGGGCGCTGTTTCGCCCACGATGCGCGCCACTGACAGCAAAACGCCCGTTAAAATACCTGATTTGGCGGCCTTTAAAGCAATTTTTGTAATCACTTTCCATTTGGGCGCACCCAAAGCATAAGCGGCTTCGCGCAGGGTATTTGGCACCAATTTCAACATATTTTCACTGGTACGAATGACGATGGGCAATTGCAAAATGGCCAACGCCACCACGCCTGCCACCGCAGAATAATGCCCCATGTTAATCACCAACACCGCGTAAACCAACAAACCGATAACAATAGACGGCCCAGACAATAAAATATCATTCACAAAACTCACCACCCGCGCCAAGCGACTGTTTTGGCCATATTCGGCCAAATAAATCCCTGCCAATATGCCGATGGGTGTGCCTATACAAGTGGCGGCCAATACCATAGTCACCGTGCCAAACAAGGCGTTGCGCAAACCGCCCGTGGTTTCTCCCGGTGGCGGTGTATCTTGGGTGAACAAATCCCACGACAAACCGTGAAATCCCAAACTCACGCACGTCCACAAAATCCAAATCAACCAAAACAAGCCTATGCCCATCGCCAACAAAGCCAAGGTTAAGGCTAAGCGATTGAACCACTTTCTGCGTCTGATTTTTTGCATTTTGAGTATGGAAGGTTGGCCGCAAGCCGTTTGTGTTGTGGCGGTCATGTTGACGCTCCCGATTGTTTATCAAGCCGACCCAACAACAACTTAGAAAGGCTTAATACAAAAAAAGTCAAAATAAACAAAATTAATCCCAACTCCAACAAAGCCGCCGTATGCAAGGGCGAGCTGGCTTCATTAAATTCGTTGGCCAATAAAGAGGTGATGCTGTTGCCCATCGCAAACAAAGACAATCCAGACAACACATTGCTATTACCAATTACAAAAGTCACCGCCATGGTTTCGCCCAAAGCGCGCCCCAAACCCAACATAATGCCGCCTATCACGCCACGTTTGGTGTAGGGCAACACCACTTGCCAAATGACTTCCCAGCGCGTACAACCCAGTCCATAAGCCGATTCTTTGAGCAAATTTGGCACAATTTCAAACACATCACGCATCACCGACGCAATAAAAGGAATGATCATAATCGACAAAACCACCCCAGCCGTCAACAAGCCCAAACCAAACGGTGCTCCCGAAAAAATCTCGTTCAGTATCGGTACTTCGGCGCTGATGGTCATAAGCGGCACTTGTACATATTCTGCAAACAAAGGCACAAAAAACAACAAGCCCCACATACCGTAAACAATCGAAGGAATCGCCGCCAACAATTCGATGGCCGTCCCCAAAGGGCGACGCAACCAATTGGGCGACAATTCAGTCAAAAATAAAGCAATCCCAAAACTCACGGGCACGGCGATGATTAACGCAATCACCGAAGTCACCAAAGTGCCGTAAATAGGCACCAATGCGCCGTATTGATTTTCGGCAGGATTCCACGTCTCCGACGTCAAAAAAGACCAACCATGAGCCGAAATACTGGGCCAAGCTCGCCACACCAACATAACCAACACACTCAATAAAATCAACAAAGTCAACCATGCCGACCCATAAACCAATGTCGCCAACACGCGGTCGCCCCGATTTTTGCGCCTGCTCATTTGCTGAATTTCTTTCATTTGCGCCATAAAAAGCATTCCTAAAATTTAGCCTAAAAAACCAAGACTCAAGACTGCGTTTTGCCCCCAGTCTTGAGTTTTTTACTATTACCTACAAGTCTAGGCGTTTATTTTTTCACCTGTACCCAAGCCGCTTTGACTTTGGCCACCACCGCATCTGGCATGGGAACGTAATCTAAACCCAAAGCCATCGCATCGCCTTTGGCTCCGTAAGCCCAATCAAAAAACTTCAGCACTTCAGCACTTTGCCCCGGTTTTGCGGCTGATTTAGGGACTAAAACAAACGTCGCGCTAGAAATCGGCCACGCTGCTGCGCCTGCTTGGTTGGTCAACACCACTCCAAAATCCGCTGGCCACTGCGCTGCTGCGCCTGCGGCGTTAAAGCTGGCGGCCGCTGGCGCAACCACTTTGCCTGCCGCATTTTTCATCTTTACAAAAGCCAATTTGTTTTGTTTGGCATAAGCGTACTCGACATAACCAATCGTGCCTGGTAATTGTTTCACAAAGGCCGAAACGCCTTCATTGCCTTTGCCACCCGTGCCGACTGGCCAATTGGGGCTTTTCGATTCGCCCACTTTAGCTTTCCAATCGGCGTTGACTTTAGACAAATAATTAGTGAACACAAAACTCGTGCCAGAACCGTCCGCCCGGCGCACCACTGCAATCGGACTGTCGGGCAATTTCAAACTTGGATTCAAAGCTTTAATGGCTGCATCGCTCCATTTGGTGATTTTGCCCAAATAAATATCACCCAACACTTTGCCGTCCAATACCAATTGACCTGCCGCAACGCCAGGTACATTCACCACGGGCACAACGCCACCAATCACGGTTGGAAACTGCACAAGGTTGGCCGCATCCAATTCTTTTTGATTCAAAGGATCGTCAGTTGCGCCAAAATCAACGGTTTTGGCTTTGACTTGCGCCACGCCACCCGAAGAACCGATGGATTGATAATTGACTTTATTTTGCGTTTCTTGGGCATAAGCTGCCGCCCATTTAGAATATAAAGGCGCAGGAAACGAAGCACCCGCCCCAGTCACATTGGCAGCAAATGCGCCAGTCACACTGCCCAACACCAACGCGCCAGCAGCTAAAACTCGAGAAGTAAGCAACATAATCTATATCCTTAAAATATTAATATCATTTAAATGGCAAAATTAAAATAACACAGCGGTTGAACTCAATCGGTATTGAACCTCAACGAAACGCATCATAATCCATTTATGTGACAATTGTGTGACACGCTAAAAAACAGGCTAAAAGCTAGCCCGCAAGCGACCCCAAATCCATCGTGACTGATGGTATAATCGCCCTCTTTTTGTCACCCAAGCAACCTTATTCAAACATCAACACAAGCATCACTCACGCGCGAGACCTTTCATGAGCTATCAAGCATTAGCGCGCAAATGGCGCCCCAAAACCTTTGCGGCTTTAGTTGGACAAGAACACGTCATCAGGGCTTTACAAAATGCCTTAACGGCCGAACGCCTGCACCACGCTTATTTATTGACTGGCACGCGTGGGGTCGGCAAAACCACCATCGCACGGATTTTGGCCAAAAGTTTAAATTGCGAAACGCCACAAGCCAAAGAACCTTGCGGCCTGTGCGACGCTTGCGTGCAAATTGATATGGGGCGTTATGTCGATGTGTTTGAAATTGATGCCGCATCCAACACGGGCATAGACAACATACGCGAAATTTTAGAAAACGCCCAATACACCCCAACGCAAGGCAAATACAAGGTTTACATCATCGACGAGGTGCATATGTTGTCCAAAAGCGCCTTTAACGCCATGCTCAAAACCTTGGAAGAACCCCCTGCCCACGTCAAATTCATTTTAGCCACCACCGACCCACAAAAAGTCCCCATTACGGTGCTGTCACGCTGTTTACAGTTTTCTTTGCGCAACATGACCCCCGCGCAAATCAGCCAACATTTGCAACACGTGCTGACCGTTGAAAGCGTGCCTTTCGAACCTGTGGCCTTAAATTTGCTTAGCCGCGCCGCGTCGGGTTCTATGCGCGATGCCTTGAGTTTGCTTGACCAAGCCATTGCTTACAATTTAGGTGCCGTCAAAGAAGAAGGCGTACGCGCCATGTTGGGCGCGGTTGATCGGACATATTTGTTTCAACTTCTCGACTGGATTGCCCAACACAATGGTCAAGCCTTGGTGCAAGAAGTCGCCCAATTGGCGTTACGCGGCATTGATTTTGACAGCGCCCTCACCGAATTGGCTCAAGTGCTGCAAACTTTGGCTTTGGCACAACTCGCGCCACAAGCTTTGGACACGCAAGACCCTGAATATCAAACCTTTATGGCACTTGCACCGCGCTTTTCGCCCGAAGACATACAACTGTATTATCAAATGGCTTTAATGGCCAAAAAAGACTTGGCCTTAGCGCCCGATGAACAAGCTGGCTTTACCATGGCGATGTTGCGGATGTTGGCCTTTGCGCCCGCCACATTAGAACAAACCGCGCATCATGCGGCCAACCTTGCCGCCGCTGCGCCACAACCGTTAGCAACCGCCTCACCCGCCCTGCCGCAAACCCCTCAAATTCCGACCGCCCCCGTTGCCAAAGAAGCGGTGGCGCAAGTAGCAAGCAGCGCGCCTTCGCCCATACTCGCTGAACCTGACGCGCCTGCCCCACAAAAAAAAAAGCCCAACTCTGAGCAAGAGTGGCTCGCTTTAACGACTGAACTCATGCCCAAAATGGGCATCGCGCGGATGTTGGCCGCCAACGCTTTCTTTCAAAAATTTGATCAGCAGGATTTGCATTTGGGGCTGACTCAAGCATACAAAGCCATGGAAGATCGCCAATTTCAAACAGCTTTAAGCGCCGTGTTAAGCGAATATTTTCAAGAACCTATCCACATACACATCCATTTAGAACCCGCTCTAAGCGCCCAAGCCGACAACTCGCCACGCCAAGAAACCCATGCCATGCAAGAAAAACGCTTGCAAGAAGCGGCTTTAGAGGCCGCCCAAACGGCCTTTATGAATGACAGCAAGGTGCAACATTGGGTCGCTCACTTGGATGGTAAAATCGACCCAACAAGCATCGCGCCCTTAACGCCTTCAAATTAGTTTTTTTATGTTTTAACTTTTGCTTTCATTTTTGTTTTTATTTTCAACCACTCACTTTATTTAAAAGGAAACCCCCATGTTCGGTAAAAATGGCATTGCAGGCCTTATGAAACAAGCGCAACAAATGCAAGAAAATATGAAAAAAGTCCAAGACGAATTGGCCTTGGTTCAACACGAAGGCCAAGCAGGCAATGGCTTGGTGAAAGTCACGGTTTTGGGCTCTAACGTGGTTCAACGCGTCAGCATAGACCCGAGTTTATTCAGCGCCGATGCCGACGACAAAGAAACCTTAGAAGACCTCATCACACTGGCCATTAATGACGGTTTGACCAAAGTCGCAACCCTATCAGCCGAACGCATGGCTGGTTTTAGCCAAGGTTTGCCTGCTGGCATGAAGTTACCTTTTTAAATCTGTCCATTTTGCTAACCCCTAAAACTCAACTTATCCATTACCCTGTTGCTGGTAATGGATAAGTCTTTTTATAAAGCCAAATAAAACAGAAAGCCTATACCTCACATGGACAGTTTTTTATATTCAACAGGGCTCGTTGCCTTGGCCGAAATCGGCGACAAAACGCAATTGATGAGCATCATTTTAGCCGCTCGCTTCAAAAAACCTTGGCCGATTATTGCGGGGATTTTTGCCGCCACCCTCCTCAATCACGGCGCTGCCGCTTGGTTAGGGCAACTGACAGCTCATTTGCTCACGCCCGACATCATGCGCTATGTGTTGGCCATTTCTTTTTTGGGCATGGCCATTTGGAGCTTGATTCCTGACAAAGTCGATGATGACATCGATACAAAAGCCAAAGCAGGCATTTTTATCACCACTTTCATTGCTTTTTTTCTGGCCGAAATGGGCGACAAAACTCAAATTGCCACCATTGCGCTGGCCGCCAAATACCAAGATTTTGTGTGGGTGACGATGGGCACGACTTTGGGCATGATGATAGCCAACGTACCAGCTGTGTTATTAGGCGAAAAAATGGCTCAAAAAATTTCAGTGCCGCTCATGCACAAAATCGTCGCCGTCCTGTTTTTTGGCTTGGCCATCGTGACTTTTTTCTATTAATACTCAACAACTGGCCAGTGTATTTGATTGAAGTCAGGCACAGACTTGCGGCCAACCTTTTTAACAAAAAACCAAGCCGCTAATCCGCCTTTTTTTGCGGCAAAATGCCATTTCATTTTTTAATTTTCATCAGGAGAAAAATCAGTGGAAATCACCATACGACCTGAAAATATCGCTGACCACTTTACTGTTAACACGTTAATTCGTGACGCTTTTTGGAATTTATACAGACCGGGCTGTGATGAACATTACACGGCTCATCTCATTCGTCATCATGAAGATTTCTTGCCTGACTTGACTTTTGTAGCCGAAGTCGATGGTCAGCTGGTTGGCAGCATTATTTCTACTCAATCTTGGGTTATTAATGAACTGCACCAAAAAATACCGACAGTCACCTTTGGCCCCGTGTGCGTACATCCAAACTGGCAACGAAAGGGTATCGGTTCGGCGCTCATCGAACAGACGCGTGCGTTAGCATTAGAAAAAGGAAGCCCTGCCATTCTTATTTTGGGTGATCCTCATAACTATGTTAAGCATGGGTTTAAGACAGGAAAAGACTTCGGCGTTAGTACGCTCGATGGTGCATATCCCTTAGGATTATTGGTATTAGAGTTACAGTCTGGCTTTTTTTCCTCTTGCCAACAGTGGAAATTTCAGACCAGTGCGGTGTATGATTTTGACCCTGCTGAAGTGGAGTTGTTTGATGAAAACTTCACCCCGAAAGAGAAAAAACATCAATATTCTCAGGAACTTTTTTCTATGCTGGTGCGCGCGGAAGTGAAATGAAGCCTGTTGAATAAAACACCATCGCGATAGACCAAATTTAACCTTGTGGCCAACCTTTTACCCCGAAAACTGGGGGAAAAAGGTTGGCCACAATCTTTTTAAAAAGACCTAGGCCGCCAAGCGTTCCGCTAAAACGTCTATTGCTTTTTAACGCCAATTAACACCAACCTTTTGATGAGCCGTTTTAAGATTTTGTGGGCATTGATTTAGAACGTGCTGATAAAAATTAGCTAATCCGCCCTTTTTTACGGTAAAATGTCGTTTCATTTTTTTATTTGCTGGGGCATTTTTCATGAATCAGGCTAAAATCTTATTGTTGCAAGGCCCTAATTTAAATTTATTGGGGCAGCGCGAACCCAATCATTATGGCCATGAAACCTTAAATGACATCCACCAACGCTTGCTCAAACAAGCTCAAGCGACTAACACCCATTTAGCGATTTTGCAAAGCAACAGCGAAAGCGTGTTAATCGATCGCGTGCACGAAGCTTTAAGCGATGGCACGCAATTCATTTTAATCAACCCCGCCGCCTTTACCCACCAAAGCGTGGCTTTGCGGGATGCTTTGGTGGGCGTGGCCTTGCCTTTTGTAGAAATTCATTTGTCCAATGTTCATGCCCGCGAAGCTTTCCGAGCGCATTCTTATTTTTCGGATAAAGCCGTTGGCGTGATTTGCGGTTTGGGCGCTCAAGGCTATGATTACGGTTTGCAATTTGCCTTGCACTACCTTGCCGAACGCCAATAAAACCAAGGCTGGCATCTTTTTTCTAACGCAGACCGTTTATATGTGACCGCAACCGATTGCGGCCAACCTTTTCAACTTAAAAAGAAGGATTTTTATCATGGATTTACGTAAACTCAAAAAACTCATCGACTTGGTTGAGGAATCTGGCATTGCCGAATTGGAAGTCAAAGAAGGCGAAGAAACCGTGCGCATTACCCGCACCTTACAAAATCAAAACATGCAAATGCACTATGCGCAGCCCATGCAATATGCGGCCGCGCCTGCTGCTCACCATGCCTCAGCGCCTAGCGCCCCTGCTGCCGTGACAGCCGAAGCCGCCTCAACCGAACATCCAGTCAAATCGCCCATGGTGGGCACGTTTTATTCTGCGCCCAGTCCAGATGCCAAAAAATTCGTCGAAGTGGGTCAAAGCGTCAATGTCGGCGATACCTTGTGCATCATTGAAGCAATGAAGCTGATGAATGAAATTGAAGCCGATCGCGCGGGTATCATTAAAGCCGTGTTATTAAAAGATGGCGAGCCTGTGGAATATGGCGAACCTTTATTCTTAATCGACTGATTTTTGTCGACTGACTTTCATTGACTGACCTTCCAAGGACTTTTTCATGTTTAAAAAAATTCTTATCGCCAATCGCGGGGAAATTGCGCTAAGGATACAGCGAGCTTGCCGAGAAATGGGCATAAAAACCGTCGCTGTGTATTCTGAAGCCGACCGCGAAGCCAAATACGTCAAACTCGCTGATGAAGCAGTTTGCATTGGACCCGCCTCATCGCTAAAAAGCTATTTGCACGTACCCGCCTTAATTGCTGCAGCCGAACTCACCAAATCAGAAGCCATTCATCCAGGATATGGATTTTTGTCTGAAAATGCTGATTTTTCAGAACGTGTCGAGCAATCGGGCTTCGCCTTCATCGGCCCTCGCGCCGAAACCATCCGCATGATGGGCGATAAAGTCGCTGCCAAAGAAGCCATGATAGCCGCTGGCGTGCCTTGTGTACCAGGTTCGGACGGTGCTTTACCCGATGATGAAGCCGAATTATTAGCCATCGGCCAAAAAGTGGGCTACCCCGTCATCATCAAAGCCGCAGGTGGCGGTGGTGGGCGTGGTATGCGCGTGGTCACACGAGAAGAAGATCTCATCCAATACGTACAAATGACCAAAAACGAAGCAGGAACCGTCTTTGGCAACCCCATGGTTTACATGGAGAAATACTTACAAACGCCACGCCATATCGAAATTCAAGTCTTATCTGATGAATATGGCAATGCGGTGTATTTGGGCGAGCGCGATTGTTCTATGCAACGCCGCCATCAAAAAGTCATCGAAGAAGCCCCCGCCTTAGGGATTACCGCCGAACAACGCCAAAAAATTGGCGAAGCTTGCGTGGCGGCTTGTCAGCGCATCAATTATCGTGGCGCGGGCACGTTTGAGTTTTTGTTTGAAAATGGCGAGTTTTATTTTATTGAAATGAACACGCGCATCCAAGTCGAGCACCCCGTCACTGAACTGATTACGGGGGTGGATTTGATACAAGAACAAATTCACATCGCTTTTGGCGAGCCTTTGCGCATGGCACAAAAAGACATCGTTTTGCGTGGCCATGCCATAGAATGTCGCCTGAATGCCGAAGACCCGTTTACCTTTATCCCCAGCCCAGGAAAAATCGAAACCTATCACCCCGCTGGCGGGCCCGGCATTCGGATTGATTCGCACATTTATCAAGGTTACACCGTGCCATCGCATTACGATTCTATGATAGGAAAATTGATTGCTTACGGTGCCACTCGTGAACAGGCCTTGGCTAGAATGCGCATTGCTTTGAGCGAGATTTCCATTGGTGGCATCAAAACCAATGTCGAGTTGCACCGCAAACTCTTTAATGACGCTGGCTTTATCGAAGGCCAAACCAGCATTCATTACTTAGAACACTTGTTGGCCAGCGACAAAAACAAAGCTTAAAGCGCCAAATATTGCACTTTTAATCAATGCAAGCTTGCGGCCAACCTTTTTTCTGTTGTTAAAACAAGAAAAAGGTTGGCCGCAATGACAATCACCCAACCAATCAAATTCATCAAGCCTCTATTGAAAAAAACCAATCCAACCTTATTTGCCTAAGCACTTTGTTACTCAACCAAAGATTTAAATATTCAATATAAAAGGTTATTTTTATGGCAAAAGCGCCCACATACAATGCCAACACAGCATTACCCTTACTTCCTTTGCGAGATGTGGTGGTTTTCCCACACATGGTTTTACCTTTATTCGTTGGGCGAGAAAAATCAGTCCATGCCTTAGAAACAGCCATGGCTGGCGACAAAAAAGTTTTGTTGGTCGCTCAACTGTCACCCGAAGAAGAAAACCCAAAAGCCAACGGCATTCATAAAATAGGCACGGTTGCCAATATTTTACAGTTACTCAAATTACCTGATGGCACTGTCAAAGTGTTGGTGGAAGGCTTAGGCCGTGTCAATATTACCGCCATTAATGATGGCGAAACGCACTTTTCCGCCAACTGCAAGGCTTTACTAGAAAAAGACGATGGCGATGTCGAGCTGGAAGCCATGCGCCGAACTTTGCTTAGCCAATTTGAGCAATACATCAAACTCAACAAAAAAATTCCACAAGAAATCCTCGGTTCTTTAAGTAATTTAGAAAAATCAGGTCAGTTGGCCGACACCATTGCCGTCCATTTGGATTTGTCTCTCGACAAAAAACAAGTCCTTTTGGCTACGCCTCACATCAAAGAACGTTTTCTGGCTTTGTTGCAACAACTTGACATTGAAATGGATTTGCTCCAAGTCGAAAAACGCATTCGTGGCCGCGTCAAAGGGCAAATGGACAAAAATCAACGCGAATATTATCTAAACGAACAAATCAAAGCCATACAAAAAGAACTTGGCGAGGAAGACGAAGAAGAAGAGTTTGAAGCCTTCACCAAGCGCATAAAAAGCTCGGGGATGAGCAAAGAAGCCCGCGAAAAAGCAACCAGCGAATTAAAAAAACTCAAAACCATGCAACCCAGTTCGGCTGAAGCTTCCGTCATACGCAATTACTTAGACACCTTACTTGGTTTGCCTTGGAAAAAAGCCAGCAAAATTAACACGGATATTGCCAAAGCTGAAGCAACGCTTGATGCGGATCACCACGGATTAGAAAAAGTCAAAGAGCGCATCGTTGAATATTTGGCGGTACAGCAACGGGTTGATAAAATCAAATCCCCTATTTTGTGTTTAGTCGGCCCACCAGGAGTCGGCAAAACCTCTTTAGGCGAGTCCATTGCCCGCGCAACGGGGCGCGAATTTGTGCGCATGGCTTTAGGTGGCGTGCGAGATGAATCCGAAGTTCGTGGCCACAGAAGAACCTATATCGGCTCTATGCCAGGTAAAATTTTACAAAACATGAGCAAAGTTGGCGTTAAAAATCCGCTGTTTTTGCTCGATGAAATAGACAAACTCGGCAACGATTTTCGGGGAGACCCCGCTTCTGCTTTACTAGAAGTGCTTGATCCTGAACAAAACCATTCTTTCATTGATCATTATGCCGAAGTAGAATACGATTTATCGAACGTCATGTTTGTGGCCACAGCCAATTCGCTCAACATTCCACCCGCTTTGCTTGATCGTATGGAAGTCATTTATTTGTCAGGCTATACCGAAGACGAAAAAGTCAGTATTGCCGAGCATTATTTAGTCCCCAAACAGCTCAAAAACAATGGCGTAACCGATACCGAAATAAAAATTGAAAACAGTGCCTTACGCGACATAGTCAGGTACTACACTCGAGAATCTGGCGTTCGAAATTTAGATCGAGAAATCAATAAAATTTGCCGCAAAGTCGTCACTCATTTAGCCAAAAAACCCAGTAAGACCAAAGCCAGCGTCACGGACAAAACCTTAGGTAAATACTTAGGCGTTCAACGCTATGATTTTGGTTTGGCGGCCGAAAAAAACAGTGTTGGCCAAGTCACTGGACTGGCTTGGACTGAAGTCGGTGGAGAACTCCTCACCATAGAAGCCGTGACTTTGACAGGCAAAGGCAATGTCATCCGCACGGGAACGCTGGGCGATGTCATGCAAGAATCGATTACCGCTGCCATGAGTATCGTACGCAGTCGCGCCGCCAGCTTAGGGTTACGTCCAGATTTTTACGAAAAAATGGACATGCATATCCACGTACCAGAAGGCGCAACCCCCAAAGACGGTCCTTCGGCTGGTGTCGGCATGACCACCGCCATCGTATCGGCCTTAACAGGTATTCCTGTGCGTGCAGACTTGGCCATGACAGGCGAAATCACTTTGCGTGGCGAGGTATTGGCCATTGGCGGTTTAAAAGAAAAATTGTTGGCCGCACAAAGGGGCGGCATCAAGCAAGTTTTAATCCCCAAAGACAATATGAAGGATTTAGAAGACATTCCTGACAGCGTCAAGCAGCATATACTCATTTCCCCTGTTAAATGGATAGACGAAGTGCTGACTTTTGCCCTCACCAGTCAACCTATGCCCTATAATGAAGACGTAATCACCCCAACGGTTACCCTTTCCATTCCAAAAGCATCTGACAACGGCACTCCTGAAGTCAAATCTCATTAATGAACTTGACAGATAAGCCCGACTCTTGATATAACGACAACGCTTAAGTGCCGCAAGTCTGTTGCAATATGGTTCCGTAAGAAACGCAGTCTAACTCTACCGAAAGGCAATTCAAAATGAACAAATCTCAATTAATTGATTCTATAGCAGAAAATGCTGATATTCCTAAAACAGTTGCCGCTAAAGCGCTAGATGGCTTTATGGCTGCCGTTCAAGATGCCTTAGTGGCAGGCGATACCATTACATTGGTTGGGTTTGGTACTTTTCTAGTCGGCGAACGTGCTGCTCGCGTTGGCCGCAATCCAAAAACAGGCGAAGCTTTGCAAATTAAAGCCTCTAAATCTCCTAAATTCCGTCCAGGCAAATCTTTAAAAGATGCTTTGGTGGTTAAGGTAGAAGAAAAAGCCAAAAAAGCCCCAGCTAAAGCAAAAAAAGCGTAATTAAACGAAACGCTTTGTTTGAACCTTTCAAGAGTGTGGATTTTCTCCACACTCTTGAATTTTATTGATTTTTGATTCCCTAATAATGACGGATAAATTAGCTTATGTTTGACTTCGTACAAAACAACCAAACCATACTCAAAGTCGTTTTGGGTGGCGTTGCATTCTCTTTTATTGGCTTTGGTGCAGCCAGCTTTTCTGATATACAAAGCAATGACTACTTAGCTCGAGTCGATGGTAAAAACATCTCTTTTACCGATGTACTGGCACAAGAGCCTAATTTTCAAAACGCCAAACCTGCCGAAAAATTACAGGCTTTAAACAATGCCATTAACTACCAATTGGTGTTAAATGAAGCCAACACTGGGCGTTTAATGGTGAGCGATGATATGGTCGCCAAAGAACTGGCCAATTTTGACTTTTTGCAAGACAAAGGCGTTTTTAGCAAAGAAAAATATACTACTTTTTTACAAGGCCGCAATCAAACGGCTGCACAATTTGAAGAGTTAATTCGACGCAATATTCAATATCGCCTACAGCTGATCCCAATTAGCAGTCTCGCCGTCTCTGAAACGGCGAGTCAACGCACGTTAACGCTGTTGACCGCACAACGCGCCATGGCCTATTTGACTTTATCTCCTAATGAAGTCTTAAACGAAGTGACCATCACAGAAGAACAAGGCAAAAAGTATTACGCTGAACACGCCGCTGATTTTAAAAGCAAGGCACGCGCCCAGTTTGAATATCTTTTGTTAAATCAAGATGATTTAAGCAACAGCACTCAAGTGAGTGATCAAGAAGCCAACGATTACTTTAACAAAAACAAAGCCGATTTTGTGGGGGCTGAAACTCGCCACCTCATCAACATTTCGGTCAGCACGCCCAAAGAAATGCCCGCCGCAGAAAAAACAAAAGCCAAAGCCGAGTTAGAAGCACTGGTGGCTTTGGCTGCAAAAGATCCCGCTGCTTTTGATGCTTGGGTAAAAAATCCCCCCGCAGGTACATTGGCACAAGTCGTTGATTTAGGAACTGTCGGTTTGGTGAGTGATGACCCTGTTTTGGCCGCTGCTTTTGCTTTGCCTGAAGGGAAAACCTCGTCCGTCATTAATTGGTCTGATGACAGTTTGAATGTGGTCAAAGTGATGGCCATTACCCCATCAGCTTCTTTTGAATCAGTCAAGCCCCAAGTTTTGGCAATATTAAAAGACAAAGCCGCTGCCAATTTATTTAAAAAATACAAAGAGCAATTGGCCGATGACAGTTACAACGAACCAAGTTCTTTAAAGCCAACGGCGGATAAACTAAAAATTGCGCCACAGAAAACCGATTGGATTAGCGCGGACAGCACGGGCGCCATCACGCTTGCTAACACACCCATTACATCAGCCGAGTTTATCAAACAGGCCTTTGATTCTGATGTCATAGAGCGCAAAAATAACAGCGAAGTCATCATGCTAAATCCCAAGATGGCCATCGTGGTGCGAGTCGCCACATATGAAGCCAGCAAACCTTTATCTTGGGAAGCAAGCAAGCCTCAAGTCACTGAATTGTTACGCCAACAAGCCGCGTTAAGCCTGGTTCAAAGTAAAGGGGCGGCGCTGTTAAAAACCTTGCAGTCTGGCAATGATGCGCAAACGTGGTCGACGGCTCAAGTGATGAGTCGTATGAGTTCTAACACCTTCTTGCCAGAAACGTTGGCCAAAAAAATGGACGCGAAACAAAGCAAAGTCTTCACCAATCAACTTTTCAATACGCCGATTGCCACCGAAAAAGGCTATGTCGGGCAAATGATTGGTGATACTTATCTGATGGTTCAATTGCAAAAAGCACCCTCTTTGCCGATTACACCTGATGAAATCCAAAAAGCCAGCGCCACCTTCAGTAATTATCAATACGTGCCTGCTGCTGCGTATAACTACGCTGCGACGCTTAAAACCACAGGCAAGGTTAAATACGGGGAAGCTGCTAATCAATTCACCCAGCCAGCCAAAGCAACCGAATAAATAGCATCTGTCATACTTGCGGCCAACCTTTTTCTCTATTTTTTAGAGAAAAAAGTTGGCCGCAAGATTTTGTTAACATTAAAGTTAACTTGATTAAATTGACCACAATATGCGTGAGTTGATAATCCATTCTAAATTGAACCAGAATAAGCCAACGATGAGCACGCAAACCGCCAATGTCCAACCTATGATGCGAAGACTGTTTTTACGCAAAAGAGAGTAAGCCTCATCGAGTGTCGCTTGTACTTTAATTTCTAATTGAACCTTTTCCGCTTGCAAATCACGGAAAGGTTTTTTTTTGTTCTCTTCATCTTCGGTGGCTTGCAAGGATTTACGCACTTGATCTTTCGCATAGCCCTTGACAAAAGGAATCATGGCAATACTGATAATAATAAACATAAGAATCATTACGAAGTTGTGATATTTATCCACTATTTCATTCATTGTTTCCATTTTTACACGTGCTCCAGTTGCTGTGGTTTAGTTAAAAGACGTACCCTTTGAATACAAAATCAGACTTCTTAATAATTTATTAAACCCCCCCCTTAAAGAACAAAGTCTTTAAGGGGGGGGTTGTTACATCAACTGGCGTCCCCACGGGGATTCGAACCCCGGTCGCCGCCGTGAAAGGGCAGTGTCCTAGGCCTCTAGACGATGGGGACAAAACTGGTGCACTTGGAGCGATTCGAACGCCCGACCCTCTGGTTCGTAGCCAGATACTCTATCCAACTGAGCTACAAGTGCGTCTGTGGCGGAGAAAGAGGGATTCGAACCCTCGATACAGGTTAACCCCATATGTCTCCTTAGCAGGGAGGTGCCTTCAGCCACTCAGCCATTTCTCCTCTACCACAAGAAGGCGAATAATACAGAGGCCGCCGACATTCGTCAAGCGGCTAACCGCCAAGCCCAGCGCCGTCAATTGACCATTTTGCAGCCAAAACCAGATTAAGAACTTGTTTAGTTTGTATTTTTTTGAAAAAAAATTTTGTAAAAATTTTAAAAAATTATTTAGGCAGCGCCCCAGTTTCCTTTAAAAGGTTGGCCACCGATTCGGCCATCACGCGGTAACCTGCGGCATTAAAATGAATTGGGTCACTTTTTTTGCTGGGTTGATGCTCTAAATCAGACAGCGTTTCCAACTCCAAAGGGATTTTGTATTCTTGCGCCAGTTGAGAGTAAATTGGCGAAGGTTGCGAAAACAAATTAAACTCTGGCACAGCAATCAACACAACAGGAATGCGTTTTTCTTGCAAAATAACCAACATTTTACGCAAGTTGGCAGTCGTTTGCCCGACAGGCACTTGTTGTAAAAAATCATTACCCCCCAAACACAGCAGCACCAAATCGGGTTGGGTTTCTTCTAGCAAATCAGGTAACAACGCCAATCCTTCAGCGCTGGTTCGCCCATTTTGCCCCGCATTGATGACTTTTAGCTTGGTGATGGCCGCCAATTGACTAGGGTAACTTTCAGGCAAAGCCACCCCTTGACCAAAAGTTAAGCTGTCCCCAAACGCCAAAATGGTGCTATCAGGGTTGAGTTTGGGTAATTTGGGTTGAGACGGCGTTTGGAAAAACCACCAAGTCAGCCCAAGCACCAACGCCAGCGCGCCTAAGCCATACCCTTTTTTTCTGTTCATCATTTTTGAATGTTGTTGCATTTTTTATTCTCCTTAAAATTTTGATTTCTTATTTTATTTAAGCATAATTTTAGGTATCAATCAGGCCTAATTGTTAAGCATATTGACCCGCCGCATAAGCAGATGACCACGCCCATTGAAAATTGTAGCCGCCCAGCCAACCCGTCACATCAACCACTTCGCCAATAAAAAACAAGCCTGAAACCGATTTTGACATCATCGTTTTTGATGACAGTTCGGCCGTGTCCACACCGCCACGCGTGACTTCAGCTTTTTTATAGCCTTGCGTGCCATTCGGTTTTAATGGCCAATTTTGCAAGCTGGCTCGTAAGTTTTGTTGTTGTTTTGGCAGCAATTGCTTCCATTTTGCGCTGCCTTGCACGGCATCCCCAAACACATCAATCACCCAAGCTTCCGCAAAACGACGCGTCAACCCCAACTCCATCAACAAGCGCAGCACCGTGAATTCACGTTTTTCGGTGGGCGAAAAATATGCCTCAAGATCTGTTTTGGGCGCTAAATTCACTCGTATCGTTTGCCCAGCTTGCCAATAATTAGACAACTGCAAACACACGGGCCCTGACAAGCCTTTATGCGTAATCAACAGTTGTTCTGTAAACGAATGCCGTCCATCTTCGCTAGACAAGGCCACCGTCATCGACGTACCTGATAAGGGTGTAAAACGTTCAGCTTCCGCCACATGAAACGTCAACGGTACCAAAGCAGGCGAAGGCGTAACCAGCGCCAAACCAAATTGCTCGGCCAATTGATATCCCAAACCCGTTGCCCCAATTTGCGGTATGGCCAAACCGCCTGTCGCCACCACCAAACTGGCCGCTTGATAACGCCCTAAACTGGTTTCAACCTCAAAGCCCAAGTCATTTTTTTGCACACTTAAAATTTGACAAGTTGCGGCCAACGTTACGCCCGCTTCACGGCATTCTTGCAACAACATTTCTATGATATTTTGGGCGCTATTTAGGCAAAATAATTGCCCATGCGCCCTTTCTTCGTAAGCAATGCCGTGCTTTTCAACCAAATCAATAAAATCTTGAGGCGTATACAGACTCAAGGCCGAACGGCAAAAATGCGGATTATTGGAAACATAGTTGGCCGCGCTGACTTGCCGATTGGTGAAATTGCATTTACCGCCGCCTGAAATGCGAATTTTTTCCGCCAGTTTATGCAAAGGCGCATGATCCAACACCACCACTTTTCGGCCTCTTTGCCCTGCCGTTGCGGCGCAAAATAACCCTGCCGCACCCGCTCCTAAAATCAATACGTCTGTTTTTACTGTCATAAAAGCACCTTGTTTGACCCGTGAAAATAAAAAATAAACCATGCTACAAACCAACAAAATTAAACTTGCGGCCAACCTTTTGGGCTTTTTTCACGCTCAAATACGCACAAAAGGTTGGCCGCAAGCTTTAAATCAATACCACCTGACCTTGAGCGACTGATTTTTATGGTTTGATGGGTTGTTGTATAATGCGCGCCCGATTCTATTTTTGCCCAAAACCTTATGAAAACCATGCAAACGATGGCAACGCCATCCAAAGTCGCCCAATTTGCCCCCTTGTTAATCGAATGGCAAAGCCAATACGGCCGCTCGGGTTTGCCTTGGCAAACGAAGAACCCCTATCAAATTTGGCTGTCCGAAATCATGTTGCAACAAACTCAAGTTCGCACCGTCCTTAATTTTTACGAGCCGTTTTTGGCCAAATTCCCCACGGTACAGGCCTTAAGTTCTGCACCTATTGACGACGTTTTAGCGCTGTGGAGTGGCTTGGGTTATTACAGTCGCGCGCGCAATTTACACCAAGCCGCGCAACAAATCACCCACGAATTTGGCGGAGAATTTCCCAAAACGCGCCCCGACTTAGAACGCTTGGCGGGGGTTGGCCGCAGCACGGCGGCGGCCATTGCGGTGTTTGCGTTTGGCGCAACCGAAACCATTTTAGACGGTAATGTCAAACGCGTGTTGACGCGTGTTTTTGGCATAGACGGACTGGTCAATCAGTCTTCAACCATCAAGCAACTGTGGACTTTGGCCGAAAGCCTGCTGCCACAAAAAGCCAACCACGCTCAACTCATCAGCTATACTCAAGGCTTAATGGATTTAGGCGCAACCGTTTGCTTAAGAAGCAAACCGCTGTGTGCCAGCTGCCCCATGTCGGGCTTATGCTCCGCTTTTTTAGAAGGGCGAACCGCCGAATTGCCCAACAAAGCCCCAAGTAAAATCAAGCCCACGCGCTACACCACGCTGTTATTGTTGCAAATGAACGGTGACATTTTACTCGAAAAACGCCCAGAAACAGGCATTTGGGGTGGATTATGGAGCTTACCCGAAAATGTTGCCGATGAGCCTGACTGGCAAGAAAGTGATCTTCAAATGGATGATTTTAAACATACTTTCACGCATTATCATTTGATTATCACGCCCAAACATCGCCTGACTTCAACCCAAAAATGCCTTGCAAACCAATCCTTTTTTTCTTTAGAAGCCGCCTTGGCTTTGGGCATACCCCAACCCGTTCGCCTGCTTTTAACACAACTTTGCCCCGAAAAATAAAAAAGGTTGGCCGCAAGGCAATGTGCCTCTTTTTTGCTTAATTTCTTAATTTATACAAGGGAAACCGTATCATGTTTACCTATCTTGCTTTTGCTTTTTTGTGGTGTTTTCGCTTGTTACCTTTGAGGGTGCAGCGCGCTTTTACTTATGTTCTCTCGTATCCTGCCTATTTTTTAGCACGTTCCAGACGCAAAGTTGGCCTAAAAAATCTCGAGCTGGCTTTTCCTGACAGCGACATCCTTTGGCGCAAAAAAATCATTCGTCAAAATATGGAACACATGTTGAATCTTTTGTTTGAGTATGGAACTGCGTGGTACAGCAGCGAAAAAACCATCCAATCACGAGTCACCATCAACAACTTAGACATCATTTTAAATTTACAAAAAGCAGGCCAACGCGTCATCGTTTTTTATCCACATTTTACGGGTTTAGAACTGGGCTTGTATGGTCTCAATCCTCACCTGCCTTTGGTGAGCATTTACAGCAAGCAAAAAAATCCCATTTTTGACCGCGCCATTTACAAAGGCAGACATCGCTACGGAAAAGTTTTTTTGGTCTCGCGCCAAGAATCGTTGCGTGGCATCGTCAAAGCCATCAAAAAACACAATGCGCCATTGTGTTATTTACCCGATCAGGATTTTGGCGCAGAAGCCTCTATTTTCGTGCCTTTTTTTGGGGTAGAAAATACGGCCACTATTACGGGTTTGCCTCGTTTGGCCAAATTGGCCGATGCGCTTGTCGTACCTGTGATTGCCACCCGAACAAAACAAGGCATTACCGTGGATTGTTACCCAGCTTGGGATAACTATCCAACAGACGATGTGGTGGCTGACACGCGCAGGATGAACGCTTTTTTAGAGGCGCGTATTTTAGAAAACCCCAGCCAATATTTTTGGCTGCACAAGCGCTTTAAAAGCCGCCCCGCTGGGGAAGCTTATTTTTATTAAATACCAAAACCATAATATATATAAAACTTTCTTAAAGAACAAAGTGAGAAAATAAAAATTAGCAATTTCCTCAAAAAAAACATATTTTAACCAAGTGATTTTCTTGACAATAGCCCTTTGCAAGCTATTATCATACCTAAGGGCTTTTTATCATTAAAGTGAGTTTGATGCAGCCTCTTTCAAAAAAAAAAGCCGTTTAAGCTCACTTAATCTTCAAAAAACTCATTTCCAGCAGGTATTTTCTAAACAACCCAAAAAGGTGGATGCTATGTCTCTTCGTACAAAAAAAATTGTTTTAATGATTGCGGCCATTGGTTTAGGTGCAAACAGTTTTGCTGCTACCGCATCAAAGCCAGCCACAGAAGCAACCAAGGCTTTAAATAGCCAAGTTCTGAAAGATTTACCATTTAGCGACAAAACAGATTTTGCCAATGCAAAAAAAGGCTTTATTGCTAAACCTGAAACGTTGACCATCAAAGATGCAAAAGGCAATGTGGTTTGGGACTTAGAAGCTTACAAAAAATACATCAGCGAAGAATTTCCAGCACCTGCCTCAGTTAACCCAAGTTTATATCGCAATGCACAATTGGCGATGAACTACGGTTTATACAAAGTCAGTGACCGTATTTATCAAATTCGCGGTTTTGATATGGCTAACATGACCTTGATACAAGGCGACAAAGGTTGGATTATTTATGACACCTTAATGGTTCCAGAAACAGCCAAAGCCGCCTTGGATTTCGCTAACGAAAAATTAGGTTCCCGCCCTGTTGTTGCGGTGGTTTATAGCCACAGTCACGTTGACCATTATGGCGGCGTGCGTGGCGTTACGACTGATGAAGACGTTGCCTCTGGAAAAGTACAAATCATTGCGCCCGAAGGCTTTACCGAACACACCATCAGCGAAAACGTGACCGCAGGGAACACGATGAGCCGCCGTGCGGTTTATATGTACGGAGCCATGTTGCCAAGAAATGAATTTGGTGGCGTGAATGGTGGATTGGGTCACACCGTCCCAGCAGGGGCACCGACATTAATCATTCCAACCAAATACATTAAAAAAACAGGCGAAGAGTTGACTGTTGATGGCGTAAAAATGGTCTTCCAGTTAACCCCTGGCACAGAAGCCCCTGCGGAAATGAATACTTATTTCCCACAATTAAAAGGCTTGTGGATGGCAGAAAACACCGTCAATACTATGCACAACATTTTGACCTTACGTGGTGCCCAAGTTCGGGATGCCAAGCAATGGGCTCATTACATCAACGAAAGCATAGAACTATTTGGCGACAAAACTGAAGTGAAGTTCCAAAGCCATCATTGGCCAGTTTGGGAAAGTGCAAATATCGTTGATTACTTCAAAAAACAACGTGACTTGTACAAATACACGCATGACCAATCTGTGCGCATGATGAATCAAGGGTTAACAGGTGAAGAGATTTCAGAAGAAATCAAATTACCACCAGAATTAAACAATTTCTGGGCTGGACGTGGTTATTACGGTACATTGCGTCACAATTCACGTGCGGTTTATCAACGTTACATGGGTTGGTATAACGGCAATCCTTCAGACTTAAATAACTTGCCTCCTGAAGCGGCTGGTAAAAAGTTTGTGGCTTATGCTGGTGGTGAAGCCTCTGTCCTTAAAAGCGCAAAAGCTGACTTTGCCAAAGGCGAATACCGTTGGGTTGCAACGGCACTAAAACACGTTGTGTTTGCTAATCCAAACAACAAAGAAGCCAAAGAGTTGCTTGCAGATGCTTATGAGCAATTGGGTTATCAAGCAGAATCTGGTATATGGCGTGCGGTTTACTTACAAGGTGCCTATGAATTGCGCAACGGTTTGCCAACAGGCATCGCGGCCAACTCTGCTTCACCTGACACCATCAAAGCCATGACCCCAGAAATGTTGTTTGACTTCTTCGCGGTTCATATTTTGCCAGAAAAAGCAGCGGGTAAAAAATTGGCCATCAACATGAACTTCACGGATTTGAAGAAAAACTACACGCTGAATGTTGAAAATGCGGTGTTAAATTACACAACAAATCCAACAGACAAGCCAAATGTGACCGTCAGTTTAAGCAAAGCAACTTTGGATAAAGTTCAAATGGGTACAACCACTTTGGCCAAAGAAATCGCTGATGGCAACATCAAGTTTGATGGTGATCAAGCCGCCTTTACAGATTTTATCGGCATGCTTGATACTTATAAATTCTGGTTCAACATTGTGACACCATAAACTCCAGCTTTTTTATGTCGTTTATGTTTAAAGCCATGCTAAAATCATGAGACAAAGGCGTACTGAATCGGATTGGATTTAAGTACGCCTTTTTTGGATTTAATCCATAGAAAAGGACTGATTATGTTAACTTTATCACTCAAAAAAATCGCCTTCAGTTGGACGTTGATGGCCGCGATTCCTGTCGCCGTCGGTTGCGGCTACGATGGCATGATGAGCAATCCTTTTTCAGAAAGTTATCCTGGCGCAGTTGGGGTCGCAATCGCCACCAGCAACGCTTATGACAAACAGACCTTACAAGCGCTACCCGCCATCAATCCATCCATTGGTTTTTTGCGGACAAATCGATATTTGCAAGACTTCCGCAATCGGCTAGAAACCCAAGCCCAATTTAAAAAAGACAACAGTTTGGCGATTTTGCTGGTTGATACGGGACTTTGGTCGCGTTATCGTCACAGCGAAGGCAGTTTAATCGTGGAACCTCACATCGCCAGCGCCAACCCAAATGAACTGGTGGTGGTTGCCAGCGAAGCCAGTTTTGCGGCACTGTTATCGGGTGAATTGCCTGTTGAAACTGCCTTAAAAGACGGTTTGTTGGTGGTGAATCAAGCAGGATTTGAACCCATCATTAAAGCAACCTTTGCGACCAAAGCGTCTTAGTGGTTCAAGGTTATCTGCAAGCAAAAATTCTTAAGAAAGTCTGAATGATGATGGTATTTTTTGTGTTGGCAACAGGTGCAAGCTTGGGGGCTTATGGCCGATTTATGCTGGCCAAATTGTTCAATCACCATGCCAGCTTCTTGCTGTGGGGGACGCTGGCGGCCAATTTAATCGGCGCTTATTGCATCGGACTACTTTACGCCTATTTTTTTGCCCACCAAACGGCGCACGACCATTGGAAAATTTTACTCATCACTGGCTTTTTAGGCTCGTTCACCACTTTATCGGCTTTTTCTTTGGAAGTGGTGCTGGCACTGCAAGCTGGACATTACTTGGTGGCGATGAGTCTGGTGTTGTTACACGTGGGTGGCGCGATTGTTTTAACGACTTTAGGGCTTTGGACTTACCAACATTTATTATGATGTTTTATGTCTTTTATGTCTTTTAAAAAACAACAAAACACCTTGCGGCCAACCTTTTTCCCTGATTCTTCGGGTAAAAAGGTTGGCCGCAAGGTTTTGTTAGTCAAAAATACGACAGCAAGGCATCAAACCACCAAATAAGACGATTCTTTTAAGCCTTTTTTATACGTCATTAAACAATACCGCGCTTCGGCGGTTGATAATTTGGCGGCTCGAATTTTCCCCTCGTATAAATCAATCAATTCAGCAGGTTGCAAATGCACATAACGCAGCATATCTTCGATGGTGTCGTGCTCTTCTTCACCTGTTAATTGCAAATCGCCCGCTTCATCAATAAACGCATTAATCGAGTCGGTGTCGCCAAACAAATTGTGCATATCGCCCAAAATTTCTTGATACGCGCCCACCATAAATGCGCCGATTAAATACTGTTCGCCGTGCGTGACTTCATGCACAGGCAAGCTCGATTCTATGCTTTGATTGTCAACATAAGCGCGGATTTTACCGTCAGAATCGCAGGTTAAGTCTTGCAACACCGCGCGGCGGGTTGGCTCTTCGTTTAAGCGATGTATGGGCATAATGGGCAACACTTGGCCTATGGCCCACGTGTCAGGCAAGCTTTGAAAAACCGAAAAATTACAAAAATATTTGTCGGCCAATTTGTCGGTCAACTCATCGTACACTTCGCGTTGCGCGCGTTGGGTGGTTTGCTTTTTAAACAAGCCATGCAAACGGCGGCACAAAGTAAAATAAAGTTGTTCGCACATGGCTTTTTCTTTGAGAGACACATGGCCATTGCCATACAATTCGGCAATGTCGCTGATTAAATGCGTGGCACGGTGGTAACTTTCCACCGTCAACTGCGCATCAGACAAGGCCATAATTTGTACCAATTTAGCAATGCTTAAAATGTCATCGCTAAAATCAGACAAGGGCGCACACTCTTCCGACAAACGCTCCACATCGGTCACATTCATAATCAAAACCGCATGATGCGCCGTCATGGCGCGGCCAGATTCTGAAAAAATATGCGGATGAGGAATGTCCATTTCGGCACAAAAATCAACCAACATACCAACTATCGTGTCGGCATATTCATCTAAATCATAGTTAATCGAACTGGATGTTCGCGAACCTGTTCCATCATAATCCACGCCCAAACCACCGCCCACGTCAATAAAATCTAGTGGGCAACCCAACAAACGCAACTCGCCAAAATAACGCAAAGCCTCTTTAAAGCCGATGCGATAATCCGCAATATTCGAAATTTGTGAACCCATGTGAAAATGCAACAAGCGCACACAGTCTTGCATTTGTACTGCGGCCAATTTATCGATGACGCGCATCAATTGCGCGGCAGATAACCCAAACTTCCCTTTTTCGCCGCCTGTATCCGCCCATTTACTCGAAGCCAAAGAAGATAAACGCACGCGCACACCCAAGGTTGGCCGCACGTTTAGCCGCACAGCAGCTTCTATCACCAAATCAATTTCGGATTCTTTTTCGATGACGATAAACACCTCATGCCCCAGCTTTTGTCCCATCAAAGCCAAATCGACAAATTCTCGGTCTTTGTAGCCATTACAAACGATTTTACCGCCCATGGGACTCAAAGCCAGTACCGCCATTAATTCGGGTTTAGAACCTGCTTCTACGCCGATATTGACATTTTCGGTGGCGACGATGCTTTTAATCACGGCTTCTTGTTGATTGACTTTAATCGGGTAAATTGCCGTGTAGTCGTTTTGGTAATTAAAATCTGCGATGGTGGTCGCAAAAGCCTCGTATAGCAATTTAACGCGACTTTGTAAAATACAAGGAAAACGTACCAACAAAGGCAAATCCAAACTTTGTTTGGCCGCTTGCTCAACCAAATCGTACAAACTGGTTGAGACTGCGCGATCGTGACTGGGCTTGACTTGAATTTCACCCGCAGCATTAATAGAAAAATAACCGCTGCCCCATTGAGACACGCCGTAGACACCATCACTTTTTTTTACCGACCAAGCCATAACTATTCCTTGAAATAAAAGCACTTTTTATCAAAAAAGACAGTGCACAAAAAACAAAAAAGCCTTAGTACGCAGCTTAAACATCTCATTAAAGTCATGGGATTTGGGCAAGAGGTCGGCAAGAGGCCGTATTGTAAGATTTTTTTTTATTTTAGGGGATTTTTTTGTGACAATTTTTGCGTTTAAATGACTTTTTCACAGCTATTAACCATCTAAATTTTTGCACTTCACCTGCTAATGTAAGGACAATAACAAAACAGGTTTTTTTATACGTGGAAAAATAACGCTGTTTCAGGTAATATCGCCTCTTTTTTTGCAAGTAGATTTTTGTTGTTGGCTGCCATCCCTTTTAAATTGAAGGCAAGCCGCTGCCACGTTCAACACCAACAGGAGTAAAAAATTTTGGATATTTATGTACAACAAATGCTCAATGGGCTTGTCTTAGGCAGTATTTACGCGCTCATTGCTTTGGGTTACACCATGGTTTACGGCATTATGGGCTTAATCAATTTTGCGCATGGCGAAGTCGTCATGTTTGGCGCAATGATTAGCATCACCGTGCTGACGTTGTTGACCCAAATGGGCTTGGCTTTGCCTGCGCCTGTTTTGATTTTAATGGCACTCATGATTTCTGTGCCATGTTGTATGCTATTGGGTTACAGCATAGAACGCATCGCCTACCGCCCTTTGCGCAATGCCCCTAGGCTGGCGCCGCTTATCACGGCAATCGGCTTGTCCATCGTGTTACAGCAAATGGCCGTCTTTATTTGGAATGATCGTTACATTCCTTTTCCTGATATTTTGGATCATACGACTTTGCGCATCGGCATAGCATCGGCTTCAGGCACCATCACCAAATTGCAAGTCATGATTATTGCTTTGTGTTTGTGTTTAATGGCGGCTTTGTATTATTTGGTGGAAAAAACCAAATTGGGTCGTGCCATGCGTGCCGTCAGCCAAAACCCCAGTGTGGCTGGATTAATGGGTGTGAATGTCAATGCCATTGTTTCTATGACGTTTATGTTGGGCTCGGCTTTGGGCGCGATTGCTGGCCTAATGGTTGCGGCCAACTATGACCAAGCGCATTATATGATGGGCTTTATGATCGGTATGAAGGCCTTTATTGCGGCGGTTTTGGGTGGCATCGGCAACGTGCGTGGCGCAGTGGCAGGTGGCTTTTTGTTAGGCCTACTCGAAAACCTAGGCATTTATCAAATCAGCGAACTCACGAGCGGCCTCATAGGCACCGATTATTTGGATGTGGTGGCTTTTGTGATTTTAATCGGTGTCTTGATTTTCCGCCCCTCTGGCTTGTTTGGTGAAAAAATGGCCGACCGCGCTTAAGGATTTTTTTGCTTTAAAGCTTGGTCGTTTGCACCAAAAACTCAACACAAGGATTTGTTATGTTTCATCGACTCACTCAAGTGCAAAAAATAGTGTTATTCGCTGTTTGTGGCATTTTATTACTTGTTTTACCTTTTTTGCCATTTATCAGCACAACGTGGGTACGCACGTTTGACATGGCACTACTTTATATTATGTTGGCCTTGGGGCTGAATATTGTGGTTGGATTTGCGGGTTTACTCGATTTGGGCTATGTGGCGTTTTATGCGGTTGGCGCTTACACCGTAGCTTTATTGGGTTCACCACATTTTGGCATTCATTGGCCTTTTTACGTGACCATCCCTTTGGGGGCGATTTTTGCGGCATTTTTTGGCATTTTATTGGGGACGCCCGTCCTTCGGTTACGCGGCGACTATTTAGCCATCGTGACCTTGGGCTTTGGCGAAATCATCCGCATTTGTTTAAACAACTTAGGCAAATCTGGAGCGAACCTGACCAATGGGCCTCAAGGTATCAACCAAATTGATCCCATTACATTATTTGGCCACAATTTATCCAAGCCTTTAGAGCTGGGGTTTTTAACCGTCAACAGTGCGCAACTGTATTATTATTTCTTCTTAGCTTTGGTGGTGTTGGTGGTGATTTTTGTGTCACGCTTGCAACATTCACGCATCGGACGGGCTTGGGTGGCCATACGCGAAGATTACATCGCGGCCAGCGCCATGGGCATAGACATCACCAAAATGAAACTCTTGGCGTTTTCTCTTGGGGCTTTATCGGGTGGCGTTGCAGGTGGTTTATTTGCCACATTCCAGCAATTTGTTTCGCCTGAATCTTTCACCATGCTCGAATCCATGATGATTTTGGCCATGGTGGTTTTGGGTGGTATCGGCCATATACCCGGTGTCATTTTGGGTGCCGTTTTGTTGGTTGTGATTCCCGAATTTTTGCGCAGCCATTTAGGCGCGGTGCAAATGATGACTTTAGGGCGCATCATCGTCAATCCAGAAAATGCGCGTATGTTCTTATTTGGCGCGGCCATGGTGGTGATGATGTTGGTTCGTCCAGCAGGATTGTGGCCGTCGCAACGCCGCAAAGCCGAATTGAAAGACGCAATAGAAGGAGCGCATCCAAATGTCTAAAGTCTTATTAGAAATCAAAGGCATCAACAAATCATTTGGCGGCCTTCAAGCCCTCAATGCGGTTGATTTGCACATCAATGCAGGCGAAATTTATGGCTTAATTGGCCCCAATGGGGCAGGCAAAACGACCTTGTTTAATGTTTTGACGGGTTTGTACACGCCAGATGGTGGCGCTTTTACATTTGCAGGACAAAATTTATTTGCGGCCAAGCCCCACGCGGTGGTCAAGGCTGGCATTGCGCGCACCTTTCAAAACATACGACTTTTTCCTGAGATGACGGCCTTAGAAAACGTCATGGTGGGTTGTCACATGAAATCGAAGTCTGGTGTTTTGGCGGCCATTTTTCGCACCAAAGCCCAGCGACAAGAAGAGCTTGCGCTCAAAGAAAAAGCCATACAATTAATGGCCTACGTTGGCATTTCAGAAGTCGCGCACGAGCACGCCAAAAATCTATCCTACGGTCATCAACGCCGTTTAGAAATTGCTCGTGCCTTAGCCACCGAACCCAAACTGTTGGCCTTAGACGAACCTGCGGCAGGCATGAACCCCAGCGAAACCGAAGACCTCAAAGCCTTGATGAGCAAAATCCGCAACGATGGCATGACCGTTTTACTCATCGAACATGATGTTAAATTGATGATGAGCCTATGCGACAGAATTGCCGTCTTAAATTACGGTAAAAAAATTGCCGAAGACACGCCCGCCCAAGTGCGAAAAAATCCCAGCGTGATTGAAGCCTATTTAGGAGCGGCACACGAATGAGCTTATTAAAAATTCAAGAGTTAAATGTCCGCTATGGCGGCATCCACGCGGTTCGCGATCTCAATATCGACATTCAAGCCGGCGAATTGGTTACGTTAATCGGAGCAAATGGCGCAGGTAAAACCTCCACGTTAAGAACGTTGGTGGGCATGGAAAAACGCAGCGCAGGCCAAATTCAGTTTGATGGCCTCGATACCAACACCATCGCCAGCCATGATTTTGTACGCCACGGTTTGGTTATGGTACCTGAAGGGCGTGGCATTTTTGGTAAATTAACCATCGTTGAAAACTTGGAAATGGGCGCGTATCACCGCAAAGACAGCGCCCAAATCGCGCGCGACATGGCTTATGTTTTCGAGTTGTTTCCGCGCTTGGCCGAACGCAAAAAACAAATTTCAGGCACGTTGTCAGGCGGAGAACAGCAAATGTTGGCCATAGGCCGCGCCATTTTGTCACAGCCCAAATTGTTGTTGCTAGACGAACCGTCTATGGGTTTGGCACCCATTATCGTGCAAGGCATTTTTGAAATCATCAAAAAACTGTCACAAGATGGCGTGACCATTTTATTGGTCGAGCAAAATGCCAAATTAGCCTTAGAAATCTCGCATCGCGGTTATGTCATGGAAAGTGGCCGCATCACGTTGTCGGGCGATGCCGCCAGTTTATTGGCTGACGAACGCGTCAAAAATGCCTATTTGGGCGAATAAAACCAGCCACGCTTAAACCTTGCGGCCAACCTTGTAACCCAAAAAATCAGGGTTAAAAGGTTGACCGCAAGGGGTTTCACTCTCCACATTTAATCTTTTTTAAAAATAAAAACATTATCCATCCTACTAAAAACCCTACACTTATACATAACAAAGATTGTAAAATAAAAACTTTCCATGGTAATACCCCCAAAAACCGAAGTGTTTAAAAGTAGAACTCAACACAAGCCATGCACGTCAGTGCGTGGCGCGTGAGTCGATTTCAGAGAGACTTCGTATTTGGAAGGGGGTTTTGCCGCCCAGCGCCATG
>JBILQJ010000009.1:0-47688 GCA_044373325.1 Burkholderiales bacterium
GATTTTCCTTCCTGCTAAGAAATCTCCAAAGTCCAATGTGATAAGAGGCATTGTAAATGTCGTTTAATAATTTTTTAGAATCTATATGAGTCAAATTATTAAAAGGAAGTTCACAGATATTTTTTATGGACAATAGCATCATCTCTAAGTCATTTTCATCCGTTAAAAAAATATTCTTTGCTTTGAGATTGTCTACATTATTTAAAAGATGATCATGATCTGAGTCACAGATACCAAAAAATTTTGGATTACTTTCTTTTAGTGTCTCTGCCAATGCTTCTTTGACCTTTGGTTTACCATTAACTCTGCAAAACTTAATTTTTTTATCTGTAAATATATTTGGATAAAAAGCTTCATCGGCTTCCCCTTCTATAAAACAAAAAATTTTATTTTTATTCTCTGGATGTGATATTTCTAAATGAATCCCCCCTAGTATCTCTTCTGTGCTGATCAGATCATTCGGCCCCATTTATATCTCCCAGATTGACTGCTAGGTCCCATTTCCCGTTGACAATTTGCGGTGAGTGCGTAGCGATAAATACAGTCATTTTCTTAGTCTTAGCTATCGCTTGTAAATCATCTAAAACCTGTCTTTGCCATACTACATGTAAAGAAATTTCAGGTTCATCAATTAATAAAAGGGTATTTTTTTTAACATTAAAAATCAATTCATACAGCAAGACAATTTGGTGTTGCTCGCCAGATGAAAGCTGTGAGAGGGGTAACTTTTTCTTGCTATTAAGTGATTCAAAATAAAATCCTTGTTTAAAATCAAATCGTAATTTTTTATTTGTTAATTTTTTACTCTCAATAATTTTTTGAAAAAGTTCAAGTTTTTCTAAAATTTTGTCATAACTTGCTAATTTTTTATTTTCATGCTCAATGTATAGTTCTAAAGCATTTATATTCTTTTGAATTGTTTCATCTTCAACGTCAGGTGCAAGTGTTATTTGCTTTTTTTCATTAGTGGGTTTTTCTAAACTAAAATCAATTAACTTATTTCTCTTTGCAGTAATTTGCTCAAGCTCTTTCTTGATTGTAGTTGTGTCTTTCGTTACCGGATCTTTGTCGTTATTGATTAATGCGACAGCGAATGAACGGTCTAATTTTCGCGCTTTGAGCGAGGCATTACGATCAATTTCTGCGAATTTAGTGCTTAATTGTTTAGCAAATTTTTCAATAGTCTTTACATGGTTAAGTTCATTTCGTGAAGGTCTACCATATCTACCTTCTACAAACGGTGCTTTAGATATTAGGCGTTGATCGACAACCATATACACGTTTAAGAAATCAATGAACGTTTTTAACCATTCAGGAATTTTGTTTTTTGCCATAAGCAATTCTACAGCAGGAATCCTGTCAGCATATTCAGCATAAACCTCATCTAATGTTAATGTTTTTCCAGAGCGCCTATCGAATATTAAATCGTCATTAATTTGCTCTAAAAATGGGATTCTTCGTTCTAATCTATTGAATATTGTGGAATTATATGGGTTCTTGTTTAGAGTAAAGGGTGGTTGTCCTTTATTATTAGAAATCGTAATGTTATTTGTATCTTTTCCTGTACCTTTGTTGATGTGGAGTGTTTCTTCATTATTTAATGCTAAAGAAATTTTTTCAAAATCTAAATTGATAAAGAAAGCAAATTTTTTATTAAAAATAGCATCAATAATGTTTAAGCACTTGGTTTTACCGTAACCATTTGGTCCAGTAATAATCGTAATATTGTCATCTTTAAAATCAATATCATAATCAAAACAGCCAAAAAGTTTTTCAATTTTCAAAGATTTAATACGCATAGCTCTATCCTCCGAAGTGTTTTACTGATTATTAAAATATTTATTTAAACCACGTCTGATGGTTTTTCTTGCGGCCAACCTTCTACTCGAAAAAAACTGGCTCAAAAGGTTGGCCGCAAGCGTTGGTATTTGGCTTGCGGCCAACCTTTTTTCTATTTTTTTGTGCGGATTTTTGGTTTATTGTGCCAAGGCCGTTTGTATGACTTTGGCGATGGCGCTTGCCCAATGTTCGGCCAAATCGGCTTGTTCGGCTTCGACCATGACGCGCACGACGGGTTCGGTACCAGAAGGGCGTAATACCACGCGCCCGCGTTCGCCCAGCGCTAAATTGGCTTCGGCCAAAATGGCCGCGCTGGCGGTGCTCCAATCTTGTGTTTTGTCTTTTAAGCGCACGTTAATCATGGTTTGGGGAAACACGACCCAATCGCGGCAAACATCGGCCAAAGTTGATTGCAGTTGTGCCAAGCTTTGAAAGACTTGCAAAGCAGCAATGATGCCATCGCCCGTGTTGTGCTTGTCCAAACATAAAACGTGGCCAGAGGCTTCTCCACCCAAAACCCAGCCTTCTTGATACAGTTTTTCTAGGACATAACGGTCACCGACTTTGGCACGTAAAAAAGGAATATGGCGTTGTTTTAAAGCCAATTCCATGCCCAAATTGGTCATGAGCGTGCCAACAACGCCGCCTTTTTGCTCGCCCAGCCAACCTTGAGCCAAACGCGCCTTGGCGATGACGTAGATGAGTTGGTCGCCATCATAAACTTGTCCGCTGCTGTCGACCATAATCAGGCGGTCACCATCGCCATCGAGCGCGATGCCATAATCGGCTTCGTGTTGTAACACGGCGCTTTGTAGGGTTTTGGGGTAGGTGGCACCAACTTTGTCGTTGATGTTGTAACCGCTGGGTTCGTGGCCAATGGCGATGACTTCTGCGCCCAATTCATGAAACACATCGGGGGCAACGTGATAGGTTGCGCCATGCGCACAATCAACCACCAATTTTAAACCACGTAAATTTAAATCATTGTCAAAAGTGGATTTGCAAAATTCGATGTAGCGTTCACGTGCGCCATCCATGCGTTTAGCGCGTCCCAAAGTTTGGGAATGATTGGTTTGCATGGGTAATTCTAATTGGCTTTCTATGGCCAATTCCACATCGTCATCGAGTTTTTTACCGCCTTGAGCAAAAAATTTAATGCCGTTGTCTTGATAAGGATTGTGCGAGGCCGAAATCATCACGCCCGCTTCCAAGCGCAAAGCGCGTGTTAAATACGCAATGGCAGGCGTGGGCAAAGGCCCAGTCAACAAAACATTCACGCCTGCGGCGGTAAAGCCTGCTTGCAAAGCGGCTTCTAATAAATAGCCTGAAATGCGCGTGTCTTTGCCGATTAACACGGTTGGACGATGCGCGGTATCCACGCCATCTTGCTTAATCAAAACGCGCCCTGCCGCGTAAGCCAAACGCATTACAAAATCAGGCGTAATGGGCAATTGACCCACTTCGCCGCGCACGCCATCCGTGCCAAAATATTGTCTTGTTTTCATGTTGGTGTCCTTTTTGTGTGGGATGTCTTAAGCCTTAGACAAATGTGCTTGCGCCAAATGCCCTTGTGCTAAATGCAAGGCGACTATGGTTTTTGCATCGGTGATGCGACCATCTAAACTCATGGCCAAAGCTTCTTTTAATGGCACGGTAAACACGTCCAAAAACTCGCCTTCATCTAATTCGCGCTCGCCCAAGGTTAAGTCGGTGGCCAAATAATAATGCAATATTTCGTTGGAGTAGCCGATGCACAAAGGAATGTCGGCCAAATGTTGCCAAGTGTCGGCGTGATAGCCCGTTTCTTCTTTGAGTTCACGCGCGGCCGCCAACAAAGGCGCTTCGTCTTTGTCGAGTTTGCCCGCAGGCACTTCAATAAACACCGCGCGGCACGGGTGGCGATATTGTCTTTCTAACACAATATGCCCATCCGCTGTGAGCGCCACCATGGCCACCGCACCGGGATGTTCGATGTATTCGCGCCAAGCAATGTTGCCGTTGGGCAAGCTGACTTTGTCACGGCGTAACTGCAAAAACTTGCCTTGAGCAACCGTTTCTTGTTCGATGAGGGTTTCGACGAGGTGCTTCATACGTATCCTTTCGGGTTGGCTTTGGTGTAAAATAAAAAAGAGCGTCTCGCTGGCCTTGTTTTGCGACGCTTATGTTATAACATTTTAACTGATTTTAATCAGAGTCGTGCTTGATTTATCAATGTCATGTTGACCGTCGCTGTTTTTTTGCGGCCAACCTTTTTGGCGTTTATTCCCTCAATAACGAGGCGAAAACAATGAATTTATCTTATTTTATCAAAGGAAAAGGAATAGATTTTATGCTTGATACTTTGCCTTTTAAATTAAAAAAAATCTTGATGATGGGCCTATTGGCCACCGCTTGGTCGTCTGCCGCGCAAGCCGAAATTGTGTTGCCCGATTTTAGCAGCGCCAGTGAAAGCGCTTTGTCGACTTCCGAAGAAAGTCGCATTGGTCGCCAAATCGTGGCACAAATTCGCGCGGCCAACGGCATCGTGGTGGATGCAGAAATCAATGCCTACATACAATCGCTGGGAGCAAGATTATTAAAAGCCTCGGGGCGTAGTCCTTTTCAATATTATTTTTTTATGGTGGAAGACGACACGATTAACGCCTTCGCTTTGCCGGGTGGCGTGATCGGCATGAATGCAGGATTGATGTTATTTGCGAATACCGAAAGCGAAATGGCCTCGGTTTTAGGGCATGAAATTGCGCACGTAACCCAACGCCATTTGGCCAGAAAACAAGAGTTGCAAAGTAGAAACCAATGGTTAAGCATCGCCGCCATGATTATGGCAGGCATTGCTGCCAGCAAAACCAAAACGCCTGGTTTGGTCGTGGCGGGCGCAGGCGCGGGCGCAACGTCTGAATTGGCTTATTCTCGAGATTTTGAACGCGAGGCCGACCGAATCGGCATGCAAATTATGGCCAAAGCGCAGTTTGATGTGCAAGATATGTCACGGTTTTTTCAGACCTTGGGTCAACAAAGCCGATACAACAAAGACACGCCCTTTGCTTTTTTGTTGACGCATCCTTTAACACCCGAACGCGTCGCTGAAGCACAAAATCGCGCTTTAAATTATCCAACCATACGCACGCCCAGCAGTTTGGATTTTTTGCTGTCTAAAGCCAAACTGGGGGTTTTGGCCGCTGATACGCCAATTTCGGCGGTGTTGCAATATCAAGCCATGGACGAACCCAGCGACAAGTTGGCCGCAGGGGTCTTTTTTTATGGGTACGCTTACGCCCAGTTGGCCGCTGGTAATCCAGTCGAAGCCGCCACTTTAATGGCCAAAGCGCAAGCAAAACTGCCAAAAACTCGTTTTTTAACCACATTAGCCGCCGAAATAGAGCAAGCCTCTGGACGGGGCGACAAGGCTTTATTGATTTATCAAACTGCGTTAAACTCTGCGCCCAAAGATCGGCCATTAATTTTGGGCGAAATTCGACAATTGTTGATGAATCAACAAAAAACACTGGCCAGTCAGCGTTTAGAGACTTTGTTGGCCCTGTCGCCTAACGACCCCGATTTTTTGCGCCTGCAAGCCCAATCGTATGCCGATGTTGATGCCTTTCGTTCGCACGCGGCCGAAGGCAATGCTTTGTTTTTAGAAGGCAGTTATGAATCCGCAATCGTGCAATATAAATTGGCTACGGCGGCTCCAAGCACCGACAATCGCTTACGCGCCACGATAGAAGCCCGCTTAAAACAAGCCGAGCAAGCAATGGCTGCCCAAAAAAACAACAGTTAATCGGATAGCATTTTATGCTTCTTTCTTTCTCATCAAAATCAGGCTGCCATTGAGCTTAGCCCAACCAAGGAACGCCCCATCATGACTTTACAAGCCGAAGACATCAAAAAAATTGCTCATTTGTCGCGCATACACGTTACCGAAGCCGATATTGAAGCCACTAAACAACAACTCAATAAAATTTTAGGCCTCATAGAACAATTGCAATCGGTCAATACCGACGGCATCACGCCCATGACGCATCCCCAAAACACGCCGCTGCGTTTGCGTGACGACGTCGTCACCGAAACCAACCATCGCGACGACTATTTGGCGGTTGCCCCACAAGCCGAACAAGGCTTTTTCTTAGTGCCACGTGTGATTGAGTAAACTTCTATGGCTCATTGAGAGCAAAATACCATTGATTCTTGCGGCCAACCTTTTTCCCATAAAAACAAGGGAAAGAGGTTGGCCGCAAGGTTTTTTGTTAATGGAGTTAATGTTCTTGTTCTAACTCGGAAGCAATTGAGTTATTTGTGTTTTGCGGTGCATCAAAGAGTAGCACCACTTTTTGATTTTGGACATCGACCGTCACCGCGCCGCCATTTTCTAAACGTCCAAACAACAACTCATCGGCCAAAGCTTTGCGTATGCTTTCTTGAATTAATCGGGCCATGGGGCGCGCGCCCATCAGCGGATCAAAGCCTTTTTCTCCCAGGTAAGCCCGCAGTGCATCGGTGAAGTGTATTTCAACTTTTTTCTCTAAAAGCTGTTGTTCTAATTGCACCAAAAATTTGTCTACGATACGTAACAACATGGTTTTATCGAGAGCAGAAAAGGGTACGATGGCATCTAAACGGTTACGAAATTCTGGCGTAAATAATTTTTTGATGTCCCCCATTTCGTCGCCTGCTTTGGCTGCAACACTCGTGAAACCAATGCTGGCTTTGGACAAAGTTTCTGCACCCACGTTGCTGGTCATGATTAAAATAATGTGGCGGAAATCACTTTTGCGGCCATTATTGTCGGTCAAAGTGCCGTGATCCATGACTTGCAGCAAAATGTTGAAGATGTCGGGGTGTGCTTTTTCGATTTCGTCCAACAACAAAACGGCGTGGGGATGTTTGTTGATGGTTTCGGTCAATTGTCCACCTTGGTCGTAACCCACATAACCGGGTGGCGAACCAATCAAACGGCTGACCGCGTGGCGCTCCATGTATTCAGACATATCAAAACGAATAAACTCAACACCCAACGAAAAGGCCAATTGTTTGGCAACTTCTGTTTTCCCGACGCCAGTTGGACCCGTAAATAAAAAGGAACCGATGGGTTTGTCAGGATTCCCCAAACCAGAACGCGACATTTTAATCGCACCTACCAAGCTTTCGATGGCTTTTTGTTGCCCAAAGATGGTGTTGCTTAAATCACGACCTAAGTTTTTAAGCACGGTTTTGTCATTGCTGTTGATGGTTTTGGCTGGAATTTGAGCCATTTTGGCAATGATGTCTTCAATTTCTAAACGGCCTAAGGTTTTTTTCTGACGGGCTTTGGGTAATAGGCGTTGTGCTGCACCCGCTTCATCAATGACATCAATGGCTTTATCAGGCAAACGTCGTTGTTTCAGGTAGCGATCAGACAGCTCGGCGGCGGCAGTTAAGGCCGCTGTACTATATTTTAGGCCATGATGTGCTTCAAATTGAGCTTTGAGGCCTTTTAAAATGTCTATGGTTTGGCTGACGCTGGGTTCGGCAATTTCAATTTTTTGAAAACGCCGAGACAGCGCGGCTTCTTTTTCAAAGGTTTGACGATAATCATCGTAAGTGGTCGCTCCCATGCAGCGTAAAGAGCCGTTGGACAAGGCTGGCTTTAAAAAGTTGGCCGCATCTAAATTACCGCCGTTGGTTGCGCCAGCGCCAATTAAGGTGTGAATTTCATCAATAAACAAAATGGATTTTGGGTGATGTGCCAGTTCGTTGAGTACGTCTTTTAAACGCCCCTCAAAATCCCCACGATATTTGGTACCAGCCAACAATGCACCCATGTCCAGCTCATAAATTGTGGTGTCCTTTAAAATGACAGGCACTTGACCAGCCTGTATGCGCAAGGCTAATCCTGCGGCAATTGCAGTTTTGCCAACCCCTGCTTCACCCACCAAAATGGGATTGTTTTTGCGTCGCCGACACAGAATTTGTATGGTACGTTCAATTTCAGCTTCTCGGCCAATTAACGGATCAATTTTCCCAGCCGAAGCTCTTTGATTTAAATTGTGCGTGTATGAGCTCAAAGCGGATTCGGCGACCGATTCTTGTTCGCTTGGGTTGGGCGTGGCGCTAAATTCAGAGGGTTGATCCAAGTTTTTTTGGCTAGATTGAGTCAAATGATTCATTAAATCCAGGCGAGAGATGCCTTGCTCTTTTAGGTAGAATAAAGCGTGGGACTCTTTTTCGCCATAAATCGCCACCAAAACGTGAGCGCCATCGACCGAAGATTTGCCAGCGGATTGAACTTGTAGCATGGCGCGTTGAATGACGCGTTGAAAGCCCAAAGTCGGGTGAGGTTCAATATTAGACGATGAGTTCACTTTAGGCGTGTGTTCGTTGATGTGTAAGACTAACCAAGCTCGCAGCTGTTCTATGTCGCTAGAACAAGCTTCTAAAGCCTTTTTTGCCGACTCATTGTCCAAAAGAGAAAGTAGCAAGTGTTCCACTCCCACCATTTCATGACCTTCGGCTTGGGCGTAAATGAATACTTGATGAAGACTGATGTCGAGTGCTTTAGAGATCATGATAAGGTTCCTTGATGCAGTTAAGAGGTTGATGGTTTTCACGAGCAAATTGAATGACTTGGGCGACTTTTGTGGAGGCGACATCCTGTGTGTAAATACCGCAAATGCCTCGCCCCGTATGATGAACGGATAACATAATTGCCGTTGCTCGGATTTCATTAATCTGAAAAAAACGTTGTAAAACAATAATAACAAACTCCATGGGGGTAAAATCATCATTTAATAAAATGACCTGATACAGCTTGGGAGGCGCGGTCTTGGGCTGGGTTGCTAACGGTCTCGCGATGGTTTTTACACTGGATGTCATGAAATAAAGTTCCTACGGTTGTTGTTAAAAAGAATCATTGTACTGTTAAATTGTAGTTTGGCTGGTTTTTATGGAATTGACAAGGTGAGCGGCATTAAAAATAAACAAGAATACGGGCTTGATTTATCTTTGTTAATAGGTTTTATTGAGGGGTGGTTGAATATTTTTTAAATTTAAATCTTTGTTTCGTATTAAGTTTTTTGTTTTGCTAGTGAGTTTTTATAAAAAAAGCTTGACGTGGCCATAGGGTTTGGGGGGATAATGCCTTTGGTGGGATAGCTTTAAGAATTAAGTTGCATAGGTTCATTCTTGGCATAATTGTTCGAAAAGCTGTTGTTTTTGGCTTCACCAGCCACATTTATTTATCAAGGAAGTTCTCAATGGCAACTGGTACAGTTAAGTGGTTTAACGACTCTAAAGGCTTCGGCTTTGTTACACCTGACGAAGGCGGCGAAGATGTATTTGCACATTTCTCTGCAATTAACATGCAAGGTTTCAAAACATTAACTGAAGGTCAACGTGTAACGTTTGACATCGTTGATGGCCCTAAAGGCAAAAACGCTTCTAACATTCAAGCTGCTTAATTGACACTTTGATGTTTTGTTAGTATAAACCCCCTTTTAAGCTTTGGCTTAAGTGGGGTTTTTTTATTAAAATTTCAACGCTTTGCTTGTTTTAGAGTAAGCATAAAGTGTGTCGCACGATGTCATCTTAAGAAAATTGACCAAAAACAAATTAGAGTGACATTCTTGTGAGTGCAACAAGGTTATTCTTTCCCTTTTCGAACTCTTGCGAGTATAATGTGGGCTTCAATATTCGTTTTTTTCTATCCTTTTTACTTGCATCGTGGTAATCATACAATGACTTCTCCTACTAATAAATCAGGTTTTTTTGTTCCAGTGTTTGCGGGGTTAATTATTGCAATCACTTCCATTTATTTGATTGCCAGCCTTGTTCAATCAAGCTTTTTTGTTGCCGAAGATAAGTCGAGTGCGGAAGCAACGGCAGCAAGAATTAAACCTCAAGGTGAAGTGATGGTTGGTTCTGCGCCAGGTTCTCGAACAGGAGAAGAAATTTATAACAAAGTGTGTTTTAGTTGTCATGCAGCTGGATTGTTAGGCTCGCCTGTTCTTGGCGATAAAGCGGCTTGGGCGGCTCGTATTGCCAAAGGGTTTACCGTTTTAACTGAAAATGCCACAAAGGGCATCAATCAAATGCCAGCGCGTGGCAATAAGGCCGACTTAACCGATGACGAAATGGCTCGTGTGGTGGCTTATATGGCGAATAAAGCGGGTGCTGACTTTAAAGCGGTGGAGAGCGATAAGCCTGCCATTGCTTCAGAATCGATGGCTGTCGCAGAGGTGGGTATGCGCAGTGGAGAAGAAATTTATAATAAGACTTGCGTCGCCTGTCATGCGACTGGGGTTTTGGGTGCTCCTGTTTTTGGAGATAAAGCAGCTTGGGCGAACCGTCTTACTAAAGGCTTGACCGTTTTGACCACCAATGCGACCAAGGGCATCAATCAAATGCCTCCCAAAGGCAATCAGCCTGATTTAAGCGATGAAGAGATGACGCAGGTCGTGATTTATATGGCGAATAAGGCGGGTGCTAATTTTTCAGTTGCTGACAAAAAATAAGTTTTTTGTTAAGTAGAAAATCGTTGAGGTCAAGTTAGCGCTTGATTCAACGATTTTTTATCTTAATATTGAATAGAACAAGGAAATTTAAAATGAAATACTGGAAACGATGGATTGCGGTCACGTTAAGTTTAAGTGTCTTGTTTTTTGTTTTTTTGATTTTTAAAACGCAAGAGTTGCCGAGTTCACCTTACCGAGTGAGTGTTGAAAAAGATCAAAATTTCAGTGCGTTAGCTCAAAAATTAGAGCGTGATGGCGTGATTGTTAGCGCGACGTTGATGCGTTTAACGGCCAATTTAACAGGGGCGGATAAAACCTTAAAAGTTGGGATTTATTTTTTTAGAACGCCCGTTTCCATTTGGAGCATATTGCGCCGAATTTCAGTGGGTAAGCCTGATCAAGAAAGCGTTCAGATTATTGAAGGCTGGACGTACAAGAAAGTTCGTTCTAACTTACGCAAAGAAGAAGATTTAAAAGCTGTTTTAACGGATTTATCTGAATCGGCTGCGTTAAAAAAATTGGGCATAGAAGCGCCTAATGCAGAAGGGCAGTTTTTAGCGGATACCTATTTTTATGCGCCTGGTAGCAGTGACGAAGACGTATTGCGGCGCAGTCACGCGGCTTTAAAGGCTGCTTTGGAAGAGGCTTGGGCATCGCGTGACGACGATTTGCCGTACAAAACACCTTATGAGCTGTTAATCATGGCCAGTTTGATCGAAAAAGAAACCGCTTTGGCGGAAGACCGAACAAAGGTTGCTTCTGTTTTTGTGAACCGATTGCGTCTTGGGATGCGCTTACAAACGGATCCGACCATTATTTATGGCATGGGCGAACGCTATAATGGCAAAATTCGCAAGGCCGATATTTTGCGGCCAACCCCTTACAATACGTATACGATAGATGGCTTACCTCCAACGCCGATTGCGATGATTAGCTTGGCTTCTTTAGAGGCTGCGGCTAACCCAGATGACACGCCATATTTGTATTTTGTGGCGCGAGGCGATGGGAGCAGTCAATTTTCTGTCACCTTAAACGAACATAATAATGCGGTAAATAAATACATTAGAGGACGTTAACCATGTTGCGTTTTATCAGTTTAGAAGGCATAGATGGCGCAGGAAAAAGCACGCACTTGCCTTTTATACAACAATTTTTTGCCGAAAAAGGGTTGCCGCTGACGTTGACGCGTGAACCAGGCGGTACGCCTATTGGTGAGGCTTTGCGAGAATTATTGTTGCATAATCAAAAGGCGATGAGTTTAGAGACGGAAACTTTGTTGATGTTTGCCTCCAGACAAGCTTTGGTTGATGAAGTGTTGCGGCCAACCTTGCAGAGAGGGGCTTGGGTCGTGGTTGACCGATTTACAGACTCGACCTTTGCTTATCAAGGCGGTGGGCGTGGTTTGGCTTTGAGTAAGATTGAGCAATTGGCGCATTGGGTGCATGCGGATCTACAGCCCAGTTTAACCTTTTTGTTTGATGTACCAACGGACACCGCGCAAGCCCGTATTCACGCCTCAGGCCGAGAGTTGGATCGATTTGAGCAAGAGGCTGCCGACTTTCATGGACGAGTGAGAGCCACTTATTTGGCGCGCGCCGCCGCTGATGCTCGTTTTGTTGTGATTGATGGCACGCGTTCTATCGCTGACATCCAAACCATACTAAAAGCGCATTTGATGCAACTGTGCGATGAGCTGGCTTGATTTGCCGTAATTTAACCCATTGATTTTATTGTTGAGTACCTATGAAAACGTTGATGATTGCCAGCCGAGAAAGCCGCCTTGCCCTGTGGCAGGCCGAACACATACAAACCCGTTTACAGGAATTGTACCCTGATTTGACGGTCAATATTTTGCCGATGACTACGCAGGGTGATCAAATTTTAGATAAAACTTTGTCTAAAATTGGTGGAAAAGGCTTGTTTGTGAAAGAGTTGGAAACAGCTTTGCTTGATGGCCGTGCTGACATTGCGGTGCATTCGGCCAAAGATGTGCCCATGGTTTTGCCTGAGGGTTTTACTTTGGCCGCCATTTGTGAACGTGAAGATGCCCGTGATGCTTTTGTGTCAAATCGATACGGCGCTTTGGCTGATTTACCTGAAGGTGCTGTGGTTGGAACGGCCAGCTTGCGCCGCGAAGCCCAAATTCGCGCCCGTTTTCCACATTTGCAAATTCAACCTTTGCGCGGCAATGTCCAAACGCGCTTGCGTAAATTGGACGAGGGCGAATTTGATGCCATTATTTTGGCCAGCGCAGGTTTGATACGCTTGGAATTGGCACACAGAATCACGGGTTTCATTGATGTTGCCGAGAGTTTGCCTGCCCCAGGCCAAGGGGCTTTGGCCATAGAAATCAGCGCAGCGCGCCCTGATTTGTTGGCTGTATTGGCTCCGCTGAATCATGCGTCGACGGCGGCTTGCGTGTTGGCCGAACGCACCTTGTCCCGTTTTTTGGGCGGCAGTTGCCAAATCCCGTTGGGTGCTTACGCCACCGAAACCGATGGTTTGGTAACATTAAAAGGCTTGGTGGCCAGCGTTGATGGATTGACGGTTTTAAAAACAGAGGCGACCGCTCCTTTAAAAGAAGCCGAGGCTTTGGGTGCGTTATTGGCGGAACAATTACGCGTTCAAGGCGCGCAAACCATCATAGACGACATTTTGAAGGCCATTTGAAATGACTATAAAATTAATAGTAGGTTTGGGTAATCCTGGCGCAGAGTATGCGGCCACACGGCACAATGTGGGGTTTTGGTTGGTAGAAGAATTGGCTCGTCAAGGTCAAGCTACGTTTAAAGTTGAGTCTGCTTTTTTTGGGGCGTTGGCTAAAATCCAATTGGGTGGTCAGTCGGTGTATTTGTTAAAACCCAGTACGTTTATGAATCTTTCTGGACGTTCAGTATTGGCGGTGGCGCAATTTTATAAAATTTTGCCTTCTGAAATTTTAGTGGTTCACGATGAACTTGATTTGCCTGTTGGGACGGTCAAGTTGAAGCAAAAAGGCGGCCATGGCGGTCATAATGGCCTGCGCGACCTGCATACCAAATTGGGTACACCAGATTATTGGCGTTTGCGCATCGGGATTGATCACCCTGGCGATAAAAATAAAGTCGCTGCTTACGTGTTAAATGCCCCAAAAAAAGAAGAAATTCCCTTGATAGAGGAAAGCATTGAAGCCTCTATTAAAGTCTTGGCTCAATTTGTGCAAGGTGATACCACTGGCGCAATGAAAGTGCTGCATACCCAGTAAAATCAGTGCCTTGCTTTCCAAAAAACCTTGCGGCCAACCTTGCGTCTCTTATTTTCATTAAAACATCAGAAAGTTAATTTTTCATGAGTACACCTTCAGAAGCCACGTTCCCTAGTCATTTTATACGCAGCATCATAGAAGCCGATTTGGCCAGCGGAAAACACGCCGCCATCGTGACGCGTTTTCCGCCCGAACCCAACGGCTATTTACACATTGGTCATGCCAAATCGATTTGCTTAAACTTTGGTTTGGCGCAAGACTATCATGGTGTTTGCCATTTGCGCATGGACGACACCAATCCAGAAAAAGAATCCGAAGAATACGTGCGTTCTATCGTGGATAGCGTGCGTTGGTTGGGGTTTGAATGGGCGGGAGAAGTTCGTTATGCCTCTGATTATTTTGAAAAAATTTATGGTTATGCTCAAGAACTCATCCGTGCAGGCAAAGCCTACGTGTGTGAATTGACGCCAGAAGAAATGCGTCTTTATCGTGGCACTTTGACAGAAAAAGGCCAAGACAGCCCGTATCGAAATCGCAGCATAGAGGAAAATTTGGATTTGTTTACCCGTATGCGTGCAGGTGAATTTGCCGATGGCTCGCGTGTGTTGCGTTTAAAAATTGACATGGCGTCAGGCAATATTAATTTGCGTGATCCTGTGATTTATCGCATTCGCCGTGTTCACCATCACCGCACGGCTGATGCGTGGTGCATTTATCCTTTGTATGATTTTACGCATTGCATTTCCGATGCGATTGAAGGTATTACGCATTCGTTGTGTACGCTAGAATTTGAAGATCATCGGCCTTTGTACGATTGGGTTTTGGACAATATTTCAATTAAAACTCATCCACGTCAGTACGAGTTTTCGCGCTTAGAGTTGATGTACGCGCTCACGTCTAAACGCAAATTAAATCAATTGGTGACCGATGGCCATGTTCTTGGTTGGGATGATCCGCGTATGCCCACGATAGAAGGCATGCGCCGTCGTGGTTTTAGCCCCGCAGGCTTGCAATTGTTTGCGCAGCGCATAGGCGTGTCGCGCAGCGAAAACATTGTGGACATGGCCGTTTTAGAGGGCGCAGTTAGAGACACTTTGGAGCATGAATCGCCGCGTATTTTGGCCGTGTTAAAGCCGCTTAAAGTGACCCTAAGTAATTTTTCTGCCGAATTGGGCAGTCGCCTTGCGCCATTTCATCCTCAACGCCCTGAATTGGGCGAACGCCTGATTCCTTTGGCCAAAACGCTGTGGATAGAACAAGACGATTTTAGCGAAACGCCGCCAGAAGGGTGGCAGCGCTTGCAAGTGGGTGGAGAAGTGCGCTTGCGCTACAGTTATATTATGCGCTGTGACGAAGTCATTAAAAATGAGGCAGGCGAAGTGATTGAATTGCTGTGCAGCGTGGATGTAGAAACCTTGGGAAAAAATCCAGTGGGGCGCAAAGTCAAAGGCGTGATACATTGGTTATCGGCCGAACACGCCGTGCCTTGTGAAGTGCGTTGGTACGATAGATTGTTTAACGAAGCTCGTCCTGATGCCGTGCGTGACGATGTGTCGGGCGATTACGTGGATTTTATGACGTATTTTAATGCGCATTCTTACCGCGTATTGCCTGCTTATGTGGAAGCGGTTGCGGCCAACGTTGAGCCAGAAACCCGTTATCAATTTGAGCGGTTGGGCTATTTTGTGACCGACAGAAAAGATTATGTTGCAGGGTCGGCGTTGATTTTTAATCGGACGGTGGGTTTAATTGATAAGTTTAAAAAATAAGTGGATGGTCTTGGTATAAGCCGTTGCGGCCAACCTTTTTTGCACAATTTCAGCAAAAAAGGTTGGCCGCAAAGCTTTTAAAGCAACGTTGTGTCTTAGGGTGCGGATTGACAATCAACATCGATTGCATCTTTTTTAAACGTTTCGGCCGCCAAACACACTTCGGCCATCATTTTAACGGTTTCTACAGGATAACGACCCACGGCGGTTTCGCCAGAGGCCATGACGGCATCGCTGCCGTCCAGTACCGCATTGGCTACATCGGACACTTCCGCCCGAGTGGGTATCGGATTCAAGGTCATGGATTCCATCATTTGCGTAGCGGTAATCGACAATTTATTGGCAGCTCTGGCCAATTTAATCATCTTTTTTTGTAAGGCAGGCACAGCCGCCGCGCCGACTTCTATGGCCAAGTCGCCACGCGCCACCATAATGCCATCCGAGGCCGCTATGAGTTCGTCTAAGGCCGCTATGGCTTCGGCACGCTCGATTTTGGCAATCAGCAAAGTTTTGTGATGAAATTGTTCGCCAGCTTTGTCCGCCAATTGTCGCGCTTCATTCATATCGGCCGCATTTTTAGGAAAAGAAATGGCCAAATAGTCGGCCTTAAAAGACATGGCGGTTTGAATGTCGGCCTTATCTTTTTGGGTCAAAGTGGCGGCGCTTAACCCGCCCCCAAAACGATTGATGCCTTTGCGGTCAGACAGTTGTCCACCTAAGGTCACACGCGTATAGATGGCTTGTCCTTCTATGCGCAAAACGGTTAATACTATCAAACCATCATTGAGCACCAAAACATCATTGGGCGACACTTCTTGCGGCAAAGTTGGATAATTCAAACCCACCCGTTCGGTATTGCCCAGCGCGTCTAAGGGGTTTAATTGGCCATCTAAAATAAATTCATCGCCTGTGTGCAAGTGAATTTGGCCTGTGGCAAATCGCCCAATTCTAATTTTAGGGCCCTGTATGTCAGCTAAAATAGCCACATTTGTTAGACTTTCTGCCGCCGCTTCTCGAATGAGTACCGCCAATTTTTGCAAATCTTGCCCTGTTTGGTGAGAAAAATTCAAACGAAAAGTATTGACGCCAGCCGCAATCATGCCAAGTATTGTGGCTTTGTTTTGGCTGGCTGGCCCGATAGTGGCCACGATTTTCGTTTGCCTTAATGGGGTTAGCGTTGGGTGAGCAGGCATCATGGTCAGGACTGTCTATCGTTGTCTGTGTTGTTGAGCGCGTCGGTTAAAGGCTTTTGCGCGGAGGTCTTCGACGCTTCTTCGCCGATTTTTTCACCTAACCAATATACCGTCAGCGCGTAACAAAGCGCCAACACGATAGGGCCAATAAACAAGCCTATCAAGCCCCATGCCAACATGCCGCCGATGACGCCAATAAAAATTAAAGGCAAGGGCGTTTCGTTGCTGCCTCTCATTAATAAAGGTTTTAAAATATTATCAACGTTGCTGATGATGACGATGCCATAAACAGCCAAAAAAATCGATTGCCATTGTTGATTCATAAAGAATAAATAACCAGAAACAGGCAGAAGAATCAGAATCGGGGGGATTTGCGCTATGGCTAATAAGCAGCAAATTAATCCTAATAATAACGCGCCCTCAACGCCCGCAATCCAAAATCCAATCAAGCACAATAAGCCTTGTATGATGGCGGTGCCGATAATGGCCACGGTGACGCTGCGCACGGTGCTTGCCATTAAGGTCACCAAATGATCGGCCACTTCGTTGCCTGCCAAGCGTTTAAAAATCAAACTGAGTTTGTATGTTAGTGTCTCGGCGTAGCAAAGAAAAATACCACTTAAAATAATGGCGGCCAACATTTGGGCGATGCCCAATCCTATGCTTGCACTGCCCCCCAAAATCCACAGCGCGACATCATTGATATATGGATGAATTTGAGCGATTAAGCTGGGTAAGTCAGTTTGAGCTGTGTGCCATAAAGTGACGGCCTCTGCACCAACAAAAGGAATTTTGCTTAACCAAACGGGCGCATCAGGCAAAGAAAGCTGGCTGATTTGGATGATGAACGTGGATGCTTTAGGAACCGATTGCAAAGCGCTTAACGCTAAAATAACGAGCGGCAATGCGATGGTCAACAAGCTGCCTACCACCAAACTGATGGCCAAAAAACGAGTACTAAACCGAGAGCGCTGACGGACATATTCAATCAAAGGGCGCACGGAAATGGTGATGATGACAGCCCAAGTAAGAATACCGAAAAAAGGGTGCGCCACATAAATGGCCGCCGCAAATAAAACGGCCATAATCACGTTGCGTAATAAAGTGGTTGTGAAATTAGAGTGTTGCATCATTAACCTTGTTAAAAGTGAAAAATTGGAAATTTGAAGGTAGAAATTGTTTTAAGTGTGCATAGACAAAGCCCAGTCGACGGCTTCTTGTATCATGGGTGAAGGGTGAGTTTGATGGATTCGTAACGCGGCCAACGTTGCGGGTGTGCTGCTGGCATTACCCAGCGCGATGGCGATGTTCGAGAGCCATTTTTCGTAGCCGATGCGATAAATTGGGCTGCCTTGCATGGCGGCGGTAAATTGTGTCTCTGTCCAAGCAAACAACTCGATTAAGCTGGCCGTGTCTAACTGGTGTCTCGGCTTGAAATCGGGCGTATTCATATCGGGCGTAAATTTGTTCCAAGGACAGACCAATTGGCAATCATCGCAGCCATAAATGCGGTTACCCATAGCGCGTCTAAAGGGTTCAGGGACGACTTCGGTTTGATTTTCTATGGTTAAATAAGACAAACACCGACGAGCATCAACGGTGTACTGGGCAATAATGGCTTGGGTTGGGCAAGCGTCTATGCAACGGTTACAGTCGCCGCAATGGTTGCTGGTGGGCGCATCGGCAGGCAAGGGTAAATTGGTGAACAGCTCGCCTAAAAAAAAGAAAGAGCCTGCCTTTTGATTCACCAATAACGTGTGTTTGCCGCGCCAACCTAAGCCAGATTGACTGGCCAAAGCCACTTCCGCGACTGGGGCAGAGTCGGTGAAAACTCGATAACTGAAGTCATTTTTCTGTGGCGTGTTGTCGAGAAGTACTGTGATTTTTGCGGCCAACTGTTTTAACTTTTGCCGCATGACTTTATGGTAATCTCGCCCTAAACTGTAACGAGAAATGTAAGCTAAATCGCGATTTTCGAGTTGTTCTAGTGTAGCGCCGCGCGTTTTTGGGGTAAAATAGTCTAATCTAACGGTAATAATCGACAAAGTATTCTCCAGTAGTTCTTTGGGTCTTACTCGCATTAAACCGTGATTTTCCATATACGCCATACGTCCATGATGACCTGCGGCCAACCATGCGCTCAGTTTTTCGGCCGCCGCGTCAGGCAAACGAGCCGAACTGATGGCCACGTCATTAAAACCACAAAGTAGCGCTTCGGCTTTGATTTTTTTGACCAATGTTTGTAAGGCTTGGGCTGATAGCTTATCTATTTCTTTCTTGTTAACCATCACAACTTCCTTTATTTATGTCTCTTTATTCTAACATAGCCTTACTTGAAACCCAGTGTTTTCTGGCCGATGAGGCCGCGACTTTAACGCTGGCAAGTGACTTTGCCCCCGCCTGCTTAGGCGGGCTTATTTTATATTTAGAGGGCGATTTGGGCGCGGGTAAAACCACGTTTACACGCGGTTTTTTACGTGGCTTAGGGTTTTTGGGTAAAGTGAAAAGCCCCACATATGCTTTGCTTGAAAGCTATGAAATCCAAGGGGTTTTGTTGCATCATTTTGATTTGTATCGATTTATTGATGAGTTGGAATGGGAAGATGCAGGGTTTAGAGAATTGCTCACGCCGCAGGCGATTACTTTGATTGAATGGCCAGAAAAAGCGAGCGGGGTGTTGCCCAGTCCCGATGTGCGGGTCAGTTTAATCCCTGAAAGCACTGGGCGTAGGCTAGTTTTTAGCGCCCACAGTGCGCGTGGCAAGCAGGCCGTCGAACAATTTTTAGTGCGCTCCGCAGGCTGACTTTGAAACGCGGAACTCTGATTAAGGAAAAAATGGAACATGAGTCACCCGAAAGCACATATGAATCGACGACATTTTTTAGGGTTGGCCGCAGGGTTAACATTGTTGTCATTTAGCGCAACCAGTTTGGCAGAAGGCAGTCCCAATGTTGTTGCCATTCGTTTATGGCCTTCAGAAACGTATTCGCGCTTGACGCTAGAAACCAGTGCAAAACTCAATTACAAACATTTTTTGTTAGAAAACCCAAATCGCTTGGTGATTGACTTGTTTGGCATGACGCTCAATGCCGTGGTAAAAGACATCGATTCAAAGCGACAAAACAACGATCCTTATATTGCCAATATTCGCGCTGCGCAGTTTAGTGCCGACGTGGTGAGGGTGGTCATCGATTTAAAAGTGCCCGTCAAACCGACGCTGTTTACCATGCCGCCCATCGCCAATTATCAACATCGCTTGGTGACGGATTTGTATCCTGCTAAAGTGTCGGAAGACGATACCGACCCTTTGCAGGCGTTGATGTTGGAGTTTAATCGGGGCGAGTTAACGGTTGCGCCACCCGTTGCGGCCGTTAACCCAACGCCGCCCGTGGCCGCGCCGCCTAAAAATAAGCCCAAACAAGAAGTGCCCAGCAAATACAGCCCGTCCAAAATTACCATTATGATAGACCCTGGGCATGGGGGAGAAGATCCTGGTGCGGTAGGGCCTTCGGGCTTGCGCGAAAAAGATGTGGTGTTGAAAGTGGCGCGTTTATTAAAGCAAACCATAAACGCCCAAGCGGGTATGCGGGCTGTGTTGACGCGAGACGAAGACATTTTTATTCCCTTGGGCGTGAGGGTGGCCAAAGCGCGTCAAGTTAAGGCAGATTTATTCATTTCCATTCATGCGGATGCGTTTACTACGCCATCGGCTTCTGGCTCATCGGTCTTTGCTTTGTCTTCTTCGGGCGCCAGCAGCGCGGCAGGTAAGTTTTTGGCTCAAACTCAAAATGAATCCGATGCCATTGGTGGCGTGATAACCAAAGGCAGCGATCCTTATTTGAATAAAACCTTGGTGGATTTAACGATTACGGCCACCATTAACGATGGGCTTAAATTGGGTAAACAGGTGTTGAGTTCTATCGCCAAACTCAATCGTCTTCACAACCAACAAGGCTCGGTCGAGCAAGCAGGTTTTGCGGTTTTGAAAGCACCCGACATTCCTTCTATTTTGGTTGAAACGGCGTTTATCAGCAATCCAGCCGAAGAGAGTAAATTACGCGATCCTGCTTTTCAAAAGAAAATGGCCTTGGCGATTTTTGAAGGCATTAATCGTTACATCAGCCAAGGCGCGGTTTTTGCTTCACGCTAATCGCTTGATAGTAGAACAAATTGACCAAAAAGCAAAAAATATACGCCAAAAAGCACCAAAAAGGTTGGCCGCAAGCAGTTAACGGCGAATTAACGACTTGTTTTTAATAAATAATGGTCACAGAACAATGAAAGAAAAATTATGTTGAGTTACCGTCACGGTTTTCATGCAGGCAATCATGCCGACGTTTTAAAGCATCTGGTTCAAGTGGCTTTAATCGACTACTTGGCTTTAAAAGACACGCCATTTTGGTACATAGACACCCACGCAGGCGCAGGGACTTACGATTTACAGCTCGGGTTTTCAGATAAAAACAAAGAGTACCAGTCTGGCATTGCGCGTTTGTGGGCAGATGCTGCCGTGCATACGCCTCCGCCGTTGGTGGCCAACTATTTGGCGATTGTGCGCAAAAGCAACCCCGATGGGCACTTGCGTTATTATCCTGGTTCACCCGTGATGGCTGCGCATGCCATGGCGCACGACAATAAATTAAGATTGTTTGAGCGGCACCCCGCCGATGCCGCAACGTTGGCCGCAGAATTTTCGACCCAATCTAAGCGGACTTTGGTGCAGGTCAAAGACGGTTTTGAGGGCATGAAAGCCTTTTTACCGCCGCCACCGCGCCGTGCTTTGATTTTGATTGATCCCCCTTACGAAGAAAAAGAAGATTACCTAAGGGTGGTTTCTGCTTTGAAGGTAGGTTTGAAGCGTTTTGCAACAGGCACTTATGCAGTTTGGTATCCTTGTTTGCCGCGTACAGAATGGTTGGAAATGGTTGCAGAACTTAAAACTTTGTCGGTTAAAAGTTGGTTACGCGTGGAGTTGTATGCCCAGCCGAAAATCACCGAGGGATTTGGCATGTACGGCAGTGGCTTATTTATTATCAATCCGCCGTGGACGTTGGCCGCCAATTTAAAAGAAACTTTGCCTTATTTGGCCAAGCAAGTGCGTGAATTGGGGGCTGTTCCTTCTCCTTTATTGGAAGTCAGTCCCGCTTAAAGCGCTGTCGTTTTTGTTTTTATAAAAAAGGAACTCTCATGAATTCAGAACCCTTGACACTTAACACCCGCGCTCAACAGATTAAATTACTTGTTTTAGATGTCGATGGCGTGTTGACCGATGGCCGTTTGTATTACAACGCCAAAGGCGAAGAAATCAAATCGTTTCACGCGCGTGATGGCTTGGGCATTAAATGTTTGCAATCCATGGACATAGAAGTGGCGGTGATTTCGGGGCGCAAAGATCGCTGTGTTGATCATCGCGTGTCGGCTTTGGGCATCACACATTATTACGCTGGCGTACACGACAAAGCGGCTGCTTTGGCGGATTTGTTGCTTAAAACTGGCTTTTCTTTGGCAGAAACCGCCATGATGGGCGACGATTGGATCGATTTGCCGATTTTACGTCAAGTCGGTTTGGCGGTGACGGTGCCAGAAGCCAGCTTGTTGATTAAACAAAATGCGCATTACGTGACCACCGCAACGGGTGGACATGGGGCGGTGCGCGAGGTTTGCGAGTTTATTTTGGCCGCTCAAAATAAATTGAACCTTGTCTTGCAAAGGTATTTGGCATGAAACACGCCAACCGTGTTTATCCGTTGCTGTTGCTGTTGTTTTTGGCTGGTACGACGTTTTATTTAGAGGTGTTGACTAAAAACGAAGTGGTGAAAGTCAGTGATGGGGTCAAAAAATCGCCAGATTGGAATGCCGAAACAGCCAGTATTAAACGCTTTGATGACCAAGGCCAATTGATGTACGTGATTACCGCCAAAAAGGCGTGGCAAAATAAAAACTCGCCTGATTTGTTTTTTGAGTCGCCACGGCTAGAAAAATTTTCCGAAGGGACATTGGCCTTTGTTTTGACTGCGCCGCTGGGGCGTTTTAATGACAAAGCCAATCAAGCTTGGTTTGATGAAAGCGTCACCCTCAATCAATTGGAAAGCCCAACGCAAGTTGCGGCCAACCTTGTGGGCAAGGCGGTGGCGTTGGATTTAAATACCCACATTGCCAGCAGCAAAGAAAAAGTCGATATTGTTTACGGTCTTAACAAAGGCAATGCCATTGGCTTTGTGTATGACAGCACCAAAGAGCTGCTGCGCTTGCAAGACAAAGTCCATTTGGTACACCTGCCAGAAAAAACGGCAGGTGCAAAAACCGAGCCGCTGCCGTTGGTGTTAGACACCACTGAATTGGATTTGGATATGCTAAACGACACGGTAAAAACTGAACAGCCCGCCAAATTTACCCAAGGCGATTCGGTCGGCACCACTGATGGTTTGATTTACTATCAAAAAACACAAATCCTTAATCTTTTAAAAAATGTGAAAGTTCATTATGCAGCGATTCCGTAGTGTGTTCTTATTCAGTTTGAGTTTGAGCCTGATGTCATGGGCAAATGCCGAAGCTTTAGACAGAACCAAACCCGTAGAAGTCGAAGCCGACAGCGTGACCTTAGACATGAAAACCCAAACGACCACTTGGGTGGGCAATGTGATTGCGCGGCAAGGGACTTTGTTGATTAAAGGCGATACAATGTCGGGGCATCAAGATGCGTCGGGATTTTTGACTTATACAGGCACAGGTTCGTTGTTGTATTTTAAGCAAAAAATTGACGGTAAAGCGGCTTACACCGAAGGTTGGGCACAGCGCTTGGACTATTCCAGCCAAACGGGCATGGTGGTGTTGACGGGAAATGCCAAACTCAAAAATATCAATGACACCTTAGTGGGGCACAGCATCACGTACAACATGGTCAATCAATCCTATTTTGCGACTTCAGCAGGTGGCAAAAAACGCGTGCGCGCGGTTATGTATCCTGAAAATTCGCCCCCTTGAACCCCTTAATTTAATTGAATTGAGAACCTAATTATGAGCAGCAGTTTATCGGTGAGTCATCTGAAAAAAAGCTATAAATCGCGCACAGTCGTCACCGATGTTTCTTTTAACATCCACGCTGGCGAAGTGGTGGGCTTATTGGGCCCGAATGGCGCAGGAAAAACCACCAGTTTTTACATGGTGGTTGGATTGGTGGCGGTCGATGAAGGCGATATTTTTTTGAATGACATCAACATCAAAAAAATGCCCATCCACGAACGTGCGCGTTTGGGCATCGGTTATTTACCGCAAGAAGCATCGATTTTTCGCAAAATGACGGTCGCCGAAAACATCACCGCCATTTTGGAATTGACGGGCTTAAAAGGCGAAGCTTTGGACAGTGAATTGCTTTTATTATTGGACGACTTAAACATTGGGCATTTACGTGACACCCCAGCGCCAGCGTTATCGGGCGGCGAGCGGCGACGCGTCGAAATTGCGCGCACCTTGGCCATGAAACCGCGCTTTATTTTGTTGGACGAACCGTTTGCAGGCGTGGATCCGATTGCGGTCATCGATATACAAAAAATCATTTCTTTTTTAAAAGAGCGCGGCATTGGCGTTTTGATTACCGACCACAACGTGCGCGAAACCTTACGCATTTGCGATCGGGCTTACATCATCAGCGAAGGCCATGTTTTGGCGGAAGGCTTTCCCGAAGAAATCGTGGCCAACGAACGCGTGCGAGAAGTGTATTTAGGGCAACATTTTCATTTGTAAGTTTTTTCATAGCCTTGCGGCCAACCTTTTTCCTTGTTTTTGATAACGAAAGCAAGGAAAAAGGTTGGCCGCAAGGGTTTATTGCAAGTCTAAAGATAAATTTAAGCCATTTTAAGGCATTAACATACCGCCATTAACGTGCAAGGTTTGGCCTGTGATGTAATTCGCTTGAGGAGAAGCCAAAAACAGTACCGCATCGGCAATGTCTTGTGGGCTACCCAAACGGCCAAGAGAAATGTTGGCTATCATGGCGGCTTTTTGGGCTTCGGGTAAATCGCGAGTCATGTCGGTGTCTATGAATCCTGGCGCAACACAGTTAACGGTGATGTTGCGGCTACCGACTTCACGTGCCATCGATTTGGTGAAGCCGATGATGCCTGCTTTGGCGGCGGCATAATTAGCTTGGCCTGCATTGCCCATTACGCCAATAATCGAGGCGATGTTAATGATGCGGCCAACCTTGGCTTTCATCATGGCGCGCATGACGGCTTTGCTGGCCAAAAATACCGATTTTAAATTGGTGTCCATCAACGCATCCCAATCGTTTTCTTTCATGCGCATCAACAAACCATCTCGCGTGATACCTGCATTATTGATTAAGGCGTAAATCGTGCCAAATTGGGTTTCGATTTGGCTGATGACGGCTTCAATCGCCCCATTTTCGGTGACGTTTAACACCAAACCTGCGCAGTTTGGGTTAATGGCGGCCAAACGAGCTTGGATGGCTTCTGCGCCAGATGGGCTGGTCGCCGTACCGATGACGGTTGCGCCAGCGTGGGCGAAAGCATCGGCAATGGCCGCGCCGATGCCGCGAGATGCGCCTGTGACTAAAACGATTTTTTGATCAAAGTTCATCATGAAGTCCTTATTTAAAATAAAAGTGAGTGGAAAGTATGAAATAAAAAAGCCTTGTTTATGGTTTGGATTTTTGGCGTTGAGCGCGGCGCTTTTTTTGAAGTACCCACAAACTCAACCCCAGAGGCAATAAGCCAAAAAAGAGAAACATCATCAAGCCCAGCCAGCCATTGTCCATGGCCGCTGCCAAAATGGTAATCACGTATAACCAAGCAATGGCAATGATGTACATTATTTTTTACCTGTTTCGGTTTTGGTTTTCCAGTTTTTGAATATACCTTGCAAGCTTATGATAATGTAGAATATTTCTATCACCATAGAGCCTAAATTAAAATTGATGCACAAAGAAATCACCAATAAAATCGCGGCCGCCAAATTGGTTAAATAATAAGCCAAAGACTGATTCGTCCAGTGATTGTTCGCCAACATAAAATAGGCAATTAAAATGCCACCTGCGCCAATTGTACCGATGACGTTGCCCAATATTTCTATGAGGGGATAACCCATAAAAATTGATTCTTGCATGGTGTTTCCTTTGTTGAAGGGTTTATTAAAAGTGGCTTAAGTCAACGTGATGCTCATGCCAGCTTCAAAGGATTGCGTGGGCGTGACGCTGATCACGCCATTTTTTTCGGCCAATTCACCCGTAAAGCCTTGCGTATCGGCCGAACCCAACCAAGGTTCTATGCACACATAAGGCGCATTGGGTTTTGCCCATAAACCCAAATAAGCGAAATCGGCAAAATCCACGCTGACGCTGTGCGAGTGCAAATGGCTTTTGATGGTCACAGAGCGGCTGGCCAGCGATTTTAAAACCAAAGCATCTTGATTAAATAACTCTGAAGTCAGCGTCAGGGCATTGTCATTGAGTGCAATCTCGGTGGTTTTTTCTAACAGCAAGCCCGTTTCTAAATTGACTTGGTGACTGATGAGCGCCGTTTCGGGCTTGGCAAATTCAATTTGATAATCGTTGTAGCGTTCGTGAGCAAAAAAAGGCACGTTAAAAGCGGGGTGGCCGCCAATTTGGCAATACAGTGTTTGAGTGTCCAAATTGATGACGCGATAAATGATTTGCAGCGCGTTGGCTTGCAGCGTGTACACCACTTGAAATTCAAACTCAAACGGATAAACAGCGCGAGTTTGCTCATTGGCTTTTAGGCTGAATACAGCTTGCGTAGCGCTGGTTTGCTGTGCGTCAAATAAAGCGGTGCGGGCAAAGCCATGTTTTGGGCTGGCGTAAGTTTGCCCATTAAAACGATATTCATCATCGACCGCACGGCCAATAAATGGAAACAAATTGGGCGCGTGCCAGCCCCAAACGTCCGAGTTGGCTTGCCATAAATGTTCGATGGCTGTGGTTTTGTGGAACAAAGAAGCCAGTTCTGCGCCCATGGGCTTGATGGCTACGCGCAACTGGGCATTTTCTAAAATTATCATGGTTTGTCATCTCAAAAAGGGACTCGACCTTGCGTTTTAAAAGGGCGCTAAGTCGAGCCGTGGCTGCTTTTGTTCGGTTGAGCGATAAAGACTGTTTAGATTAAAATTTCGGCCACATTGGGTGTAAAAAGCTCATCGCACCTTCTTCGGCTTCGGTCACCAAATGGCGCATACCAGCAAATAATTCGCGCCCCATGCCGTATTGATGCCCCAATAAATCAGGCACAGCGCCAACACGCTTGGCCAATTCAGCCTCATCGACCAATAAAGTCAATTCGCCCGTTTCGGCATTCAAACGAATGAGATCACCGTTTTGAACCTTGCCTATCATGCCGCCGCTGTAGGCTTCAGGCGACAAATGAATGGCGGCAGGCACTTTGCCCGATGCGCCCGACATACGACCATCAGTCACCAAAGCCACTTTGTAGCCTTTGTCTTGCAAAATACTCAAAGAGGGCGTGAGTTTGTGCAATTCGGGCATGCCATTGGCTTTAGGGCCTTGAAAGCGCACCACCGCAATAAAATCGCGTTCTAATTCGCCTCGTTTGAAGGCGGCCAACATTTCAAGCTGGTCGTGAAAGACTATCGCAGGGGCTTCCACGATGCGATTTTCCACTTTAACCGCCGAGGTTTTAATGACCGCACGTCCCAAGTTGCCTGTAAAAATCCGCAAGCCGCCATCGGCAGAAAAAGGGTAGTCCGCAGGGCGTAACACGTCAGCATCACCCGAGGTGAGCGTGCCTTCACGCCAAGCCAATACGCCGTCATTTAGCCAAGGTTCTTGTGTGTAGCGCGACAAACCATGACCCACAACCGTGTTCACATCTTCATGCAACAAACCTGCGCCCAGCAGTTCACGCACCACATAGGCCATGCCGCCAGCCGCTTCAAAATGGTTCACATCGGCGTTGCCGTTGGGGTAAATCCGCGTCAACAAAGGAATGATTTTGGACAGCGCATCAAAATCTGCCCACGTAATTTGTATGCCAGCCGCGCGCGCCATGGCAATTAAATGGATGGTGTGATTCGTCGAACCGCCCGTGGTCAACAACCCAATGATGCCATTGACGATGGATTTTTCGTCTATCATTTCGCCCACCGCCACGCCTTGTTGGCTTAAGCGCACTGCCGCACGCGCAGCTTCGGCTGTTACCGCCTCGCGTAGTGGCGTATTGGGGTTAATGAAAGCTGTATTTGGCAAATGTAAGCCCATGATTTCCATTAACATTTGGTTAGAGTTGGCCGTGCCGTAAAAGGTGCAAGTACCTGCGCTGTGATAACTGGCCGACTCCGATTCTAACAAAGCCTCGCGGCCAACCTTGCCTTGGGCGTACAACTCGCGCACTTTCGATTTTTCGCTGTTGCTCATGCCGCTGGTCATTGGGCCCGCAGGCACAAATACGGCAGGCAAATGCCCAAAAGTCAGAGCGGCTATTGTCAGTCCGGGTACAATTTTGTCGCACACGCCCAAATACAAAGCGGCATCAAACATTTGATGCGACAACCCAATGCCAGCGCTCATGGCGATGACATCGCGCGAAAACAGCGACAATTCCATGCCCGCTTCGCCTTGCGTCACGCCGTCACACATGGCAGGAACGCCGCCTGCAAATTGTGCTGTTGCGCCCATGTCGACAGCGGCTTTTTTCAACACTTCAGGATAAGATTCGTAAGGTTGATGCGCCGATAACATATCGTTATAAGCTGAAATGATGGCCACATTGGGCGCGGTTGCGCCTTTTAAATGAATTTTGATGTTATTGGGCATGGCCGCAAAAGCGTGCGCCAAATTGGTGCAACCCAATTGCTCGCGTTCTAAACGGCCTTTGTGTTTGGCTACCGCGATTCTGGCTAAATAAGCGCTGCGCGTTGCTTGACTGCGTTCGATGATGGTTTGAGTAATGGCTTGAAGTTGTGGGTGAGTTTGAGTAGTAGAGTTGGCCACGATGCGTTCATCCTTTAATATTGAATTGGGTTGGAAATAGTCGGCTATTGTAGCCCAAACCGTCACCATTTTGTGGGTGAGTTTAGGGCTTGCATTAGAAAATACGACTTAAAAACGCTTGCGGCCAACCTTTTATTCTCGTTGTTAGAGTAAAAGGTTGGCCGCAAGGGCTTTGATTATCAATACAGATTATTGTGGTTTTATGTTTTACAAAGTCATCCCACCAGTGACTTCGATGGTGGCACCGTTGATGTAGCTGGCTTCGTCCGAGGCCAAAAAGGCGTAAACGTTGGCGATTTCTTCGGGGGTTCCCATGCGTTTCATGGGGACTTTTTCTTGCATACTCGCTAAAACCGTTTCGGGCATTTTTTGCACCATTTCGGTGGCGATAAAGCCAGGACAAACGGCATTGGCGCGGATGCCTTTTTTGCCTAATTCTTTCGCCCACGTTTTCACAAAGCCAATCACGCCAAATTTACTGGCCGCGTAATTAGTTTGTCCAAAATTACCATACAAACCCACCACCGAAGACGCATTCAATAACACGCCGCTGCCTTGTTCTATCATGGTGTCGATGACGGCTTTGGCGCACAAATACACGCCGCGTAAATTCACGTCTATGACGCGATCAAACTGTTCATCTGTCATTTTAGTCAACTGCGCATCAGCGGTAATACCTGCGTTATTGACCAACACATCAATGCGGCCAAATTGAGCTTTTACGCCCGCCACCATGCGTTCGATTTGATCTTTTTTGGTGACATCAACCGAATAGCCCACCGCCTGAGCGCCTGTGGCGGTGAGTTCAGCCACCACCACATTAACTGATTCTAGGTTAATGTCGCACACAATGACGATGGCACCTTCGGCCGCAAATTTGCGCGCGGTGGCTCGGCCTATGCCGCTGGCTGAACCCGTAATGATAGAAACTTTGTTTTGTAAACGCATGACTTTTCCTTTGAGTGTGTGAATGCTAAGGACAAAAAACCAACAAAAATAAAAAACAACAGCAGTAAAAAACAGAAACAACGGCAAAAAAGTCCAACCAGGCGATGCCGCTTATTTTCTTCGTTCTTGTATAAACATCAACAGTTGTTGGATGTTTTTTTCGACAGAAAAACGGGCACGATTTTTGTGCTTACCAACGTCTGCCCATGTTCGCATTTGATCTAAATGACTTAAAGCCCAGCTGATTGCGGCAGCCCAAGCTTCAACGTGACCCGCTTCGACCAGCAAACCATGTTCTTGGTGCGACATGGTTTCAGGGATGCCGTCAACATCAGACGCGATGGTGGGTATCCCCAAATTCAGTGCCTCAATTTGAAACAAGCCAAAAGGCTCAATCAAAGAAGGCAAAATGGCCAAATCTGAACGAGACAATAATCCCCCGATGGGGTTAACCAAGCCCAATAAACACACGTTTTCTTGCAAGCCCAATTCAATGGTCATGGCTTGTAAAGACGCATGTAAACTGCCTTCACCTGCAATCAAATACCGTAAATTGGGGTGTTGTTTTAGAATGCTGGGCAAGGCCTGCAAAATAACGGCATGACCTTTTTCTTGGCGTAACATCGCGCCTTGTAGCATGATGGGGCCCGGGCGAGTGGCTAACCATTGTTCTGCCGCACTGGGCATGGCAGCTTGCTGTGCTTTTTCGGTCATAGCCACAAAATCAACACCAGGATACAACACGCCAACTTTTGTATCGGGTATGGCTGGGTTTTTTAAAATACGACCCCGCAAATGGGCGCTACACGCCCAAGTGTAATCAAATAAATATCGATAGGGAAAGGCTTGGGGCAAGCCGTTTTGATAAGTTCTCATGCGGATAATGATAGGCCGTTTTCGTCCGCATAAGCGGCTGGCGAGTGCCCCAATATTGGCATCGTGGCCGCTGTGTACTATCACTGCACTGGCGTTTAATTCGATTAATTGGCGACGAACCGTCAAAATACTGGGCAAATGGAGTGCATTTCTAAAACGGGTAGTCACGACTTCTAATCCCAAAGCCAGCGCGTGATGTGAAATGCGAGAGTTAGGCTTACAAACCAATCGAGTGCGCCAACCGCGCTGTTGCAATTCTGTCATTTGTTGTAATAATTGAAACTCTTGCCCTCCAATATTCATAGAACTTTCTAAAAATAGGACGGCATTGTCGCAAAAAGCGGGGTTTAAAAGGGCTTGCATAAAAGAGACGGTTATCAAAATAAAAAACAAATTATACTGAAAGGCTTAACCCTTGACCAGTAAAAATATTGCGCCGCACAAAATTGCGGGCGCGTGGTCTTGTTAGCGTTCTTTTAGGGCGATTATTCTAAAGGTTGGCCTTGTAAAAAATAAAGCCAGCCCAATATCGCTCCCTTGTTCCTTTTTATCTTATAATTGAGTCGCTGCTGCTGTTTGGCGTGATAGTCAGATTGAAAATAATACGGATATTTTTTTAAGAGTTTTTGAAGTAAAGCGTGCAGTTAATCGGGTCGTGGCCACTTGAAAAAGTCATGATTTCATCATTTTAATTGAAAATTTTTTTATTTTTATAAGGGAGTTCCCGCATGAATGAGACGGGCAAAACCATAGGCGTTTGGGTCGCATTGGCATTGGTGTTAATGTTGGTCTTTAACCAATTTTCGGGCAATTCAGAGGCCAGATCGGCCATGGATTACTCGACGTTTTTAGAAGAGGTGAAAGCGGGCAACATTAAAAATGTGGTCATAGATGGCACACCCTTTGATCAAAGTTTGATTGTGACCAAAAAAGATGGCGCGATGGTCCGAGTCCCTGCGCCTTTAGATGATTATTTGATAGGCGAATTGATTGCCTCTAAAACCAGTTTTTCTAAAAAGCCTTTAGAGCAACCCAGTTTGTTAATCGAATTGCTAAAAAGCTTGTTGCCGATTGCTGTGTTGGCCTTGATTTGGATTTATGTGATGCGCCAAATGGGCGGTGGCGGCAAAGGCAATCCCATGTCTTTCGGTAAAAACCGTGCCAAATTAATGGTGGCTGACACCAATCCGATTACATTTGCCCAAGTGGCGGGCTGTGATGAAGCCAAAGAAGAAGTGCAAGAAGTGGTCGATTTTTTGAAAGACCCAACCCGTTTTCAAAGCTTGGGTGGTCGTGTGCCACGCGGTATTTTGTTGACTGGCTCGCCAGGGACAGGTAAAACCTTGTTGGCAAAAGCCATCGCAGGTGAGGCCAACGTGCCGTTTTATAGCATTGCAGGTTCTGATTTCGTTGAAATGTTTGTGGGCGTTGGTGCTTCTCGGGTGCGTGAAATGTTTGCCGAGGCCAGAAAAAACTCGCCGTGCATTATTTTTATCGATGAAATTGATGCGGTCGGTCGTCATCGTGGTTCGGGTATGGGCGGCGGTAATGACGAACGGGAGCAAACCTTGAATCAATTATTGGTTGAAATGGATGGTTTTGAACCTGATGTGTCGGTGATTGTGGTTGCGGCGACTAACCGTTCTGACGTATTGGATAAAGCCTTGTTGCGCCCTGGGCGTTTTGACCGCCAAGTGGCTGTGCCTTTGCCTGATATTCGTGGGCGTGAGCAAATTTTGAATGTGCATGCCAAAAAAGTGCCAGTGGCCATTAATGTGAAGTTGTCGGTTTTAGCGCGTGGTACGCCAGGATTTTCGGGCGCTGATTTGGCGAATTTGGTCAACGAAGCCGCTTTGTTTGCTGCCAGACGCAGCAAAAAAATGGTGGATATGTCTGATTTTGAGTCCGCCAAAGATAAAATCATGATGGGTGCCGAACGCCGTTCTTTGTTGATGTCTAAAGAAGAGTTGACCAATACGGCTTATCACGAGTCGGGGCATGCCGTGGTGGCGTGTTTGTTGGCCAATGCCGATCCTGTGCATAAAGTCACCATCATTCCGCGTGGCCGAGCCTTGGGCGTGACCATGCAGTTGCCTGAACAAGACAAATTTAGTCACGATAAAGAATACATGATGACGATGTTGGCCATTTTATTTGGCGGGCGAATTGCTGAAGAGTTGTTTATGAACCAAATGACGACAGGCGCTTCTAACGATTTTGAACGCGCCACGCAATTGGCCAGAGACATGGTAACGCGTTATGGCATGAGTACGACCTTAGGGCCTATGGTTTATATTGAAAATCAAGGCGAATCGTATTACAGCCGCAGCAGCACCAGCCATTTATCTGAAACCACTTTGCAGGCAGTTGATGCGGAAGTGCGCCGCATTATCGATCAGCAATATCAATTGGCTCGTCGTTTACTGGAAGAAAATCGCGACAAAGTGGAAGCCATGACAGCCGCCTTGTTAGAATTTGAAACCATAGACATGCCTCAAATTCAAGACATTATGGCGGGTTTGCCTTGCCGTCTGCCAGAAGGCATTGAGCCTAAAACATTGGCCAGTCCTGAAGAAGACACGCCAGCGCCCGATGCCCGAGGACTTGAAGTGCCAGCGACTGATGCTTTAGTCTAACTTGCTTCGTGTTTGTGTGGTGTTTTAAGCCTTGCGGCCAACCTTGATTCAAGGTTGGCCGCATTTTTTGACAGATTTTGCGCGGGTTTAAAGCAGTTAGATAAAATGTTCTGTGGGTTTTATGCGATAATATCCAACAGATTTTTTAAGAGTTGGTGTCAACATTTTGAAGGTTTAATGAGCAGTTTAATGAATTCTATTAAGAGAGTCACGCGATGAAATTTACAGAACTAGGATTGTCAGCAGGCGTATTAAAAGCCATTCATGACATGGGTTACGATACGCCAACGCCCATACAAGCGGCGGCGATTCCGCCTGTTTTGATGGGCAAAGACATTATGGCGGCCGCGCAAACGGGCACAGGAAAAACGGCGGCGTTTATGTTGCCTACTTTGACGCGTTTACAAAGTCACGCCACAACCAGCACCTCGCCAGCCATGCACCCGATACGTGCTTTGGTGTTAACGCCCACCCGTGAATTGGCCGATCAAGTTGGCGAAAATACTCAACTTTATTTAAAAAATATGGCTTTGCGTGCGACGACGGTTTATGGTGGCGTGGACATTAAGCCTCAAGCCGAAGCGCTGCGCCGTGGGGTTGAAATTGTCATCGCCACGCCAGGGCGGTTGCTGGATCATTTATCGCAAAGCAATTTGCAACTCAATAAAGTTGAAATTTTAATTTTAGATGAAGCCGACCGTATGCTGGACATGGGTTTTATTAACGACATCCGCAAAATTTTGACGATATTGCCTAAAAATCGGCAAACTTTACTTTTTTCGGCCACTTTTTCGCCAGAAATTAAAAAACTGTCAGCTGAATTTATGAACCAACCTGAATTGATTGAAGTGGCGGCCAATAATGCGACCAATGACAAAGTGACGCAAACTTTGTATCACGTTGAAACAGGGCGCAAACGCGCAGCGTTGGCCAGTTTGTTGCGCAGCGAAAAAATTGAGCAAGTGATTATTTTTTGCAACATGAAACAATCCGCGGCCAATTTGGCCAGAGATTTAAAGCGGGATGGATTTTCGGTAGAAGCGATACACGGCGACCGTTCGCAGCGCGAGCGCACGCAAACCTTGGAAGCTTTTAAATCGGGGCAAGTCAAAATGTTGGTGGCCACTGATGTGGCAGCGCGTGGTTTGGACATTGCCGACTTGCCGTTTGTGATTAATTACGAATTGCCACGCACCCCCGAAGATTACGTGCATCGGATTGGGCGCACGGGGCGTGCAGGCGCAAGCGGCATCGCCATTTCTTTGGTAGAAGAAAGCGAGCAACGTTCTTTAGAGGCCATTGCGGCTTTGGTGGGCTTGGAGTTGGTGTTGCAGTCTTTGTCTGGCCAGCGATCTAAATCCGAAAATTTGCCCAAAGAATTGTTGAAAGTGGTGCATAAACCTGAATCCGCCCAGCCTCAAATGGCCACACGCCCAGTTCAGTCAGCGTCAATTGCGCCTCAAGTTGCGCCAGTTAAATCCCCCCAAAAACCTGACTTGAAAGAGAGCCGAGAAGTGAAGCCTGCCGCCTTTGCCCGACCAAATCGCGAACCAGACAGCCGTCGCCCAGCCCGTCCTTATGAAGGTCGTAATGATTACAAAGGCAATCACGACAATCGTTATGCCGAAGTTAAAAAAGAGCGCATACCCGTGTTTAATTTGCCTGCAAGAGAAGGCGAAGCGGACGAAGAGGCACCAGCGGCGCAGTTGCGCATTTTGGTCGGAGAAACGGTCAAACGGAGCGAGCGTGCCGCTTTGTTGATGCCGCCGCGTTATACCGTTGTGCCCTTTGAATCCAGTACTTTTTTTGCCGAAAGCCAGCCTGAACTCGACCAGCCCAATGACGATACAGAAGAGTGTTAACCGATTTCAATGATAAAAAAGCCTGCGGCCAACCTTTTTTCGCGATTTTGTGACCGCAAAGGTTGGCCGCAAGCGTTTTTAAATGGGCATCTATGCACACATTCTGGGTATAAGCTTGTGTATAAGTTGGGCATCATTGCGTTTATGCCAACCAAAACAAGCACTCCTGTGGTGGTGCTTAAAAAATAGGCAAAAAGGAGAGCGGCATGGAGTGTCGTCAAGGCTGTTCGGCGTGTTGCATTGCGCCTTCCATTTCGTCGGCCATTCCTGGCATGGAAAAAGGCAAACCTGCAGGCATACCGTGTATTCAGTTGTTGAAAGATGGGCGTTGTGCTATTTTTGGTTTGCCCAGTCGCCCAGCGGTTTGTGCCAGTTTACAACCCAAGCAAGAAATGTGCGGCGATAATCGAGAGCAAGCTTTGTTTTATTTGGCAAAATTAGAACGTGCAACCGCCCCTTGAGCGCTGGTTTGTTGAGTCTGTTGTTTTTCTTAATGCAAAAGGAGTCAGTGATGAAAAAAGTTTTAGGGTTTAGCACACGCGCCATCCATGCAGGTTACGATCATCACGAACACAATCGCGCGGTGATGCCGCCCCTTTACCAGTCTTCGGCCTTTGCGCACGACAGCGTGGGCGAGGCTTTGGCGCATTCATACAGCCGCGTGAGTAACCCCACGCGCAGCGTGTTAGAAAAAAGCATTGCCAGTTTAGAAAACGCCGCTTATGGTTTGGCTTTTTCCAGCGGCATGGCGACGATAGACGCGGTGTTACGCGCCACGCTCAAGCTGGGGGATGAAATTATTGCCGTGGCTGATTTATATGGCGGCACCTATCGTTTATTGACCAAAATATTACAACCGTTGGGCGTGACAGTGATTTTTGCTGACTTAACGGATGCGGCCAACCTTGCAGGGGTTTTAAGCGACAAAACGCGCGTGGTTTGGTTAGAAAGCCCAACCAATCCGTTGTTGAATTTGGTCGATATTTCGGCCTTGTCGGGCATGGCGCACGCGCACAATCCCAATATTGTGGTGGTGGTGGATAACACGTTTGCCACGCCGTATTTGCAAAATCCTTTGGATTTGGGCGCGGATGTGAGTGTGCATTCGGCCACCAAATATTTGGGCGGCCATTCTGATGTGTTGTTGGGCGTGTTGGCGGTGAATGACGAGGCTTTGTATCAAGCCATCCGTTTTGTGCAATACAGCACGGGCGCAGTGCCAGGGCCGCAAGATTGTTTTTTGGTGATTCGGGGCTTAAAAACCTTGTCGCTGCGCATGGAGCGTCACGAACAAAATGCCCAAGTGATTGCGCGGTTTTTGAGTGAACACCCTGCTATTGAACACGTTTTTTACCCTGCGTTGCCCAGTCATCCGCAACACGAGTTGGCCAAGCGTCAAATGCGTGGCTCTGGCGGCATCATTACCGTTTATCTTAAAAACAATACGCAAGCAGCAGCCAGCGATTTTGCAGGACGCTTGCGCTTGTTTGTGTTGGCTGAATCCTTGGGTGGCGTTGAATCGCTGATTAACCATTCGTGGACGATGTCGCATGGCGCCATGCCTGCGGATGAAAAACAGCGCTTGGGCATCAAAGAAGGGGGCTTGCGTTTATCTATCGGTATCGAAGATTTAGAAGATTTATTGACCGACATAGAACAAGCGTTGGTTTGATTTTTATTTTTAAATCTAAGGTGAAATGATGGCTGATGTAGAAAAAATCTTAAACCCGCCAATGAACCAAGCGCCAAGCCTTGAAACCAAAAAAGAAAATACAACCAACGCCTGTTTGGATATGGATGCTGGAGGGCTGCTTGAGGGAAGCATTGATTTAGTGGATAGTGTTGCTTCTTTGTTGGGTGGTTGTTAAAACATACTGATGTTGAAGTATTTTTTGAACCACCGACATGTCAAGTTTGTGATTTACTTTTGCGGCCAACCTTTTTCCGTGTTTTCGTGTTGAAAATTCAGGAAAAAGGTTGGCCGCAAAGTGTTCTAGTATCTAAACATCATCAACAATCAGTACTCATCAAATGGCTTCGTTTTTTACGCGGTACGGTTCTTCAAAGTCGAGGAAATCTTGTTCTTGTTTGGCTTCTTGCATCCAAGCTTGCACCGCTGGATAGTCGCGGATGCGCTGCACATAGGCCAACAACTCGGCAGGCAAAGGCAGTTGATAAGTGTATATGCGCATACAAATCGGTGCAAAATAGGCATCGGCCGCACAAAATTCACCAAATAAAAATGGCTGACTGCCATCGGCTAAAGGGGCTTGTGCCGCCAAAAGTTCGCCACATATGGCGCTTAAGCGCGCGACATCGGCTTGGACATCGGCTTGATCACGCCAAACAAATTGGCCAATTTCTGGCAAATTGGCCTCAATGTCCATGAGACAATGATTTCGTAAAGCGCTGAACCCACGGTGTATTTCTGCGCAAATACTGCGCGCGCGGGCGCGCTCTAGTCTATCGCTTGGCCAGACACTGTGCTGTGGAAACCTTTCGGCAAGGTATTCGACGATAGCCAACGTATCCCAAACCACAAAATGGTCGTCGACAAGTACAGGGACTTTTACAGACAATGAAGTTTGTCCTAAAGCGGTTTTTTCTATTGACTTATGTTTAGCAATCAAATCGACATCAAAAAAATTAAATGTCACCCTATTTTTTGTTTCACCAATTTCTTGAAAGTCAACGGCCATGTGACGCAGTAACACCCCCACGCGCATCGACCAAGATGAATAATTTTTATTGCCTATGTAAAGTTTCAAAGCCATGGTGCCCTCCAAAGTGTAAAGTAATTTAAAAGTAATTACAATAATATTAAATAAATAAAGCTTAGTAAGTATATATTAAAATCATACTATGGCAAAACTTTTAATATGAAAGTCACAAAAAAATCTGGCCTACCTTTAAAATTTCTTTGTAGAAAAGAAAAAAGGTTGGCCGTAAGTCATTTTACTCGTCTTCTAAAAATTCAGATTTAGGCAAAGCAAGCCAAAAAAAGCCACGCCATTCTTAGTTATTCGAGTGCTCGAAAAACAAAAAATGGTAAATAAAAAAAGTAATAATCCATAATAAACAAAGGTATTTATCAAAAAAATGTTTATATTTGTACGATTAACCAATGACTAAAACCTATTGAAAAAGTTTAAAATCGTCCTGTATTACTATAATTTTGCAAAAAATAAAAGCAGTAATTAAATAAAAAGCAATGGCATTAAGCTTAAAAAATAGTACATACCCCTGCGGCCAACCTTTTCGCTATTTTCGTGTTGAAAATCAGGGAAAAAGGTTGGCCGCAACGATGTAAATAAGAGGGTTTTCGATTAGAGTTTTGCTTTTCTCAATGAGAATTTTGTTGTGAATGTCGAAGAAGCAGTCAATGCAAAGCCCAGCAACAGGCAAAAGGTCAGCGATAACAGCACAAGATTGGTCATTTTCCAACCTAAAGTAGCCAATAATGGCGCAGGCAAAAAAGCGCCTAAGGTAGCTAATAGGGCAATCATCGTATCGTTAATGCCTTGCCAGCGATGGGTATTATTGGCGTTGAGTTGCTTGGTCAATAAGGCTCCACCAGCCACATACATAAAATTCCAGCCGATACCCAACACAATTAACGAGGTATAAATGGCTTGGTAACCCTGATAAAACAGATTAACGTAAGTGACGATAAATAAAGCAAAATATCCCAATAAGATGAGACGACGTTCGCCCATATATTGAATGAGATACCCCACAAAAAAAGAAGGCAAAAACATGGCCAACACGTGTGAACTCATGGCATGGGAAACGTGTTCAAAAGCAACGCTGGCATGCATCATCAGTGATGATTGTATCATCAATAAATTCATACAAAAATATCCCCAAGCTGCCGCCACTATGGCAAAAGTGACGCTTAAACCCAGCGGTTTTTGCGCACTGACCTCGGCCGTAGCCGTTGGGCTGGCCGCAGGAGAGATGATGGGGCGCCACGCACTGATTAACGCCACGGTTAAAATGGCGATTAGGCTTAAACTGGCATAACACAACGCAAAATCCCGATAACCGTCTACTGATTTTAAGTGGCTGGCTATCCACGGCCCCAAAAAAGCAGCCAATACGCCGCCAGAGACAACAAACGATAAAGCGCTGGATTTTAATTTTCCTTCTAGGCCATCGGTTGCCGCAAAACGGTAAAAATTAGCGATGGCAATGTATAAACCCAGCAAACCATGTGCCAACATCAAGCCATAAAAATTGTGATTTTGTATGGCAAAAAACCCACATAATCCAGCCAAAAACAAACAGCAAGCCCCAATCAAAAACACTTTTTTGCGGCCAACTTGCTTCATTAGCCACGAAGCTGGAAACGTAAACAACATCACCGAAGCAAACTGTAAACCATAAGGTACGGTGCTGTAAGCTGGGTCGTCAACCAGCAAGCCGCCAACAATCGCCGCGATGGTGACCGACAAAACCGCCGTGGTTAAATTCAAGGCTTGAGCCAGCACCAAAATGACGGTACTTAAAGGCAATTTATTCATGGTAAATACTCAATACTAATGAAAATAACATCGGCTTTTCATAAAATACTTTGCGCGTGGTTCGAGAAAATTTCATGGTTGACACGACCTCATGAGTGGTTTGAAAGGGTTAATAAGCCAATAACTATAACTCAACTTAAACTACTTTATCAATTAAAACGGCATAAAACCCCTTGTGGCCAACCTTTTATCGAGTTTTCGTGTTGAAAATCTGGAAAAAGGTTGGCCACAAGGGGTTTTACGTGTGAACGATTGCTTAAAATAAAAATACTTAAGATTACCGTGCTTTTTGTCCTGTGGCGGTGAGGCCGACATAACGCATGACATCGAGAACTTCCATTTCGTTGAGCTCGTAAACTTGCCCGCGTTTGAGGCGTGGTGGCAAAGTCATGTTGCCAAAACGCACCCGAATTAAACGGCTGACGGTGATGTCAAAATGCGCAAACATACGGCGCACTTCGCGGTTACGGCCTTCTTTGATGACCACGTTGTACCAGCGATTGGCCGATTCTTCTTTGTTGTTGGGCGAGGCAAAAATGCGTTCAAATTTGGCATTGCCATCGTCCAAAGGAATGCCATTCATGAGTTGGGCGCGTTGTTCTTTGGTGATGTCACCCAATAAACGCACCGAGTATTCGCGCTCGACTTCAAAAGAAGGATGGGTTAAACGGTTCACCAATTCGCCGCTGGTGGTTAAAATCAACAAGCCTGAGGTGTTGATGTCCAAGCGGCCAACGGCCACCCAACGACTAGAAGCTGCTTGCGGCAAGCGGTCAAAAATGGTGACGCGGCCATTTGGGTCATCGCGCGACACAATTTCGCCTTCTTGTTTGTGATAAATTAAAATGCGCGGCAAGCGATCCGCCCATTTGAGTTTGATAGGGTGCCCTTTGACGATGACTTTATCATCGTGGGTAACATGGTCGCCCAAATGCGCGATTTTGCCGTTGATGGACACCAAACCCGCTTCTATCCAAGCTTCCATTTCGCGGCGCGAGCCTGCGCCCGAGGCGGCCAAGGCTTTTTGTAAGCGCACGGGTTTGATGTGATGGGCTTCCGCGCGTATTTCACGCAAGCGGTTGGCGCGTTCTTTGCCATCGGCCGATAAAGGGCGCAGCGGCATTTTTTTCGCTCGCCCCAAACTGTTTTCGGGGCGTTTGTATTTTTTGATTTCGCCTGTCGATAAAGGCAACAAGCCGCGTCCCGTCATGCGATTGACGATAGCGCCTGCTTCTTTAACCGCCGAACCTGCCGCGCCCTGAACGGTTTTTTTAGCTTGCGGCGTGTGGTTTTTTGGTTGCTGGATTGGCGCGGCGGCAGTGGTTGAGCCTGCGCGGCGTGGGCTTGTGGTCGCAGGGTTTTTGGCTGGGGTGGTTTTGCCGCCCAGACGACTGGCCGATTGCGGTTTTTTAGCAAAGGGCTTGGCTTTTTTGCTGGGGTGACGAGAGCTGGATTCTCCGCCACGGGAAACAGAAGCGGGTTGGCGAGCGGCGGCTTGTCTTTTTGACATAATGTAAGGCTTTCTAATTTAAAGAGAAAAGGCGCGGAATATCACGCGGACGCGCATTATAACACAGCCCGTTTTAAAGTGAGTGCGGCCAACCTTTTTGTGTACTCTTGACGAGCGGAGACAAAAACTGGCGCTGCTGTGCGGTGCAAAAAAGTCGCCTAGGCGCGGCGTTTTTATGCTATATTTTTGGACGATTTTATCCAGTTTTTAACGGTGGTTTACGTGGATTAAAATACAAATGACACGGCCTGTTTTTTCATCTTACCCAACTTAAAAAGGATATGAACTGTGCAACTGACTTTACCCCAAGGCATGACAATGAATGCGCCCATAACGGCAGAATACGCCAGCATTTTAACGCCAGCCGCGTTGACTTTTGTGGCTGATTTACATCGCCAATTTGAGACCTGTCGCGCGGATTTAATGGCGCAACGAGTCAAAAGACAAGCCCAGCTGGACGCAGGACATTTGCCCGACTTTTTGCCAGAAACAGCGGACATTCGGGCAGGCGATTGGCGGGTGGCTGCGCAGCCAGCCGATTTGCTCAATCGCCAAGTTGAAATCACAGGCCCAGTCGAACGTAAAATGATGATTAACGCGTTTAATTCGGGCGCAAACAGTTTTATGGTCGATTTTGAAGATTCTAATTGCCCGAATTGGCACAACCAAATTCAAGGCCAAATCAATGTCAAAGCCGCGTATCGCCGCGAATTAACCTACACCAGCGAAACGGGTAAATATTACGAAATGAACGCCGAAGTGGCCACGCTCAACATCCGCCCGCGCGGTTGGCATTTGATGGAAAGCCATGTGTTGGTGGACGGACAACCTGTCTCTGGCGCTTTGTTTGATTTTGGCTTGGCTTTTTTTCACAACATGGCTTATGCCCAAAGCCAAGGCAGCGCCACTTATTTTTATTTGCCTAAACTCGAAAGCCATTTAGAAGCGCGTTTGTGGAACGATGTGTTTGTGTTTGCGCAGCACGCTTTGGGCATTGCGCAAGGCACGATTAAAGCCACCGTGTTGATAGAAACCATTTTGGCTGCTTTTGAAATGGAAGAAATCTTGTACGAATTGCGCGACCACAGCGCAGGTTTGAATGCAGGCCGTTGGGATTATTTGTTCAGTTGCATCAAAAAATTCAAAGCCAACAAAGATTTTTGCTTGGCCAACCGCAGCGCTTTGACCATGACCGTGCCGTTTATGCGGTCTTATGCCTTGTTATTGTTGAAAACTTGTCACAAAAGAGGCGCGCCAGCGATAGGCGGCATGAGCGCGTTGATTCCCATTAAAAATGACGAGGCCGCCAACGAAAAAGCCATGGCAGGCATACGCGCCGACAAAGAACGCGATGCCAGCGATGGTTACGATGGCGGTTGGGTGGCGCATCCAGGTTTGGTGCCCATTGCTAAAAAAGCTTTTTTTGATGTGTTGGGCAATCGCCCCAATCAATACGAAAAAACACGTGAAGATGTGCAAGTGGTGGCTGCTGATTTGTTGAATTTTGTGCCAGAACAGCCCATCACCGAAGCAGGTTTGCGCATGAATATTGACGTGGGCATACAATATTTAGGGGCTTGGTTGTCGGGCAACGGTTGCGTGCCGATACACAACTTGATGGAAGATGCCGCTACGGCGGAAATTTCACGTTCGCAAGTTTGGCAATGGTTGCGCAGCGACAAAGGCGTGCTGGACGATGGCCGCGCGGTCGATGTCGCTTTGGTTACCCAATTGCACCACGAGGTGAGCCTCGCGCTCAAAACTCAATATGGCGCTCGTTGGACGGCAGCCTACGAAGCGGCAGCGGCTTTGTTTTTAAAATTGGCTTTAGATGATGCGTTTGTGGAGTTTTTAACCTTACCCGCTTACGACTACATTACCGAACGAGAAACTGCCAGCGTTTAAGCTGTTTCATTTGTCGCGGCCAACCTTTTCACCCAAAAACAGGGCAAAAGGTTGGCCGCAAGTTCATACCGTTTTGTGATTTAAAAAAGGAGTGATAGTGCAAAAAGAATCATTTAACACAGTGAATTTCCCGCCCGTGTCGCAAGCGGCGCTTGAGCCGAATGGGTTGCTGGCCATGGGCGGCGATTTGAGTGTGGCCACTTTGTTAACGGCTTACCAAGCTGGAATTTTTCCGTGGTACAACGAAGGCGAGCCGATTTTATGGTGGTCGCCCGATCCGCGCATGGTGTTAAAAATTGACGACTTAAAAGTGCGTAAGTCCTTAAGTAAAGTGTTGCGCAACACGGCTTATCGCGTGACTTGTGACCAAGCGTTTGCCCAAGTCATCGCCGCTTGCCGCCAAGTGCCACGGGCAGGACAGGCTGGCACTTGGCTACAACCTGAAGTGGTGCAAGCCTATTGTGCGCTGCACGAAGCGGGTTATGCGCACAGTTTTGAAACTTGGGAAGATGGTGTGTTGGTGGGCGGATTTTATGGCGTGGCCATCGGCCTGATGTTTTATGGCGAATCGATGTTCCATTTGAGCGATGATGCCTCTAAAAAAGCTTTTTTTCATGGGGTTCAGCATTTAAAACACCACGGATTTCAATGGATAGATTGTCAAATGCACACCGATTATTTGGCCAGTTTTGGCGCAAAATTAATCCCCCGAGCTGATTTAATCACGCACTTGTCTCAAGCCATTACCCAAAAGCCATCCAATGGGGTTTGGCAATTTGAACACCGCAATTTGGTCTAAAGGTTGGCCGCAATCCCCCTGCACGAAAAGAGGGGTTTTGTGTTAAAATGCTGGACTATTCCTGACTTGGAGCGTGCCTTACCATGAGCGATATTTTTCCGCCATCAAATACCAACGATAAGCTGTTTGCCAAAGAAACCTTGCCCATCTCTTTAGAAGACGAGATGCGCCGTTCTTATTTAGATTATGCCATGAGCGTGATAGTCGGCCGTGCCTTGCCTGACGTGCGCGACGGCTTAAAACCCGTGCATCGCCGTGTTTTATATGCCATGCACGAATTGTCCAACGACTGGAATCGCGCTTATAAAAAATCGGCGCGTATCGTCGGCGATGTCATTGGTAAATATCACCCTCATGGCGACACGGCGGTTTATGACACCATCGTCCGCATGGCGCAGCCGTTTTCTTTGCGTTATATGTTGGTCGATGGCCAAGGTAACTTTGGATCGGTCGATGGCGACAGCGCCGCCGCCATGCGATACACTGAAATCCGTATGTCACGCATCGCGCACGAATTATTGGCGGATTTAGACAAAGAAACCGTGAATTTTGGCCCCAATTATGACGGTTCAGAAAACGAGCCGTTGGTGTTGCCTGCCAAAATTCCCAATTTGTTGATTAATGGCTCGACGGGCATCGCCGTGGGCATGGCCACCAATATCCCGCCGCACAATTTGGGCGAAACCATAGACGCTTGCGTGGCTTTGTTGGCCAATCCGCAATTGAGTATAGAAGAATTGATTGCCATCGTGCCTGCGCCCGATTTTCCAACGGCGGGCATTATTTATGGCACGTCAGGCATTAACGAAGCGTATCGCACAGGCCGAGGCCGTGTGATTATGCGCGCCGCCGTTCATTTTGAAGACATCAAAGGCAGTCAAGATCGCCAAGCCATTATTGTTGATGAGCTGCCTTATCAAGTCAATAAAGCCAAATTGTTAGAGCGCATCAGCGAATTGGTGCGCGAAAAAAGCATAGAGGGTATTTCAGATTTGCGCGACGAGTCGGACAAAGACGGGATGCGCATGGTTATCGAATTGAAGCGTAACGAAATGCCTGAAGTGGTGTTGAATCAGCTTTATAAAATGACGCCTTTGCAAGATAACTTTGGCATTAACATGGTGGCTTTGGTCGACGGCCAGCCACGATTGTTGAATTTAAAGCAAATTTTAACCGAGTTTTTGCGTCATCGCCGCGAAGTCGTCACGCGCCGCACTTTGTTTGAATTGAAAAAAGCGCGCGAACGCGGCCACGTCTTAGAAGGCTTGGCGGTAGCCTTGTCGAATGTGGATGAAATCATCGAACTGATTAAAGGATCGGAATCGCCACCTGCGGCCAAAGTGGCGATTTTGGCTAAACCTTGGCGCTCGGCGATGGTGCAAGACATGTTGAGCCGCGTGGACGTGAGCTTGGCCAGACCTGACCACGCCAGCATCGAAAGCGGTTTGCAGGCCAACGGTTATTTTTTAACTGAAGTTCAAGCGCAAGCCATTTTAGATTTGCGTTTGCAACGCTTGACTGGCTTAGAACAAGACAAAATTGTTTCAGAATACAAAGACGTGATGGCGGTGATTTTGGATTTGTTGGACATTTTGGCCAAGCCCGAGCGCATTAATCAAATCATCCATGACGAATTATTGGCGGTGAAATTGCAGTTTAACGATCCGCGCCGTTCGGTCATCGAACCGTTTGGTGGCGATATCAGCATAGAAGATTTGATTACGCCACAAGACAAAGTGGTGACCATTTCGCACAGTGGCTATATCAAAACGCAACCCGTGAGCGATTATCAAGCGCAACGCCGTGGCGGACGGGGCAAGTTGGCCGCAGCCACCAAAGATGATGATTTCGTTGAACAATTGTTTATTGCCAACACGCACGATTATTTGTTGTGCTTCACATCTTTGGGGCGTTGTCATTGGGTGAAAGTGTATCAGTTACCCGAAGGCGGCCGCCAATCTCGTGGCAAACCCATGAATAATGTGCTTGCCTTGCAAGAGAACGAACAAGTCAACGCCATTTTGCCTGTCAAAGATTTTGCCACAGGTCAATTTGTGTTTATGTGCACGGCCAACGGCACGGTGAAAAAAACTCAATTAGCCCAATTCTCACGGCCTCGCGCGGCTGGGATTATCGCCATCACCTTGGACGAAGGCGATCAACTCATCGGTGTGGTATTGACTCAAGATTCGGGCGATTTGGATGCAGACGCGTTGGCGGTTTTGGATGCGCCTGATGCCGAAATATTGGACGAAGTGCCTAGCGAAGATTTGCCTGAATCCGAAATCGTGAGCGAAAAAGAAGCCATTTTGGGTGACCAAATCATGATATTCACCAACGGTGGTAAAGCGGTTCGTTTTAATGCGGCCAACGTTCGCGCCACGGGTCGTTCGTCGGCTGGCGTGCGCGGCATTCGTTTGATGGAAGGCCATAAAGTCATTTCTTTGTTGGTGACCAATAGCCCAGAACAAACCGTGTTAACTGCCACGATTAACGGTTACGGTAAACGCACCTCAGTCAGCGAATATCGCCAAACCGCGCGTGGTTCGCAAGGCGTGACTTCTATCGACACGGGCGAACGCAACGGCGAAGTGGTCGCGGCCACTTTGGTGGAAGAAAACGAAGATGTGATGTTAATCACCACGGGCGGCATTTTAATCCGCACCAAAGTCAATTTAATCAGCAAAGTTGGCCGCGCCGCCAAAGGGGTGCGCCTGATTAAACTGGACACAGGCGAATCGCTGATCAGTTTGGTGAAAGTGGCCGAAGTGGAAGAAGACCCCGACACATTGGACGTTGATGCATCAGAAATCGATGCGCCGATTTCTGATGCGGACACCGAAACAGGCGAAACCGAGTAACTCACCTCTATTGGATTGCAATAACGGCAAGCTCTTACGGCCAACCTTTTAACCCAAAAAATCGGGGAAAAAGGTTGGCCACAATAAAAAATATTGTTAGTCTAAATGAATCTTTCTGGAGTAAATAATGTTTGACGAATATTCAATTGAACAGCGTGCGACGCAAATTACTCACCCAAAAACTAAAGAATATTTTTCTGAAGTTTTAAGCTCCTACTCAGCTGGAAATTACCGCTCATCGGTAGTCATGCTTTGGTCAGTCGCGGTGTGCGATTTGCTTTTTAAACTCGAATTTCTTAAAGAGATATATCAGGATGATAAAGCAGAAGAAATTCTGAATAAAATTAAAGCTTATTGGGAAAAAAACAAAACCTCTTCGGAGTGGGAAGGTAAGTTAGTGGATTTAGTTGAAGAAAAAACCGAGCTTCTCGACCGCACAGAGAAGAACAAGCTATTACACTTACAGGAACAGCGCCACCTTGCGGCACACCCAATACTTAATCAAAAACTCGAGCTTCATGCACCCAATCGCGATGAAGTACGCGCCTTGATTCGAAATACTCTCGATAGCTTGTTAATTAAAGACGCTTTTTTAAGTAAAAACATATTTAACGAACTTACTAATGATCTTGAAAAACTAGAATCATCTAATCCTTTACTTGAAGACAAAGACTTGAAGCTCTACTTGGAAAGTAGCTATTTTCAGCGGTTCAATTCAGCGGTAGAACAGGAAACTTTCAAATCCTTTTGGAGTATTGTATTTCATAAAACAAATGAACAATGTAACAAAAATCGCGAAATTAATTACAGAACTTTAAAATTATTATTCGAGAGAAATCCCCCTCAATTCAAAAAGCAAATCGAAGAAAACAGGCATTATTTTAGTAAAATAGCACACGAAGAATCGCCACTTGTTTACTTAATTCAGTTTCTTTCAAAGAACGCGTCAATTTATGCATTATTAACAGATGATGCAAAAGTGAAACTTGAGCAGGTAGCAAAAAAAGATAATACGGCTCGTTGTCTTGCTTGCTTTATTTACCCAAGTTTACACGTGCATGCACAGCAAATTAATGAGTGGATGCAAAAAGAATCTCCTAGAATAGACAGTATGACATGGCAAGCTATGCGTGATATATCAGACAGTTCTGAATGGGATAAGGAATTTATTAAACTTGCTAATACCTATTATGCAAATAGCCCAAGTTTTGACGAAGCTGCACAACGCTTCAAAGATTTAATCCAGCCTTTATT
>JBILQJ010000067.1:0-5605 GCA_044373325.1 Burkholderiales bacterium
TATTACGCAATGCCACGCCTGTCGTGATCGGGCATTGCTCAACATAATTTCTAAGCACAAAGACTTGCGGCCAACCTTTTACCCTGAAAACTGGGGGAAAAGGTTGGCCGCATGGGGCTTTATTTTGAGCTCAATTTCAAGGTTAATCATCAACGTCAACAACAGGTGCGAGTGTTGATGAAAATCTTTGAAAGGCTGCTACTTCCTGCCTCCTCCTTGATAAGGGGAGGGTAAACCGCGTAAGGATTAGGGACTGATGCTAGGCTGAATTAGTCCATTTCTTTTGAATGATGAGCGAGCCCCCCGCAAAAGAATTGGGCATTTTACACGGCTTCACCCGCGCCGTCACGGATTATGCCTTGCAAATCAATGGTTGTGCCGCATATTTTTGCGGCGTTAAACAGGTTTGGCAGCACTGGCCACGCGCCCCACCAATCCAATCCCAAGCAGCACCAGCGCCGTACCAGCCAATTGAATCCACGTAATTGGCTCACCCAAAAACCAGTAACCAAACCCAAGTATCATCACAGGCCCTATCATGCCCACTTGCGAGACCAGCGCGGGCCCGAGCCTGCGCACGGCGAGCATGGTGAGCAATACGGGTGTGACCGTGCACAGCACGGCATTTATCATTGAATAAATATAAATATTGGTGCTGTGTTGCCACAAAATCTGCCAATCACGTACCACCAAATAATGCAGCACCGAACACAATGTGGACGTGGCCATCGCATACGCGCCCAGCCGAATCGCGCCCAGCCGCTTGACCAATTCACCGGTTAAAAGCAAATAACCCGCGTATGACACGGCGCTGGCAAACACCAAGGCGCCGCCCAAAGCCGCATTGGAGCTGGGCAGCTGCAATTCATGCCAAAACACCAGCACAATGCCGCTGTACGCCACCATCATGGCAAGCCATTGCACCCGCAGAATGGTTTTTTTGAGCACAAATTTAGAAATAATCAGCACGATGGATGGCACCAAAAACAACAACAAGCGCTCCAGTCCTACCGAAATATATTGCAGCCCCATAAAATCCAAAATACTGGACAAGTAATAACCAATAAACCCCACAAACATCACCTGCGCGTAGTCCTGCCCGCGCATCTGATGCGGCTGCGTGCGTCGCGCCCACAAGCCAAAACCAATAAAAAACGGCAATGAAAACAGCATGCGCAGCGCAATCACATCCACCGCGTCCACGCCGCCCTCGCGGTAAAGCAGCTTGGCGCAAATCGCTTTAAACGAAAAGCACACCGCGCCAATGATGGCCCACACAAAAGCGGTTTTGCGCTGTGAGGCAGTAAATATTTTTTGCGGCATATTGATTTCTTGTTGTAAAGCAGTTGTTTTTGGGTACAACGCCGTCCATCTTAATTGGTGTTTTCAACCCATTTTTATAGTTAAGTCCATGCAAAAACCATCCAAATTCATCATAAGCAGCGCGACATTTATCGTGCTGTGCGCCCCTACTATATTCACACAGCAGTGGCTTTTATTGGGATTTTCGCTGAGGTTTATGTGGGTATTTTTATGACATGAAGGGCAGTTTAAATTTGCTGCGTGAATCTGTGTCATAAATCCGCCCGTTTCGGATGAAAATGCCCGTAAAACAGGCCTTTTTAGGAGTAAAACGAGATTTTTTGCTTGAGTTTTGAGAAATTTGAGCAAAAAATCAATGTTTAAATGTGATTTTTGTATTTCAGTCTCGCTTGTTCGGGTTGTGCAAAGATCTCATAGTCAATGTTTTTATTTTTAGGTTTTATTGGCGTGTTGATGATAGACATCACAAAGGCTTCATAAAATCGCACACGGATAAGCACCTATCATTTTCAGTAAAGGGGCGCCTGCGCGAATTTTGTTGAGTGCAGCGGCCACGTTGGCTTCGCTTGGGTGACCCACCAAATCAATAAAAAAGACATATTCCCACAAGCCTGTTTTGGCGGGGCGAGATTCCAATTTAGACATAGAAACCCCTTGTTCGGCCAAAGGCGCAAGCAGTGCGTGCATCGCGCCTGCTTGATGCGGAGCGGCCACAATCAAAGACGTTTTGTCATTGCCTGTTGAGCCCACTTCTTGATGGCCTAACACCAAAAACCGCGTGGTGTTATTAGGTTCGTCTTCTATGTTTTCGGCGCATTTTAATAAGCCATACAAAGCCGCCGCCGTTTCGCCAGCAATGGCGGCAGAGAGACCATCTAAAGCCGCCAATCGAGCGGCTTCGGCATTGCTGGCCACGGACACACGTTCTACCGTGTCGGGTAAATTTTTATTCAACCATTCGTGGCATTGAGCCAAGGCTTGGGCGTGCGCGTAAACGCGGCGCAGTGGCTCGGTTTGACCTTCTAAACGCAAAAAATGATGGTGTATGCGCAAGACAGTTTCGCCCACAATTTTTAAGGGCGTATCTATCAACAAATCTAAGGTTCTGCCCACCGCGCCTTCGGTTGAGTTTTCGACAGGCACCAGCGTGTAATCGGTGTGATGCGCTTCTGTTTTGCGAAAGGCCTCGTCTATAGAAGCGCAAGAAACGGCTTGCGCCCCGTGGCCAAAATGTTTGAAAACGGCTTGTTGGCTAAAGGTGCCTTCGGGGCCCAAATACGCAATTTGCAAGGGTTTTTCGAGTGCCAAACATTCGCTCATCAGCTCGCGAAACAAGCGGGTAATCGATTCGTTAGGTAACGGCCCTGTGTTGAGGTCTTGTATGCGCCTTAATACCGAGGCTTCGCGTTCGGGGCGGTAAACGGCAGCTGTGCCTTTGATTGTGCCTATTTTTTTGGCGTGGCTCGCGCGTTGATTCATCAACTTTAAAAGTTGTGCATCGATGGCATCAATGGCGTTGCGTTCGGTGAGCAATAAGGCTTCTGTGGTGGAATTTGTCATGAGCGTTTCAAAAAAAGTTAAGTTTATAAGCCTAATTGTGTTTGTAAGGAACTGGCATTTGGGTAAGCAAATTGTACGGGTCCATCAATTTGGCCATCAATAAATTGACGCAACCACGGCGAGTCGCTTAAGCGGATGCTGTCGGGCGTGCCTTCGGCCACGACTTCGCCATGTGCCATAAAATACACGTAATCGACCATATTTAAAGAATGTTGCACATCATGCGTGACCATAATGGAAGTCGTGCCCAGCGCGGCATTGGTGGCTTTGATGAGGCTGCTGATGACCGAAAGCGAGATGGGATCCAGTCCTGTAAATGGCTCGTCATACAACAAAACCGCAGGATCCAAAGCAATGGCACGCGCCAAAGCAATGCGTCTGGCCATGCCGCCTGATAAGGCCGCAGGCATCATACTTTCGGTGCCACGCAAGCCCACGGCTTCGAGCTTTAACAACACCAAATCGCGTATCATACTTTCGGGCAGTTGCGTGTGTTCGCGTAACGGAAAAGCAATGTTTTCAAAAACGGTTAAATCGGTAAACAAAGCACCAAATTGAAATAACATGCCAACTTTTCGGCGATAAGCCGCCAAATCGCGCTCGTTCATGTGGGCGATATTTTGGCCTTCTACTAAAACGCTGCCTTGTTGAGCCAATACTTGGCCAGAAATCAAACGCAACAAAGTGGTTTTGCCGCTGCCGCTGCCGCCCATAATGGCCACCAATTTGCCTTTGGGTATGCGCAAGGACACATTTTTTAAGATGGGTTTATCGGGCGTTTTATCGTAATAAAAACTGACTTGATTCAGTTCGATAAACGGCGCTTCGGTTTCGGTGTAGGGAGTTTTTGTCGTCTTCATAAAGCGTATTTTAACGAGCTATGGCCTTGCGGCCAACCTTTTTTCTGAATTTTTGTCAAAAAAGGTTGGCCGCAAGGATAATTATTTGTTTTAGTGGCATTAACTGAGGTGAAATTCATTTTTTAGGCGTGACTTTTATATTGCCTTTCATGCCAGATTCAAAATGCCCTGCGATTAAACACGCAAATAAAAAAGTGCCTGTCTTGTCAAATTTCATGGTGATTTCGCCTTTGCTATTGGGGGCTATGGTGTTCATTTTATGATGGGCGGACATTGGCTGGCTCGCCATGTCTTTTTGATGTTGTTTAAGTTCGGCTTCTGTGCCAACGACAAATTCGTGAGCCATTTTTCCGAGATTGTTAAAGCGGAATTGTATGGTTTCACCCTGAACGACTTCAATTTTTTCGGGCGAAAAACGAAATTCTTGCCCTTTGCCCATTTCTATATTGACGATGCGAAGGGCTTGTTTTGTTGGCGCAGCCATGTCGGCCATATTATGTTGGGCGTGAGGATTGGTTTCAGCATGAGCGGGCAACGATAAGCACAAAGAAAATAGGAGTGCAAACTGGGGTAATGAGGTGAGTTTCATGTGACTGTCTTTCAAAACAAAGGTTAAAAATGGTGAATTAAAAAATCGATAAACAATGCGGCCAACCTTTTGACTGAAATTTTAGCAAAAAAGGTTGGCCGCAAGGCTTAAACGGATAGACGTTTTAAAATGGAAAATTCTTATAAATCCAACAACAAACGCGCAGGATCTTCGATGGCATCTTTGATGGCCACCAAAGACAACACAGCTTCGCGGCCATCGATGATGCGATGATCGTAAGATTGCGCCAAATACATCATTGGACGGATAACAATTTCACCGTTTTCAACCACTGCGCGCTCTTTAGTGGCGTGCATGCCCAAAATGCCCGATTGCGGCGGGTTGATGATGGGTGTCGACATCATAGAACCAAACGTGCCGCCATTAGAAATGGTGTAAGTGCCGCCTGTCATTTCTTCAACCGTCAATTTGCCTGATTGGGCTTTTTTGCCAAATTCGGCGATTTGTTTTTCGATGTCAGCCAAAGACAATTGGTCGGCATTGCGTATCACAGGCACAACCAAACCACGCGGACTACCAACGGCCACGCCTATGTCAAAATAACCATGATAAATCACGTCTGTGCCATCAACCGACGCGTTTAAAACTGGGTATTTTTTGAGCGCCGCGACGGCTGCTTTGACAAAGAACCCCATAAAGCCCAATTTAATACCGTGTTCTTTTTCAAAACGGTCTTTGTATTTGTTGCGCAAATCCATGACGGGCTTCATGTTCACTTCATTGAAGGTTGTTAAAATGGCATTGTTTTGTTGTGATTCTAACAAACGCTCCGCCACACGTTGGCGCAAACGGCTCATCGGCACGCGTTGCTCCACTCGTGCGCCCTGAGGCAAAGCCGCAGGCGTTGAGGTTTTTGGCGCATTGGCCGCTGCTTGCACGTCTTCTTTTAAGACGCGTCCATCGCGCCCAGAACCCGCTACTTGATTCAGGTTAACGCCTGATTCAGCGGCTAATTTGGCCGCCGAAGGCATGGCTGTGGCGGTGTTGCTGGGGGCTGAGGCTGCAACGGCGGCCGCCGCGACAACGGGGGCAGCTACGCTGGCCACGGCACTGGTGTCTATGCGCGCAATTAAGGCATTACTGGTCACGGTTGCGCCATCAGCCATTAAAATTTCAACCAAAACTCCTGCGGCAGGGGCGGGCAATTCCAACACCACTTTGTCGGTTTCTAGATCAATTAAATTTTCGTCGCGGGCGATTGTTTCGCCAACTTTTTTGTGCCAAGTCATTAAGGTGGCTTCAGAAACCGATT
>JBILQJ010000060.1:0-6845 GCA_044373325.1 Burkholderiales bacterium
ACTTCTATCATACTCATGGTCATTCTCCGTGTTGGTTTTGTTTCAGAAAAACTGCAAAAAAGGTTGGCCGCAAGTCATACACAAGCGGTTATTCGTGACTTATCAATCCAAAGCTTCGTCTAGCAAGGCTTTGAGCTGCGCTGTGTGTTTGCTCATATAACCCACCGCAGGTGAGGCAGAAGCAGGGCGCGCCGCAACACTTAGGGTTTGGGTATTGGTGATGTTTTCTTCTAAATAATGGCGGATTTGATACCAAGCACCTTGGTTTTTCGGCTCTTCTTGCACCCAAACCACGCTTTTTGCATTGGGGAACAAAGCCAATTGAGCCGCCAACTCTTCATGCGGGAAAGGATACAATTGCTCGATTCTAACCAGCGCAACACTGTCAGTTAAGCCTTTCGTTGCTCTTGCCGCCACCAAGTCATAATAAACTTGGCCCGCACATAAAATCACACGCTTGACTTCGGTGCTTGCGCCAGCAAACGCAGGGTCGCCAATTACGTTACGGAAGCCTTGATCCGAAAAAGAGGGCAATTGGCTCATGGCATCTTTGAAACGCAATAAGCGTTTAGACATGAAAATGGCCAAAGGTTTGCGATAAGGGCGCAACATTTGACGGCGCAGCGCATGGAACATTTGGCTGGCTTCAGATGGCATAATCACTTGGATATTGTGTTCAGAACACAATTGCAGCCAACGTTCTAAACGCGCAGAAGAATGTTCGGGGCCTTGGCCGTCGTAACCGTGAGGCATATTCAACACAAGACCGCACAAGCGTCCCCATTTGGTTTCGCCTGACGTAATGAACTGATCGATGGCCACTTGTGCGCCGTTGGTAAAGTCGCCAAATTGTGCTTCCCAAATCACCAATTGATCGGGCGCGGCCGAAGCGTAGCCGTATTCATACGCCAATACAGCTTCTTCATTTAAAATCGAATCAATGACTTCAAATGGGGCTTGTGAGTCGGCAACGTGAGCCAACGGCACGTAAGTACCGTTATTGCGTGAGGTTCTGTTTTGATCGTGAACCACGGCGTGGCGATGGCTGAACGTGCCACGGCCAGAATCTTCGCCTGAAATGCGCACACCAAAACCACTTTCGACCAAAGACGCATACGCCAACGTTTCGGCCATGCCCCAATCGATGGCTTGTTTGCCTTCGGCCATTTCGGCACGAGCCGCAACCGTGCGTTTGACCGTATTGTGCAAAGTAAACTCTTCAGGCATGGTGTTGAATTTTTTGGTTAATCTAACGATGTCTTGAGCTGACAGCGTGGTAGGTGCGTTGTCCGTCCAAGCCGTGCCAGCATAAGGCAACCAGCTGACGGCGTGTTGGCGACTGTAATTAGATAAAGTGGTTTGTTCAACGTGTTGACCTTGGTCCAAAGCGCTGCGGTAGGCCGCAATCATGGCTTCAGATTCGACCAAACTGACCGTATTTTCTGCGGCCAACCTTGCGGCATAAACCGCGCGGCTGCCTTTGTGAGCTTGTACATGTTTGTACATAAAAGGTTGAGTCAAGGTTGGATCATCGGCTTCGTTGTGCCCCTGTTTGCGGTAACAGACCAAATCAATGACCACATCCTTTTTGAAGGCCATGCGGTATTCTAAAGCGATTTGCATGACATAACACACGGCTTCAGGATCGTCGCCATTGACGTGAAAAATGGGTGCATCGACCATTTTGGCAATGTCGGTACAGTATTCAGAAGAACGCAAGTCGCCGAGCGAACTGGTGGTAAAGCCCACTTGGTTATTAATCACCAAATGGATGGTGCCGCCTGTTGTGTAACCTGTGGTTTGTGATAATTGGAACGTGCCTTGATTGACGCCCAAACCACCAAAAGCCGAATCGCCGTGCATGAGTACAGGCAAAACGGCTTTGCGTTCGTGGTCTTTGCGGCGAGTTTGACGCGCCCGTACAGACCCTTCAACCACAGGATTGACGATTTCAAGGTGCGAAGGATTAAACGCCAAAGACACGTGCATCGCGCCATTGGGCGTGCTGATGTCGCTGGAAAAACCCATGTGATATTTGACATCGCCCGAAGCCAAGGTGGCTTTGTATTTGCCTTCAAATTCGGCAAACAAATCACTGGGCAATTTGCCCAAAGTATTGACCAACACATTTAAACGGCCACGATGGGCCATGCCGATGATGATTTCTTCCACGCCCAAAGCTGTGCCGTTTTGGATTAAATGATCCATGGCGGCAATCATGCTTTCACCGCCTTCTAAAGAAAATCGTTTTTGTCCCACGTATTTGGTGTGCAAATAGCGTTCTAGCGTTTCGGCGGCGGTCACTTGTTTTAAAATGCGGGTTTTGCTGGCTTTGTCAAAACGGGGGGTCGACAACTCGGTCTCGAAACGTTTTTGTATCCAATGACGTTCGTCACCCGTTTTCATGTGCATGAATTCTAAGCCGATGGTGCCGCAATAAATGGTTTGCAAGCGCGCGATGATTTGTGACAGCGGCAATTTTTCGCCCTGTGTCAAAGTGCCCGCGCTAAACGTCGTGGCCATGTCTTGGTCAGACAAACCATAACGCACAGGATTTAATTCATCTTGGTTGGGTAAATCATTGAGTTTTAAAGGATCTAAGTTGGCATATCGAGCGCCTAACACGCGATAAGCAGAAATCAAACGCAACACGCCCACTTGTTTATTTAAGGCTTCATCGCTCATGCCTGTGGTTTGCAAAGCGGCTGGGCGTTGCGCTAAAGCTTTAAAAGATTCTTGTATAGGGTAATGTGGAATGTCGCGCGGTGCGTTGCCTGTGGCAGCCAATTGATCAAAATACACACGCCAATCGTCACCAACGCTGTTGGCATCGCTTAAATATTGTTCGTAAAGTTCTTCAATAAACGGTAAATTTCCACCAAATAGATAAGAACTGTTTTTTAAATCCTGCATCATGATAGGTAACCTTAAAGGAACTGGGGTTAAAAAAGGGCTAGCAAAAAACGACGATGAAAACATCTTAACAGTCAGCAAACAAGTAAACTCTGCTGAAAAAATACCCCGTGATTATAAAGAATTTTGGCCTCGTTGTGGCAATTGTCTTGAATAAATCTGGTGAGTTAGTTTTTGGGTGAGGTCGAGTTGTCTTGGCATAAACTCACTGCGGCCAACCTTTTTTCAAAAATATCGAAAAAAAGGTTGGCCGCAAGCCTTATTTTTTAAGGATTTTGACTGGATTCCTTGGTTTTTGCATTGTGGCCAACCTTTTTTGTATGCTAGCATCAGTGTATCTGTACGCTGTTTTTCTATTTTATTTATTCAAAGGCCCATTCCGTATGCAAACTTTAGTATTAAGCCCAAAACTCATCGGTCAAGCGGGCATGACTTTACCTGGCTCTAAAAGCATTTCTAATCGTGTTTTATTGTTGGCGGCGTTGTCTCGCGGCAATACTGAACTGTATGGTCTGTTAGATGCCGATGATGTCAATTACATGCAGCAGGCATTGACTTTGCTTGGCGTGACTTTACACAAAAAAGCCAACAGTTTGGTGGTTGAAGGGGTGGCGGGACGCTTGCCTAATCCCAAAGCCGATTTGTTTTTGGGGAATGCTGGCACGGCGGTTCGGCCTTTGACGGCGGCTTTGGCCATGTTGGGTGGCGATTATCAAGTGAGCGGCGTGGCGCGTATGCACGAACGCCCAATCGGCGATTTGGTTGAGGCCTTGCGCAGCGTGGGCTGCCAAGTCACTTATCAAGGCAATGTTGGTTATCCACCATTATTAATCGGCCAACCTGATTTTGTGGATACCTTAGCTTTGTCGATTAAGGGCGATGTGTCCAGCCAATATTTGACCGCTTTATTGATGAGCTTGCCTTTGACGGGCAAAGCGGCTTGCATCACGGTTGAAGGTGAATTGATTTCTAAGCCTTACATAGAAATGACTTTAAAATTGATGGCCAAATTTGGTGTACAAGTAACACGCGAGGGTTGGCAACAGTTCTCGATTGCGGCCAACCAAGTTTACCAAGCTGTGCCTACGCTGTTTGTTGAAGGCGATGCTTCTAGCGCTTCGTATTTTTTGGCGGCGGGGGCTTTGGCAGCGAATCATCCAGCGCATCCACAAGGCTTTGTGTCCGTTGAAGGCGTGGGCAATAACAGCATACAAGGGGATGTGTTGTTTGCCGAAGCCTTGGTCAAAATGAATGTGCGCGTTGAAATGAGCGAAAACAAGATGACGGCCCACGCCAGCGAACAATTAATCGGCATCGATTTGGATTGCAATCACATACCTGATGCAGCCATGACCTTGGCTGTGTTGGCTTTAAAAGCTCAAGGCACAACGACTTTGCGCAACATTGCCAGTTGGCGCGTCAAAGAAACTGATCGCTTGGCAGCCATGGCCTGTGAATTACGTAAAATGGGGGCGGAAGTAGAGGAGGGGCTTGATTTTATTAAAATTACCCCCCCTTTAAGCCTGAAAGAAAATGTGGCCATAGACACTTATGACGACCACCGCATGGCCATGTGTTTTGGCTTGATTGCTTTGATGGGGACGCCCGTTATCATTAACGAACCTGAATGCGTTAACAAAACCTTTCCCACTTATTTTGATGTGTTGGCTCAATTGGCCACGGTCGAAACGGTTTAAACTTGAAGCGATTTGAGTTTGAAATACGAAAAAGCCAGCACCTTGTTTGGGCTGGCTTTTGGGTTGGTGCGATGGTTTTTATTTTGGCTTTTTAAAAATAATGCGATACAGCGTGTTGTCTTTGTCTAAAAACTGATGCTTCACCAGGAGCACCATTTATTTAATATAAAATTATGAATCTATAAGCATTATAAAAAAACATTTACTAACTTTGCTTGGGATGGCAATGTGCCTTTGCACGAATGGAAAACATTTACAACTAAAGACGCACTTTCAGACAATATTATAACATGGGTATTTGAAGAAGATAGTTTTTCTCCAATAGCCAAAATAAAGAATGATAAACAGTATAGTATAATAAATAATCATTTAGGTACACCAATAGAAGCGTATGCTGGTGATGGAAAACTTATTTGGGAGCGTTCTTTAAACAGTAACGGTAAAGTTCTAAAAGAAACTGGATTTGAAAATTTTTGCCAATTTTTGTATCAGGGACAAAGTTATGATAGTGAAATAGAACTTGCCTATAATCGTTTTAGGTACTATGATCCTGAGGAAGGACGGTACATAAGTCAGGATCCGATAGGTTTGGCCTCTGGAGAGTTCGGCTTTTATAATTATGTTCATGATACGAATGCGTGGATTGATGAATTAGGACTTGCAAGTAATGCTTATAAAGCCGCATGGACTAAAGCAAGGAAAAAATACTGGTCAGACGAATTAGAAGCAAATCCTGGTAGGTTTTCTGAAAGAAATAAACAACGAATTAGAGATGGCAATTCTCCACAAATAGAGGCAATTGTAAGAAATAATAAAACACGCAGACTAGAAAGGAAAAATATCTCAATGGAATTAGAGCATACACATCTAAAACAAAGAGGTGGCTCTCTTAAAGCCCATGAATCATGGAATCTTACAGAGGCTACACCTTGGGGTCATTCATCAATGGACTCTTATAGACATACTGGGAATACACTAGTAAAAATAATTAAAGGAATAGGTAGTTTTTAAACCCAAATTTATGATAGAGCAAGAAATTTACATTAGTACAGTTAATAAAATTACAGAATTAACCAATGAAAAAATAAGTAGAGAAGTATATATGACCGAAATTCAATTGGCAAAAGAATTTATTAAATATGCTAATGAATCTGAAGAAAATATTATTCGCTTTTTAAAAGAGAATAATCAAGAAGTTGTAAATTTTTCAGTAAAAAGACTACAATTGATAACTGATGATAATGAGCAGGATGAAAATGATGATTATATTTTAGGAGATGATGAAGATGATGAAATGGTAAGCTTAGGATTATCAAAAACATTTTTGATTGATGATATTATAGAACTTATCCTTATAAAAAAAGGAGATGATTCATTAGAGAAATATTTAAAAAAAATACGTATTCCTAATGCTGAAAAACATGCAAAAGAGTTACGGGATATTTATGACTCGATAAAAGAAATATAATTTAAAAGAACAAAACCCGTTAATTTTAGCGGGTTTTGTTCTTTTATAGCGATAATGTTTTATTGTGCCAATTGTTGTGTTTTCTTTTTTATTTGAAAGAAAAATCAGTTACTTTTGAAATTGTCCTGTTGTAAGCTCTTTGACAGCACATAATAGTAGAGAGAAGACTTGCCTATAATCGTTTTAGGTACTATGACCCTGAGGAAGGACGCTACATAAGTCAGGATCCGATTGGCTTGGCTTCTGGAGAGTTCGGATTTTATAATTATGTTGATGATACAAATGGATGGGTTGATGTTTTAGGGTTAGCAAGAACTTACTCTGCAAGAGAACAGGCATTACCACAACATTTGAAAGACAGACCGAAATGGAGAAAGAAAACTAAAAAACAATTAGACTCTACTACTATTAATGGTAAATTCTATGATGCAAAAACGGGCAAAGAAATTAAGAGGGTAAAAAAGTTATTGGACACCAAAATGAAACATGGCGTGAATATCAAGATAATCCAGCAAACCATACCAAAACAAGAAAACAAGTTATTGACGATTATAATGATATTAATAATTTAGGATATGAAGATGCCACACAAAGTTCTATAGATGGCGGTACTTTTAAAGGTATAGAAAATTAAATATATAGGTAATACCCCCCAAAACCGAAGTGTTTAAAAGTAGAACTCAACACAAGCCATGCACGTCAGTGCGTGGCGCGTGAGTCGATTTCAGAGAGACTTCGTATTTGGAAGGGGGTTTTGCCGCCCAGCG
>JBILQJ010000081.1:0-3042 GCA_044373325.1 Burkholderiales bacterium
GTTAATTAAGGTAAAAGCCAATATTTTGCCTGATTTTACAACCCTTGCAAATGAACTTTGGATAATCATTATAATTTTTGTTTTTCAATTGGCCAATAAGATTACATTGTCCCAAGATGGGACCGTTAGGCGTAAGCAAGATTATAGAAAATCAAGGTATTATTATTTTAAAAAAATATATGGAGAAGAGATAAAGAAAATTACGAGAAATGAAGTTTTAGAGGCAATAACATTCGCAATACTTATTTACGAAGACTTTAATAGACCAAAGAATATAAGAAAAATGGAAAATATAAGATTTCGACTTACTAATAAGCCACATACACTTGGGGTTATGCAGGTAAGAACTTCTAAATTATTGACAGATATTGAAAGTATTACTTTAGGGACTACTAAAATTTTTGAAATACATAAAACATATTTGCAAAATAGAAGTCAAGAAGATCATGAATTTGTCGAGTGGTATGCCATGAAACATATAATCGGAGAATATAATGCGGGGACAAGTTATTGTAGTGAGGTAACTGAAATAGCAGAAACAATTCTGGAGGAATTTTATAAGGATACTAAAGACCGCTTGGTATTGACTTCAAGGATAATACTTAACCCATAAAAGAGTTCTGAATATTAAAAGGTTGGCCGCAAACCCTAAAACAGTTTGCGGCCAACCTTTTACTTATAACAATCCAAATTACATCCGCGCGATCATGGCATCGCCGAAGGCCGAGCAAGACAATTCCGTTGCGCCGTCCATTTGGCGGGCAAAATCGTAAGTGACTTGTTTGTCGCCGATGGCGGCGCTCATGGATTTGATGACCAAATCGGCCGCTTCTGTCCAGCCCATGTAACGCAACATCATTTCAGCCGACAAAATCAACGAACCGGGGTTCACTTTGTCCAAGCCTGCGTATTTGGGCGCAGTGCCGTGTGTGGCTTCAAAGACGGCGTATTTGTCCGAAATGTTCGCACCGGGCGCAATGCCGATGCCGCCGACTTGAGCCGCCAAGGCATCAGAAATGTAATCGCCGTTGAGGTTGAGCGTGGCCACCACGTCGTATTCGGCAGGGCGCAACAAAATTTGTTGTAAAAACGCATCGGCGATGCTGTCTTTGACGGTAATCATGTTGCCTGTTTTTGGGTTTTTGAATTCGCACCAAGGGCCTGCGCCGATGTCGGTTGCGCCGTATTCGTTTTTGGCCAAAGCATAAGCCCAATCACGGAAGCCGCCTTCGGTGAACTTCATGATGTTGCCTTTGTGGACGATGGTCACGCTGCTGCTGTCGTTGGCAATGGCGTATTCGATGGCGGCGCGTACCAAGCGTTCTGTGCCTGATTTAGACACGGGCTTGATGCCGATGCCTGTTTCTAGCGGAAAGCGCAATTTTTTAACGCCCATTTCATTTTGTAAAAAGTCGATGATTTTTTTGTTGTCAGCGCTGCCAGCCGCCCATTCGATGCCTGCATAAATGTCTTCGGTGTTTTCACGGAAGATGGTCATGTTGGTCAATTCTGGGTTTTTGAGCGGCGATGGCACGCCCGTAAAATAACGCACGGGGCGCACGCATTGATACAAATCCAACTCTTGGCGCAAAGCCACGTTTAACGAGCGAATGCCACCACCCACGGGCGTGGTCATTGGGCCTTTGATAGACACCACGTATTCTTTGAGGGCATCAAACGTTTCTTTCGGCAACCATTCGTCTGGGCCGTACAAACGGGTAGATTTTTCGCCTGCGTACACTTCCATCCAGTGGATTTGTTTGTCGCCGTTGTAGGCTTTTTTAACCGCCGCATCGATGACTTTAATCATGACGGGCGTAATGTCTACGCCGATGCCGTCGCCTTCAATAAAAGGAATGATGGGATTGTTTGGAATCGCTTGGCCTGCAACGATTTTAGCGCCGTTTTTAGGCACAGAAATGTGTGATGAACTCATGTAATTCTCCAATAAAGTAAGGGTGGGACAGCGGTAATTGAATCGCCAAATAAAGCCTTGCGGCCAACCTTTGATACGGTTTTGGCGTAAAAAAGGTTGGCCGCAAAGCGAAGTTAAGAAGCAGGGGTGGCTTTCATGAGCAAGCCCATGAGTGTGGCCAGTTTTTGTTTGAGGTCGCGTCTATCAACAATTAAATCCACCGCGCCTTTTTCAAGCAAAAATTCGGCGCGTTGAAAGCCTTCGGGCAACGTTTGGCGCACGGTTTGTTCGATGACGCGTGGGCCAGCAAAGCCAATCAGCGCATTGGGTTCGGCGATGACGACATCGCCCAAAAAAGCGAAAGAAGCCGACACGCCGCCCATCGTTGGGTCGGTCAACACCGAAATAAAGGGCAGGTTTTTGTCGGCCAGCAAATGCAAAGCTGCGCTGGTTTTGGTCATTTGCATGAGCGAGTTGAGCCCTTCTTGCATACGCGCACCGCCTGACGTGGCCACGCACACAAACGGACAGTTGGCCGCAACGGCCGCGCGCACACCTTGCACAAACCGTTCGCCCACCACCGAGCCCATAGAACCGCCGATGAATTTGAATTCAAAGGCCGCAATCACAACGGCTTGGCCGTGTAGTGTACCTTTTTTGACCACCAAGGCATCGGTTTCGCCCGTGGCTTTGGCCATGGTTTTGAGTCGGTCGGCGTATTTTTTGGTGTCGGTGAATTTTAAAATGTCCACGGGCATGACGTTGGCCGCAATGTCGGTTTGGCCAGCTTCATCCAGCAACAAACTCAAGCGCGTTCGGGCGCTAATGCCGTGATGATGACCGCATTTGGGGCAAACTTGCAAATTGGCATCCAAATCGGTGTGGTACAAAACGGCTTCGCAGGCGGGGCATTTGCTCCACAGGCCTTCGGGCACAGAACGTTCTTTTTCTTCGGTGCGTTTGATTTTTGGGGGGAGTAATTTGTCTAACCAGCTCATGGTTCTATCCTATGCAAAAAAACGTTGGCCGCAGCGTTTAAAACGGGCGGCTGGGTTTTGGGTGAGTTTTTTGCGATTGATGACTTATCAATCTCGGCGAAAATCGGCTCTGTGGAAATCGGTAAAGAC
>JBILQJ010000041.1:0-14680 GCA_044373325.1 Burkholderiales bacterium
ATTTTCTCTTCTTGCTTTGGTGCAAAAAAATCGACCTGAGCTGACGATGGCACTGAAGAAGATTGATTCAACGATACCATCTGTGAGTCAAATTCAAAATCAACACTTTGAGCGTGAGCTTGAACGGGCTTCACAGTTGAAGTGCTCGCCAACAATTGATCAAAGTTATTTTTACTCTTCGTAATGGCAGCATCTTCTGGCATAGTGAACTCCACGCCCGACCTTAATAAATTATGGTTAGAACCGACTATTTTACCCAATGCAATGGCTTTACCCCAAGCGGGTCCTTCCCCTGATGTCACCTTATGCAAACCCAATAAATAACGATCGAATTTAGAAACATTTTTTTCATTGGCAAACATATCCAATAATTTCAAATGATACTGGGTATCCAATGGCGACTCTGCAATCGCTTCTTTTAAAACAGCTTCGGCATGGTCGCTTCGACCATAACTCAAATAAACATCCGCTTCCATGATGGCATCTACTTTTGCTGTTTGTGCATTTAACTGCCCTGGCACCATGCGCGTCAACTCAGCCAACATGGTGTTATCGCCTTCCATAGCATTCCTTGCGCTTAAGTTAATGCTCGTCACCTCTGTCGAGGCATATCGATCAATTTGCTCAGAATTTCCTTTGTTTTTAGTTGTGTGGCGGCGCCAAAAAAACAATAATCCAATCAAACCAAGCAAAGCAAGGAAAACCAATAAATTATCCCCTAACAAAGGCGGCAATAAAGCTGAGAAACCAGCTAAGACGCTCAGTAGAGGAGCGCCCAAGTCTTTAAGTTGAGACAGCCAATCGCCCTCTTCTTGCTTGGCACTCACACCCACATCAAGCTTCGAAGGGTTAGACAGTTCACTATCGGAAGTTGTCTCTTTTTGTCCTTCCTTAGCCTTTTTCTTTATCGGATTGACCCCTAAAACTACTTCCGACGCTTCCACAATAGGAGTCGCTGACTGAACCTCTTCTACTTGGTTTGGATTTTGCCCATCAAAAGAAACCGAATATTCACGTGACAGACGCTGCGTAGGCATAAATCCAAGGACAATAAAACGCAAGGGCAACGCCTTCACCGCTCGTTCGGAGAAAATCGTTAGAAACACTTGTCCATTAGAAGAATTCAACTTCCATTTCAAAGGCATGTCACCTTTTAATTGTATCTTTAAGGAAGCTAAGTCTTCATTTTTAACATCGGTCAATAAAATTTGAGCTTTTAATGGTTCACCCAAACGGGAATTGACTTGAAGTTCACCCAGCCCAGCATAGGTCCATGCATGAAAAAATAAGCTGACGATAAAGGCATAGAGCTTTAAAGAAAAATGGTTGCGCATAAAAATAAACCTTTTAAAAGTATCATTGCAAATTCGACCCAAAAAGCCAATCAAAATCATCCATTTGTTCTAAAAAAAGAATAATCTATCAATGGAGGTTCTTTTTGGTGGCAGATCAATTAGGTCGATTATAAGTTAATATAAGGTTACTTGCTATAAATTACACCGACAAAGCCTAACAATAAATCATCTTAGAAAAAAAAGAATTGATTTTTCAACCTTCAAAGACAAAACAAAAAAAAGCAAAACTAATGGCGAAACTGTATCTAAATTAACCCAATTGCAGAATTAAAGATACAAATGAGTTATAAAATATAAAAACATGCGGCCAACCTTTTTAGTAAAAAGGCTGGCCGTTACTTTAATTCCTTTGGATTTTAAGCCAAATCTTGAATTAAATTTTTAATATAGGCAAGCGTGTTGCCCGAGGCCTCATCCAACAAGCCCGACAAAATTTCTTTCGCTTGTTCTTTATCACCAATCTCAATGTACATTTTAGCCAAAGAAATCCGTGGATCATCCAAAGACATCTCGGCAGACTGAGTCAAGGCCGTTTCTTGTTGCGACAAGGCATCCGCTGCATTTTTTTCTAACTCAGACTGAGAGTTAGCCATAAACGAATCGAAATCAAAATCTATGCTATTAGAAGCAGCTTTTTGCTCTGAACTGGTATTGAAATTTTGTAAGTCAAAAGGCACTTCTGTCGAAACAGGGGCATAGTCAGATGCTTTGGTCTCTAAAATTTCAGCATCAAATTGTTCAAAACCAGTTGTCTTTGTTTCAAGCGCTGGCTCTGACGGCATCGCAAATTCAGAACCAGTCCACAACAGTTGATGTTTAGAGCCTAAAATATCTCCCCACACAATGGCTTGGTTCCAGGCAGTTCCTTCTCCAGAAGTTAGCGCATAAAGCCCAGGTAGATATTGTTCAAACTTAGGCAGATTCCGCTCTTTTGTGAAAATATCCAATAATTTCAGATGATATTGGGGATTTAATGAGTCCGTTTTAATGGCTTCTTTTAACACAGCCTCTGCTTGGTCTGTACGCCCATAACCGACATAAACGTCCGCTTCAGTGATGGCATCAACCATACCCGCTTGACTACTGAATTGGTCTTGCCCTAAGCGTGTAAACTCGCTCAGCATGGTCTCATTTTGATTATTTTCTTCTTGATGGCTTAAATTTAAGCTCGTCACTTCTTCATAAACAGGTTGTTCTGAATACGATACTGCATCGTCTACTGATTTTGCAGCCCGTCTGCGCCATAAAAGTAATCCGCCAAGCATGGCCGCCAATAGCGCAGCACCGCCCGCAAAAGTCGTCATATTGTCATTCATCAAAGTCATCCAATCTTCAGAGGCTTCAACAGGCGCAATATAATTTGGGTTCGGCACTAACTTCCCATTTTCATCGGGAATCATCGCATCGACTCTGTTAATGGGTTTTCGAATGGGTAGGGGAACGGGCTTAGAAGCTTCAACTTCTGAAGCCATTTCTGCGATAGGCTCAGAAGCCACGTTATTTGCCGCTGGTGCGGTCAACTGCAAGGATGGTTGCGTTTCTATTGCAGCCACCGGGACTGAAGCGACAACTGGCTGTTCTTCAATTTTTGGCTGAACTTTAGGTTCAATCTTAGGTTCAATTTTCGGTTGAACTTTTTCTTCAACTTTAGGCTCCACCTTTAAAGAAGGGGTTTCTGAACTCGCTTGTTGAGTATTCGACGTATCACGAGGAGCAAACTTACCTGGGATCACCAGTTTTGATCCAGCCAACATAAAATTAGGATTGTTTCTAATAAACGACTTAGGGTTCGCTTTAAAAATAGCCTGCGCAACCTGAGCGACATTACTGCCTTTTACCTGATAATTTCTTGCGATACCATATAGGTAATCGCCCTTCATGACCGTGTAGCGGCTTGCTGACAAATCACGATGCGCGCTGTTTTTTGATGGTTTTGATTTGTTGTTTAAGGTTTTAGCTTTAAAATAACGGCTTTTCTTGACTTTAGGCAACGCGTTTGCTTTGGGCGTGACAATCGGTTCAGCGGAGGAAGACTGGTAGGCCTGACTTGTTGAAGAGCTAAATGGCGTATCACTCTTTGCCGCATTAGCGTAATCTTTAGGATCCAGCAATACGGTGTACTCACGAGAAGATCGGCCTGCAGTGGTTTCAGCAACAATCACGAACCGTACAAATGGTTCAGTCACAGGCTGATTGGAGGTAATATCTAAAAACACCCCCGCATTTGTTGGCCTCACCGCCCATCTTAACGGAGTGGAAGCGCTATTTAACTCTATTTTTAATGACTGTAAATTATCATCACCAACGCCAGATAATGAAACGCGAGCATTAAAAGGGTCACCTAGGTTAGAACTAACACTAACATCCCCTAAACCTGCATGGGCATAAGCATTAAAAAGAAGACTGACTGCAATTGCGTGTGTTTTTAAGGAAAAATGTGTACGCATGGAAAGGTACCTATAAAAAATTTTCAAGCTAGAATTATCATTCAACAATGACATTGGGCCATGCTGTCATTATAAGGTAGCATTTACTTAAATGCTACCTTAAACAACCGCTTCTTCTTTGACTGTAATCATTTTAATCATATGTTCTCGTTTCACACCCAACATTAACGCCATCGGGCTGGCAACTAAAACGGACGAGTAAATTCCGAAAACGATACCAATGGTTAAGGCCATAGCAAAACCATGCAAAACAGGACCACCAAAAATTAACATAGACAACACCATAGCCTCCGTAGAACCATGAGTAATGATTGTTCTGCTCATGGTTGCAGTAATGGCGTTATCGATAAGCTGCGGAATGGTCATGTCACGCAAAGATGGATCGCGGAAATTTTCACGAATTCGGTCAAAAACGACAACCGACTCATTAACAGAATAACCTAAGACAGCCAAGATTCCCGCCAAAACTGTTAACGAGAACTCCCACTGAAAAGCAGCAAAACACCCTAAAATAATCACAACATCATGCAAGTTGGCCACAAGAGCAGAAACTGCAAATCGCCATTCAAACCTCAAAGCCAAATAACCCACAATCCCCAAACAAACGAACAGCAATGCCATCAAGCCTTCCGTAACCAGTTCTTCCCCCACAGAAGGGCCAACAAATTCAACCTTACGGACATCAACGCTCACTTGGTTTGCCCTTAATAAAGACAGCACTTCTTCGGACAACTTTGCTGCCGACACGTCTTTTTTAACGGGCAATCTTAACATCACGTCTTGGGCACTGCCCAAATTTTGAACCTGAACCTCACCCAAATCCAAAGAAGCAATGCGCTGACGAATATCCTCTAAATTAGGAGCCGAAGCGTACCTAACCTCCATGATGGTGCCACCAGTGAACTCTACACTGCGATTCAATCCGTTGCTAAATAAGAAAAAAATGGCAGCAAAAAAAGTCAACAGCGAAATTGCCGTAGTGAGCTTACCATAGCTCATAAATTGAATATCTTTTTTGACGCGAAAAAGTTCCATAGTCACTATCCTATTTTTTAAATTGATAAGCTGGTAACGCGGCGGCGACCATAGCTCAAGCTAACCAAAGCACGTGAAACCAACACAGCAGAAAGCATCGAAGTCAAAATTCCTAAGCAATGAACAACGGCAAAGCCTTTGACTGGCCCTGAACCATTTAACAAAGCCAAACCGACAACCAATGCAGTGATATTTGAATCTAATATGGTTGCCCAAGCGTGTTTATAACCTTCGTTAATGGCCGCATGGGGCGACAGGCCTTTGGCCAACTCTTCGCGTATCCTTTCGTTAATCAAAACGTTAGAATCTATCGCCATGCCTAACGTGAGCGCAATGGCCGCAATCCCCGGCATCGTTAGAGTTGCCTGAAGCAACGACAACAATGACAACAGAAACAAGACATTTGCCCCCAAAGACAGCACTGAAATAACCCCAAAGAAACGATAATAAATAACCATAAAAATGGCAATCGCCACAAAACCCCACAGCGTTGCGTGCAAGCCACTTTTTAAATTTTCCGCCCCTAGGCTTGGGCCAACAGTCCGTTCTTCTATAATTTGCATGGGCGCAGCCAACGAACCTGAACCCAGCAACAAAGCCACATCGTTGGCTTGGGGTAACGTCATGCTGCCCGTAATTGAAACGTTACCTCCGCCGATTTCTTGGTTAATATTTGGTGCAGTCACCACTTCTAATTTACCGCCTTCGACCAACACCATCGCCATGCGCTTATTGATATTTTCTGCGGTTAACTGGCGAAATATTTCTGTCCCCAACGAGTCCAAGCTAATGAATACAGCGGGCTCTTGAGCCTTCGTTTGATCACCAGTATAGCCTGCGCTGGCTTTGTTAATATTATCGCCAGTCAGTTCAACATCCGACTTCAATAAAATCGGCACTTGATTGCCTTGACGCTCTTCTGTGGCTAACAAGTATCCAGACGGTACATTACCAGCCTCTGCTTGCGCTAGCATTTCAGGATCATCTTCAACCAAATGCACTTCTAAAGCCGCAGTTCGACCCAAAATGTCTTTAGCCTTTGCAGTATCTTGCAAACCAGGCATTTGTACGACAATACGGTTTTCCCCTGATTGCTGAATAATAGGCTCGGTCGTGCCCAATTTATTCACACGATTATGCAACGTAATCATATTTTGCTTTAACGCATCGGCTTGAATTTGCTTCATTTCTTCGGGCGTAATGATTAATTGCAAACCAGAACCAGCGGAATCTGGTACAAATTTCACACTAGGCATTTTTTCAGCTAACCGTTTTTCGGCCTCAGCCACAGACAAAGGATCTTTTAAGCGTATGCTGACACGATTGCCTTCGCGGCGGATTTTATCATAACGAATTTTGGCTTCTTTTAAATGACGACGCGCTTCTCCTGCATATCGATCCAAGGCTTTCTCGCTGGCTGCAGCCATATCGACTTCCATGAGAAAATGTGCACCGCCTTGTAAATCCAGGCCCAGCACCATGGGTTTGGCACCCATTTTCATTAACCAATTCGGGGCGGTAGATAAACGGCTCAATGAAACACTGTATTTATCGCCCAACAGGCCAGCAACAATAGATTGCGCTTTAAACTGGGTGTCGGTATCTGGTAAACGCACCCGCAAAGCGTTTCCATCTAAAAAACTGCCGTCTTGAATGATGTTTTTTTCAGCCAAAGTTAGGTTAACTTTGTCCATCAAAGCCTCATCAACAGGCGCAGATTCTAAAACACTAGACACTTGAATAGCTGGCTGTTCAAGATACACATTCGGTAAGACAAACACAGTAGCCAAGGCCAACAAAATCAAAACAATAAGATACTTCCAAAGAGGGTAGCGATTCATAATTTAAGGGCTTAATTCAGTCTAGTCTTATAAAAAAAACGCCATGAATATGGACTCTCATGACGCTTTAAATGGAATATTATTGTATTTTAAAGCTACCTTTATCCAGCTTTTTAATGCACGCAGAAGGCTGTATACTAATCACCACTTCTTTTGCAATTTCAAGACTAATAAATCCATCTTTAGCGGCCATAACATTGGCAACACGCCCGACAATACCGCCTTGCGTCAAAACTTCGTCACCTTTAGCCAACGAATTCACCATTTCTTGATGCGCTTTGGCTTGTTTTTGTTGTGGACGTATCAATAAAAAATAAAACAAGATTGCCAAAATAATCATAGGGACATATTGAGCAATTCCAGCAAATTGAGCAGCCATTGTGATTTTCTTCCTAAAGTTAAATTAAATAAAGGTGGTGATTGTAACACGCAAAAAACCGATTGACCATAATAGAAACACCAACAACGAGCCCAAAAATCGACTGACAATTTTCTGATACCTAACCTCGCCCGACTTCGAGTCATTTTGTCATAACATCACTGACTCATTTAACCGATTTTAAAAGTGACTATTTTTCAAACCCACTCATTTTTTCCAGTAAAACTCCTTATAAAAACAAGCTCTGCTAATGAAAAAAAACTCAAAAAACGCCAACAATTGCCCTTGCGGCCAACCTTTTTTGTATGAAAACTGCTGCGAACCCTATCTCAAGCTAACAAAGATGGCGCCCAGTCCGTTGGTCTTAATGCGCAGCCGATACACGGCTTACGTTTTGGAAAACGAAGCGTATTTGCTGGCAACATGGCACCGAACCACTCGCCCAGAAACTTTAAATCTGGCCAACAACCCCATAAAAACCAAATGGATACGCCTAGAGATTTTAGATTCAACCCAACAAACACACACAGGGACGGTAAGTTTCGTGGCTTACTATAAAGAAAATGGGCGCTTATTAAAAATGGCCGAAAACAGCCATTTTGTTTTTGAAAATCAGCAGTATTATTATGTTTGCTGCGTAGAAGAGTGGCAAGCAAAAACGAATTTTTAGAGCGAGATGGTTGACAAGATGGCGGCAATCGGTATAATTCGCCCTCTCGATAAGTTGTAAGTTAATTTTTAAGCGGGAATAGCTCAGTTGGTAGAGCGCAACCTTGCCAAGGTTGAGGTCGCGAGTTCGAGCCTCGTTTCCCGCTCCAGTTTTTCTGGTTTTAATGACAACAAAAAATAATCACCCAGTTTTTGCGGGAATAGCTCAGTTGGTAGAGCGCAACCTTGCCAAGGTTGAGGTCGCGAGTTCGAGCCTCGTTTCCCGCTCCAGTTTTAATCAGTACAATCTGTTATTAGCCTTTACTTTATTAAGTAATCCCATGTTTTAGGCGGGTTAACAAAGCGGTTATGTAGCGGATTGCAAATCCGTCTAGGGCGGTTCGACTCCGCCACTCGCCTCCAAAATTATCCTCCAAATATAAATAGCAAGCGCTTTTATATTTGGGGGATTTTCTATTGTTTGATAGAATGGGCAACGTTTCCTTTTTTGACAATTCACTCACTTTTATTTTACGAAAGTCTATTATGCACGGCAATATTATTATTAAAACTCCTGCTCAAATTGAAAAAATGCGCATTGCAGGAAAGTTAGGCTCTGAAGTACTCGATTTTATCACGCCTTATATACAGCCTGGTATCAGCACCGAAGAGATTGATCGTTTGTGTCACGATTACATGGTCAACGTTCAAAAAACCATTCCTGCGCCGCTGAATTATGCGCCTGGCGGAGGTAACCCGTATCCTAAATCTATTTGCACCTCGGTGAACCACGTTATTTGTCACGGGATTCCTGACAACAAAGTACTGAAAGAAGGCGACACGCTCAATATAGACATCACCGTCATCAAAGACGGTTATCACGGTGATAACAGCCGTATGTTTGCGGTCGGGAAAATATCGCCCATTGCAGAACGCCTTAGCCGAATTACCTACGAAGCCATGTGGAAAGGCATCGATAAAGTCAAAGAAGGCGTGCATTTGGGCGATGTGGCCAACGCCATACAAACCCACGCCGAAAATGCGGGTTACAGCGTTGTTGAAGAATTTTGTGGCCACGGTATCGGCGAAGGCTTTCACGAAATGCCTCAAGTCACACATTATGGCAAAAAAGGCACAGGCCCTATTCTGAAAGCGGGCATGATTTTTACCATAGAACCGATGATTAACCAAGGCAAGCGCCACTTACGAATTTTGCCCGACGGCTGGACGGCCGTCACCAAAGACCGAAGTTTGTCCGCTCAATGGGAACACACGGTTCTGGTGACAGAAACAGGCTTTGAAATCATGACGCTCTCTGCGGGCTCACCGCCTCGACCGATTTTTTAATCCCTCACGCCTCAAAAAAACTTGTGGCCAACCTTTTTATCTTCATTTTTCATTTAAAAAGGTTGGCCACAAGTTTTACTTTTCTCTTTTTTACTGACCAAAGACTCTTTTACGATTAGGAAAACCATGGAAATCAACGCCACTGCCCTTCAAGCTTTAATTGGACAAACCATCATCGTCAAATATGGGGGCAATGCGATGACCGATGCGCAATTGCAAAGAGAATTTGCCGCCGATATTGTGCAGCTAAAAAAATTGGGAATCCGTCCAATTGTGGTTCATGGCGGTGGCCCGCAAATCAACCAAATGCTGGATGCACTCAACATTCAAGGCCAGTTTATACAAGGCATGCGCGTCACTGACAGCCACACAATGTCGGTGGTTGAAATGGTTTTGGGTGGGCAAGTCAACAAAAACATCGCGTCCCTCATCAGCGAGCAAGGGCATTTGGCGGTTGGCATTACGGGTAAAGATGGGCATTTTATTCAAGTTCAACCTTTAGTGATGCGTGATACCAATGGCGCTGTGATTGAATTGGGGCAAGTTGGTGACATCACCGACATTCGTTTAGATGTTATTCAAGCTTTATTGGCAGCCGATATCATACCTGTGATTGCGCCCTTAGGCGTTGATGCGTTAGGCTTGAGTTACAACATCAATGCCGACGTGGTTGCTGGCAAATTGGCTCAAAAATTAAACGCCAAAAAATTGATTATGATGACCAACATCAGTGGCGTTTTAAATAAAATGGGTGATTTAATCCCCGAACTCAACAGTGCCAGCATCGCGGCTTACAAAGAAGATGGCACGTTATCAGGCGGTATGTTACCCAAAATCGACTCGGCCTTAGAAGCCGCGCAATCAGGCGTGGGGGCGGTTCATATCATAGACGGGCGCGTGCCGCACGCCCTCATTACCGATTTATTAACAGAAAAAAACATAGGCACTCGAATTATCGAGTAATATAAAGCCGTAAAAACAGGTCGTGCCTTTTTTACGGCTTTTTTTGTTCATTTTTAAGGCAATGTTTGCTAATTTTGAGAATCAACGTTAACGGGAGATTTTTTTATGTCTAAGCCACACGCTACTGCGACACATCAGGCCAACCAATCACGCCGAGCCTTAATTGCTGGTTCAGTAGGAAATTTTATAGAATGGTACGAATTTGGGGTTTACGGTTACCTTGCCACTTTGATTGCAGGCAATTTCTTCAAATTAGAAGGCCAAAATGAAGTTACTGCGTTATTGCTCACTTACGCTTCGTTTGCGTTGGCCTTTTTTTGCCGCCCGTTGGGCGCGATTATTTTTGGACGCATCGGCGACCGCATAGGCCGTAAACCGACGCTGATTGCGGTTGTTTTGTTAATGAGCATCACCACAACCCTCATCGGTTTTTTGCCCACTTATGCACAAATTGGCGTGGCAGCTCCGTTGTTACTGACGCTGCTGCGTATGCTTCAAGGCTTGTCGGCGGGCGGCGAATTTGGCGGCGCAGTTTCTTTAATGACCGAATTTGCTCCCAAAGGCAAACGCGGTTTATACGGTGCTTGGCAATCTTTTACTGTGGCGCTGGGTTTATTGGCAGGCGTTGGTATCGTCACAATCTTGGCTCAAGTTTTGCCCGAAGCCGACATGAAAAGCTGGGGTTGGCGCGTGCCTTTTGTTTTGGCCTTTCCGATGGGTTTGGTAGCTTTGTGGTTGCGCTTAAAACTAGAAGAAACCCCTGAATTTGTGGCCAGTCAAAAGCCCACGCCCAACACCCCAAAAACAGCCGCCGAGAAAGCATCGGCACTAGCAACCGCCAAAGCCATTGCTTTGGGCATTGGGCGCATGATGGGTTGGTCGGCAGGTGGCTACACTTTTTTGGTGGTTATGCCGTCTTATTTGCAAACCTCCTTGAACGCAACGTTTGTACAGGCGCTCATCGCCACTGTGTTGGCCAATCTCGGCTTTGCCTCGACCATTTTGCCCGCAGGCTGGTTAAGTGACAAGGTTGGCCGCAAAAAAGTCATGCTAACCGCCATGTTTGCGGTGATTATTTTAAGCTTGCCTTTGCTCAATTTATTACAAAATCCAGACACCAGCCTAATTTTAAAAGGCTTAGGCGTATTGATTGCTGGCGGCACCATCGGCATGATCGCGGGACCTGGCCCCGCCATGTTGGCTGAAATGTTCCCCACGCGCGTGCGCTACACGGGCTTGGGTTTATCTTATTCCTTGTCAAATGCAGTTTTTTCAGGGTGTGCGGGACTGATTATCACCAGTTTGATTAAAGAAACAGGCGATTTAGACATCCCCGCGTATTACGTCATGGCCACGTGTTTTGTCAGTTTATTCGCACTCATGACGCTGCGTAAAGACGATCATTTACGCGACTTGGAAAAATAAACGCCATGAGCGGACGATTTTTTCTCAAAAATTAAAAATAGTTCACTGCTGTTTAGTCACTGATTTGTCGGCGATAAATGGCCTTAGCCCGAAATATTATGCTTAAAATAACAAATAATGTGCCTTTTTAGTTGACGTGCAAGGCACATTAAGGCATAATTCACTTCGTCGCCGGTGTAGCTCAGTTGGTAGAGCAGCTGACTTGTAATCAGAAGGTCGAGGGTTCGACTCCTTTCTCCGGCACCAGAACAAAAAAACCCCTTTTTGAAAAAAAAGGGGTTTTTCATTGATAACGAAACAACATCAACCGTTAAACTGCCATTATTGCGGCCAACCTTTTTCAAGTGATTTTTTGAAAAAAAAGGTTGGCCGCAAGTTTAAACTCTGTTCAAAAATGGTCAGTTGACCTATAATCGGTCATCCAAAGTATAGACAAGTCAGTCTATTTGATGTCTAACAGACGCCCAACCTAAGCTAAATGACTTAGAGCTGTGATTGCAACAAACCACCGATTGAATTGACGCATTTGTTAGCCGCTTTGAGCGATTGCAAAGTACACTGAGCGATAAATTGACTCCATCGGCATTAAAAGAACTTGTCCCGATGTTCATTCAAACTCAACAAAAACGATGCGATTTTTACTCAATCACGCAAACAGACCAAACTAATATGAACATCATCAACACCAAAATTCCAGACGTAAAAATTATAGAACCTACCGTATTCGGTGACGAACGCGGTTTTTTCTTTGAAAGCTTCAATCACGCCAAGTTTGAAGCAGCCATCGGCCACACCATCAATTTTGTACAAGACAACCACAGTAAATCGGTTAAAGGCGTATTGCGCGGCCTGCATTATCAGCGCCCGCCCAACCCACAAGGCAAGCTCGTGCGCTGCGTGGTCGGCGAAGTGTTTGATGTGGCGGTGGATGTACGCGTTGGCTCGCCCTCTTATGGACAATGGGTGGGTGTGCATTTGTCGGCAGAGAATAAACGCCAATTGTGGGCACCCGAAGGCTTTGCGCATGGGTTTTATACATTAAGTGATGAGGCCGAGTTTTTATACAAAACCACTAATTACTACGCGCCCGAGTCGTATACTTCTGTTTTGTGGAGTGACCCAGCGATTGGGGTTGAGTGGCCCTTGGTCGGAGAACCCATTTTGTCGGAGAAAGACAAAATCGCTAAATTGCTTTTTGATGTGGTTGGAGCGGGTTGATGGTGTTGTTGTAAAAATATCACCGAGTTTCGAGTTTGTTTATAAAGGATTAAAAAATGGCAAATATGGATTATACGTTGTCAAAACTTGATTTAGATCGTTTTGGGGTTGTAACCGCAAAAGTTACGCTTGATGAACTTGATGATGTTGCCCAAATGATGCAACTGGCTTCTAAGGATGGCGTCCAATTATTAATTGTTAGAACGCCCACGAATTGCTTAGATGTGGCGCAACGGCTAGAAGCTTCGGGCGCTTTTTTGGCCGACACCTTGGTCTATTTTCAAAAAAAACAAGTGTCTATATACGATATTCAGCTGCCTGAGGGTTACCATGCTTGCGTGGCTACAGCGGCGGATGTGCTTGAAATTGAGGCTTTGGCTAAAAGCACTTTTCAGGGCTATTATGGGCATTATCACGCTGACTCGCGACTTGAACCAAAAAGTTGTGATGATGTTTACTCTTCATGGGCAAAAAACTCATGTCTTAAAGGTGCGCTTGCTGACGAGGTTGTTTTACTGAAAAAAAATTCAGAAATCGCAGCGTTTGCGACCCTAAAAATTAAAAATGAGATTGATTTTGAAGGCGTTCTGTTTGGAGTGTCTCCCTCTCATCGCAGTAAGGGGTTGCATTTAAAGTTAATGCAATTGGCTGAAAATTGGGGGGGAGAAAATGGTTGTCGTCGTCTTTTAACGTCAACGCAAATTACCAATGTGACGGTTCAAAAAAACTGGTGTCGTGTGGGCATGGAGCCCTTGAATAGTTTTTACACCTTTCATTTATGGATGAATCAATGATACCTTTTAATAAACCTTATTTGCATGGGCGCGAGCTTGTTTATATTGCACAAGCGGTCGCCTCAGGAAAAATTTCAGGCGATGGGATTTTTACAAAAAAATGTCATGATTTTTTTGAAAAAAAGTACGGCTTCAATAAAGTACTTCTGACGACTTCATGCACGGACGCTTTAGAGATGGCCGCTATTCTTTTGGACATTAAAGCAGGCGATGAAGTAATTGTGCCGTCGTTTACTTTTGTTTCATCCGCTAATGCATTTGCCTTGCGTGGTGCTACTTTGGTTTTTGCCGATAGTTTGCCTGATAATCCCAATATTGACCCCGTTCAAATTGAAGCTTTAATTACGCCGAACACCAAAGCAATTGTGGTGGTGCATTATGCTGGCGTTGCTTGCGATATGGCTAGAATTATGGCCATCGCTAACGCTCATGGCGTTGCTGTGGTTGAGGATGCTGCTCAAGCGATTGATTCATATTATTTAGATCGCCCTTTAGGCTCAATCGGTGCGTTGAGTACATTTTCTTTTCATGAGACTAAAAATATTATTGCTGGCGAAGGCGGGCTTTTGGTTATCAATGATCCAAAATTGGTTCAACGTGCCGAAATTATCCGAGAAAAAGGCACAAATCGCTCTTCGTTTTTTCGCGGAGAGGTTAATAAGTATGGTTGGGTGGATATAGGCTCATCTTTTTTGCCCTCAGATATTATCGCAGCCTACTTATTTGCCCAATTGGAAAATTTAGATGCAATACAAAATCGACGTAAAGAAATTTGGCAGGCTTATTTTGATTTTTTAAGCCCAATTGCCGCTCAATCAACGCGTTTTAGCTTACCTGTTTTACCCGACTATGCAACCAATAACGCGCATATGTTTTATTTGGTCTGCGATAACGTTGATACTCGAACAGCGCTTATTAAGCATCTGTTTGATAATGGCGTGCATGCAGTTTTTCATTATTTGTCTTTACATGAAAGTGCTTTTTATAAAGAAAAATATGTGGGAGATGCCTTAGTTCATAGCGACAAATACACTGATTGCGTTTTGCGCTTGCCATTATTTTACGAATTAACGGATGAAGAAGTAAGCAATATTTCAGGCTTTGTTACTGAGTTCTTTAACCTTCAGAAATAGCTCGTCTTTGTTGGAATTGTCAACGAGCTGATAAGCAAAAGAGTCGATATAATTGCCAGTATTGTTGTTTAAATTTTTAATTGGTGGCGTGAGTG
>JBILQJ010000021.1:0-30130 GCA_044373325.1 Burkholderiales bacterium
TTCAAGTGCTAAGGGCGTTGGCAGCATGGTTGGTTGTTTTTCACCACTTTATGCAGATTTTTGCATTTTTTAATTCCACAGATTCAGTTTCGAATAGTGCTTTTAGGACTATTCTTACACATGGAAGTATTGGGGTAGATTTGTTTTTTGTGATCAGTGGATTTGTAATTTTTTATGCAATAGAGCGTAAGCAGGTATCGCCTTTTATATTTATACGAAATAGGCTGGTAAGGATTGTTCCCGCATATTGGTTTTTCACCGCCCTTACTGCGCTAGTGCTTGTTTATTTCCCTGGCGTTGTTCCTCTAACGGCGTATGCGCCTGATTTTATGCTGAAAAGTTTGTTATTTATACCAACGCTAAACCCATCGGGAATAGGCTTTTTTCCGCTCTTAACTGTTGGTTGGACTCTAAATTATGAAATAGTGTTTTATATGGCAGGGTTTTTGAGTCTGTTTTTTTCTCGGAATGCTAGTATTTTTGTACTGATGTTCGCTTTGGTCTCATTGCAATTGCTCTCAGGCGAACTAGGGGGCGGGTTTGTTTTTTATGCAAACAGCATACTTTATGAGTTTTTATTTGGCGTTTTAGTTTCAATTGCCTATCGGCGGGGATGGCTGCGCTGGATAAGTCCACCACTTGCCTCGCTGATGATATTTTTTTCAATTGTTATTATTGGCTCATCTGTGGATGTGGTACATGATCCCTTTCGTTTCGGGCTTCCATGTGCAATTGTTTTGATGGCTGTATTGTCTCTTGAGCAATACTTTCCGAACAATGGCCTTTTCAAAAGGCTTGGCGATTGGTCTTATTCCACTTATTTATGTCATGTCCTTGTAATTTCTTTCGTTTTAAGGTGGTCTCAGTTATTCAAGATTGGTCTTTTGCCTAGCTTTATTGTAATAGTTGCTCTTGTGGTGCTAATCTCTTTTGTTAGCTATGAGCTGCTTGAGCGCTCAGTGCTGAGGCTCGTCAAACGCTATGGTTAAAAAAAGTGGTCTAATGAACTGAGTTGGCTTTACAGGCTCAGGCCTGATCTGGAAAAAAGATCGAGTTCAATGCATTTTATTCTTATTAAGGTTCTATGAGTGCTATAAAAGCTGTTTTTCACATTGGGTTGAGTACTTTTGCCAAACTTGCTGGTGCTTTAGTTTGCATTAAGGTTATTGCGACTTATTTAGGGCCTCAAGGGCTAGGTCTCTTGGGCAACTTTATGAGCGTGGTTAGCATCTTAATGGCGGTTTCTTGTGGGGCGGTATCGCTTGGCATTACTCGATATGTTGCTGAATTTAAAAATAGGCCTAGTGATTTGAAATTGGTCTTGAGTACCTCAAGTGCGATTGTTGTGGTCAGCTGTATTTTTTTATCATTTGTTGTTTTGGCTTTTGCCGAACAAATTTCAATTGCATTGTTCAAGTCGGCCAATTTTGCTCAAACATTAAGATTAAGCACTATTTTCTTTTTACCTATTGGTTTCGCAACTCTGGGGTTAGCCGTTTTAAATGGTTTTAGTGAAACAGTTGGCTTGGCTAAGGTGCAAATTGGTGCGGCACTGTTAAGTAGCTCTGGTTTGTTTTTGTTTGTTTATTTTGGCTCAGTTAAAGGTGCTTTACTTGGTTTACTTTGGGTACCAGCTTGTGTTTTATTTTTTTTAATCTATTGGCTGTTTAAAAGTCGATTTGTTTTCTTTACTGATCTGAAGCCTGTTTTAGATAGACATATGAGTACGCTTCTTTTGCGTTACGCCTTAATGATGTTGGTAACCGTTTCCTGCCAAAATTTTGCTCAAGTTGTTGTTCGTGGTTGGATTGGGGACGCTCAAGGTTGGGAAGCTGTTGGTTATTGGCAGGCTATGTCGAGAACATCAGATGCATACCTTCAGTTATTTAATGCTTTTTTAGTTGCATATTTTTTGCCAAAAATCAGTCAACAAAGAGATCCCGCTGCGGCCTTAAAAACACTTTATTCTACTTATAAATTTATTGTACCCTTGCTTTTACTGACCTTGGTGATAATTTTTTTTTGCAGAGACATTATTATTCATTTACTGTTTGCGAGTGAGTTTTATCCAGTGCGAGCTCTTTTTTTACCCCAAATGATTGCGGATTTTTTTAAAATTCTGGCATTTTTACCAGGTTATTTAGTTATCTCAAGAGGATATGTCCCTCTTTTATTGATAGGCGACCCTATTCAAATAGCTCTTTTATTACTCATTAGCCCATTTTTTATCACTCAATTCGGCGTGTTAGGTGCTTGTATTGCTGCTGCGGTAACTTACGCCCTTTATCTCGCAATCTCGATGCTTTGCTTGGCGTTTTATCAAAAGCGCATTAACCGAGTTTAAACCGTCTATTTATTACAAGGATTATTCATGTCGTTTATTTATTTAACGGTTGTTGTCTCAACTTATAACCAAGAAAAATATATTGAGGATTGTTTGAACGCCATTATAGAAAATCTGCCTAATCAGCCTTGTGAAATTATCGTCGCAAACGATTGCTCGACCGATAAGACTGGTGATCTTGTAGATGTTTTTGTAAATCAATATCCATTGTTAGTGCGTCATATTAAAAATGATAAAAATATTGGGGCAAATCTTAACTATTTAAAAGCCCACAGAGAGGCTAAAGGCCAATATGTCGCCCACTTTGACGGTGATGATTTGGTTTTTAAGGATAAGTTTACTAAACAAACCGCAATTATGGATGAGCGTCAAGACGTGAATTTGGTATTTCATGCCGCAGAGTATTTTTCTGATGATCGACGTTTGGTGATGAGAACTGGACTGCTTCACCCTGAAAAAGCACAATGGGATTTTAGTCAGGCGTTTTTAGCTGCATCTGGCCCAATTGCGATACACAGTAGCTTTTTGTATCGGCGCGTTGCGCTAGACTTAAATAAGGTAATTGTGCCGTTTATGGAATGGCAAATTGCAATGTTGTGTTTAAAGTCAGGGGTCGGCTGTTTTCTTAATGAGTATTTGGCTGGTTATAGATACAATCCGGGAAGCGGAGCGATGACGGCAAGTATTTCTGGCCGAATGTCTGTTTACAAAATTCAAGAAAATAATGTGATGTTTTTATTTGATGAAAATAAAAAGCTAAGAAAATTTATATACGCCCAGTTGGTGGTTAATTATATTGCTAGGGTGCGATCTGGCTTTGCTTTTAAATCTATCCCCTTTGTGTTTCTTTCTAAAAACATTTTTTTGCTTTCTTTGCCTAAAATATATCAAGCCTTATCGATTCGGGCGAAATTAAGGCCGAAAGTTGTTGATATTATGTTGGGCTCTGAACATGACAAAAACTAGTTTTAATTTCTTATTATTAATATTTGTCTTTTTTTTGACATCTGTTTCCGTTGGTTTTCGAGCGGATTTTGTTGGTTCTGACACCCTTTTATATACGGAAATTTATAATAGTCAGTTTTCACCGACTGAGTCTTTAGTAAAATTTGAGTATTTATATAACTTTCTGTCGGTGTCTCTGGCTTTTTTGGGCTTGAATGTCCATGTTTTTTTTACACTACTCTCGTTATTGAGTTTTGTTGCTTTGGTGGTTTTTTCTTTGCTGTTAAGCAATCGTTTTTTTTTGCGAAATGTTTCAAGTGCGTATTTGTGCGCTTTGATGGGGTTGTTTTTGTTTTTATCTCCTGTTTTTTTGAATGCTCAGACGAACGTTATTCGTCAAGGCGTAAGTTTATTTTATTTATATATTTTCTTTATTTCTATTCTTTGTCAGCTTAACTGGGGTTGGTCTGTCTTTTTTGCTGCGATATCAGTTGGCTTTCATTACACCTCGGCAATTTATATTGCTTTGTTTTTTTTATTATTTATTTCTTATCGTTTGTTGTTTTATTTTTCCACGCTGTCTTTTATTTTATATATCTCAGGCTTTTCGGAAAAATTTTTGATATTAGTTTCTGGTTATGCGCCAATAGATTTGTATGGAAAAGTGATTGAGTATGGGGTGGGTCACAACTATTTGGCTGGAGTTCGGGTTGATTTTGCAGTATTTACTTTTGTGATCGGTTGTTGTTTTTCTTTGGCTATTGCTTTGCTCTTTAGGCTAGAGACTAGGCGGCAGTTATTTTCGCTTTTTAAGGTCTATTGGATTTTGGTTCTACCTTTTTTCTATTTAGGTTTTGGTGCATTTTCAGACAGGTATTTGCTTGGTGCTTGGCTTTTTGTATCAATAATGGCAGGCGTTTTGTGCACCCAAGTCCGTTTTATAAAGGTACCTTTTGAGGCTTTTTTTCTGTTTTTTGGTATTTTTGCTTTGTTTTTCATAAGCCCGATTCATGGCCTTTTTAGTTGAGTCTTTGTGTTTTTTGAAAAAAAAGAGTATTTTATTGAGCGTTTTTCGTGGAAAGAGCCGTTATGAGTGATCCTAATACCCTCCTCTCAAATTCTTGTGGTGTTGCCGTCACTGGCGCGTCAGGCTTTATCGGTAAGAATCTAGTTAGGCGGTTGAATAAGTTGCCTTTGGATATACGCGTTTTAACCCGCACTTTAAAATCGGAGGATGGTCAAACGAAATGTTTTGTGGCCAACCTGCTTGATGAAGAGGCATCATTATCAGGGTTTTTTAAAGATATTGATGTTGTTTTTCATTGCGCTGGCGAGGTGCGTAATGAAGCTCTTATGTATCCACTACATGTAGAAGGACTCGCTAGGCTATTTCGCGAGTTGCATAGAGAGCTACATACGTCTCAACGACCAATTCATTGGGTCCAATTGAGTAGTGTTGGAGCATACGGAATGTTTGTTACCGAAAAAGAGCGGGTGGTTACGGAGGAATCACTCTGTAAGCCTATTGGTGCTTATGAGGTCAGTAAGACTCAAGCTGATGAGTTGTTAATGGAATTTGCTGCAAAAGAACCATTGTTTTCATTCACCATTTTAAGGCCTTCAAATGTAATCGGTAGAGATATGACGAATAGTTCATTTGACTCATTAATAAAGATGATAAAGAAGCGCTTATTTTTTTACATCGGATCTAAAAAGTCGATTTCTACGTATGTTCATGTGAATGATGTTGTCGATGCACTGATGCTTTGTGGCAAAGATGAAAGGGCTGCTGGTCATATTTTTAATTTATCGAATGATTGTAAACTTTCAGAAATCGTCGATAAAATCTCTGAGGCTGAGCAGAAAAAATCAAATTTTTTCTGTTTCCCTGAGCCGCTTGTTCGTCTTTTCGTGTCGCTTGTAGGCAAATTTATAAAAATACCGCTTACGCAAACACGAGTTAATTCTCTTGTAAATAAAACGAAATATCCGAGCACGAAAATAAGAGATGTTTTGGGGTTTTCGCCAAAATATGACATTCCTGAAGAAGCTGTTTTTATGCTGAAAGATTGTAAAAATGAAAACAGATCTTAAAAAAATTTGTATTGTGGCAACAGTAACGTATCCGTTATTGGTTTTTATGAAACCACATATTGTCATGCTATCTGACCAATATGATGTAACGCTTATTGCTAATGGTGATGAGAGCGAGTTGGCCGGTTTATTAAATGAAAATATCCGGTTTATTCCTGTTGGGATTGAGCGCAAGATTTCATTATGGCGTGACATCAAAGCATTATTTAAGTTGTATGGTATTTTTCGAAAAGAGCGCTTTGATGTGGTGCACTCGATTATGCCCAAAAGTGCTTTACTCGGCATGTTGGCTGCTTTTTGTGCTCGTGTACCGCATCGTTTGCATATGTTTACGGGGCAAGTGTGGGCAACAAAAACAGGCTTTTCTCGGTGGACTTTAAAAATGCTCGATAAGCTTATTGCAAAATCGGCAACCCATTTATTGGCTGATAGCTTTTCACAGCGCCAATTCTTAATAAATGAACAGGTTGTCAATGAAAATAAAATTAAAGTGCTGGGAAAGGGATCTATCTGTGGCGTTGATATTCAAAGGTTTCGGCCAAATCCAAAAGCTCGCGATCAAATACGTAGAGACTTGAATATTCCAGCGGATGCGATTGTTTATCTATTCCTTGGGCGCTTAAATAAAGACAAAGGTGTTCAAGATTTGGCGAATGCTTTTGTTGGTTTGGCAGCTAAAATGCCAAGTATCCATTTGTTAGTTGTTGGTCCAGATGAGGAGGGTATGGACGAAAAACTAGGGGGGATCCTACATAAAGTCTTGAGCCAATATCATCGCGTTGGCTTTACTGCGCGACCTGAAGATTATATGGCTTGTGCTGATATTTTTTGCTTACCAAGTTATCGCGAAGGTTTTGGTTCCGTAATCATTGAGGCTTCAGCGACAGGCCTGCCTGCTATAGCTTCTAATATTTATGGTTTGGTAGATGCTGTAAGTAATAATGAAACGGGTCTTTTGCATCCACCAAGGGATATTGAGGAGATTCAAAAGTTATTGCTTCGATTGTCCGAAAATCATGCGTTACGTGAAATAATGGGGGCGGCAGGGATGACGCGAGCACACCAATATTTCTCTAGCGAACTTGTTACTGAACAGATGAAAGCGTACTATCAATATTTTTTAGTAAAAAATTAAGGGGTGAAATGTTGAAACGGTTTTTTGATTTTATTGTTGCTACTGCTGTCTTACTTACGGCTGCTTTACCTTTGTTTGTTTTGTTTGGCTTGGTGCGATTCAAGCTGGGTAGCCCTGTTTTTTTTCAACAAGCACGCCCAGGCTTAAATGGAAAAATTTTTAACATGATTAAGTTTCGGAGCATGACGGATTTGCGAGACAGTAGCGGTCACTTGCTCCCTGACTCCGAACGCTTAACTGCCTTTGGGCGGTTTTTGCGCTCAACCAGTTTGGATGAGTTGCCGGGGCTTTGGAATGTGCTGAAAGGCGATATGAGTTTGGTGGGGCCGCGCCCACTCTTGGTTGAGTATTTACCCTTGTATTCTGCTGAGCAAGCGCGGCGGCATGAGGTTCGTCCAGGTATTACAGGCTGGGCGCAGGTAAATGGGCGCAATGCGATTAGCTGGGAAGAGAAATTTAAGCTGGACGTTTGGTATGTTGAGCACCAATCCTTTTGGTTGGATATTAAAATTTTATGTTTGACTGTTTATAAGGTTTTTACGCGTAAGGGTGTTAATGCGCAAGGTGAGGCGACTATGAGTAAATTTGAGGGGAATTGCTCATGAAAAGCTTGGCATTATTTGGGGCAAGCGGACACGGAAAGTCTGTCGCTGATGCTGCATTAGAGGCGGGCTGGCAATCGGTGGTTTTTTTTGATGATGCTTGGCCACAAAAAACAAAGAATGGGCACTGGCCTGTTATTGGTGGAATTGCTGAGTTGTTGGCGTGCTGCTCTGATTTTGATGGGGTTATCGTTAGTTTAGGAAACAATCAAATTCGCTGGCAACAGCAACAAGTACTACTTGAAGCCGGCGCTCAATTGGTTAGCGTGGTTCACCCACGGGCGTGTGTTAGTTCTTTTGCTCAATTAGGGATTGGCTCTGTGGTAATGGCTGGGGGCATTATTAATGCTTATGCGGTTGTTGGCGATGCTTGCATTATTAATACTGCCGCAACGATTGACCATGATTGCGCTTTGGGGCATGCTGTTCATATTAGCCCAGGAGCCAACTTGTCGGGGGCTGTTTTAGTCGGTGCTTTTAGCTGGATTGGTGTTGGCTCATCTGTGCGCCAAAATGTGTGTATTGGTGCTCAAGCGATTGTTGGTGCTGGCTCAGTTGTTATTCGTGATGTTTTTGATGGTTTGACGGTAATAGGGAATCCTGCGCGACCTATTCAGCATCGAGCCTCTTAATTTTTTGATTTGGAATTTTTATGTTAAACACTTGTTTCTCACCTTGGCCTAGCTTTACTGCAGAAGAGGCCGATGCTGTGCACCACGTTTTATTGTCGAATAAAGCGAGCTATTGGACGGGTAATGAATGCCGCTTGTTTGAAAAAGAGTTTGCACAATGGAGCGGTACTCAGTATGCGGTTGCATTGACTAATGGTACTTTGGCGCTTGATGTGGCATTAAAAGCTCTGGGCATTGGCGCTGGAGATGAAGTGGTTGTGACACCTCGAACCTTTATCGCCAGTATTTCTTGCGTGGTCAATGCCGGGGCAATTCCTGTTTTCGCGGACGTTGAGCCTGATAGTGGCAATATTTCTGCCGCAACAATTCAAAAGGTCGTGACGCCGCGTACAAAAGCGGTAATTTGCGTGCATTTGGCAGGCTGGCCTTGTGATATGGATGAAATCATGGCGTTGGCTGAGCAGCATAATTTTAAAGTGATTGAGGATTGTGCTCAAGCGCATGGCGCTCACTACAAAGGCCGTCCCGTAGGTTCGATTGGGCATGTTGGCGCGTGGAGCTTTTGCCAAGACAAAATCATGACTACGGGCGGCGAGGGAGGGATGGTCACGACAAATGATGAGTCACTTTGGCGGGCGATGTGGTCATATAAAGACCATGGTAAAAGCTATGAAGCCGTTTATGAGCGTGAACACCCAGCGGGGTTTCGTTGGTTGCATGAAAGCTTTGGTACGAATTGGCGCATGCTTGAAATGCAGGGCGTGATTGGGCGGATTCAACTGCGCAAAATGACCGAATGGCAAGACGCTCGCGCTCACAATGCGCTTAAAATTTTATCTGTATGTCGCTCGTATGTGGCGATTCGTGTGCCTGAGGTTTCGCCAGAAAATCGCCATGCTTATTACAAGTGTTATGTCTATGTAACCCCAAATTTGTTGCGGGATGGATGGTCTAGGAATCGCATTGTTGATGAAATTAATGCACGGGGCGTGCCTTGTTTTCAGGGCTCTTGTTCTGAGGTTTATTTAGAAAAGGCTTTTGATGATACAGGCTGGAGGCCCGCGCAACGTTTGCCTGTCGCGCAAGAGTTGGGAGAAACATCATTGATGTTTCTCGTTCATCCAACATTAACTGTTGACGAAATTAATCAAACATGTAGGGCAATTGAGCAGGTTTTTTCTGCGGCTTGTGCTTGTTGAGTGCTTTTGTCCTGAAACTTTTAATTCCCTCGAATTCGATGGAATTAAAAATGATATGAGGCGGAGTTGTGGGTTGGATTGCAAAATTTTGGTGCTGACGTTTTTAAAGGTGGTGCGGCGTGATGGGGTCACTCATTGAGCGGAAATACTAAGGTGTGTGGCTATAAACTCGGTGCTGTCGATTAAAGTTTTTAGGGCTGGATTTGCTTGCGCGTTAGAATGGCGGGTTATTGGGTTGTGACTAAATGCAATCTGTGAATTTTTGGAGAGTTGGCTTGTGAATAAACTTTTAAATGCGTCGCGTTGGTATAAACAGGTAATTGCTGTGGTGGTGGATTTACTGTGTTTGCCGCTGGTGTTTTGTATGGCGATTTTGTTGCGCTTTGATGGCGCAACTTTTTTGTCGTTGTTTGATCATTATCAGTGGTTGATGGTGACTGCGCCGCTGGTAGCGATTCCGATTTTTATTAAACTGGGCCTGTATCGTGCGGTGATTCGGTTCATTGATCACAAAATTGTGTATGTGGTGGTGGCGGGCGTGTCTTTGTCTGTGCTGATTTTGGTGGCGGCGGCAGTGTTTAATGGCAAAATGCCTGGTTTGGCGCGTGGGGTTTTTGGGATTTATTGGCTTAGCGCGATTTTGTATGTGCTGAGCAGCCGTTTTTTGGCGCGGGCATATTTGAGCCATGCCAGTGGTGCGATGGGTGGCGTGCGGGTGGCGATTTATGGCGCGGGTCATGCGGGTGCGCAGCTGGCAAGCGCTTTTTCACATACGATGGAGTACAAAACAGTGGCCTTTATTGATGATAATAAAGAGCTGCAAGGCACGCAGATTGCGGGCACGCGTGTATACCCATCTGAGCAACTCAAGTCTTTGATTGAGCGCAAGCAAATTAAAGTAGTGATGTTGGCAATGCCGTCGATGAGCCGTGCGCACCAAAAAGCGATTTTGGAGCGATTGGAGCCGTTGCGGGTCAAAATTAAAATCACGCCGTCGATTCGGGATATGGTGAAATCAGGTGGCGCGGTACATGTAGAAGACGTGCGCGAGATTGGGATTGATGATTTGTTGGGGCGTGATTCTGTGGCACCTGATCAGTCGTTGCTTGCCAAATGCATAGTGAATAAAACCGTGATGGTGACTGGTGCGGGCGGCTCAATTGGGTCTGAGTTGTGTCGCCAAATATTGTTACAAAAGCCCAAGCGGTTAATTTTGTTAGAGATGACTGAGTTTGCGTTGTACCAAATTGAACAAGAATTGCAAACCCTTCAAAAAACAACGGGCGTGACTGATGTGACGATAGTGCCGTTTTTGGGCAGTGTATTGGACCAAGAAAAATGTTTGCGGATTTTGCAAACCTACCATGTGGATACGGTTTATCATGCGGCGGCTTATAAGCATGTGCCGCTGGTGGAGCACAATCCGATTGAGGGGATTAAAAATAACATTTTGGGTACCTTGCGCATGGCGCAGGCTGCTCTCAAATCTGGCGTGGTCGATTTTGTGCTGATTTCAACGGATAAAGCCGTGCGCCCAACCAATGTGATGGGGGCGACCAAGCGTTTTTCGGAGCTGGTATTACAGGCGTTGTCGCACGCACATGCTGGCGCAGACTGCACCAAATTTTCTATGGTGCGGTTTGGTAATGTACTGGGTTCTTCCGGTTCGGTTGTGCCGTTGTTTCGTAAGCAAATTTTAGCGGGCGGGCCCATTACAATTACGCACGCTGAAATCACGCGTTATTTTATGACCATTCCTGAAGCAGCGCAGCTGGTGTTGCAGGCGGGCGCAATGGGGACTGGTGGTGATGTATTTGTCTTGGACATGGGCGAGCCTGTCAAAATTATTGACTTGGCCAAGCGCATGATACATTTGAGTGGTTTGGAGCTGAAATCACCCGAAACGCCTGACGGCACGATTGCCATTGAGCAAGTCGGATTGCGGCCAGGCGAGAAGCTATTTGAAGAGCTGCTAATTGGCGATAACGCCGAAGGCACGAGTCACCCATTGATTATGCGGGCGCAGGAGGTTTATATTGAATGGCCGCAATTGCAGTGCTTGATTGATGAGTTAATGGCTGCATGCGAGCGATTTGACCACGAAGCCATTCGGGCTGTGCTATTGCGCGCTGTGGTGGGTTATGCGCCACAAGGTGGTTTAGAAGATTTTATTTTGCGCCAAGCGGCTCGGCATGATGGCTAAAGTCAGCGCTTGCTTGGCATTTAGATTTTATTTTTAACGTATAGTGTATTATTGAACGCTTTTATTTTTGGAAAAAAATGTATGTCAAACCCAACTCAACCCAACCATTTGAACACCTCTGATGATGAATACCTCGTTGACTTATCCAAACTCTGGCATACCATACGCCAGTCTTGGCGACTGATTGCAGGGCTGACTTTTGTTGGTGTGGCAATCGCTTTGGTGGTGGCGCTGATGTTACCCAAAGAGTGGGAGGCGAGTGCCACTTTGCAAATTGGGCAGATGAGTCAAATCAATGGTCAATGGAAAACCATAGAAGCCCCACAGCAGGCCGTGGAGCGACTTAAACTGCTTGAGTTTAAAGGAAATGTGTTGGCCTCCTTGGGTTTGCCGCAGGATGAAGATGAGGACGACCGCTCGGAAATTTACTTTAAATCTGTTAAAGGGGTGACAGTCAAAGGAACTGATTTTATTACTGTGAGTACGCGCGGTTTTTCTACCCAAGAAGCCAATGCCTCGCTTGATGCAACAATGAATCAATTGATGGCAAAGCACGTGTCAATTGCTGAGCCAATGAAAAACCGCTTGGTAGCAGAAATGACAGAGACGCATGCGAAGCTGGTGGCATCAGAAGAAGCGCTCAAGCAGTTAAACGCGCAGTTGTTGGCCTCTGGTACGTATAAAGCAGGCTCTGAGTTTGCACCCAGCATTGTGGCGTTTGGTTTGCTGGCCAGTAAAACCGCTGAAGTGAATGCTCTAAAGAGCAAAGAACTTGAGCTGACGGCGGTGCTGGCGACGTTAAATGAGCAAACGACCAAGCCGGTGAGTAAGATTCAGGTGTCTACGAGTCCTGTGTTTCCAAAGAAAAATGTCTTCTTGGTACTTGGTTTATTTTTGGGCTTGATGGCGGGTGTGGCACTGGCGCTGGTGCGGGCTGCCCGTAAAGAGAGGGCTGCGATTTAAACTGGCGGGCTAGCTATACAGGCGTACAAAACCCAAGTTCAGTTGAAGTGCTTTGAATTTTATTAAAACCTTGCGGCCAACCTTTTATCTCTATTTTCATCATGAAAAACTAGGATAAAAGGTTGGCCGCAAGTTTAAACTCTGTTCAGTAAAGTCAAGTTAGCCTATAATCGACTGTCAAAAGTATAGACAAGCCATCCGTTTAACCGTTACTCAACCTAGGAAACTGATATGTGTCACTTTAAAAAACATTTGATTTGGGTCTTATTCGCGCTATTAGGCGCATCGAGCTTGGCTTATATTGCCTTAAATCGAGGTGAAACCATTAATGCCTTATGGATCGTGGTGGCCTCGGTTTCGGTGTATTTAATTGCGTATCGTTATTACAGCCGTTTTATTGCCGAAACGGTGTTGGAAGTCGATTCGGCCAGACAAACCCCAGCCTACAAACACAACGATGGGTTGGATTACGTTCCCACCAATCGTTTTGTCGTTTTCGGGCATCATTTTGCAGCCATTGCGGGTGCTGGCCCGTTGGTTGGGCCTATTTTGGCGGCGCAAATGGGCTATTTACCGGGGATGCTTTGGATATTATCGGGCGTGATTGTGGCTGGCGCAGTGCAAGATTTCATTGTTTTGTTCATTTCTATGCGCCGCGATGGCAAATCGTTAGGCGAACTGGTTAAAACCGAAATGGGCGCGGCCGCAGGTGTGATTGCCCTGTTTGGCACCTTTATTATTATGATTATTATTTTGGCGGTTTTGGCCATGATCGTCGTCAAAGCCTTGGCACACAGCCCTTGGGGAACGTTCACCGTTGGTGCAACCGTTCCCATTGCTTTATTGATGGGCGTTTATACGCGCTGGTGGCGAGTTGGCCGCGTTGGCGAGGTCTCCATCATCGGCTTTGTGGGCTTAATGTTGGCGATTATCAGCGGCGGCTGGGTGGCCGAATCCCCCACTTTAGCGCCTTATTTTGACTTAGATGGTAAAACCTTAACGGGGATTTTAATCGGCTACGGTTTTATTGCGGCGGTTTTGCCTGTTTGGTTGTTGCTGGCACCACGCGATTATTTGTCTACCTTTTTAAAAATCGGCACAATTTTAGGCTTGGCTTTGGGGGTGATTTTTATTGCACCTGACCTCAAAATTCCTGCCATGACTCAATTTATTGATGGTTCTGGCCCTGTTTGGAGCGGTTCTTTATTTCCATTTTTGTTTATTACGATTGCCTGTGGGGCGGTTTCAGGCTTTCACGCCCTCATTTCGTCAGGCACCACGCCAAAAATGGTTGAAAACGAAAATCAAACCCGTTTAATCGGCTATGGTGCGATGTTGTTAGAATCTTTTGTGGCGATTATGGCTTTAATTTGCGCCTCGGTGATTGAGCCTGGCGTGTATTTTGCCATGAACAGCCCAGCCGCCATTTTGGGCACTACGCCAGAATCAGCCGCCGCCGTCATCAACGGCTGGGGCTTTGTCATTACCCCAGAAATTTTGGCAGAAACGGCCAAAAATGTGGGCGAAATCAGCATCATCAGCCGCACAGGCGGTGCGCCCACGCTGGCGGTTGGTATGGCCGAGATTTTACATCGCGTGATAGGCGGCAGCGGCATGATGGCGTTTTGGTATCATTTTGCCATTTTGTTTGAAGCCTTATTTATTTTGACCGCCGTTGATGCTGGCACACGCGCAGGGCGTTTTATGTTGCAAGATTTACTGGGTACTTTCATTCCTGCCCTGAAAAAAACCGATTCGCTTGTGGCCAACCTTTGCGCGACAGCGCTGTGCGTAGCAGCTTGGGGATATTTGTTGTATCAAGGCGTGGTTGATCCTTTGGGCGGCATCAACACCTTGTGGCCTTTGTTTGGCATCGCCAATCAAATGTTGGCAGGCGCGGCGCTCATTTTATGCACCGTGGTGTTATTTAAAATGAAAAAAGACCGCTACGCTTGGGTCGCGGCCGTTCCTGCGGTTTTGTTGCTCATCACAACCATGACAGCGGGCTATCAAAAAATCTTCAGCGACAACGCCAAAATCGGCTTTTTGGCCTTGGCCAATAAATATGAAGCGGCCATTGCCAAAGGCACGGTCATTGCGCCAGCCAAATCGCTAGAACAAATGGGGCAATTGGTGTTTAACAATCAACTCAACGCGACTTTGTGTGGCTTGTGTATGTTAATCGTCTTGAGTTTGGCTGGGTTTGCATGGCGCGAAATTCGTCGGGCAAGAGCCGCACAAGCGGTGAGCGCTCAAGAATCTGACTACGTGTCGTTTGACTCCCAATCCGCCCTTTCTCACTAACAGAGGTTCACCATGTTAAAAAAACTCAAACAACTCAAAAAAGCCTTGAATCATGGCGCAAGAATGATGGTGGGCATACCCGATTACGATGCTTATGTGCGGCACGTCACCACGCACCACCCCGAACGCGAAGTCATGTCTTACGAAGCTTTTTTTCGCGAACGCCAAACAGCGCGTTACGCAGGCAAAGTTGGGAAATGCTGTTAGAATTACGCCCTTTAAAAACGATGCCATCAATTTCAACCAACCATAAGGGAAAACTATGCAAGCGCTACAATCAAAGCCCCTCGCCGAAGCCGAGTTGGGTGCAAAGAAAAAAGGGAAAGTTTTTGTTTTTATGGGGGTTTCTGGCTGCGGCAAGTCCAGCGTAGCGAGTCAAGTCGCTCAAAAATTAGGCGCTGCTTTTTTGGATGGTGATTTTCTACATCCCCGTTCTAATATCGAAAAAATGGCATCGGGGCAAGCGCTGAATGACACAGACCGCGCGCCTTGGTTAGCGGCACTCAACGAAGCCATTTTTGCCATGCAACATGCCACGCCTGTGTCTTTGTTAGTTTGTTCGGCCTTAAAGCAATCCTATCGCAATCGTTTAAGGGACAATAATCCTAATGTCCAATTTGTCTTTTTGCATGGTAATTTCGAACTGATTCAACAACGCCTGACCTCAAGGGTAGGGCATTTTCAAAAAAGTGGGATGTTGGTATCACAATTTCAGACCTTAGAAATACCAACGTCAGATGAAACGGATGTCATACACATAGACATTAGCGCCTCTTTTGAAGCAGTCGTCAATGCCTCGCATCGCGCAATTATGAATCAAGGATAATTTTTACATGGAAACTTTCACTCTTATTTTTACAGCACTGGGCTCTGTGTTATTGCTACTTTTTTTGGTAATGAAAGCGCGTTTACATGCTTTTGTTGCCTTGATGATTGTATCGATAGGCGCAGGGATTTTTTCGGGTATGCCCGTTGATAAAATTGCAGACACCATGCAAAAAGGCATGGGTGGCACTTTAGGATTTTTGGCTGTCGTCGTCGCGTTGGGCGCTATGTTTGGTAAAATTTTGCATGAAACGGGGGCGTTAGATCAAATCGCTATTAAATTGCTCAGCCAATTTGGACAAAGCCGCGCCCATTATGCACTGGGGGTTGCTGGCTTAATTTGCACTTTGCCCCTATTTTTTGATGTGGCGATAGTCTTGTTGATTGGTGTTGTATTTGCTGTCGCAAGACGGACAGGCGGTAATGTCGTTAAGTTGGCTATTCCTTTATTTGCAGGGGTCGCCGCATCGGCTGCTTTTCTAATTCCAGGTCCTACCGCCATGCTATTGGCTTCACAAATGAAAGCCGATTTTGGTTGGATGATTTTACTGGGCTTGGCCGCTGCAATCCCCGGCATGATATTAGCAGGACCGATTTTTGGTCATTTCATCAGTCGCCACGTCCATTTACCTTTGCCTGCCGATGTCACAGAACCCACTGTAGGGAAAGATGGACAAAATACTTTCCCCTCAATTGGTTTTAGTTTGGCTTTGATTTTATTTCCTTTATTGTTGGTTGGTCTCAAAACCATCGTGGCGCGTTTGATTGATAACGAAGGGGCTTTGCATCAATGGTTGCAATTCATTGGGCATCCTTTTACCGCCATTTTGCTGGCGTGTTTACTGGCCATTTATGGCTTGGCAATACCACGCGGTATGGACAAAGAAAAAATCATGAGTATTTGTAATGCCGCTTTACAGCCAGCAGGCATCATTTTATTGGTCACGGGGGCTGGCGGCGTTTTCAAACAAGTTTTAGTGGATTCTGGTGTCGGCCCAGCTTTGGGCAATGCATTAATCGGTGCGGGCTTACCCATTGCAGTGGCCTGTTTTACGTTGGCCGCAGCGGTGCGTGTCATACAAGGCTCGGCAACAGTTGCCTGTTTAACCACGGTTGGACTGGTTTTACCTGTTATTCAGTTGGCCAATTATTCTGGCGCACAATTGGCCGCCTTATCCATTTGTATTGCGGGGGGATCTATCGTTCTAAGTCATGTCAATGACTCTGGATTTTGGCTATTCGGTAAGTTTACTGGCGCAACGGAAATACAAACCCTAAAAACATGGACAGTCATGGAAACGATTTTAGGCACAACAGGTGCTTTAGTCGGCATGTTGGCTTTTTCTCTGCTTTAATCCATCAAAATACCCTTGCGGCCAACCTTTTAACGTGAAAATCACGCAAAAAGGTTGGCCGCAAAGATTTTATTTTTATGTTAAGATGTTTTTTGTCAATTTACTTTAGGAAGGCACTCATTTATGACAACGTTAATGACTCATGTTATCCCATCTTTGGCGCTTGGGCTTGGCTTAGGGGGGCGCATCATTCCTAAGCGCTTACTTTTAGCTGGCATGATTGCGTCGTTAATCCCAGATCTTGATGTGATTGGTTTTCGGCTACACATTCCATACTCGCATCCTTTTGGGCATCGCGGCGCAACTCATTCCATCGTATTTGCGTTCATGCTGGCTTTTTTTGCTTTAATTTTTGCCAAACAGTTTCGTTGTTCTCGACCTTTAGTGTTTGCTTTTATTGGACTTTCTACCTTATCGCATCCTTTGCTGGACATGGTGACTAACGGCGGATTGGGCGTTGCGCTTGAGTGGCCGTGGTCATATGAAAGACACTTTGCACCCTGGCAAATGGTTGAAGTATCGCCCATAGGCTTGAAGAACTTTTTCAGCCATAGGGGATTAATCGTTTTGAAGTCAGAATTATTATGGGTTTGGTTGCCTGCCATCTTTATGATGAGTATTTTGTTCAGCATAAGAAAAATCTTTGCCTCAAAACAATAGTCATCCACCTCAAGCATCCTAATTTTCAACTCATTTTTATCCCAAAAAAAGAAAGGTTCATCATGCAACTCACGCTCCACGAGCATCAACTCCAACTCGCTCACCCTTTTGGCATTTCACGCGAAACACGCACGGTGCAACCGACTTTAATCGTTGCGCTGCACAGCGACGGGCTGACGGGCTTGGGGGAAGCCACCTCCAATTTATATTACAACATCACGCTATCGGACATGGTGCAACAACTCGAGCGCCTGCGCCCCGTGATTGAAGCCGTGGGCGATGTCACGCCCGAAGCCTTTTGGCACATCATGCACCCACATTTGGCCGATAATGCGTTTGCGCTGTGCGCTCTGGACGTGGCTTATCACGATTTATATGCCAGAAAAAAAGGCAAAAAACTCTATGAATTATGGGGTTACACCACAGAACAAGCCCCTTTGAGCGATTACACCATCGGCATAGACAGCCTAGAAAAAATGGTCGCCAAAATGCAAGAACGCCCTTGGCCGATTTATAAAATCAAGCTCGGCACGTCCAACGATTTGGCCATCGTGCGCGAATTACGGCGGCACACGGACGCGATTTTTCGGGTCGATGCCAATTGTGCTTGGGGCGTGGAAGAAACGCTGTCCAACGCCGTTGAACTCAAACAACTGGGCGTTGAATTTATCGAACAACCTTTAAAAGCCGACAATTGGGCTGGGCATAAAGTGTTATTTGAACGCGCTGCTTTGCCGATTATCGCCGATGAAAGCTGCATCATCGAAGCTGATGTTGCGCGTTGTCATCAACATTTTCATGGCGTGAACATCAAGTTAATGAAATGTGGCGGCTTGACCGTGGCCAGACGCATGATGGCGCAAGCTCGCGCATTGGGCATGAAAACCATGGTGGGCTGCATGACAGAATCGACAGTCGGCATTTCGGCGATTGCGCAGTTATTGCCCGAACTCGATTACGTGGACATGGACGGTGCTTTGTTGTTGGCAGAAGACATCGCCAGCGGCGTGACTTTGCACAACGGCCAAATCACCTACGCCAATGAAAATGGCACGGGCGCGGTTTTGTTCGCCTAAGGCTTTAAACCACCTAAACGCCTTGCGGCCAACCTTTTCCCGTGTTTTCGTCATGAAAAACAAGAAAAAAGGTTGGCCGCAAGGTTTATTTTAGGCTGATTTTATGCCAATTCTTGCGCCAAAAAATTGGCCAACAAGGCTTTGCCTTCGGTGCTTAAAATGGCTTCGGGGTGAAACTGCACGCCTTCTATAGCCAACGTTTTGTGACGTAAGCCCATGATTTCACCATCTTCTGTCCACGCGGTGATTGCCAAACAATCGGGCAGCGTGTCCTTGATGACGGCCAAAGAATGGTAGCGCGTGCAAGGCGTGGGGTTGGACAAGCCGCGAAACACGCCTTGATTGGTGTGATGCACGGGCGACACTTTGCCGTGCATTTGCGTTTTGGCGTGGCTGACGGTTGCGCCGTACACTTCGGCGATGGCTTGATGCCCAAGGCAAACGCCAAAAATCGGGATTTTGCCCGCGAAATATTGTATTGCGGCCAAAGAAATGCCTGCCTGTTTGGGCGCACAAGGCCCAGGGGAAATCACCAAATATTGCGGCGACAAGGCCGCCAATTCGTCCAACGTGGCCGCGTCATTGCGCACCACTTGTATGGGTTGGTGCGCCAATTCGCCCAAATATTGCACAAGGTTGTAGGTAAAACTGTCGTAATTGTCGATGACTAATATCATGAGGCATCCTTGTTGGCATTCTTACTGGCTTGCTGTTGCGGCCAACCTTGATACGGTTCAACCGCCAACCGCGCGTTAGAATAGCGCCCGTCATGCGTGATTTCTGCGCCCAACCAGCTGGGCGACTGAAACGTGGTCTCTTCGTCAGGCAATTCAATTTCAGCCAACATCAAGCCTGCGTTTGCGCCTGAAAATTCGTCCACTTCCCAAACCAAGCCCTTTTCCGCCTGAATTTTGTAACGTCTTTTGGTGATTTTATGCGAACACAAGCCGTCCAGCATGGCGCGTGCGTCGGCGTAAGGGATTTCGTATTCGTATTCGCTGCGGCGACTGTCGCTGATAAAGCCTTTGATGGTCAAATAGGCCAGTTCGCCGATGACACGCACGCGCACAGTGCAAGCTTTTTCGGTCATTAAATAGCCTTGTTCGTAACAAACGCCTTGCGCCAAACCGCGCCAATCGTCATTTTTTAGCAAAAAACGCCGTTCAATTTCTATCGCCATGATTCATTTCCTTGGACAAAAAAGCGATTATAACTGAAGACCCCAGCCCCGAGTTAGCGTAAAATCCACGGCCAATTCTGCGCCACGTTTTACGGCAACCGTTACCCAATTTGCTGAACCCAACTGATAGGACAAAAAATGCCCCCCGAAACCCTTGCGGCCAACCTTGAGACTGAATTTGATGTCAGCCCTTTTAAAAATCGCTTGCTCAAAAACGCCAAACACTGGCAAAAATGGGCCAAGCGCATGGACACCGAAGCGTGGCGCGTTTACGACAAAGATGTGCCGCAGTTTCCTTTTGCCATTGATATTTACAAAGATTTTGTGCATTTGCAAGAGTTCGACACGGGCTGGGAACAAAGTGACGAAGACTACGAAGGCTGGATTTACGCCGTCAAAATCGCCATACAAAGCGTGTTGAACGTGCCACTGGACAACATCAGCCACAAAACTCGACGCCGACAAAAAGGCGAACAACAATACGAAAAACAATTGGCCGACAAAAAATACCCCGATTTTGTGGTGCAAGAACAAGGCCAGTCTTTTTGGGTCAATCTGTACAATTATTTGGATACGGGTTTGTTTTTAGATCACCGCCCTTTGCGCGCGCACATACGGCACATCGCCCAAGGCAAACGCTTTTTAAATTTATTTGCTTACACGGGCAGTTTTACGGTTTATGCCGCCGCAGGCGGCGCAAGCCGCAGCGTGACCGTCGATTTGTCCAACACGTATCAGCTTTGGAGCATCAAAAACTTTGCGCTGAATCAACTGGATTTGGCCGCGCACACTTGCGTGCGTGCAGACGTGTTTGCCTATTTAGAAGGTGCGGGGCGCGACAATGAACAATTTGACCTCATCGTCATGGATCCGCCCAGTTTTTCTAATTCTAAAAAAATGGACGGCGTACTCGACATACAACGCGATCATGTCCAACTCATCGAAAATGCCATGCGCATTTTGCATCGCGATGGCGAATTGTATTTTTCAAATAATTTGCGCAGTTTTGTGTTGGACGAAGCTCGTTTGTCCAAAAAGTTCCAAATTTTGGCCTTATCCAGCAAAACCGTCCCCGACGATTTTAGAGACAAACGCATCCACCAAAGCTGGTGCATACGCCACAATTAAACTTGGTTTTTATTCACAAAAAAGGCAACCTCATGACTTCCTCTTTTTCTTACACGGTGACGGTTGCGCTCACGGGCGCGTCGGGTTTGCCGTATGGTTTGCGCCTGATAGACGTTTTGGTGCAAGCTGGCGTGCGCGTTTATGTCGTGTATTCGCAAGCCGCGCAAGTCGTCGCCAGCCAAGAAATGCAGCTGGCTTTACCCAGCAACCCCAGCGCCGCCGAAGCGTGGTTTGTCGAACGCACAGGCGCACAACTTGGGCAACTCAAAGTCTTTGGCCGCGAAGCGTGGTTTGCGCCCATTGCGTCGGGTTCTAATCCGCCCGATGCGATGGTGGTTTGCCCGTGCAGCATGGGTTCTTTGGCCGCCATTGCTTTGGGCATGAGCGACAATTTGTTAGAGCGCGCCGCTGATGTCATGATTAAAGAAAAACGGCCTTTGATTATCGTGCCGCGCGAAACGCCGCTGTCCAGCACGCATTTAAGCCATATGTTAAGCCTTGCGCAACAAGGCGTGGTCATTTTGCCGCCCTCGCCTGCTTTTTATACTCACCCCAAAACCGTCGAAGACATGGTGGATTTTGTCGTATCGCGCATTTTAGATTTGCTCAAAATTCCGCACACGCTGTTGCCACGCTGGGGCGATAAACCAAGCAGCGACATCATTCAAGCCTAAATCAATCCAAGTCTATCCATAGGAAACCCCATCATGTTCGGTGTCGTCAATTTTGCAGAATATTGCTTGGGTGCTCTTTTTATTATTTTATTGCCGGGCCCAAATTCGCTTTACGTATTAAGCGCCGCCAGCGGTCAAGGTCGGCGTGCTGGCACGTTGGCCGCATTGGGCGTTTTGTTGGCCGATACGATTTTAATCACGCTCACGGCTTTGGGCGCGGCGGCGGTCTTAAAAGCCTATCCTTTGCTCTTTCAAACCATACAATATTTGGGCGGCGCGTATTTGGCTTGGATGGCGTTTGGCATGATGCAAGGTGCTTGGATAGGCTGGCGCACGCGGCATTTGGCCTTGTCGGCTGAAGCGCCCGAACGTGTCGGACAAAAAACATCTCCTTTTATCAAAGCTTTCACCATCGGTTTATTCAACCCGAAAGCCATCGTATTTTTGTTGTCTTTTTTTGTGCGTTTTGTCGACCCAAATTACGCTCAACCGCTGGCCAGTTTTGCGATTTTAGGCTTCACCTTGCAAGGGTTTAGTGCTTTATATTTAGGCACTTTGGTTCTGTCTGGGCATCGCTTGGCGGCTTTTTTTCGCCAAAAACGCGGCCTGTCCGCAGGCTTGTTATTGTTGACGGGCAGCTTGTTTTTGTATTTTGCCGCGCAATTGGTTTTGGCGCGTTTGTAAACCGCGTGACAGACTAACTTACCTCAAGGAATCCTGCATGAATCCGGCACCGCCCTTAAAAAAAGCCCTCTCGCAAGGTGACACCATCGCCATTATTGCGCCTGCGGGCGTGGTCAATCCCCAAGAGGTCGCCGCCATGCCCGCATGGTTGGCCGCACGGGGCTATCAAGCCAAAATTTATCCCAGTTGTTTGGCGGTTGATGCCGATTTTCCGTATTTGGCGGGCGACGATGCCTTGCGCGTGGCCGATTTGCACGCGGCCTTTGGCGACCCGACTGTAGCCGCCATTGTTTGCGCCCGAGGCGGCTACGGCACACAGCGCCTGTTGCCTTTGCTAGACGATGCCTTGATTGCGGCCAACCCCAAACCGTTTGTGGGCTACAGCGACATCACCGCGCTACACAGCCATTTTAATCTCAAGCTGAATTTGCCCACCTTTCATGGCGGCATGATGGCGGTGGATTTTATTCGTTACGCTTGTGACACGTCCGAAAAAACCTTGTTTGCCTTATTAACAGGCGCGGTTGGCACAAATCAAGCGCTGGCAGGTTCGGCGACCAACGCCGTCAAAACAATGCGCGCAGGCGTGGCCACGGGGCGACTGTTGGGCGGCAATTTGGCCATGCTAACGTCCAGTTTAGGCACGCCGTGGGGCTTGGATGCTTGTATCAAGCACGCGCAACGCCCCATTTTGTTTATAGAAGACATCAACGAAGCACCTTATCAAATTGACCGCATGCTCAACCAATTGCGGCTGGGCGGCATCCTTCAACAATTGGGCGGCGTGTTGGTGGGCGATTTTGCCAACCACACCGCGCCCTTGGGCGAATCTGTGCTGGACAAACTCTGGCGGCATTATTTTGATGACTTAAACGTACCCGTTTTAACAGGTTGGCCTGCTGGCCATTGTTCGCCCAATTACGCGCTGCCGCTGGGCGTTTTGGTGACTTTGGATGCCAATCAGCAAAGCTTGATGTTAAACGAAGCACTTTTTTAAAATGCAGAATTTTTACGCCAAAAAATAAAAAATAAAGCCTTGCGGCCAACCTTTTTTGCCTTATTTTCCAAGTCTTAAAAGGTTGGCCGCACAATTTATCCACAAAGACATTAACACTCTTACGGTTTATTTGCTGCGCTTTTGTAGTAGAATGGCCGCCTTAAATCGGTTAATTGACTTAGCCGATTTTTTGTCGCTATTTTCGGTAACGCCGCAATCCAAATCAAAAAAATAACCAATACAAACAAACCATTAAACTTTAAAAAGGTCAGCCACTCATGTCAAATTACACCAGCGCCCATGTTGAAGAACAACCCATTTGCCGCGAAGTTTTACTTGAAAAATACGCAAAGGGCACCGAGTCCAGCGTGGACGATGTCCGTCATCGAGTGGCCACCGCTTTGGCCAGCGTAGAAGCCGACACGGCCAAACACAGCGCCGATTTTTACGCCGCTTTGGCAGGTGGATTTATCCCTGGCGGGCGCATCAATTCGGCGGCTGGCACTGATTTACAAGCCACGCTCATCAACTGTTTTGTACAACCCGTGGGCGATTCGGTGTCTGAAGAAAAAGACGGCAAAGTCGGGATTTACGTGGCTTTGCAACAAGCCGCCGAAACCATGCGCCGAGGCGGTGGCGTGGGCTACAACTTCAGCCGCATCCGCCCCAAACATTCGGTGGTAAAAGGCACAAAAAGCCGTGCTTCTGGCCCCGTTTCTTATATGCGCGTGTTTGACCGTTCGTGCGAAACCGTCGAATCGGCAGGCGCGCGCCGTGGTGCGCAAATGGGCGTAATGGACATTGCTCACCCCGACATTGAAGCCTTTATTCACGCCAAAGATGCTGGCGATTTGCGCAACTTTAATATTTCGGTAGGCGTGACCGACGACTTTATGCAAGCGGTCGAGGCCGATGCCGACTTTGAATTGGTACACAAAGCCGAACCCTGCAAAGACACTTTCCCCGAAGCGTATCAACGCGCGGACGGCTTGCACGTCTACAAAAAAGTACAAGCCCGCCACATTTGGGCGCAAATCATGGAGTCGACTTACAGCCACGCCGAACCGGGGGTGCTGTTTATGTCAAAAATCAATCAAGACAATAACTTATCGTATTGCGAAGTCATCGAAGCCACCAATCCTTGCGGCGAACAACCTTTGCCCGATTACGGCTGTTGCGATTTGGGTTCGATTAACTTAACGCGCTTTGTGACGCATCCGTTTGGCTTTGCGGGCGAACCCGATTTTGACTTTGCGGCCTTTGGCGCGGTGGTCAAAACCGCCGTCCGAATGCTGGATAATGTCCTCGATTTAACCGTTTGGCCATTGGCCGAACAAGAGCGCGAAGCTCAAAACAAACGCCGCATCGGCTTGGGTTACACGGGTTTGGGCGATGCCTTGATTATGCTAAAACTGCGTTACGACAGCGAAGCAGGCCGAACGTTGGCCGCAAAAATCAGCGCCACCATGCGCGATGTGGCTTATGACACTTCCGTGGACTTGGCCATAGAAAAAGGCGCTTTTCCGCTGTTTCAAGCCGACGCATATTTGGCCGAGCCGCATTGCGCCAGCCGTTTGCCCCAAACCATCAAAGCACGCATCGCCAAGCACGGCATCCGCAACTCGCATTTATTGTCGATTGCACCCACAGGCACGATTTCTTTGGCCTTTGCCGACAACGCGTCCAACGGCATAGAACCCCCATTTAGCTGGTTTTACACGCGCAAAAAACGCATGGCCGACGGCACAACCGCCGAATACATCGTCGAAGATTACGCTTATCGCGTGTATCGTTTGTTGGGCGGCGATGTCAACGCCTTGCCCGATTACTTTGTGTCCGCAATGGACATGAGCGCTGATGCGCATATGCGCATGGTGGCGGCAGTTGCGCCATTTATCGATACCGCCATTTCTAAAACCGTCAACGTGCCTGTGGATTATCCGTTTGAAGAATTCGAAAACCTGTACATGAACGCTTGGAAAGCAGGCTTAAAAGGCATCACCACCTATCGCCCCAATTCGATTATCGGTTCGGTTTTATCCGTAGAACCCACCAAACCCGACGCGATTGCGGCCAACGTTGCGCCCAACGATTTGAGCACCGACGATGCCGACCGCCGCATCACGCTAGACAGCGCCCCACGCCCTGCTTTAGCCAGCTTAAAATGGCCACACCGCCCCAAATCCAACACGGGCAATCCGTCTTGGACTTACATGGTCGAAGGCAATGGCGGCGATTTTGCGGTGGTGGTTGGCCACGTCGAAGAATCCCCGTTTGAATGCTGGATTAACACCGTCAACGATCAACGCGGCTTGGGCGCGATTGCCAAAACGCTGTCTATGGATATGCGCTGTCAAGACGCGCAGTGGCTTAACATGAAGTTGGCCGCCCTCATCAAAACCCACGGCGACAAGCAATACGAATTGCAATTGGGTGACCAAACGTTTTACACCAGCAGCGCCACCGCCGCTTTGGCGCAAGTCGTGCAATATCGCGTCACCCAATTGTCACCGCAACAAGATGCCACCTTGCCCACGCCCGTGGTCGATGCTTTGTTTGCGCGCAAAGAACCCAAAAGCGGCACCAACGGCACCATGAGCTGGAGCATTGATGTTCTCAATCCGCAAACGGGCGATGATTTTGTGATGTTTGTCAAAGAGTTGGTGTTGCCCAATGGCGTGCGCCGTCCGTATTCGGTGTGGCTGGCTGGCAATTATCCAAGCGAACTCAATGGCTTATGCAAATTATTGTCTATGGACATGCGCGTCATCGATCCTGCTTGGATCGGCCTAAAATTGCGCAAATTATTAAGCTACGCCGAGCCGCAAGCCGACTTTTTTGCGCGCATCCCTGGCATGGACAAATCCATCAGCTGGCCATCGACTGAAGCTTACATGGCGCGGTTGTTGATACACCGTTTTGCCATGTTGGGCATCTTGACCGAAGAAGGCTACCCCGTCGAAGAAATGGGCGTGATGGCCACCGAACAAGCCGAATTGTTTGGCGAAGACATGACCAGCCTTGCGCCCTATGCCGACAACGCAATCCAAAAAAGTGGCAAAGCCTGCCCAGAATGCGGCGCACACACTTTAATCAAAAAAGATGGCTGCGAATTTTGCACCACCTGCGGCCACGTAGGCAGTTGCGGTTAAATTGAATCAGCCATAAAAAAGAGCCGTCTCTATGAGCGGCTTTTTTTTAAAGCAAAGCTTGCGACCAACTTTTTTTGGATATTTTTATGCCAAGAAAACTAACATTGATTACAGAATAACCAAACAGAATAAAAGGAAATAACATGAAAGTATTTATAAGTTGGTCTGGTGATTTGAGTCGTGAATTAGCCGAGACTCTAAGAGACTGGCTACCTTGCGTGTTACAAAGCGTAAAACCCTTTTTCACACCAAATGACACAGAAAAAGGAACTCGATGGGGACATGATATCGCCAACGAATTACAAGGGTCGTCCGTAGGAATATTTTGCATGACCAAAAATAATTTAAACGCGCCATGGATTATGTTTGAAGCTGGTGCGCTTTCTAAGCACATAGATTCATCAAAGGTATGTCCTATACTCTTCGACGGAGTCAAAAATACTGACCTTGTAGGACCTCTAACCCAGTTTCAAACATCTATTTTTTCTGAAATAGAAATAAGAAAATTAATACAAACAATTAACAACGCCCTTCCCTCTGGGAAATTAGCAGATAAGACTTTAGAAACTACTTTCGAAAAATTCTGGCCAGATTTAGACCAAAAAATTCAGTCTATCTTAAAGAATCAAAATACAGAAAAGCAAACTCCGACAAGAGGAGATCGAGAGATTCTTGAAGAAATTTTAGAGCTATGTCGGAAAACGCCGCCAGAGCCTAGTTTTAGTGAAAAAAGAAGTAACTTTAAATTTTTAACAACTATCATATCTGAACTAAAAGAGTTGAATGATACTGTCGATATAGACAACGTTTGCCGTTCTGAGCCTAATTTTGGAGCAGGGATAAGAGATATTTTAGACTCATTGCACATTTTTTTGCGTGGCGAACTATCTGATAAGAATATTGATTTTGAGATCGGAACACTATTGATTAATCTATCGCACGAAATAGAAAAAACGATGAACAAAGTTGATGAGGTCGGCGACGATGTACCTTTTTAAAAAACTTAGCCCGTAGGGGCGATTAGCATAGCGTAATCGCCCAAGTCTCGACCAATAGACAAGCGGGCGGTTACGCACAAAACGCTAACCACCCCTACCGTTGATAATTGAAAACGGGCAACCATCAAACCAAACGCATGACCTTGCGGCCAACCTTTTTCTCTGAAAAGCATTGAAAAAGGTTGGCCGCAAGGCTCAAATCCTTTATATTCCTTCCTTTTTTACCATAAAGCCCCCACCATGAAAATCGCCCTTATTTTTGCCATGCCCGTCGAACGCGACGCTTACTTGGCCTTAGCGCAAAACGCCAGCGCCAGCACTCACCAAATCAGCACCCATTTATGCGGCATCGGCAAAGTCAATGCCAGCCTCAATACCCAAAAAATCATCACGCAAGAAGCGCCAGAGTTGGTCATTAACGTGGGCGTGGCAGGTGGCATCAACGCCGCCCAGCAATTTGATGTTTACATCGGCCAACAGCTCAACTACGCCGACGTGGATTTGCAAGTGTTTGGCTACGCGCTGGGACAAATGGCGGGTATGCCAGCCACTTACGCTTGCAAAACCGTCGCCTTGCCGCAAATCGCTTCGCGCCGCGTGGCGTATGGCCGCATCGTGACGCAAGATACCTTTGCGCTTGGTGCTCAAGAAGCCTTTTTTAAACAACACTTTGCCGATTATCAAATTGTGGACATGGAATCCACCTCCATCGCACAAACGTGTTTTGTGAATCAAGTCGATTTTTTGTCGGTACGCGCCATCAGCGACTGCATTTTTCAGCCCAATCAACATTTGGAATACGAAAAAGCCGCCCAATTGGCGGCCAGTTTGGCGGCAGAAGCCACGCAGCAAATTCTCGCGCAACTTTAAGCTTTTCCTTTCAAAAATCGTTTGCGGCCAACCTTTTACCGAAAAAATCGTAAAAAGGTTGGCCGCAACCATAACAAGCACAAAAACAAGCACAGAAAACAAAGAGAAGCTTAGAAAAAGCCCAACGGATTGATGTCGTAACTCACCAATAAATTTTTGGTCTGTTGATAATGATCCAGCATCATTTTATGGGTTTCTCGGCCTATGCCCGATTTTTTGTAACCGCCAAATGCCGCGTGTGCAGGATACAAATGGTAACAATTCGTCCAAACGCGGCCTGCTTTTATGGCGCGTCCCATGCGATAAGCTCGATTCATGTCGCGCGTCCACAAGCCTGCCCCCAAACCGTATTCTGTGTCATTGGCAATGGCCAGCGCCTCTTCTTCGGTCTCGAACGTGGTGATGCCAACCACGGGCCCAAAAATCTCTTCTTGAAACACCCGCATACGATTATGGCCTTTGAGCAAAGTGGGCTGTATATAAAACCCTTGGGCAAAATCGCCGTCTTGCGCCGCAATGCCCCCACCCGTCAAGACTTCCGCGCCTTCTTGTCTGGCCAATTCTATGTAGCCCAAAATTTTGTCATATTGAAGTTGCGACACTTGAGCGCCCACCATCGTGTCGGTATCCAAAGGGTCGCCCCGTTTGATGTTGGCGATTTTTTTCATAACCACCGCCATAAAATCATCGTACATCGAAGCTTGAATCAACGCGCGTGAAGGGCAAGTACACACTTCCCCTTGATTAAAGAAGGCCAATACCAAACCTTCTGCGGCTTTTTCTATGAAAGCAGGTTCGGCCTGCATAATGTCGGCAAAGAAAATATTGGGTGATTTACCACCCAGCTCGACCGTGCTTGGTATCATGCTTTTAGCAGCATTTTGTAAAATGCGTTCGCCCACAGGCGTAGACCCTGTAAAAGCAATCTTCGCAATGCGCGAACTGCTGGCCAAATATTCACCCACTTCTTTACCGTAACCTTGCACCACATTTAACACGCCAGCAGGCAACAAGTCGGCGATGATTTCCATCAACAAAATAATAGACAAGGGCGTTTGTTCGGCGGGTTTTAAAACAATACAATTGCCTGCGGCCAACGCAGGCGGGATTTTCCAAGCCGCCATCAATAACGGAAAATTCCACGGTATGATTTGTCCAACCACGCCCAAAGGTTCGTGAAAATGATACGCCACGGTGTTTTCGTTAATTTCAGAGGCGCTGCCTTCTTGGGCGCGTATGCACCCCGCAAAATAACGGAAATGATCCGCCGCCAACGGCACATCGGCGTTTAAAGTTTCGCGCACAGGTTTGCCGTTGTCCCACGATTCGGCCACCGCAAGTTTTTCAAGGTTGGCCTCAATTCTATCGGCAATTTTCAATAACAAATGCGACCGTTCTTGAACCGACGTTTTACCCCACGCGGCGGCAGCGGCATGAGCGGCATCCAGCGCCAATTCCATGTCTTCAGCGCTAGAGCGAGGAAACTCCGCAATGGGCAAACCATTAACGGGCGAATGATTCACAAAATACTGACCTTTAACAGGCGGCACAAAATGTCCGCCAATAAAATTATCATAACGCGGTTTAAAATTAATCACAGCATCGGGCGTACCAGGGTGAGCATAACGCATCAGACTTCTCCTTGAAAATACAATGGTGGTTAACATTTCATAAAACAGCAACTTCAACCAGAGTGTAACCTTATCCAGAAAAAAAATATGACCTAAACTTGCTTTTATCGCAAAAAGAGCAGATGTCACTTTAAATGTATAGATATTTGCAATAAATTTATCTCTTATGCCCATATAATTAAAATTAATGACTGTGGTGTAAGCATCCCATTCGACCACTTCTTCTTAAAGTATCTGCCATGCCAACTTTTCTTTTCAAGCAAACTGTCGTAGAAACCGCGCTACTCACCACCACAGAGGCACTGTCGATTAAACAGCTACAATCCTTATTTCCCAATCCATTAACGCCTGCCGAAATACATGAATTGTTGGTCGCCACACAACAAGAGTGGAAAAACAAAGGCTTAGAACTAATAGAGCTTCAACAAGGCTGGCGGTTTAAGGTGCGGCCAACCTTCATGCCGTATTTGGCCAATTTG
>JBILQJ010000010.1:0-44536 GCA_044373325.1 Burkholderiales bacterium
CGCGGAACAGTGAGGCCTGAAGAAATGGCCATCTCTTCCACAATATTCAGCAACTGTTTTTTGCTCAACTTGGTTTCATAGCGTAGCAATAATTGACCGCCCAAGGACTCGGCCACAGTATCACCGCCGCCATGACGCAGTTCACTCAACCGCATCGCACTTAAAATCAAGATAAAAACCATTAAAAACAAAGTTAGCCAAATAAAAGGAAAAAAATAGAGATCAAAGGCGCTAAGAGAAGGATTAAATCCACCTTCAACGCCCAAACCGCTTCCTCGCATATCGGAAAGAGCTTGAAGGTGGCTTTGATTAAATCCATCTCCAAGATATATCTTTCCTCCTCGGCGAGCAGATATCTCGACACCATACATATCGGCAAAATCACTCTCAAACAGTCTTCTTATTTTCCAATCGCGTATGAGACTAGAATAAGCAAAAATTAAAACCCCACTAATAAAACTACTGACTGAAACAACTGCAAATCCAAACAAGAACAACAACTTAATGGTTGCCGCTCTGGCTTTTTTTTGATGTTCAAAAAACTTCATAATCCCGAACCCTAAAATAGAAGTAAAAAAAGCGGCCGTATAAAAACCAGCCGCTCCAACCAAGTCATTTATTTTTCAAACATCAGCCTCAAAACTGAACTTTTGGGGCTTCTTGTTCCATTAAATTGGTTAATACAAAAGGCTCTGCCGCTTTAAATCCCATTTGGGTCGCCACCACATTATTCGGAAATTTTTCGCGAAAAATATTGTAATCCATCACGTCATCATTAAAGGCTTGACGGGCAAAACCCACCTTATTTTCGGTTGAAGTCAACTCTTCTTGCAATTGCGCCATATTTTCATTGGCTTTGAGTTCGGGATAAGCCTCAACCAAAGCAAACAATTTGCCCAAGCTGCCGCCTAACACAGATTCAGCCGCCAACAAAGATTGCATGGCCGCGCCATCGCTGGGATTCCCTGCAAGATGGGCTTCCGCTTTGGCCGCTTGATTCCGAGCCACAATCACGGCTTCCAATGTGCCTTTTTCATGCGCCATATATTCTTTAACCAGCGCCACCAAATTGGGAATTAAATCGTAACGACGTTTAAGTTGCACATCAATTTGACTGTAACTGTTTTTGAAGTGATTCTTTTTAGTCACCAAAGTGTTATAAACCCCAATCACATACAACACCAAAAAAACAAGACTCGCTAAAATTACCATGCTAACTATCATCATAACCCCTATATTCATTAAATTAAATCTAAAAAGTGCAAAAAAAGGTTGGCCGCACCTTTTTTGCGTTCGTGTATTTTATCTCAAAAATCACTTCGCCAAAATATCGGCTTGTATGCGTGCAATCAAATCGACCACAGGCATTGCGCCCAAGTCTTCGCCTCGGAGTCGAACTGCCACGGCGGCGCTGTCTTTTTCTTTGTCACCCACCACCAATTGATACGGGATTTTTTGCAAGCTGTGTTCGCGGATTTTGTAATTGATTTTTTCGTTGCGCGTGTCGGCTTCGGCGCGTATGCCTAAAGCTTTAAGCTGCGCCACCACATCATGCACATAAGCGCTTTGCGATTCGGTGATGTTGGCCACAACGACTTGCACAGGCGCTAACCAAGTTGGGAAAGCCCCCGCATGGTTTTCAATCAAAATGCCAATGAAGCGCTCCAAAGACCCCAAAATGGCGCGATGTAACATAACAGGACGCGTTTTTTCGTTGCTGTCGGCCACGTATTCTGCGTCCAACCGTTCGGGTAACACAAAATCCAATTGCAACGTGCCACATTGCCAAGAGCGCCCTAAAGCGTCTTTGATGTGATATTCAATTTTTGGCCCATAAAAAGCGCCCTCGCCCGGCAACTCTTCCCATGCCAAACCGCAAGCCGTTAAGGCCGCACGCAAGCCATTTTCGGCTTTTTCCCAAGTCGCATCATCGCCTGCGCTTTTTTCGGGGCGCAAAGACAGTTTAATGGCCACATCGTTAAACCCAAAATCACGATAAACTTTCATGGTTAATTCATTAAATGCAATCGATTCGGACACGATTTGATCTTCGGTACAAAAAATATGCGCATCGTCTTGCACAAAACCGCGCACGCGCATGATGCCGTGTAACGCACCCGTGGGTTCATTGCGGTGGCACGAGCCAAATTCGGCCAAGCGATAAGGCAAATCACGATACGAACGCAAACCTTGATTAAACACTTGCACATGGCAAGGGCAATTCATGGGTTTGATGGCGTATTCACGTTTTTCAGACTGTGTGGTAAACATGGCATCGTGATAATTTTCCCAATGCCCTGATTTTTCCCACAAAATGCGGTCAGCCATGAAAGGCGTTTTGATTTCTTGATAACCGTTGGTTTGCCAAATATGGCGCATATATTGTTCGACTTGTTGCCACAAAGTCCAGCCTTTGGGGTGCCAAAATACCATGCCTGGTGCTTCGTCTTGCAAATGAAACAAATCCAGCTGTTTGGCCAATTTACGATGATCGCGCTTTTCGGCTTCTTCCAACATAAACAAATGCGCTTCCAAATCGGCTTTGTTTAAAAAAGCCGTGCCATAAATGCGTTGTAACATGGCATTGTTGCTGTCGCCGCGCCAATACGCGCCAGCCACTTTCATGAGTTTAAAGACTTTTAAGCGCCCCGTTGACGGCACATGAGGCCCGCGACACAAGTCGGTAAAATCGCCTTCGCTATACAAAGACAAAGTTTGATCGACGGGGATACTTTCTATAATTTCGGCTTTGTAGTGTTCACCGATGTTTTTGAAGTAAGCAATGGCTTCGTCACGCGGCAAGGTGCTGCGCGTAATCGGTAAATCTTGCTTGGCCAATTCCAGCATTTTCTTTTCTATCAAGGCCAAATCTTCAGGCGTAAACGGGCGACTGTAAGCAAAATCATAATAAAAACCGTGTTCTATCACAGGCCCGATGGTGACTTGGGCTTCAGGAAACAATGTTTTAACGGCCAAAGCCAACAAATGCGCCGTTGAATGGCGCACCATTTCCAATGCTTCCGCGCTGTCTTTTTCGGTGACTATCGCCAACTGCACATCTTCTGTAATGCAATAACTGGTGTCCACCAGCTGGCCGTTGACTTTGCCGCCCAAAGCGGCTTTGCCCAAACTCATTGCGATACTGGTCGCAACTTCCTTCACGCTCAAAGGTGCATCAAATTGGCGAACCGAACCATCGGGCAGCGTTACGTTAATCATGTTTCTTTTCCTATCCTATAAAAAAATGTCAAAAAGTCTAACTGTCTAAAAAAATTTAAAAAGTCGGCCATTATGCCCGATATTGGGGGTTTTTAGCAAATCCAGACAAAAGGTTGGCCACAAAGTTTGGCGGTGAAGGTTGGCCGCAGCGCCAATGACGATTACAATACACCACTTAAGCTTCAATTCTCTTTAATCGTTTATGTAATCGTTTAATTAATTAGGAACATCATGAAAATACTGACTCGCGCCGTTGCACCACACACTAACCCAGCGCAGCCCACCGATACGCCGATGAATGCGGCCAACTTGCCCAGCATAGAAAGCCGTTTGGCCACTGAATTGTTGGTGCGTGAAGAGCAAATCAGCGCCACCGTGGCTTTGCTAGACGAAGGCGCGACCGTGCCTTTTATTGCGCGTTATCGCAAAGAAATCACAGGCGGGCTAGACGACACGCAATTGCGGTTGTTGGCGGAACGACTGGACTATTTGCGCGAACTCGACAGCCGCCGTTTGACCATTTTAAAATCCATAGGCGAGCAAGAAAAACTCACGCCTGAATTAGAACAAGCCATTTATGCGGCACAAAATAAAACCACCTTAGAAGATTTGTATTTGCCCTTTAAACCCAAGCGCCGCACCAAAGCCATGATAGCCCGTGAGGCAGGCTTGCAGGGTTTGGCCGATGCGTTGCTGGCCGACCCAAGCCAAGCGCCAGAAACGTTGGCCGCAAACTATTTCAACGAACAAATCACCGATACGAAAGCTGCCTTGGACGGCGCACGTGCCATTTTAATTGAGACGTTTGCCGAAGATGCCACCGTCATCGGCACGCTGCGCGAACAGTTGTGGCAAACCGCCACCTTAACGTCACAAGTCGTCGTTGGGCAAGAAAACATCGGCGAAAAATTTCGCGATTATTTTGAACACAGCGAACCCTTAAAAAACAGCCCGTCACACCGCGTTTTGGCCTTATTACGCGGACGCAATGAAGGCATTTTAACCGTTAACATACACTATCAACCCAAAGAAACACCCGCCACGCAGGCCAGCGATTTTGAACGCCAAATCGCGCAGCAGTTTAACATTGCCGATCAAGGCCGCGCCGCCGATGCTTGGTTATTGCAAACGGTGGCTTTGGCTTGGCGCAGCAAAATTTTTGTGTCTTTAGAACTCGAATTGTTAGGCCGTCTCAAAGAAAGCGCCGATGCCGCCGCCATACAAGTTTTTGCGGCCAATCTTCAAGATGTTTTGTTGGCGGCACCAGCTGGGGCGCGGCCAACCTTGGGGCTGGATCCAGGCATACGCACGGGCGTCAAAGTGGCCGTTGTCGATGCCACAGGCAAAGTGCTGGACACCGCCGTGGTTTATCCGCATGAACCCCGCCAAGATTGGCAAGGCGCATTGGCGACTTTGTCCAAATTATGCCTCAAACATCAAGTCGCGCTCATCGCCATCGGCAACGGCACGGCCAGCCGTGAAACCGACAAACTGGCAGGCGAACTCATGCAACAAGTGCCGCAATTGGGCATGCAAAAAATTGTGGTCAGCGAAGCTGGCGCATCAGTTTATTCGGCTTCAGAGTTGGCCGCAAAAGAGTTTCCCGACATGGACGTGACTTTACGCGGCGCGGTGTCCATCGCGCGGCGCTTGCAAGATCCTTTGGCCGAACTGGTGAAAATCGACCCCAAATCCATCGGCGTGGGTCAATATCAACACGATTTAAACCAAAACGCCCTCGCCCGCTCTTTAGATGCGGTGGTGGAAGATTGCGTGAATGCCGTTGGTGTTGATGTCAACATGGCCAGCGCGGCTTTATTGACGCGCATTTCGGGCTTAAATGCGACCTTGGCCAACAACATTGTGACGTATCGCAACGAAAATGGCGCGTTTAAAAACCGCACCGCGCTCAAAAAAGTGCCGCGTTTGGGCGAAAAAACTTTTGAACAAGCCGCTGGCTTTTTGCGCATTTCAGGTGGCAGCAACCCGTTAGATGCGTCAGGTGTGCATCCCGAAGCTTATTCAGTCATCAAAGCCATCGAACAAAACACAGGCCGTCCCCTACAATCGCTGATAGGCGATGCGACGTTTTTAAAAACGCTCAAGCCACAAGATTACCTCACCGAAACGTTTGGCTTGCCCACCGTGTTGGACATTTTGAAAGAACTAGAAAAACCTGCCCGCGATCCACGCCCCGAATTTAAAACCGCCACGTTTCAAGACGGCGTGTCCGAACTGCGCGATTTAAGCGTGGGCATGATATTAGAAGGCGTGGTCAGCAACGTGGCGGCATTTGGCGCGTTTGTTGACATCGGTGTCCATCAAGATGGCCTCGTTCACATTTCGGCCTTATCCAACACCTATGTGGCCGATCCGCGTACCGTGGTCAAGGCTGGCGACGTGGTCAAAGTCAAAGTCATGGAAGTTGACATCGCCCGCAAACGCGTGGCTTTGTCCATGCGTTTGGACGACGATCCTGCCCAAATGGCCAGCGGCAACAAGCGCCCAAGCCCAGCCAGCCCTGCATCCAAAAAACCGACCTCAAAAGCCGCCCCAGCAAAAGCCGTGGTAAATTCGGCCATGGCCGATGCGTTGGCCAAGCTCAAGCGGTAATTGTCGAAAATCATAACAAGGTTGGCCACAAGCATTGAATGTGCTTGTGGCCAACCTTGTTTGTGTCAGAAACCGACACACGACAATTTCAATACAGCTTAATCATACTCAGCGACTTTAGGGAAGCTGGTGCTGTAGGCCATCTGTTCTGTCATGCGTTCGTATAGCGTTTTCTTACCGTTGCCTTTAATGACAACGGGCAACATTTCAATCAAAATAAACAATAAGGTAAAAAACCCCCAAAACAAGGCCATGTACCATTTCTCTAACAAGATTTCCACCATCGCACCAATTCGATCCATCAAGCCAAAACTCTCCAGCTTAGGATTTGCCTTAAAGGCATTCACCGCAGTCTCAACTGGGTCATGGTCTTGCATGCTTTTCGTCCATCGCGCCTCTCTATTAGGACGGTTTTTTTCTGCTGCTTTGAGTTCGGCTCTCAAAATTTTGAGGTCGGCACGAATTCTTTCAGCCTGTTCGGCCTTGCTTCTGGTGGCAGAACCAGCGCCCCTTACGCCTGTTGCTTGACCACCAGATTCCTCATTAACGACTTGAGTCTGTTTTTCCAAAGCTTTTTCTTTTTCTAATATCATCTGTTGCTTGGGCTTGATGACATTATTTTCATAATCCTCATCCAGTTTTCTGTTATTGGCTTGGGCTTTATCTTTTTGTATTTGAGCATTTTCCATTACCTTTTTTTCACCGCTGACCATCAATTGATTATCAATGTCTTTTTCAAAAATCACCTCATCAATGAAAAAAGAACCAACAAGGGCCAAACAAAAAGCCAAAGCAAAACGCATCCATCTTGTTTTCCAATTAACCGATGTCGATAAAACAATTGAGCGCTCGATAATAAATAAAATCAAGCCCACGCAAAGTGCACCAATCAAACTCACCCACCATTCTGCATGAAAAACTTTGAGCATAATAAGGTAAACACTAATCACCCACAAAACCATAGGCAACAGCATCGTCCCCGCCAATTGTTGGATTTTTTTGTTGCTTTCGGGGTCATTCAATTGACTGACGCGATAGTAATCATCACCCGTTAAAAAACAGCTGGTTTTTAATAACCCATTGCAAAATATTTTTTCTTTAACCTCAATTTGAGTCAGTCGGTTTGTTTCTGTTTTCTTCATTTGATGAGTTTTATCTTTTTATGGTTGAAAATTAACAAGGCTCAAGATAAGCCTTGTATTTAAAATAGACGGTTGTCGTTCAAAGCCCAACGGGCGCAACTCTATGCCCTTTAACTTCCAAGGCATGGCTATATCCTTTACGGTAAGCATTTTTCAGTGCGCTAATCGTGCGGCTTAATCTGGCTTCTTCCAATTCAATTTCTAAATCGGCAATACGCTCACGATATTGGCTCTTAATAATATTTACCTTCTGATCAAAAACATCAGAAACCCCCAATAAAGAGCTATTACCTTGCTCGTACTGACGTTGATTAGATTTCAGCTCCTCAATCAAGCCGCGAAGATAAGCTTGATATTCATCTTCCAACAACGTCAAACTGATTTCATAATCGACACCGCTTCGATGAGCAAAAGCATCATTAAATCCACGGTCACGCAAAGCCTGCGAGCTGGCAAAATCATTGCCCAACATAACTTGCGCGCCATCTTTTTCAAACTCTGGCTCAGAAACAGACGCTTCCTCTGTTTCTGAAACCACTTGCTTAGCTGCGCGTTGGTATTCTGACACATGAATTTTTTGACCATTCACCACACGAGTATGTGCGGGTATATCTATTAAATTTTCACTAGGTGTAGCAGATTTTGATGTTGATGGATTAGAAGGGAACCATCTTTTGATGTTTTTGAAAATATTCATGTAAGCGACCTTTAAATAGAAAAAATAATGTATAAAAAATTAATCTGTTCAAATAACAAATTAGCAGCTTAAAATTATAGGTCTTAAAAAAATTGAGTTAGATGGAGTTAAATTAATTTGAGCAAAAAAAAATCTATTTTTTTGTTTTTTAGCGTCAATAAAAACCCGTTGCGGCCAACCTTTTACCCAAAAAATAGGGAAAAAGGTTGGCCGCAACGGGTTTAACGTTCAATTCAAATTCAAATTCAAATGACCTTAATTGGCTACTTTGACTTTAGACCAAATTTGACTGTATTCGCGGCGGCTTTGAGTATCCAAATCACGCAAGACAGGAAACTTACCACTCATCGGGTCTAAATTGATGATTTTGTTGGCTTTGATTTCTGGTCTAAAAAATTCATTAGATTTGGTCACAGGATTGGTTGCGCCGATGTTGTTAGAAAAATCAGCGGCATTTTTCAGTTCCAACATAAAATTCACAAACAAATTGGCCAAATCAGGGCGTGGCGCATCTTTCAAAATGGTCATGTTGTCCATGTTGAGGCTGTTGCCTTCTTTTTGAATTTGATAGCCTATCGCAAAATCGCGTTTAGAAGCCAAGGCATCTTGTTGCGCTTGATAGAAATCGCCCGAATAGCCCAAAGCCAGCCAAATATTGCCAACGGCTAACTCTTTGATATAACTTTGGTTATTAAACCCAGCCCAATACGGTTTAGCTTTAATAATCACGGCCGCAGCGGCTTCTAAATCGGCTTTGTCTGTGCTGTTGGCATCTTTGCCCAAATACAATAAAGCCGCCGCCATCAACTCGCGTTGAGAATCCAATACCGTCACTTTGCCTTTGATTTTTTGCAATAAAGCAGGATCAAACACCAAAGCCCACGAGTTGGCCGATTCTAACAAACCCAATTTTTTGAGTTCGGTTTCGTTGTACCCCAAACTCACCAAATTGATGGTGGTTGGCGCGGCGTGCAAGTTGTTCGGATCGAAATCGGCTATCGTTTTCAGATAAAACGGATCGATGTTGTTAAAGTTAGTCACCACTTTTTTGTCTAGCGACTGCAATTTACCTTGTTTAATCAAAGTATTAACGGCAAAAGCACTAGGGAAAACCATGTCATAACCTTTGGCGCCAGCCGTTAATTTGGCCAACATTTCTTCGTTGTCCCCATAAAAATCTTGCACCACTTTACACGAGCATGACGCTTCAAATCGCGCCAAAGTCTCGGGCGATAAAGAATTGTTCCAGTTGTAAATGTGCAAGACATTTTCAGCAGCAGCTTTACCTGCGGTAGGTTCGGCTGTTTTTTGTTGGCTGGTTTCATCACCACAAGCCGCCAACATTAGGGAAAACAGGGCAATTAATACATTTTTTTTCATCTCACGATTCCTTGATTAAAATGGCCAACATGGCCTGAGAACAAAAAATACCCACTTCGCGCCCGCGCGAAATAAGTATCCTAAACAACATCCAACACCGACAAACAACAATCACAACAAAATCAACTTAACCAAACTTTTTGTCCGCTACAAAAGGATTGTTTTTGCGCTCGCTGCCTATGGTCGTTCTGGGGCCATGTCCTGGCAAAACAACCGTATTTTCAGGCAAAACAAACAATTGATTGCGTATTGAAGCAATCAATTCTTCATGATTACCGCGCGGAAAATCGGTGCGCCCTATCGAACCCGCAAACAACACATCGCCCGCGATTAAAAATTGCGCCGCGTGACTGACAAACACCACATGGCCGGGCGTGTGGCCAGGGCAATGTAAGGTGGTCAGTGTTTCCAAACCCACGTGGATTTTTTGTTGATCGACCAACCACGCATCAGGCACTAAAGCATCGCAATGTGGAAAACCAAAGCGCACGCTTTGTTGAGGCAATTGATCCAACCAAAACGCGTCCGCCTTATGCGCCCCAACAATGGGCACGCCATAAAAATCAGCCAATTCACGCGCCGCGCCCACGTGATCTAAATGCCCATGCGTTAATAAAATTTGCGTGATTTTTACCCCTTCTTCTTTCACGGCTAACTTTAATTTTTGCGCATCGCCACCTGGATCCACCAAAGCGCCTTCGTTTGTTTGACTGCACCAAATTAAGGTGCAATTTTGTTGATACGGCGTGACTGGCGTAATGCGATATTTTAAAGCCATTTTCCTGCTCCTGATTGATTTTTAGTCCAAAACCAGCACTTCACCTTTGAGTGAAAAGGGAAAGGCTTCGGTGATACGCACGTCTATCATTTGATTAATCAAACGCACAGGCGCGTCAAAATGCACGGGGCGATTGCTGGCGGTGCGGCCAACCAAGGTCGAGGCTTCTAAATACACATTATCGCCCAAAAGGGTTTTTTCACCCGTGTGTTCGCCGCGTTTGGACAATCCCGTCACCAAGACTTTTTGCACCGTGCCTATCATGTCTATGTTGGTTTTATAGGCATTTTCTTCGGTCACGGCCACAATTTCAGACAAGCGACGCACTTTTTCTTTTTGGCTGACATCATCTGGAAGGTTGGCCGCAGGCGTGCCAGGGCGCGGACTGTAAATAAAGGTGTAACTGGTATCAAAGGCCAAGTCTTTCACCATGTTCAGCGTGGCTTCAAATTCGGCTTCGGTTTCACCAGGAAAGCCCACAATAAAATCGCTGGACAACAATAAATCAGGGCGAACAGCGCGTAATTTTCTAACCAATGATTTGTATTCTAAGGCCGTGTAGCCACGTTTCATGTTCATCAATACCCGATCCGAACCGCTTTGGACGGGCAAATGCAAATGTGACACCAGTTTGGGCAGTTTGGCATAACAATCCACCAAACGGTCAGTAAATTCGCGCGGGTGGCTGGTGGTAAAACGCAAGCGTTCTACACCGTCCATGTCGTGTATCACGTTGAGTAAATGGGCAAAATCGACGGTCAAGCCATGTTCAGCAAGGCCGCGATACGCGTTAACATTTTGCCCCAATAAATTAATTTCTTTCACGCCTTGGCGCGTTAAATTGGCGATTTCAGCCAACACATCGGCCATGGGGCGGCTGACTTCTTCTCCGCGCGTGTAAGGCACCACGCAGAAAGTGCAATATTTAGAACAGCCTTCCATAATCGACACAAACGCCGCGCCACCATCGACTTTGGCAGGTGGTAAATGATCAAATTTTTCAATTTCGGGGAAGCTGATGTCCACTTGCGGCTTGCCGCTATTTTGTTTGGCGCGGATCAATTCAGGCAAACGATGCAACGTTTGGGGGCCAAACACCACGTCCACATAAGGCGCGCGGTCAATAATGACTTTGCCTTCTTGCGAAGCCACACACCCACCCACGCCTATGACCAAATCGGGCTTGGTTTTTTTCAGATTTTTGACGCGCCCCAAGTCTGAAAAGACTTTTTCTTGCGCTTTTTCACGCACGCTGCACGTGTTAAATAAGATGATGTCGGCTTCTTCTGGCGTATCGACTTGTTGTATGGTGTCGCCTTTGGCCAACACGTCTATCATTTTGGCAGAATCGTATTCATTCATTTGACAGCCAAAGGTTTTAATGTACAGTTTTTTCATGAGTTTGTTGCTCCGTTATGGCGGGGGCAATAAAAATGGCCGCCCTTTAAGAACGCCCATTTTTTATTGCAAAAGGTTTAAAATTTTATCAAAAAAGCTTAACAATGCACATAAGTGCCAATATTATCGCCCATCACCACTTGGCGCAAACCATCTTCGGCAAAAATACTAAACACTTTGATATTTAAGTTTTGGTCACGACACAAAGCGAAGGCCGTTGCATCAAGTACTTTTAAATTCCGCGCAATGGCTTCATCAAATGTTAATGTGTCATAACGCACGGCGTTGGCATCTTTCATCGGGTCGGCAGTGTAAACGCCATCGACTTTGGTGGCTTTTAACATAATGTCCACGTTCATTTCTACACCACGCAAGGCGGCTGCGGTGTCGGTTGTAAAAAATGGATTGCCCGTGCCTGCGGCAAAAATCACCACTTTACCTTCTTCCAAATAAGCAATCGCTTTGCCGCGCACATAAGGCTCGGCGACTTGCGCCATGGTCAAAGCAGACTGAACGCGTGTCGGCACGCCATTTTTTTCCATGGCATCTTTTAAGGCCAGCGCATTCATGACGGTGGCCAACATACCCATATAATCGGCCGTTGCGCGTACCATGCCTGAAGCCGCGCTCGACACGCCCCGAAAAATATTGCCGCCACCAATCACGATGGCCACTTGCACGCCCAAATCGGTGACCGATTTAATTTGCGCCACGATGTGCTGCACCATCGCCTGATTGATGCCGTAAGCGTCATCGCCCATCAAAGACTCGCCCGACAATTTTAATAAAATACGTTGGTATTTGGGTGTGTTGATTGGTGCATTCATGATGATTTCCTTTTGTTTTATCGGTTTAAATATTGAAATAACATCAACTTGAGTCTTTTCTATCATCGATTCGACCAAGAAGGCGGAGTCAGTCTAATCAGACATGATGGCCGCCTTCTTTTTGAAAAACGGGCAATTGTAGCACAAAATGCCCTTGTTTTTAGCCTGTTTTTTTCAGAAAAATCGCTGGAGGGCTACCCTTTAACCCGATTTTAGGGGAAAAAAGTAGCCCTCCAAGGGTTCATTTTATAAGCATTAACCCAAATAATACGTGGCCACTCTAAATGTGACGAACGCTGCCAAATAAGCCAAGGCAAACAAATACGTCATCATAATCAAAGGAATACACCAGCCACCTGTTTCGCGTTTGGTGATGGCCAGCGTCGACAAACATTGCGGCGCAAACACAAACCAAGCCAACAAAGACAAAGCCGTAGGCAAAGACCAAGACTCGGCCAATAAAGGCATTAACAGTTTTTCGGTGTCGCCTGCCGTTGCCGATAAGGCGTAAACACTGCCCAAAGCGCTCACCACGACTTCACGCGCCGCCATGCCTGGCACCAAGGCTATGCTGATTTGCCAATTAAATCCAATCGGTTCTAACACCACCGCCAAATACTGTCCCAATTGCCCCGCAAAACTTTGGGTGATGGGATTGCCCGTAAAACCTGATGGTACGCTGGGGTAACTGGCCAAAAACCAAATAATAATGGTCATCACCAAAATAATACCACCCACGCGTTGCATAAAAATGCTGGCGCGTTGCCACAAACCAATGGCCACATTCCGCAGCGTAGGCCAGTGGTAAGTGGGCAACTCCATCATTAACGGCCTGGGCATTTGTCCTGTTTTAGTGAACACTTTTAACAGCAAAGCCACCGTCATTGCCCCAAATATGCCAGCCATATACAACACAAACATCACCAAGCCCTGCAAATTCACACCAAAAAATAAAGATTGATCCGGAATAAAGGCCGCAATCAACAATGTATAAACAGGCAATCGAGCCGAACACGTCATCAACGGCGCAATTAAAATGGTCACGATACGATCGCGTTCATTGCTGATGCTACGCGCGGCCATAATGCCGGGGATGGCGCAAGCAAAGCTAGACAACAAAGGAATAAAAGAACGCCCCGACAAACCCACCGAGCCCATAATTCTATCCAGCAAATATGCGGCTCGTGGCAAATAACCGCTTTCTTCCAACATTAAAATAAAGAAAAACAAAATTAAAATTTGCGGTAAAAAAACCACCACCCCACCCGCCCCTGCAATAATCCCATCCACCAATAAACTGCGTAGCCAATTATCAGGCAACCAAGCTGTCACTTGTTCGGCTATCAGCGCAAAACTGGCTTCTATCCAACTCATGGGCAACTCTGCCCACGCAAATACCGACTGAAAAATAAAAAATAAAATCGACATTAAAATCAAAGGCCCAGCAATGGGGTGCAAAATGAATTTGTCTATGTTGTCGCTTGCTATGGGCGGTGTAATACGGTCGAGCTTTAAAGCTGTCAAAATGGCTTGTACTTTGATTTGATCTTGCTGTTGGGTATCTTCGTATGTGAGATTTGGGCTGGCCAATGGCATAGATTTTTTGTCGTAATGCGTGAGCCAAGTTTTAAGTGCATCATCGCCGCCACTTTGATTGGCAATGGTGGCGACAACTGGCAAGCCTAAAGCCGCCGATAATGCTGCTGTATCGATTTTAATGCCGCGTTTTTCGGCCACATCCATCATGTTTAAAGCAACGATACACGGAATACCCATGCGTTTTACCGATAACACCAAGCGCAAATTTCTTCTTAAATTGGTGGCATCTAATACGCAAATAATCAAATCTGGCTTTTTTTCGCCTTGGGCTTTGCCCGCCAACACATCACAAGTCACGCGTTCATCTGCCGCTCTGGGGTACAAACTATAAACCCCAGGTAAATCCAGTACGCGAAAAAAAAGTTGCTCGTTCAACTGCAAGCGCCCTTCTTTACGCTCAACCGTCACGCCTGCATAGTTGGCCACTTTTTGGTGACTACCCGTCAACAAATTAAATAACGCGGTTTTGCCACTGTTGGGGTTGCCCACCAAAGCCACCAAAGTCCCAGCTGGGTGAAACGTCATCACAGATGCTTTCATTTGTCATTCTCCTCAACGATAGGCTTTAGTCTGACCATTTCAGCCTCTGTTGGCCGCAGCACAAAGGTCGAAACGCCCACCCTAACCACCAAAGCATCGCCTTTAAATAAGCCTTTATTTAAAACGATGACTTGCTCTGAAGGCAAGAAGCCAATGGCTTCCATTTGCAAAATATCGGCTTCGTTTTGAGCCTCTAAAGACTCAACAAGAAAAGCTTGTCCCAAAGGAACCTGATTTAAGGTGATATTTGTAATCATTTTTTATCAAAAACCAATTTAAAAATAAAATCTTGGGCTTAGTTTTTAACCAAGCCCAAGATACTTAAAAGATGCTACGAATGATGCCTAAATCACAACTCATCAACTTATTTATAACCTGCTTTATCCATCAACATCACCGCACGCGCTTGGCCTTTGCCTGCTTCCGCCACGTTAATGGTGTTGTGTTTGAATTTACCCCATTTTAAAACCGATGCTGTCGCTGGTATTTTTGGGTTGACTGGATATTCAAAATTCACGTCAGCAAATAAATTTTGTGCTTTGGCTGAAGACAACCATTCTAAAAACCGTTGCGCCGCTTTGTCATTTTTACTGTATTTGGCGATGCCAGCCCCAGAAATATTCACATGCGTGCCCTTGCCTGCTTGATCAGCCCAAAATATTTTCACAGGCGTTGTTGGATTTTTGTCTAAAAAATGCCCGTAATAATAACTATTAGCGATACCAACCTCGCACTGACCAGCCGCTATGGCTTCCAATAATTTGGTGTCATCTGCAAGAACAGGCGCGGCCAAGTTGTTTACCCAGCCTTTAACTGCGGCGCCTGTTTTTGCTTCACCCATTTCAGTCATCATCATGGCAACCAAAGACTGATTATAAACTTTTTTAGAACTACGTAAACACAATTTACCAGCCCATTTGCCTTCGGCCAAAGCCGCGTAAGTCGATAATTGAGAAGGTGTGACTTTGGTGCTGTTATAAAAAATGGTACGCGCTCGTATCGACAAACCAAACCACTCGTTATTTGGATCGCGTAAATAACTGGGTACGTTGGCCGCCAAAACGCCAGATTTTATCGGTTTTAATAAGCCCATGTTGCTGGCTTGCCATAAATTACCCGCATCAGAAGTTAAAAAGATATCCGCCTTGGTATTCGCCCCTTCAGCTTTCATTCTTTCCATTAACGCGCCTTCTTTGTCGGACACCAGCACAATATTGTCACCCGTTTCTTTTTGATAAGCAGCCACCAAAGGCTTCATCAATTGTTCGCCTCGAGCGCTGTACACCACCACGTCAGCCGCCCAAACAGAAGACATCAGTCCGCCCAATAAAGCCATCGCTAATCCAGTTTTTTTCATGTTTTTCTCTCTTTCTAAAGGTAAAGTTGACATAGTACGCCTAGGGAAACCAATATTATTCTAAATGATAGTTACTGTCAATTGAATTTATTTCCAGACAGAATTCTGTAGCAAAAATAAAATTCTGCTAGAATTGAGCTTATTCACACTCTGTGTCGTCTTTTTACTTCTGATTGATTGTCTTTCATGTCTAAATTTTTTCACCTCAGCACTACCTTAAGTTTTTTGATTGCCTTGTTAACCCTAGTCCCTTTGATGGTGATGTTTAGCGCGTGGTGGGAAATTGATACCACGATTTGGGGGCATTTAAGTGATTATGTTTTGCCCAATTTATTGTCTAACACCTTTTTTTTGATGCTGGGGGTTAGCGTTGGCGTACTAACTTTGGGCATCTCGTTGGCTTGGTGCGTGGCCATTTACGATTTTCCACTGCGCAAGTTTTTTAATTGGAGTTTGATGCTTCCTTTGTCTATTCCAGCTTACGTAATGGCCTTTTCACAACAGGCACAATTGAGTTACAGCGCACCATTGCCTACTTTTTGGCGAGAACATCTCAATTTTTTACCCCCGCTGCCCCCGTTAACAGGCACTTTTGGTGTGAGCATCGTGCTGAGTTTGGCATTTTATCCTTATGTCTATTTGTTGGCGAAACAGGCTTTTTCTAACATGGGATTGCGTTCCATTGAAGTCGGTCAAAGTTTAAATTTATCCGTAACTGCCAGCTTTTGGCGTGTGGCTTTGCCCATGGCCAGACCTTGGATTTTAGGGGGGTTGACCTTGGCATTAATGGAAACGTTGGCTGACTTTGGTACGGTTTCTATTTTTAATTACGACACTTTTACTAGCGCCATTTACAAGTCTTGGTTTTCTTTATTTTCATTAAATACGGCCAAACAGTTGGCCGCTATTTTGGTGTTATTCATTTTTGTGTTAATCAGTGCCGAACAACATTTGATTCGCCATCGACGCTATCACCATCGACATTTGCAACATCAATTCCGCCAACGCTTAACAGGATTGCGCGCAGGCTTTGTTTTTGTTTGGGCCAGCAGTGTTTTATGTTTGGCCTTTATTGTTCCGCTGGCACAGCTGATTTTTTGGGCTTATGCGACTTGGGGCGATTTTGCCGACAGCCATTTGTGGTCTAGTTTGTTGCAAAGTTTTACTTTAGCCAGTTTCGCTGCGGTGTTAACCGTCGGTTTGGCCTTTATTTTGGTTATGTTGAAACAGTACCGCCCCAATGCAGGCACGGCCTTCTTTACGCGCTTAGCAACCATGGGGTATGCCATCCCTGGCACAGTCTTGGCGGTTGGGATTTTTGTGCCTTTGGCGTGGATGGATCATCAAATCCTAACTCACGCCACCCTTTTCTTTCCCAATCTGACCATACAAAATTACGCACTCAATGGCAGTATTGTTGCCCTATTGTTGGCCTTGGCGACCCGTTTTTTAGCCATAGCCCACACGCCTAAACACAATGCCATCAAGCGCTTATCTCCCCATTTAGGCGAAGCCGCCAGTTTATTAGGTAAATCTTTCAAAACACAAATGCGCCTAATTTACCTCCCTTTATTAAAAGGCAGTACCGCCACCGCGTTGATGATGGTTTTTGTCGAATGCCTAAAAGAAATCCCCATTGTTTTGATGATGCGGCCTTATGATTGGGATATTTTAGCGGTGCGTATTTTTAACTTAACCACCGAAGGACAATGGGAAGCTGCCGCCATTCCTTCCTTAATTATTGTTTTTGCTGGATTATTACCTGTAGTTTGGTTGTCTCGTCATCAGTAATTTAGCCCATAAACCCTGTCAATTCCGTGAAATCAACACACTTGCGGCCAACCTTTTTCCTATTTTTAGGGTAAAGGTTGGCCGCAATCTTTTAGTGTTTAACGCGGAACAACGACAACAAGATGAACAATTAAATTTTTTCACCTAAAACAATATTTAAATCTAACACTTCCATATTGCCTTGGCGTTCGAGTTGAACCTTAATATCATCGGGAGAAATTTGTACATATTTAGAAATCACCGCAATCAATTCGGCCTGTAAAGCAGGCAAATAATCAGGGGTACTCGTTGAATTTTGAGCGCGTTCGTGCGCCAAAATAATTTGCAAACGCTCACGAGCGACATTGGCAGAAGGTGTTTTCTTGCCAAAAAGCCGATCCATTAACAATAAAGCCATTATTCACCTCCACCAAAAATACGCTGAAGTAATCCTACTTTTTGCGCAGTCAAAAATTTCATGGGTTTCTCTTCACCCAAAAACCGAGCAACCACATCGGCATAGGCTTCAGAAACATCGCTTCCTACTTTATGAATGGCTGGCGTACCTTCGTTCGAGGCTTGCAAAACAATTTGAGATTCAGGAATGACACCAATTAAAGGAATGCGCAAAATATCGCTGATGTCTTCTATCGACAACATTTCGCCTTTATCAACGCGCACGGGTGAATAACGCGTCACCAATAAATGCTCTTTAACGGGCTCTAAACTTTGTTCGGCACGGCGAGACTTAGAAGCCAATATACCCAAAATGCGATCAGAATCTCGCACGGAAGAAACCTCGGGATTAGTGACCACTATCGCTTCATCGGCAAAATAAAGCGCCATTAAGGCTCCTTTTTCGATACCAGCTGGCGAATCGCACACAATAAAATCAAACTCCATTTCGGCCAAAGTCGTTAAGACACTTTCTACGCCTTCTTGGGTCAAGGCATCTTTGTCACGAGTTTGAGACGCTGGAATGATGTACAAATTATCGCAGTTTTTGTCTTTGATTAACGCTTGGTTCAACGTTGCTTCGCCTTGCACGACATTAATTAAATCGTAAACAACACGACGTTCGCAGCCCATAATCAAATCCAGATTACGCAAGCCCACATCAAAATCAATCACCACGGTTTTTTTGCCACGCAAAGCCAAGCCAGACGCAAAACTCGCACTCGTCGTCGTTTTCCCTACACCACCTTTACCTGAAGTTACCACAATAATTTTAGCCACAAGTTTTCCTTTTTTAAGTAAAATTTCATTAATTATACGCTTAAAACCCAGAATTTTTACTCTAAAGCTCTTTAAAAAGAGCAAAAAATAAAAATATTACAAACAATTATATACTTACACTGGGATTTTTAGCTGATTTTTTTGGCAGATTGCTTAATTACTCGCAGTAGACCAAACCATTTCTAACCATTCTATCCAATGAGAGACTGGTTTTTCGGTTGCGCTGGCAAGATGGCAAATGCAGCCTATGTTGCCACTCAATACCCGATCGGCTTTATCCAGTTTTAAATCTTGAATTTTATTGTGTAACAATTGTTGAGAGAGTTCGGGCTGCATGACAGAATAAGCGCCCGCCGATCCACAGCATAAATGCGTATTAACACTGGGTGCAAGCAGCACACCGACATCGCTTAACAAGCCAGCCATCCGTCCTTTGAGTTTTTGACCATGCTGTAAGGTACACGGCTCATGGTAAGCCACTCGTCTGGCTTCAATCGGCAAGCCTTCAACTTTCAAGCGCAAGGCAGATTTTAAGTCTGGGTAAGTCAGCAAAATGAGTGCCAGCACTTCAGAAACATCGCGCACCGCCGCACTGATTTCTGCGGCCAACCTTGCGTATGTTTCGTCGGTCTGAAAAGCATGGCCGTATTCTTTGAGTTGTAATCCACAGCCCGAAGCATTGGAAACAATCAACGCACCTGAATGGTTTTTTAAAAGCGGTGCCCATGTGCTTAAATTATGCACCGCCATTTGTTTTGCACCCGCCGCATCATCAGTATGCGCGGCTATTGCTCCGCAACAACCATCTGCCACCTGAAGAACCGTCACCCCCCACGCTTGTAATAAACGCACAGTAGCGTGATTAACGTTGGGGGACATGCTTTTTTGCACGCAACCTTGATGCAAAATCACCGTCAAACCGAGCGGTTTCACGACAGGAATTGGGGTGTGCAAAGACTCAAAGGTTGGCCGCTTCAATTTGTCCGCCGTGGCTTTAGGTAAAATAGTGGAAACGGCAGAGCCGACCTTCCACAAAGCATCAAACAAAACCGATTGAGTCACCACCCGTCTAAATCCTGTTATTTTTAGTTGCGTACCCAAACCTCGCCGATGTTTTTTTGCCAAAAAACTGCGTCCCCACTCGACCAAATGGCCATATTTTACGCCCGAAGGGCAAGCCGTTTCGCAAGCACGGCAGGTCAAACATCGATCCAAATGATATTGAACCGAGGCCAAATCGGCATTGCCTTCGAGTAAATTTTTAATTTGATAAATTCGCCCACGCGGACTGTCTAATTCATCACCCACGATGCCGTAAGTTGGGCAAGCCCCCAAGCACATGCCGCAATGTACGCAATCTTGAATTAAATCCCGTGCGGCCAACGCTTGGGTATCGCCTTTGAGTTCATCTATTAAATTAAGATACATGCGTCACTCCAAAGCGGTTACGATTAAAAAGAGAAGTGGGGTCAAATTGTCGTCTCACTTGTTCTTGCAAGGCCATTAATTCAGGCCTTGCACTGAGAAAATTCTCGCTAAAAGGAGCTTGATGCCCTCGATAACGCAACGCGTGCCCGCCTGCTTGTTGGCACTTTTGAATCAGGTCTTGCGCCTCTTTTTGGGTGTTTTTTTGCCATATCCAGCGCAAACTGCCACCCCATAACGCAAGTCCTGTGTCATTCATAACAGACAAACCCTCTACAGAAGTCGGTAAAACAACTCGCCATAATTCATGTTCTGGCGTAGGGGGATGATTAAAATAAGGATGCCTTTGTTCATTCACGTCATCCCAAAATGCCTGGGCTGCACTAGGACTTAAGTGTTGAAAATCGGTCACTCCGCTTTCTGTTGCCCAAGATAATAACGCCACTTCGCCTGCTTCAACCGCAGCATTCATACCCGCCAGCCTCACTGTCAGCACCCCTTCAAACCACGCCGTCCCAGTCACTGCGATGGGTTTCACCAAAAAAAGACGGCATAATTTTTGAGCAGCAGTAAAACCTATCGTAAAACAAACGCTTAAAGTCGCTTTGGGTTGTGGCAATAGTTTTAAAGACACTTGGGTCATCAACCCCAAAGTCCCCATGCTTCCGACCAATAACCGCGAAATGTCATAACCTGCGACATTTTTCATGACTTGACCACCAAACTTTAATAGTACGCCTTCCGCATTCAGCAAATGAGCACCTAACACATAATCGCGAATGCCGCCCGAAGACAAACGTGCCGCCCCTGTCCAGCCAGCATTAACCACACCACCAACCGTCGCACCTTGATTCACGAAAGGTGGTTCAAACGGCAAATATTGTTGATGTTTTTGAAGTTCAGTTTCTAATTCATGCCAAGGCGTTCCTGCTTTGACGGTTACGACTAACTCGGTGGGTTCGTGGTGAATAATGCCACTGTGCGCACGGGTGTCTATGATTTCACCAACGCCTTTTGTACCGTAAAAAGCTTTCGTACCAGCCCCTTGAATGTGTACAGACGAGCCTTCGGCCTTGGCTTTTAATAGGGTTAAGCGCCATTGTTCTAAAGAATCTGTCATGATTAAAATCTCGGTAAATGAGGGAAAGGAAGTTCGCCATGGTGCACGTGCATTTTGCCAAATTCAGCACAGCGATGCAACGTGGGTATGCCTTTGTCTGCATTTAACAAGCCTTTCGGGTCAAAGCCTGCTTTGAGCGCCCACATGGCATTGCGTTCAGCTTCTGAAAATTGCACGCACATATGATTAATTTTTTCTAAGCCCACGCCATGCTCCCCTGTAATCGTGCCACCAAAACTGATACAAGCCTCTAAAATTTTGGCACCAAATTGTTCTGCACGATGCACTTCTTCAGGATTATCACCATGAAACAATATCATGGGATGCAAATTGCCATCGCCCGCATGAAACACGTTCAAACAAGGTAAGCCAAATTCTTGTTCCATGCCCGCAATGGCTTGTAACATAGCCCCCAAATTTTTACGCGGAATTGTGCCATCCATACAATAGTAATCGGGTGCTAATTTGGCCGCTGCAGGAAAAGCTGATTTGCGCCCAGCCCAAAACAGCAAGCGCTCGGCTTCGTTTTGCGACACTTGCAAACGCGTTGCGCCTGCGGCCTGTAAAACTGCGCTCATGGCTTTAATTTCTTGAGCCACCACTTCGGGTTCGCCATCGGATTCACACAACAACAAGGCCGCAGCACTCAAATCATATCCCGCGTGTAAGTAAGCTTCAACCGCTGCCGTGCTGGCGGCATCCATCATTTCTAATCCCGCAGGAATGAAACCCGCTGAAATAATATTCGCAACCGAATCAGCTGCCGATTGTACCGTAGGAAAAGAAGCTAAAATGACTTCGGCATGGCGAGGCTTAGGTACTAATTTCACCCAAACCGTTGTCACCACGCCAAACATGCCTTCCGATCCCACAAAAACAGGCAACAAATCTAAACCTGCAGCATCGGGCGCAAGCCCCCCCAACTCAACCACTTCGCCATTCATTAAAAACACTCGAACTTTCAGCACGTTGTTGACAGTTAAGCCATATTTTAAACAATGCACGCCACCCGAGTTTTCGGCCACATTGCCCCCAATAGAACAAGCCACTTGTGACGAAGGGTCAGGCGCATAATACAAACCATATGGCGCAACGGCTTCTGAAATCGCGGCGTTGCGCACGCCTGCTTGCACACAAGCAATGCCATTTTCCAAATCCAAATCAATGATTTTATTGAACTTACTCATCACCAACAACACGGCATCGGCGCTGGGCGTTGCCCCCCCCGACAAACCAGTGCCTGCCCCTCGCGTCACCACCCCAATATTCAACTCGTGACACGCCCTTAACAAAATACGCAATGCTTCTTCTGTTTCTGGCAATGCCACGCACAAAGGCAATTGCTTAAACAAAGTCAACGCATCCGATTCAAACGGGCGCATTTTGTCCTCGCCCACAATCAAATTTTGGGGCGCAAAATGAGCCCGAATTTCTTTAAGCAAGACCTCTAATTTCAAGGCAGCAGCATCTTTTTCCAAAAGAATTTCCTTTTTGTGAAGAGAAATTAATCTCTTAGTTGTGACGTTCCAACAATAAGCCTTGCGGCCAACCTTTTGCCTTTATTTTGATGGGTGTTATGCGCGACCATGTTGGTTTTCAAAATATTGTAAATAATCGATTAAAGCCTCAACCGATTCTAGGCTCACGGCATTGTACAAAGAAGCTCGCAAACCGCCGACGGCTTTATGGCCTTTCAAGCCAATCAAATGATGCGTGGCGGCACCTGCCAAAAATTCCGCTTGCAGAGACTCAAAGCCCGCTTTAAAAAAGAAAGGCACATTCATGCGTGAACGATAGGCTGGGTCTATGTTATTGAAAAATAAAACGCTGTTATCTATGGCTTCATAAAGTTTACTGGCTTTGATTTCATTCATTTTTTCTATATTGGCTAGTGTCTGATATTCAGCTTCTAGCCATTCAAACACCAAGCCAGCACAATAAATCGCCATGGTGGTGGGCGTGTTAAACATGGAGTCATTATTGGCCATATGTTTCCACAAAAAAGCCGAAGGACAAATGGCTTGAGCCTGATCCAATAAATCATCTCTGACAATAATAAATGTCACGCCTGCCATACCGATGTTTTTTTGGGCACCGCCATAAATCACGCCATAATCAGACACGTTAATCGGTTTTGATAAAATATCAGACGACATATCGGCCACCAAAAAAGCACCACTTTGCTGGACTTTTGCGACCAAAGCGGCATCAGGGGTGTACTGTATGCCATCTATGGTTTCGTTAGTGCAAAAAGCCACATAAGCTGTGCCAGCTTCAATGGCCCAATTCGTCAAATCAGGAAATCCCTTGCGCCTACCATCTGGGCCTTGATTGTTGGCCACCAAATGGCTATCCCCATATTTAGCGGCTTCTATTTGTGTCTTTTGAGACCAAATGCCCGAAACGATGTGTTCGCTTTGGTTTTTATGGCCACCCAACAAATTCAGAGGTATCATCGCATTTTGGCCAGTTGCTCCGCCTTGGGCAAATAATATATGATAATTTTCAGGAACTTGAAGCAAGCGACGGAAACTGTCTCGAGCGCGGTGCAAAACTTTGGTAAAAACCTCGCCTCGATGACTCATTTCAATCAAGCTCATGCCTGAGCCTTGAAAATTCAACATTTCTGCTTGCATGGTTTGCAAAACAGGCAAAGGTAAGGCCGCTGGCCCTGCTGAAAAATTATGCGCTCGAAAAAGATGATTCATTTGCTGCTCCTGTATTTTTAAGACTCAATCAAAATGCCACAAAAATAAAGCCTGAAATATACCATAAACTCAAAGCGATTAAACCGCTGCGGCCAACTTAAAACGACTTAGACTTAAAAAAATTTAAAGTTTTTTAAATGTCAGCCCAAAAATATCGGTTAAAATCGCTGGTTGTCGGCCAATTCACGTTTCATTTTCTTTCATACCTAGGAGCCTAACATGCAATTTAAAAAACTCATCAATCTGCCCATCACCAACAAAACAGTGTTGATTCGTGTCGACATGAATGTGCCGATTAAAGAGGGTGTCATTGGCGATGACACGCGCATTCGAGCCAGTTTGCCTACTATACAACATTGCTTACAAGAAGGCGCTGCGGTCATTTTAATGACTCATTTAGGCCGCCCAAACGAAGGCATTTTAAACGAAGCTGACAGCTTAGCACCAATCGCCGCAAGACTGAGCGAATTGCTGGGCCTTGACGTGAGGCTTTTGCCCAGCATGGAAGGCCTTCAAGTGAAATCAGGAGAAATCGTGATGCTTGAAAATGTCAGAGCCAATGTGGGCGAAAAAAGCAACAGCGATGCGCTGGGCAAACAATACGCGGCCTTATGTGATGTGTTTGTTAACGATGCTTTTGGGACAGCTCATCGCGCGGAAGCCTCGACTTACGCCGTGGCCAAATTTGCCCCCGAGGCCTGCGCTGGCTTTTTGTTAAGTGCAGAATTAGAAGCCCTTAGCAAAGCGCTGTTATCGCCAGCGCGGCCTTTGGTTGCGATTGTGGCAGGTTCTAAAGTGTCCACCAAACTCACCATTTTAGATGCGTTGTCCAAAAAAGTGGATCAATTAATCGTTGGCGGTGGTATCACCAATACTTTCTTATTGGCCGAAGGCTATGCCATAGGTAAATCTTTAGCCGAAGCCGATTTGGTGCCTGAAGCCAAAAAAGTCATGTCTGGCATACGCGCACGTGGTGGCGATGTGCCACTGCCTTCCGATGTCGTGACGGCCACCCATTTTTCGCCCGATGCCATCGCCCACACCAAACCACTCAATGACGTACAAGCAGACGACATGATTTTAGACATAGGCACAACCTCTGCCGCTGCTTTAGTCGACATCATCAAAAATGCAGGCACAGTCGTTTGGAATGGGCCCGTTGGTGTGTTTGAATTTGAACAATTTTCAAAAGGCACTCAAACCCTTGCTTTGGCCATTGCAGAATCAAATGCATTTTCCATTGCAGGCGGCGGAGACACTTTGGCCGCCATCGCAAAATTTGGGGTGACCGATAAAATCAGTTATATTTCAACGGGCGGCGGCGCTTTCCTTGAATTTTTAGAAGGCAAATCTTTACCCGCAGTTGAAATTTTAACGCAAAGAGCCACACAATAATGTCAGTTTTGTTGGTTTTAATCTACTGATTTACTGCATTCAATTGCAGCCCAAGAAAACCCTTGCGGCCAACCTTTTTCTCCTATTTTCGTGTTGAAAATTGGAGAAAAAGGTTGGCCGCAAGCACAATAATTATATGGCTTCGGGTTTTTAAATAAGAGCTGTTAATTCAAAGGGGAATCAACATTCAATACAATGGCTCGGTGGTCAGAACCAAGGTTGGGCCCTATTTTTAGATTGGCCGCAACGCCACGCACCAAAGACCTATCTAAAGGTAATATCGGCGGTAAAATGGGTAATGGCGACCAAGTTGGGCTGGCGCTAAATCCCACTTCATTCAAATTGGCATCGCGGCGAAATGCCTGATATAACGGAGAATATGGCGTAATATTCATGTCACCCAAGACAATCACGGGCGATTTTTCTGCGGCAATACGCTGCGCCAAGATTTTTAGCGCCAAACTTCTTGCTGCGGCCAACGTTGAACCCAAAGGTGGAGGCGGATGTATGCCGTAAATAACCACATGGGACGCTAACTCAACCCTCACATAAGGCGGCAAACCCTCACTTGAAAAGATTTCACATTTTATGGGTTGAGTCTTTAATAAAATGGCCAAACCAAAAGGGCTGTCTTCCCAAATGGCACAACCATAAGGCATGGATTTTTGTAATTTCAATAGATTGCTTTGCCATAATGGTGTCGCCTCAGTCAGAAAAATGGCATCGGCTTGTTGAGCGAGTAGCCAATTTTGTGTATTTTCGTATTCGGTATTATTCAAGAAAACATTCATGGCAATCAAACGAAATGGTGCATGAGGCTTAACTGGCCATGAATTTTCTACAAACCAAGCTGCCTTCAGTTGCCAACAAATAAAAGCCAGCATCATCAATAAGAATAGGCGTTTGTATTTTTGGCGTTCCAACATCACCCCAACTGCAATAAAAAAGCCATAAAAGGGTAAAAAATGGCTAAATAATTCTAATCGCCAATCAAAAATGGCAAAACTGCCCAAAATTGCACCGATAAGAGACAGCCACAAAGCTCTTTTCGCCACAAATAACAATCCGATTTTTAAATAGTTTTTCATCCGATAAATAATCCAAGTTGCCGTAAAAAAATGACAATGAGTTTATCTCATTGTCATTGGTTTGATTACTGTATTTCTATGCTGTCATCCGCTAAGTCATCGGGCATTTCCAAGCCCGCATTATCGGGTTGAATGTCAATTTTATTGCCTATCTTTTGGCGAATTTTCGCTTCTATCATGGTGGCAACTTCGGCATTGTTGCGCAACCATTCGCGGGCATTGTCTTTTCCTTGGCCGATTTTTTTTCCTTCGTAACTGAACCAAGAGCCTGATTTTTCGATGAAACCATGCTCAACGCCGTAATCCACCACTTCGCCCAAGCGGCTAATGCCTTCGCCATACAAAATCTCAAACTCGGCTTGTTTAAATGGGGGTGCCATTTTGTTTTTCACAACTTTGACGCGCGTTTCGTTGCCAATTAACTCTTCGCCTTTTTTAATGCCGCCAGTGCGACGAATATCTAAACGCACTGATGCGTAAAATTTAAGTGCATTACCGCCTGTTGTCGTTTCTGGGCTGCCAAACATCACCCCAATTTTCATGCGAATTTGATTAATAAAAATCACCAAGGTATTGGTTTTTTTGATGTTACCCGTCAATTTACGCAAAGCTTGGCTCATCAAACGGGCTTGCAAACCGACGTGACTGTCGCCCATGTCGCCTTCAATTTCAGCTTTTGGAACCAGCGCGGCAACCGAGTCAATCACAATCACGTCTATGCCACCTGAACGCACCAACATATCGCAAATTTCTAAAGCTTGTTCGCCTGTATCGGGTTGAGAAATCAGTAATTCTTTGACATTCACGCCCAATTTTTCCATATAAACAGGATCTAAGGCATTTTCAGCATCGATGTAAGCGCAAACGCCACCTGTTTTTTGGGCTTCGGCCACGGCTTGTAAACATAACGTCGTTTTGCCTGAAGATTCAGGCCCGTAAATTTCAACCACGCGCCCACGGGGCAAACCACCGATGCCCAAGGCCAAATCTAACCCCAAAGAACCCGTTGATACCACGTCAATATTTTCATGAATTTGAGTGTCGCTCATTTTCATGATGGACCCCTTGCCAAAACTCTTTTCAATTTGCGCTAAAGCTGCGGCCAAAGCCCTGCTTTTATCGCTGCCTGTATCGTCAGCAGGGTTTTGTTTGGTACTTTTCTTTTCAGCCATGATAGTGTTCTCCGTGTCGGTTGTGTATGGATTTTGCTTATTTAATCGATACGATCAGATTAAAATAAAGTGGTCAATTATCGCATAAAATCTTGCGGCCAACCTTTTTTCTGTTTTTTTAATCAAAAAGGTTGGCCGCAAGTGTGTACCAAAAATGGCACAAATAAATGTACTGTTCAAATCGTGGGTGTGGTGAATGGAAAAATACGTCTGATTACGCTGCGCCAATCAGAGTTACGAGTTCAATAGGCCAATAATAGCTAGGGACAATCATTACAAAGCCCGACTCATCATATACGACTGGAAATATTTGCCCGACCAATACTTGACTTGGCAAATGCTGGCGGTAAACCATAAATGTCGAAGAAAAAACCTCTCGCTCACTCATTTTTCGAGGCAACCTCCATTGAAAATCTCGAATTAGCTCGCCAGTAATAAGTTCAGCGATTTCTTTTAAAGAAGCTTCACTTGGAGTTGTATTTTTTAATTGGTAAAGTTGAGTGGCCAAATTAGCCAATTCATCGGGGCATTTATTAAAATAACTATCTGTTGAATAAACCAACTGTGCAGGATGATCATCATCACCTTGTGAAAAAAGCATTCGATTAGCTTGTACCAAAGCCGCCCAACCAACGCGCCCTTTACTCAATAACGACTTTTGCTTTTCAACCAGCGGAAATAACAAATCATTTTTTTCCATCCAGATTGGCAGATACTGCACATGTTTTCTTAAGCGAAAACTTGTAAAAAAAAACCTATCTCTTTCTAAATTTTTTTGAATATCGCCTAAATAATTTTCATACATTCCGTAACTTTCATTAAAAAAACGTTGCATTAACAATGCCGTCAAAACTTTTAGACTTCCCAGTTAAACACAAAAAATGCCAAGTATTAATGGTTAATGTAGCTTAAAACCTCTAAATCAAAGCCTTTGACCGATGGCAAGCTGGCGGCCGAACCCAAAACGTGTAATTGTCGCGCCCCCAAATGTTTGAGCATTTGAGCCCCAACGCCAAAACTTTTTCCGTCCCAACGGTTGGCGGTTGGCAATTCGTGATTTAAAGGCGTTTCGCGTGATAATAAAATCAACACGCCGCCTTCTATTTGGATTTTGGCCAAAACTTGCGGAATATTCCACGAACGCCCCGAGCTGTCTGGATCAAGAAAGTCCATCACAGACAAGGGTTCGTGGACGCGAACCAATGTCGGTTGAGTTGGGGTGATTGCGCCTTTGACGTAAGCATAATGTTTTAAGTCGGTTGTGGTGTCACGAAATGTATGCAAAACAAATTCGCCAAAGGGGCTGCTGACACTTTTTTCACTTAAATGTTCGATTAAATTTTCGGTTTGACTACGATAATGAATTAAATCGGCGATAGTGCCGATTTTTAAGCCGTGTTGTTCGGCAAAAACCAATAATTCAGGCAGACGCGCCATACTGCCATCGACATTCATGATTTCACAAATCACCGAAGCGGGTTCTAAACCTGCCAAAGCAGCTAAGTCGCATCCTGCTTCGGTATGCCCTGCCCGTATTAACACGCCGCCTTTTTGGGCTTTAATTGGAAACACATGCCCTGGTTGTACAATGTCGGCAGGTTTAGCATTTCGCGCCACAGCCACTTGTATGGTTCTGGCTCGATCGGAGGCAGAAATACCTGTAGTTACCCCCGTGGCGGCTTCAATAGACGCCGTAAAATTAGTGCCGTAAGGGGTGCCATTTTGATTAACCATCAAGCTGATGTTTAATTTATCGCAGCGCTCTTCAGTTAACGTTAAACAAATCAGACCCCTTGCGTGCGTTGCCATGAAGTTAACATCTTCGGCTCTGACATGACTGGCCGCCATCACCAAATCGCCTTCGTTTTCGCGATCTTCTGCATCCATCAAAACCACCATTTTGCCAGCTTGTATGTCGGCAATAATATCCAATATGGGCGAGATTTTTATCGTCATGAGTTTGTCCTAAATCCTGTAGATGAGTCTTTGAAAAAATTTAATCCGTATCCGTAAATGAAACATTTTATCGATGCGCATCATACGTTAAAAGCTAAAAGAGGCCAACCTTTAAAATAAAAAGTTGAACCTCTTTTTGTACTGAACGCCTATTATCCTATAACTTTAAATTATAAAGACTGCTGAGAGGCATCTGGGCTGAACTCAAGCCACGTTTTCAAAAGCTTGGCATCACCTGCGCGGCTGGCCGATGAGTGTGCGTTTAAAAATACCATAATCATGGGTTCATTACCAACAGTAGCTTGCATGACCAAGCAGCGACCCGCTTCGCGGATGTAACCCGTTTTAGACAAACTGATGTCCATGGCTTGTTCACGCACCAAAAGATTGCTATTTTTGTAGAGTAATTCTTTGCCATTTCCAGCGGTTACAACGCGTTCTGTGGCTGTGGTGTATTGGCGTATCAAAGGATATTTATAAGCCGCTTGCACCATTTTAGCCAAATCTTCGGCCGTGGATTGATTGCGTGGGTCTAAACCCGTTGGGTCATAAAATTTGCTATTGGACATCCCCAAGCTGAGTGCTTTTTGATTCATGGCTGCAATAAAAGCAGGTTTACCACCGGGGTAATAACGCGATAAAACGTGTGCGGCACGATTTTCAGAGGACATTAAGGCTATCCAATAAACATCTGATCTGGGTAAGGTAGAGCCAACCGTTAAGCGCGAACTTGTACCTTTTAAACGGTCTACTTCCTCCGAACCGATGGTCAACATCTCATTCAAAGAACCGTCTTGATCCATGGCTACCATGGCTGTCATCAGTTTGGTTAGCGAAGCAATAGACGCAACACTGGCGCTGTTTTTACCATAAACGACTTCCCCCGTTCGTGCATTTAAGACCAAAGCCATGTCTGCGCTTAAATTGGGTTGGTTCTTTTGCTCCATTTCAATTGGAAATTCACCCGAATACTGCTCGGTTTGAGTATTTGCTAAAGCAAAAGAAGGCGCACCAAAAGCCACTAAACTCAAGGCCGCTAAAGTTAATTTCAATTTCATTGTTCAGACTCCTTTTTGTCATTTTTAACTATTTGTTCTAAGGAAGAATTATGCAGGTTTTATAGCAATATTGACTCCAATTTTAGCCTTAAAGCTTATAAATAGCTAGGACATCATCAACAAATTAAAGCTTTTTAACCACTTTAAGGCTAATGTTTGAAAAATCTAACGACTACCCACCATCAAAGTTCACTTACGCTAAAACCAAACATTGACGCTTAATCTTTCTTTATGTTATAAATACCGCCCCCAAATAAAAGCGCTTGCTCGGGTTCGATTGTTTCGTTAAATTAACCCAGCAATTTCTTTGTTTATTCATATGCTTTTTCTTAAAAATTTAAATTTAAAAGGATACTCACTCATGGCTGTACTTGTTAATCAACCTGCCCCTTTTTTTCATCAAGACAAAACGTTTGCTGCCGTATTAGGCGATGGTCAAATTGTTGATAATTATTCTTTCAAAGCCGCCACAGCTGAAAAATATGCCGTAGTTTTTTTCTACCCATTAGATTTTACTTTTGTTTGCCCTTCCGAATTGATTGCGTTTGACAACCGTTTGGCCGAATTTAAAGCGCGAAATGTCGAAGTCATCGGCATTTCAATTGACAGCCAATTCAGCCATGCCGCATGGCGCAATACGCCCGTCAACCAAGGCGGAATCGGCCAAGTTGGCTACACTTTGGTGGCCGACATTCAACATGAATTATGCCAAGCGTACGATGTTGAATCTGCGGGTGGCGTTGCTTTCCGTGGTTCTTTTTTGATAGACAAAAATGGTATTGTGCAACATCAAGTCGTCAATAACTTGCCTTTAGGTCGCGACATTGATGAAATGTTGCGCATGGTCGATGCTTTGCAATTTACCGAAGCCCACGGTGAAGTTTGCCCCGCTGGCTGGAAAAAAGGCAGCAAAGGCATGGAGCCTTCAAGCAAAGGCGTTGCCTCGTATTTAACGGAAATGTCTGAAGCTTTGTAATCCAAAGTCATAACAACTGATTGACTAATAAGTTAATGAGTGCAAAGTATCACTAAACATTGCGGCCAACCTTTTTCCCGACAAAATCAGGGAAAAGGTTGGCCGCAAAATTTAATGGTATGAGTTTTAAATGCTATTAGCGACTGTGGGCAAAATGGCGGTGGCCAACACATAAGTCCCTGGCGCAGCGCACAACGGTTTGTGGTTTTTATCACCGGCCGTTTTGGGTGCAGCAACTGATGTACCAGATTGCGGCGCTAACCAAGCATCTAAATCTGTCCACCAGCTGCCTGGATGGCTTTGAGCACCAGCAAACCACGCCTCATTATTGGGGGCACTCAAATCTTCATTTACCCAATAATTGCGCTTGTTTTTACTCACTGGGTTAATCGCGCCAGCAATGTGGCCAGAAGCGCCTAAGGCATAGCGTTTACTCGATGCATTTTTAAACAATTTGATGCCATCGTAAACCCCATTCCACAAAACGATGTGGTCTTCGCGTGCTGCAAAAAAATACATTGGGTTGGTGATGACACTTAAATCAATGTCTTCGCCGCAAATTTTAAAGCTATTGGGGCGGGTTAAATTATTTTTAAGATAAAAATTATCAAGCAAGAAAGTATGCATAGGCATAGGCAAATCGACACTGTCGTTATTCCAATACAACAAATCAAATGGCGGTGGCGTTTTGCCTAATAAATAATTATTCACGACGTAATTCCAAACCAAATCGTTGGCGCGCAACGAGGCAAAGGTCGAGCCGATTTCTATCCCGCTGACGATACCGCCACCATTTTTTTGTATGTGCGCGTAACGTGACTTAATCAAATCTTCTGAAATATAAGCCTTAATATCGCCCGCATGCGTGTGATCGATTAAAGTGGTCATTAATATGCTTGCGTCTATGTCTTTTTTACCTTGTTTGGCTAAAATGGCCAAAGCGGTCGTTAAAATGACACCGCCGACACAAAACCCTAAAGCGTTCATGCTGGTCTGTTTGGTGATTTTTTTTATGGCATCGACGGCAGGGAAAATCCCATCGGCCACATAATTATCCCAATTAAAATGTTTGATGCTGGCATCAGCCGAACGCCAACTAATCATAAAAACGCGATAGCCTTGTCCAACCAAATACCGCATCAAAGAATTATCTTTACCCAAATCCATCAGATAATATTTGTTAATACAAGGGGGTACGACTAACAACGGCTTTTCATGCACCATGCCTGTTGTTGGGGTGTATTGTATTAATTCAATTAATTCATTCCGAAAAACCACCGTGCCTTCGGTACAAGCAACGTTCTCGCCTATCTTAAATTGGCTGTCATCTGTCATTGAAATGCGGCCTTTTTTGATGTCTTCCATCATGTTTTTCATACCATCAACCAAACTCGCGCCTTGAGTTTCTATGGCCATTTTTATGACATCAGGATTCGTCAACATAAAGTTACTGGGCGACATGCTGTTAACATATTGCTTGGTATAAAAACTGATTTTTTCTTTTTCTTCTGGCGCTAACGGCGCTTGAGCCACTAAATCTTCCATCCATTTAGAAGTCAACGTATAGCTTTGTTTAATAAAGCTATAAAATGGATTTATTTGCCATTCATCAGACGAAAAACGCTTATCGATGACGGTATTTTTGTCATAATTTTGGTCAAAAAACTGCATCCAAACATTCATTTGTTGTTGATACAAAGTGTTTTGCAAGGCAAAAAATTGATTGGTGTTGTGCATGATTTTTTCCCAAGATTCGCCCACTGGGTTGGCCGCCTCTTCTGGACTCAAGCCGATGTTGGTCGCATTGACAAACTGTTGCATCCAACGTTGATTATTTTCGGTCAATTGGTTAAAAAATTGATTCAGCGTTTCATTGGGGTTAGACATTACCATGTTCCTTTATTGTCAAAAATTAAAGTTCAACTTCGTTTTTTTGGTCGTTGAGGCGTCTTTCGCATACCTAAAATTAAAGATAAAGAAAAGAGACAGAAACTTACAATCGAATAGAATAACACCAGCGCAAAAAAAATCCAAGAAACCCAACGTATTTTTTTGAGTTACGTCCAGTTTTAATCAATCGCCATAAAAATAAATTATGTTAAAATCTACGTTCGTCGCTCGTCGCATCATCAAAACACCTCAATTTTCATCAATACGCCTAAAAAAGGTAACTTATTATGAACAATCAAGATTTTATAAAATTTTCTTTAGATAAAAAAGCGCTACGCCTTGGCGAATTCACCACCAAGGCTGGCCGCATTTCGCCTTACTTTTTTAATGCAGGTTTATTTGCTGATGGCCAAAGCTTGCTAACCTTGGCACGTTTTTATGCTAACAGCATTTTAGAAAGTAAAATAGAATTTGACATGATTTTTGGCCCAGCCTACAAGGGCATCGTCTTGGCAGCAGCGGTTTCTATGATGTTGGCTGAAAAAGGAAAAAATGCCCCTTATGCTTACAATCGCAAAGAAGTAAAAGATCACGGCGAGGGTGGGCAATTGGTTGGCGCCCCCTTAAATGGTCGCGTTTTAATTATTGACGATGTCGTTAGTGCTGGTATTTCTGTTAGGGAATCCATAGAAATAATCCGTCATGCAGGTGCAGAACCTGTGGCTGTTTCTATTGCCATTGATAGAATGGAACGCGGTGCAGGCACTTTATCAGCCACTCAAGAAATCAATCAAAATTTAGGATTAGCTGTCATTAGTATTATCAACATTCATGATATTTTGCACTACGCCAGTCACAATCCAGACGCAGAAGCCTACGCACAAAAGATACGAAATTACCGTTCTATGTATGGCGTTTAATTTATTAATGCAAGTGACCAGCAGTCTGAAAAAAAATGCCCTATAATAAAAAAGTTGCTTAAAACAAAATAAGCGTGAAAAAGGGTAGAACACTCTGCTCTTTTCGCCTTTTTAAAGGTCTTTTGTGTTATGATAATCGGCTATATTTTTTTAAGTTTTCGGGTCTAAGCTGTCGCGTCACAAAACGTCGCTTAAGGGATGCTTTGTAATTAAAAGCTTTTTTAATACCTTTGACGGACCGATTCTTTGACTTATTTTTTTGTTGTACATACAGACTCGTAGGATTTCATATTATGGCACTCGTCCCAAACAAAAATACTGTCCCTGAAGTACCCGTTGAAATGTCCATTGAAGAACAACGCAAACGCTTACGCCATATCATTAATATGGGTAAGGAGCGCGGCTATTTAATTTACTCTGAAATCAACGATAATCTTCCTGACAATATGTCTAATGTGGATCAAGTTGAAAATATCATCAGCATGATTAAAAGTTTGGGCATACAACTGTTTGAAGAAGCGCCCGATGCGGAGACCTTGTTGCTGTCTGAAAACTCACAGCAAGTGGTTGCCGATGAAGATGCTGTCGATGAGGCCGAGGCAGCTTTAACGAATTCAGACGCTGATTTTGGTCGCACAACCGATCCTGTTCGTATGTATATGCGCGAAATGGGAACAGTTGAATTATTAGATCGTCATCGTGAAATTGAAATTGCCAAGCGCATTGAGTTTGGCTTAAAAAACATGGTTCAAACCATGGCGATTTGTCCTGGCAGTTTGAAAGAAATTTTTGACTTATTGGTTAAAATTGAAGCAGGCACAATGCGCGTCGATGAAGTGTTTGATGGCTTTGTATCAGATGATGATGTGATTGAAGTCGTTTTACCTGAAGAAGATGAGGAAGATGTTGACAAAGTAGAAAATAAGAGCGAAGAGGAAGAAGACGAAGAGACGGTTGAGGCGGCTCCTGGTGTTGACTTAGAATTATTAAAAGCCAAAGTGTTAGAACATTTTGCGCCCATCAAAAAAACCTATGAAAAACTATTGAAAGCCTTAGCCAGCGATGGCGTGGAAAGCAAAAAATACTTGAAATTACAACAAGAAATCTTAGAGGCTTTCACCTTGGTGCGTTTCTCGGCACGTCAAATTGATAATTTGTGTGATTCTTTGCGCAATAAAGTGGATGCCGTGCGTAAAAATGAGCGTGAAATACGCGACATTTGCGTTACCCGCGTTAAAATGAATGCCGATTATTTCAAGAAAAGTTTTATTGGTCGCGAAGCCGACCCTTTGTGGTTAACTCAAGAGCTCCAAGCAAAAAATGCTTGGGTCGAAACTTTAGAACGCTTTCAGCATGCTGTCGCAGAAAAACAAAACAATATTATTGAAATTCAAGAGATTGCAAAAATATCTATTGAGTCTTTGAAAAAAATCAATAATGATATGAGCAAATATGAACGCGAAGCTCAAAAAGCCAAACGCGAAATGATAGAAGCCAATTTACGGTTGGTGATTTCAATCGCCAAAAAATACACCAATCGTGGCTTGCAGTTTTTGGATTTGATACAAGAAGGCAATATTGGGCTAATGAAAGCCGTTGATAAATTTGAATATCGTCGTGGCTATAAATTTTCGACGTATGCCACTTGGTGGATACGCCAAGCCATTACGCGCTCGATTGCCGACCAAGCTCGCACGATACGCATTCCCGTTCATATGATAGAAACCATCAACAAAATGAATCGGATCAGTCGTCAAATTTTGCAAGAAACGGGCAACGAAGCGGAACCAGCCGAATTGGCCAAACGCATGGAAATCCCCGAAGATAAAATTCGTCGCATTCTTAAAATTTCTAAAGAACCCATTTCTATGGAAACGCCCATCGGTGACGATGACGACTCTCATTTGGGGGATTTTATTGAAGATGGCTCAACCATTACGCCTTCCGATGCTGCCATGTATTCCAGCTTAAGAAACGTGACACAAGACATTTTGGACACTTTGACACCAAGAGAAGCCAAAGTTTTGAGAATGCGTTTTGGCATAGACATGAACACCGATCACACGTTGGAAGAGGTTGGTAAACAATTTGATGTAACTCGTGAACGCATCCGTCAAATTGAAGCCAAAGCCTTACGCAAATTGCGTCACCCAACGCGTTCTGAAAAACTCAAAAGCTTTTTAGACAGCGAAGACAGTAAAGCTTAGTTTTTTAGTACCCTGCCATAAAAAGGTTGGCCGCACCCTATTTTTCAGCTTGCGGCCAACCTTTTCTGGCTTTTTTAATCTCAAAAATCCTCTTTTTTCTTTTTTACTTTACAGAATAGAAAGCCTCTCATGACCCAACAGCGCTTATTGTTTATTGACCGTGATGGCACTTTGATTGAAGAACCACTGATAGACAAACAAGTGGACAGTTTAGAAAAGTTGAATTTCCTCCCTCACTCTGTCACGGCTTTGTTGCAATTACAACAGGCGGGCTATCGCTTGGTGATGGTCACCAATCAAGATGGTTTGGGGACGCCCAGCTTTCCACAAGAAAATTTTGAACTTGCCCAACAAAAAATGATGCAAGTTTTTAGTTCTCAAGGCATATTGTTTGATGAAGTTTTGATTTGTCCACATTTTGCACACCAAGGCTGTTCGTGCCGCAAACCCAATTTAGGCTTAGTGCAATCTTACTTGCAACAAGGTCGAGTCGATTTTACGGACAGTTGGGTCATAGGCGATCGAATTACCGATGTGGAATTGGCCAAAAACATGGGCATACGCGCCTTGCAATACAGCGCCACACAAGGTTGGCCGCAAATTGTGGCGCAATTGTTAAGCAAAAAAAACCGCAAAGCCAGCATCACCCGTAACACCAAAGAAACTCAAATTCAAGTCAACGTAGACTTAGACAGTACGGGCAACAACCAAATCCACACGGGTTTGGGCTTTTTTGACCACATGCTCGATCAAATCGCCACGCATGCAGGGTTTCATTTAAGTGTTGCTGTCGTTGGTGATTTGCACATAGATGATCATCATACGGTAGAAGACACGGCTTTGGCTTTGGGTTTGGCGCTCAAAAAAGCTTTGGGCGATAAACGTGGCATAGGCCGATTTGGTTTTGTCTTGCCGATGGATGAATGCCTTGCTCAAGTCGCCATCGACCTTTCAGGCCGCCCTTATTTGGTGTTTGAAGCCGATTTTAATCGCCCCATGATAGGCGACTTTGCCGTTGAAATGGTGCCACATTTTTTCCGTTCTTTGTCTGACAGTTTAGCGGCCAACATCCATTTAAGCGTCAAAGGTGACAACACGCATCACATGGTAGAAAGCTTATTCAAAGGATTTGGGCGAGCCTTGCGCCCTGCTCTCACACTCATCAACAATGACTTGCCTTCGAGTAAAGGCGTTTTGTAGTTCGTATTTTATTACTTAAAAAATGTCAAATCCTCCCTAAATTTATACTTAGGGAGGATTTTTTTGCGCATACAATCAAGCGATAAAAGTTGATGGCTTATGAAAGCTGATTTAAAGCGCGTCTTGCTGAAGCCCACATCCCATCAAGAAATGCCTTCGGCCAACCTTTTTCCCTGATTTTTTAGAATCAAAATTTGGCCACAAGGGTTTTTATGCAAGATCAGGACAAAATGCGTTAATCAGAGATTTCCATCGATTTGCGTTTTAAATGGACTTTTAACAAGGCGATGGCCACGGGCGTAATGCCTTGAATACGCGATGCGATGCCCAAGGTTTCGGGTTGGGCTTGTATCAATTTTTGGCGAACTTCGTTGGACAAAGCCGTCACACTTGCGTAATCCAGATTGGGTGGCAACCGTATGTCATCTAAATTTTCTTGTCGCGCCAAATCTTCATTTTGCCTGTCGATGTACCCTTGATATTTAATTTGAATTTCGACTTGGTCTATGACTTGTGCATCAAACGCTAGGCGCTCGCTGTCGCTTTCTGAACCTTCTGAACCATAAGGCGCTGGCGTTAAAGTCGCCAAAGCGCGGTAATCCACTTGCGGTCTGCGCAACAGCTCGGCCAAACTGTATTCGTGGCTTAAATCGCCACCAAACACGGTTTGCATCGCGGCGCTCGACAATTTAGACGGGTGCAAATACGTGGTTTTTAAACGCTGTTTTTCGGTCAAAACGGCGTCTCTTTTGCGATTAAAATCAGCCCATTGAGCATCGCCAACCAAACCCAATTCGCGGCCTTTGTCGGTCAAGCGCCAATCGGCATTGTCTTCACGCAATTGCAAACGGAATTCGGCGCGACTGGTAAACATTCGATACGGCTCATTCACACCTTTGCTCACCAAATCATCGACTAACACGCCCAAATAAGCTTCGTCACGACGCGGTGTCCAAGCTGCTTGTTCTCGCGTATACAAAACCGCATTCAAGCCTGCAAATAAACCTTGGGCGGCCGCCTCTTCATAACCCGTTGTGCCATTGATTTGGCCTGCAAAAAACAAACCCGAAATGGCTTTGGTTTCAAAACTGGTTTTTAAACCACGGGGGTCAAAAAAGTCATATTCTATGGCGTAACCAGGGCGCAAAATATGCGCGTTTTCCAAGCCTTTCATCGAACGCACTGCCGCCAATTGTATGTCAAACGGCAAACTGGTCGAAATGCCATTTGGATAATATTCGTGCGTGTCTAGGCCTTCAGGCTCTAAAAAAATTTGATGCTGATTTTTGTCGGCAAAGCGATTGATTTTGTCTTCAATTGACGGGCAATACCTCGGGCCGACGCCTTCAATTTTTCCCGTAAACATGGGACTGCGGTCAAAGCCTGAACGAATGATGTCGTGCATTTTTTCATTGGTGTGCGTAATCCAACACGCCACTTGACGCGGGTGCATGGCCTGTTTGCCGCGTGCGGAAAACACAGGCGTGGGATTATCACCCAACTGTTCTTCTAGCTGACTAAAATCAATACTGCGCCCATCAATGCGCGGGGGCGTGCCTGTTTTTAAGCGCCCGACAGGCAAATTGAGCTCGCGTAATTTTGCGGCCAACCTTGTTGCTGCTGGATCGGCCGCGCGGCCACCCACCTGATTTTCTAGCCCAACATGGATTTTCCCCGCCAAAAAAGTGCCAGCGGTTAACACCACCGATTTGGCTCGAAACGTCAAACCAATGGCTGTTACCACGCCCGTCACCGTATCGCCTTCTAGCAATAAATCGTCAACCGATTGCTGAAATAGCCACAAATTGGCCTGATTTTCTAACATATGGCGAATGGCGGCTTTATATAAAATGCGGTCGGCTTGGGCGCGAGTGGCACGAACAGCTGGGCCTTTTGAACCATTTAAGGTGCGAAATTGTATGCCGCTGTAATCGGTGGCCAAAGCCATTGCGCCGCCCAAAGCATCAATTTCTTTCACCAAATGGCCTTTGCCTATCCCGCCTATAGACGGATTGCAGGACATTTGTCCCAGCGTTTCTATGTTGTGAGTCAAAAGCAAAGTGCTGGCGCCCATTCTGGCGGCCGCCAACGCGGCTTCTGTGCCAGCATGACCGCCGCCTACGACGATGACATCAAAAATTTGAGGATAAATCATGTTGATTCTTTTCTTGTTTTAGGCAATACACCGTTTAAAATCATGGCCAAAACGCTCACCAAACCCACGCCAGCCAAGCTGAAATCGCCGACTTGTATCATTAAGCCACCAATGCCGCACGTCAAAACCACAGACACAATGACCAAGTTTCGGGCTTCCATCAAATCCACTTTTGCATCGATTAAGGTTTTAAGGCCGATAGACGCAATCGTACCAAACAACAACACCATAATGCCGCCCATCACGGGTAAGGGAATTGAGTTTAATAAAGCATTAAACTTGCCAAAAAAAGCTAACACAACCGCCAAAATGGCCGCATAAGTCATAATGACAGGATTAAAATTGCGCGTAATCATTAAAGCGCCTGTGACTTCAGAATATGTGGTAATGGGTGGGCCACCAATCAAACCCGCGAAACACACGCCCAAACCATCGCCAGTCAAACTGCGGTGCAAACCTGGTTTTTGAGTGTAATCCACGCCTGTGACTTTACCCAAAGCCATGACTGCCCCAATATGTTCTATGGTAGGCGCAATGGCTACGGGTAACATATACAAAGCCGCCGACCAATTCACCTCGGGCGCGGTAAAATGCGGAACAATCCACCACGGCGCGTTAAGGATGCCCGTAAAATCAACCACGCCCAAAAAAATGGCGCAAACATACCCCACAACCACGCCCGATAAAATGGGGATTAATTTCAACATACCTTGCGCATAAACCGAAACGACGATGGTCGTCAATAAAGACACTGTCGCCAAAATCAAAGAGGTATCGTAGTCCACCAACTGCTTGCCGCCACCTTGCCCCATGGCCATACCAGAAGCGGCCACCGCCACCGACAAGCCGATGACCATAATGACGGGACCTATCACCACAGGCGGCAACAAACGGTGTATAAACGCCATGCCTCGCCATTGAATCAAAGCCGCCACCAAAAAATACATGATGCCCGCCATACATAAAGCAAACTGGGTTGAAGCCGCCCCCCACTGTTGCATTGCAAAAATAATAGGCCCAATAAAAGCAAAAGAAGACCCCAAAAAGACAGGAATTTGGCGACGCGTCACCCACTGAAACATCAACGTGCCAACGCCTGCGCCTAACAAAGCCATTGCTGGGTTTAATCCCGTCAATAAAGGCACTAAAACCAAAGCCCCAAAAGCCACAAATAAAATTTGTGCGCCTGAAACAAATTCTTTTACTTTATGCAACATTTCTATCTCCTTTTCGTCTAGCGGTTGATAACCTTATAGCTTACAAATAAGGCGTACCAAAAATTTTGTCGCCCGCATCGCCCAAACCAGGAATGATGTAGCCTTGTTCGTTTAAATGACTGTCTAACGAGGCGGTAACAATTTCGACATCGGGGTGAGCGGCATTAACGGCTTTCACGCCTTCTGGGGCGGCCACCATCACGACGGCTTTAATTTCTTTACAGCCATTGCGTTTCAATAAATCAATGGTGGCAATCAAGGAACCGCCTGTGGCCAACATAGGGTCTATCACCAAGGCCAAACGATCTTCTAAATCGCCCACAAATTTTTCAAAGTAAGACACAGGTTGCAAGGTCGCCTCGTCTCGCGCCAAACCCACCACGCTGATTTTAGCGGAAGGCACCAAATCTAACACGCCTTGCAACATACCAATGCCTGCGCGCAAAATCGGTACAACCGTGAGCTTTTTGCCCTTGATTTTTTGCACAGCCACCTTGCCGCACCACCCCTCTATGGTCACGTCCTCTAAAGGTAAATCACGAGTTGCTTCATAGGTTAACAAGCGCGACAACTCTTCGGTTAACACGCGAAACCGATACGTACTGATGTCTGCGCTGCGGAGTAACGCCAATTTATGTTGAACTAAGGGGTGCTTAACGATAGTAATTTGCATTTGGCTGCTCACTTTATTCTGTAAAAAAACAGACACTCAAATTTTATGGGTGGTTTTTTTGATTGATATGATTACGGCCAACTTTAAAAAATCACAATAAAGTTGGCCACACTGTTTGGGCGATATTCTAACAGAAACCACGCCAGCTACCCACTGTTATTTTGGTTAAGAACTACAAGACAGCGCCGATGCAGCCAAATGCCTGGGGCGTAAAGCTGCGTAGGCTTCCAATCCTGCGCGGGCTTCATAAGGAGATTGCAACACTGCCAACAAATCTTGCAAAGGCTGTGTGTTGCCATTTTCGGCAGCCTCAATGACTTCTTCCAGCAAATGTTGGCGCGGAATGTAACAAGGATTCGCGCGTTTCATTTGGGCGATTCTGGTGGCCAAGTCGCTTGGGGTGCTTGTTGCACGCGTTTGATAATCGCTCAACCAACTGCCCCATAATTCGGCATCGCGTTGCCATGTTTCTGTTTCGTAAAAACAGGGTTTCAAGCGCTCAAGGTTGGCCGCAACTGACACCGAATGCGTCTCTGAAATAGCCATCAAAACATCAATCAAACATCGAAAAAAGACGGTGTAATCAACTTGGCTGTATTGCATCAATTCAAATAATGCCGCTACCAAGGCCTCGTCTTCTGCCTCAACGTCACCCAAGCCCAATTTGGCGTTTAACATGGTTGGGTAACCGCGCTTGAAGGTGTCATCAAACGTGTTTATGCCTGCGTTTATGTCGGCCAAAGGCAATCCCTGCGGATTTTGATCCGATTGCGCCAACGCTTGTGCCAAGCAGCCTATGTTCCAGCGTGCGACTCGGACTTGTTTGGCGTAGGCGTACCGTCTTTCACGGTCGCTGGTGTTGGGCGTATAGGCGGCTTCAAATTGATCCAGCCAAGCAAATGGGCCAAAGTCTATGGTTACGCCGATTATTGATAAATTATCGGTATTCATGACACCGTGCACAAATCCCACGCGCAACCACTCTACCATCAAATTCGCTGTCAGTTCAGCCACTTGCGCAAACCATGCGGCCAACCTTTTTGAGGGGGTTTCCAGCGCCAACAAATCTGGAAAATGATGCGCTATGGTGTAATCAATCAAGATTTGTAATTCGCTAAAATTACCTCGTCTGGCCAAACTTTCAAAATGCCCAAAGCGTAAAAAAGTGGGTGCAATGCGGCAAACAATCGCGCCCATTTCATAAGCCGCGCGACCATCGTAGAGTTTGTCACGCAACACGCCCTCGCCCGTGCTGACCAAACTCAAAGCCTGCGTGGTTGGTACACCCAAAGCCACCATCGCCACGCTGGCCACGTATTCGCGCAAAGACGAGCGTAAAACCGCACGGCCATCGCCACTGCGAGAGTACGGAGTCAAACCCGCGCCTTTTAATTGCCATTCTAAGCGTTGACCGTCGGAAAGAACTTGTTCTCCCAAACTGATGGCGCGGCCATCGCCCAGCTGCCCTGCCCAATGGCCAAATTGATGGCCACCGTAACAAGTCGCCCAAGGCTGCATCGTCGGCAACAAGGCATTACCACTTAACAAGGCCACACTATCGGCGCTGCTGATGTCCGCCGAACTCAAGCCCAACATGTTTGCCAAATTGGCGTTGTAAGCCAACAAAGTTGGCGCGGCGACGGGTGTGGGCATGGCCGCTGACCAAAGTGCCTCATAAACTGGCCTTGGCGTATGAAAATCACGCACCGCATCTTCGGGCAAAGCCAAACAAAACTCACGTTCAAAATGCAGTGGCAAAGTCACTTGATGTAACATAAAACGCTCCTTTAACTGAACTATCTTTAACCCAACCATCGATTAAGCCAACCAGAGATAAAAAACGAAACGTGGCCTTTTCGCGTAAAATGCCACTGATTTCAACTTCACTTCAACTTCATTTTAACTTGCCCGACAGGACTCACATGGCCTTAAAATCTACCATCTACAAAGCCGAACTCACCCTTACCGACATGGATAGGGCTTACTTTCAAACCCACGCTTTGACTTTGGCGCGTCACCCTTCTGAAACGGACGAGCGCCTCATGATACGGCTGTTGGCTTTTGCCATGTACGCTTCCGACCGCTTGCAGTTTAGCAAAGATTTATCCGTTGATGACGAGCCAGCCTTGTGGGAACATCAACGCAATGGCGACTGTGATTTATGGATAGAATTGGGCTTACCCGATGAAAAACGCTTGCGCCGCGCCAATCACCGCGCCAATCAAGCCGTTTTATTTGCCTACGGCAAAGGCATGGCCATTTGGCTAAAAGAGCAGCAAAAAATCATACAACAACTCGACAAATTGCAATTGGTTTGCGTCTCGCCCGAAGACAGTTTAAAACTACAAACCCTCTGCCAACGCAATATGCAATTACAATTTACCTTTTCAGAAGGAGACATTTTTATTCACAGCGAACAAGGACAAATTGATTTAGAATTAAAACGCGAATAAGCAGCACACCGTTTCGCGCCGTGGATACATTTGGCTTTTTAGGAAACTGAAACATGCCCTTACTACTCGCTTATTCTTTTGGGATTGCATGGTTGGCCACATGGTCAACCTTGCCTGTGTGGCCTTATTTTTTGATTGTGCCGTTGAGTGTACTCGCTTATTTTTCAAAATATTTTTCAAACTATTTTCCAAAACACGCACCTCAACTTCACGTCATCACGCTTTGCCTGTTGGCTTGCTATTTGGGTTTGGCTTGGGGCGGTTTTAGGGGAGAAGCCCAACTCAAAAAACGGGTAAGCGCCGCGCAAGAACAACAAAGTAATCGGGTGTTAGCCACAGTGATGGATTTGCCTAAAACCAACGCATG